>CAWHBH010000009.1:0-92320 GCA_963827525.1 uncultured Thermoleophilia bacterium
GTGCTCGCGGCGAGCTACGAGGCCAAGGCGTACGGCATCCGCACAGCGATGGGCGGGGCCCAGGCTCGGCGGCTATGTCCGCAGGCGATCGTGGTGCCACCTCGGATGTCCGCCTACTCCGAGGCGAGCAAGGCGGTGTTCGAGGTGTTCGAGGACACGACGCCGCTCGTCGAGGGGCTGTCGATCGACGAGGCGTTCCTCGACGTACGCGGCCTCCAGCGGCTCGCCGGACCGCCGACCGAGATCGCCGAGCGGCTCCGGCAGCGAGTACTGGAGCAGGTCGGCCTGGCGATCACCGTCGGAATAGCCAGGACGAAGTTCCTCGCCAAGGTGGCGAGCGGCGTCGCAAAGCCGAATGGTCTCCTGGTCGTGCCTCCGGACGCCGAGCTCGCGTTTCTCCATCCGCTCCCGGTCGAGCGGCTATGGGGCGTCGGTCGAGTCACCGCCGCCAAGCTCCACAGCCGCGGGATCACTACGGTCGGACACGTCGCTCGGTTCGACGAGGAAGTGCTCGTCGCGATGCTCGGACGCGCTTCAGGCCGGCACCTGCATGCGCTCGCTCACAACCGCGATCCGCGTGCCGTTCGCGTGGGCCGTCGCCGCCGCTCGATCGGGTCGCAGCGTGCGCTCGGGCGGCGAGCAAGGTCGCACGACGAGATCGACGCAACCGTCGTCGCGATCGTCGACCGCATCGCTCGCCGGCTCCGGAAGGGACGGCGGGTATGTCGCACAGTTGTGCTTCGACTTCGCTTCGCGGACTTCACGCGGGCAACACGTTCGCAGACGATGCCGCAGGCGACCGCAAGAACACAGCCGATCCTCGACACCGCGCGAGGGCTCCTTACGACGGCCACGCCGCTGATCGAGACACACGGCCTGACGCTCATCGGGCTCTCGCTGACGAACCTCGAAGACGAGGATCGCGTTCAGCTCGCACTCCCGTTCGATTGCCGTGACGATGCAGCGCTCGATGCCGCGCTCGACGAGGTGCGTGACCGGTTCGGATCCGCGGCCGTCACGCGAGCGGTGCTGCTCGGTCGAAATCCTGGCGTCGTGATGCCGCTCCTTCCGGACTGAGCGTTCGGCCCGCCGAGCGCCAGCAGCTGGATCGCAGCGTCCGACCCGTCGAGCGCCAGCAGCCGGATCCCCTCGTGCGGTCGCTAGAGCGGTGGGATGTTCTGGTTGCGGCGGAGGACGTTCGCCGGGTCGTAGAGTCGCTTCAGCGCCCGAAGCCGCTCGAAGGCTGCATCTCCGAAGGCGGCGCGGATGCGCTCGATGGGCTCGTCGGCCTGCATGTAATTGGCGTAGCCACCGCCGAGGGACCACGGCTCGATCGCTGCTGCCGTCTCCCGTGCCCACTCGATGTGCAGCTGGTCCAGCTCTGGCTCGCGCCAGCCTGCCATGACGCTGACGTTGAACGCCGCGTCGCGATACGCGAGGGCCGAGAAACCTGCGTCGGCGTCCTTCGGCGCGCCGTGCAGCGATTCGATCAGGATTCCCCCTGGAGGCCGCCCCAGGGCGACGATGCGCCGAAGGAGCTCGTCGAGCAGCTCGTCAGGCAACTCGCGAACGAAGTGGCCCTTCCAGTAGTGGCGGTTCTCGCCGTACGCCGGGTCGACCAGGCGCTGCTGGTCGACGAAGGAGTGTGCGCGCGTGCCGTCGTCGACGAGCCCCGGTGCCGAGCGCAGTGTGCGCAGCTCTTTGGGATCCGCGTCCGAGCCCGTGTAGCACGGCAGGACGACGAGGGTCGGCGTCAGCGACTCGTCCACCGAAAGCTCCGCCTGGAAACTGAGGTCGCGCGGAGAACGTGCGGCGATGTCGCGGAAGCGGCGAAGAGCGTCGCGCACGCCGTTCCCGTCGTACCTCAGCACACCGCCGACGACGCGCTCGAGTGGATGCACCCGGAACTCCAGTCGCGTGGCCACGCCGAAGTTGCCGCCTCCGCCGCGCAGGCCCCAGAGGAGATCCGCGTTCTCGTCGGAACTCGCATGCACCACCGTCCCATCCGGGGTGACGATCTCCGCTCCGACGAGGTTGTCGCAGGTCAGGCCGTATTGCGCGGTCAAGTGGCCGATGCCGCCGCCCAACGTGAGCCCGCACACCCCGGTGGAGCCGACGATGCCTCCGGGCGTGACGAGGCCGAACGCCTGCGTGGCCGAGTCGAAGTCGAGCCAGGTCGCGCCGCCGTCCGCATGGGCGACTCGGGCGCTCGCGTCCACCTCGACCATGCGCATCGCCGAGAGGTCGATCACGAGCCCGTCGTCGCAGACGCAGTGTCCGGCGGGATTGTGGCCGCCTCCGCGAACCGCGATCTCCAGCGAGTGCGAACGGGCGAAATCGAAGGCGGTCGCAATGTCATCGCCGCCGAGACAACGTGCGATCACCGCTGGCCGGCGATCGACGAGTGCGTTGAAACAGACGCGCGCTGCGTCGTAGTCCGCATCGCCGGGAGTGAGGACGGTGCCGGCCAGGGACCGCCGCAGCTCGCTCAGGCTGCCCTCGACTCCCACTTCAGGCCTCGGCTCCGAGGTCGATCAGCGTCCCACCCCACTCGGCGGGATCGACGTCGGCAATCGATTGGGAGAACGTCCAGTGGTGGCCGCCAAGGTCTTCGGCCGTGTACTGCCTCTCCCCGTATGGATAGTCGTTCGGCGGGCTGCCTATTGCGGCGCCGGCGGCGACCGCCCGCTCATGGTGTGCATTCGCATCCTCGACGCGCACGAGGACGGAAGCTGCGCTGACTGACCGTCGGTCGCGTCCGGAACCGAGCGATTCGTCGTCGTCATGGTCGTGGCGTGGGCTCGCCTCGCCTCTCCTGCAACACCCAGGTGTTCCCGTCGGGGTCGCTGAAGTCGGCGAAGGAGCCGTAGTCGCGGTGCTCGGGATCCGGGCCGGGCTCCCAGCCGCTTGCCCCCATGTGCCGGATCTCGCTGACCTCGACGCCGCGCTCCACGAGCTCGGCCCGTGCGGCCTCGATGTCGGTGACGACCAGATGCGTGCCACGGTAGGAGCCCGGCGGCGCACTCGTGATCCCGATCCCGATCGTGATCGAGCACGCCGAGCCCGGTGGCGTCATCTGCACGACGCGGAAGTCGTCATTCGGCTGATGGTCGACGTCGAGCCTGAAGCCGGCGTTCTCGACGTAGAAAGCCTTCGCGCGATCCACGTCCGAGACGGGAATGAGCACGAGCTCGAGCTTCAAGTCCATCGAAACCTCCTCTAGTTGCGGGCGGGTAGCTGCTGCACGGCCCAGCGATTGCCGTCCGGGTCGCTGAAGAAGACGAACGAGCCCCACGGGAACTCCTGGACGTCGCTGACTTCCGTCCCACGCTCAACAAGCTCTGCGCGCGCTGCATGGACGTCCGAGACCACGATCTGCACCTGAGCGGAACCAGGCTTCGATTCCGAGATGCCCGTTCCCAGGGCGATCGAGCACGCCGACCCAGGAGGCGTCAGCTGGACGAAGCGCATCTCGTCGCTGACTCGGTGATCGTGGTCGGCATTGAAGCCGGCCTTCTCCGTGTAGAACGCCTTCGCGCGGTCGACGTCGGTCACCGGAATCGACACCAGCTCGATCTTCCAATCCATCGCTTTTCCTCCCTCGGTCGGTTCCAATGCCTTCGGCAGTCGTGCGCTGTGCATACTCGCGGAAGTCGTGAGGCTCGCGGTCGAGCGCGTGCCGCAGCGTCCGCCAGCCCTGGAGTCAGCTCTCGAGCACGGAAAGGATGTTGCCCGCAGGGTCTTTGAACCACGCAATCCTCGGGCCAGACCCAGGATTCGCGATGCCCTTCTCGTTCGTCTCGATGGGGCCTTGGTCGTACCGCTCGAACTCGACGCCGGCCTCTCGAAGCCGGTCGACGGCGATGTCGATGTCGTCGACGGGGAAGTTCACGATGGTGTGCGCCGCCGGCTCGTGCACCTCCTTCTCGTAGATCAGGACCGCATATCCGTTCCCCGCACGCAGCGCGAGTAAGCCAGGACCGACGTCGACGACGTCGACGCCCAGGGTCTCTGCGTAGAACGCCCTCGCCTTCGCCACGTCGTCGACCGCAAAACCTGCATAGAACGGCGAATTCTTCAGCACGACCCCTCCTTCGTTCGTGGAAACGTCACGTGCTCACCCTGTATCGGAGGTGTGTGACGCCGGGCGAATCGATGACCTGAATGGGCTCGAGCCGGACGCCCGCTCTGCCCAGACCGTCGAACAAGCGTGTTCCGTCGCCGAGCAAGACGGGCGCGAGGTTGATCTGCATCTCGTCGAGCAGCCCGGCACTCAGAGCCTGCTGGGCGACGTTCGCACCACCGCCGACCGCGATGTTCCGATCGCCTGCGGCTGCCCGCGCCTGCTCGACGGCGGATTCGATGCCGTCGGTGACGAACGTGAACGTCGTGCCTCGCTCCTTCGGCAGCGGCTCGCGAGCGTGGTGGGTCAGCACGAACACCGGCACGCGGAAGGGCGGATCGTCTCCCCACCAGCCGTCCGCGTTCGGATCGTCCTCCCACCGGCCCTCTCCGCCGCTGAACATCCGCCGGCCCATCACCACGGACCCGGTGCTCGCGAGCGACTTCTCCACGAGTGCTGAGCTTGCATTCACCTTGCCGCCGGTCAGGCCGTGGCGCTCGCGCCACGCCTCGAGCTCGACGGCCCATTCGTGGAGCCCGTCGCCTCCCTCGCCCAGCGGTCGCTCGAGCGTCGGGTTCGGCCCTGCGACGAACCCGTCGAGCGACATCGAGATGTCCAATACGACCTTGCCCATGGCTCGCTCCCTGCTCCCTCTTCTGTTCAGGCGGCCTCGACGGCCGCGGGCTCGGACTCACTCTCACCCTCGGCCTCCGGCTGCATCGCCCCGAAGGCCCCCGGCCGCAGGAGCGCGGCACCGATCGCGGCGGCCGCAAAGGCGAAGAGGGCGCCAACGATGAAGGCGGCATGGTAGCCGCCGGTGAGCGCTGCGAGCTCGCCGTCGCCCGAGGCGAGGAGGGTGTCCGTCCGTGAAGCCGCAAGGCTCGCGAGCACAGCCAGTCCCAGAGCCCCGCCCATCATGAACGCCGTGTTGACGACGCCGGATGCGAGGCCAGCCTGGTCGGGCGCGACATCGCTCATCGCGGCGAGCAGCACCGGGTTCATCGCCATCCCGACGCCGAGGCCGAGCAGGATCATGGCTGGAAGCACATCGACGACGAAGCTCCCGTCCACCGGTGCCCTCGCGAAGAGAGCGAGGCCCGCGCCGACCAGGAGCATTCCCGAGACGAGCGGCGGCCTGATGCCGAAGCGCATGACGAGCTTCGCCGAGAGACCGAGCGAGAGCGCAGCCATGATCAGGTTTGCCGGCAAGAACGCGAGCCCAACCTCGAGCGGGCTGTAACCGAGGACCAGCTGCAGATAGAGCGCCGAGAGGAAGAACCAGGCGAACATCGCAGCCGCCCAGAGAACGCCGACGACGTTCGCGGTCGCGACGTTGCGCAAGCGGAAGAGACCGAGCGGCACGAGCGGCGAGGACGAGCGAGACTCGATGACCAGGAAGACGCCGAGCAGCACGGCGGCGGCGGCCAGCAGCCCGAGCGTCTGGCCCGAAGTCCAGCCCGTCTCGTTCCCGTTGACGATCGCGTAGACGGCGAGCATCAGCGAGGCGGTCACGGTGACCGCGCCGGCGATGTCGAGGCGGCCCTCGAGCGCGTGCCCGCGGCCGGCCGGGAGCAGGAAGAGCGAGAGCACGAAGACCGCGATGCCGATCGGAACGTTGACGAGGAAGATCCAGTGCCAGTTGAGGGCATCCGTGAGCACGCCGCCGAGGAGCACGCCGATGCTCCCGCCGCCCGCAGCGACGAACCCGATGACCCCCATCGCCTTCGCCCGCTCCCCCGGCTCGGTGAAGAGGGTCATGATCAACGCGAGCGCTACGGCCGACACGACTGCGCCACCGAGTCCCTGCACTGCCCGAGCCGCGATCAGGAACTCCTGAGAGCTTGCGAGACCGCAGACGAGCGAGGCCCCCGTGAACAGGCCGAGGCCGATCAGGAACAACCGGCGAGGCCCGTAGAGATCGCCGAGCCGTCCTCCGAGCAGGAGGAAGCCACCGAAGGTCAGGAGGTAGGCGTTGACCACCCAGGCGAGCGACTCCTCGGAGAACCCGAGGTCCTCCCTGATCGAGGGCAACGCAACTCCAACGATGGTCACATCGAGGACGATCATCAGGTCGCCGAGGCAGAGGACGATGAGCGCCAGCCAGCGCGTGCGGGAGTCCATGGTCATCAGGCTCTTCCTTTTCTCAAGTCAGCCATCTTCGAAATCAGACCGGAGACGAGCGCGAAACTCATCGGTCGACGCTCGTCCGCTCGCCCCTGGACGGCGGAGCCTGCGTCAGGCTCCGCCGTCCTTTGGCGAAACTCAGGCCTCGCTCGGCTTCGGCTCGGCCGGCCGCCTGGCGCCGGTGGGAGCTGCCTCACCATCGTGCGGCGGCTCGATCGTGATGTTCGGCAGGATCCGATCGAGCCAGCGCGGGATGTACCACGACTTCTCGCCCATGAGCGTGAGGAAGGACGGCACGAGCGTCATCTTCACGATCAACGCATCCGTGAGGATCGCGACCGCGAGCAGCAGGCCGAACTCCTTCGAGATGCGGTCCGACGTGAGGATGAACGCCGCGAAGACAGTGCCCATGATGAGCGCGGCCGCCACGATGACGCGGCCGATCGCCGCGATCCCGTGCTCGACCGCCTCCCGCGTCTTAAGGCCGTGGACGTGCTCCTCGCGAATGCGGCTCATGAGGAAGACCATGTAGTCCATCGAGAGACCGAACATGATTGCGAAGGCGATCGGCGGGACAAATGTCTCGATCGGACCCGTCCTGTCGAGCCCGGTCAACTCCATGAGGTAGCCCTCCTGGATGACCAGCGTGAGCACGCCGAAGCCGACGAAGGCGGACAGGATCGTCGTGAACGCGGCCGTCAGCGAGATCACGATCGACCGGAACGCCATCGCGAGCACGATGAACGTGACGCCGATGATGTAGAGGAGGAACAGCGGCAGCCGCTCCATGATCCGGTCGGCGATGTCGATGAACGCGGCGTTCAGGCCGGAGACGTAGACGATCGCGTCACCACCCTCGGTCGCAGCAGGGGCGACGTCGTCGCGAAGTCGCGTGAACCAGCGTCTCGGTCGCTTCGTCCTGAGGGGCGGAGTCCGGCGTGACGAAGACGATCGCGACCGTCTTCGCGTCGTTGAACTGCGGCTCGCCGACGGACGCAACGCCGTCCAGACTCTGTACGCCGTCGTAGACGCGCTGCGCTGCGCCGTCGTCGCCGTTCACGTCGACGACGATCGGGATCGGCCCGTTGAAGCCGGCCCCGAAGCCCTCGGCGAGCAGGTCGTATGCCCGGCGGGCGGTCTGTGCGGTCGGCTGCGTTCCCTGGTCGGACGCACCGAGCCGAACGAGGGCGGACGTGGCGGCCAGAGCCAGCAAGACGAGCGAGCACCACCACGAACACGGCACGCGCGTGAGAGGTCACCCACCGTCCCCAGCGAGCGATGAGCATCTTCTCGCGAGCGGCTTCGGAATCGTCGATCGGCCGCAGGAACGGCACCTTCAGGCGGTCGACCTTGTGTCCGAGCTTCGCCAGCACCGCGATCAGCAGCGAGTTGGCGATCAGGACGGTCGTGAGCACGCCGAGCGCCGACCCAATCCCAAGCTTCGTAACGAAGTCGAGGCCGAAGAACGCGAGCCCGGTGACAGAGATTGCGACGGTCAAGCCTGCGAAGATCGTTGCGCGACCAGCCGAGGCGCCTGCCTCCGCTGCTGCATCACGCGGTGACAGCCCCTCGTGTAGGAACTGGCGGAAGCGCGTGACGATGAAGAGCGAGTAGTCGATGCCGACGCCGAGGCCGATCATCGACACGAGCAGCGGGGTGATCGTGTTGATGTCGGTGAGGCCGGCGAGGATGAAGAGCAGCAGGAACGCAGTCATGAGCGCGACGATCGCGAGCGCGAGCGGGATCGCCGTCGCGACGAGCGTGCGGAACACGACGAGCAGCACGATGAGCGCGGCGAGCAGGCCGAGCAGCTCCTGCGTCCCTTGCTCGATCGGCGGGAACTCCGCGTCGCCGTTGTACTCGACGGTCACGCCGGCAGGCGCGACAGCCGCGCGGACGGCATCCTGCACGGCGACCACCTGTTCACGGTCCTCCTCGTAGATGACCCGGTCGAACTGCGCTTCCGCGTAGGCGATCCGTCCGTCGTCGGAGAAGGTGTCCTCGCTGAAGGGGTCTCCGACGCTCTCGAGGCCTGCCCGCTCGTCCGGTCCAATCGCCTCGAACTCAGGCGTCTTCAGCTCGGCGATTGCCGCCTCGATCGCAGCCTTGCGCTCGGGCGTGTCCAGGCGCTCGCCTTCGGGAGCGGCAAAGACGAGGTTCAGGACCCCGCCCTGCTCGGACGCGAACTCGGCCTCGATGAGGTCAGTCGCACGCTGGGTATCCGAGCCCGGGATCTCGAACTCGTCCTTCAGGCTGCCACCGACGGTGGCCACGAGAACGATGAGCGCCGCGATGATCCCGAGCCACGCGACGACGACGCGCCACGGGTGCGTCGCGCACGCGCGCATCCAGCTCGCGAGCGCGCCGGTCGAGAGTCGTTCGTGGGCCGAAAGCCTGTCCCCAGTACCTGCCGAATGCTCCGTCATGTCGTTACCCCTCCTTCTCGTGCAGTTCTCTTTGGCGACGTTCTCTGTACAGACGGGTTGAAGTCCTACAACTCATCGCGTGCCTCGAGCATTCCGACGATCACGTTACAATCCGCTAGTACGTCGCTTATCTAATCAAACGAGAGATCAACATGTCAAGAGATCTGAAACGGAAGCTTGCTGACGAGCTCATCAGCCTGGCACGTGCGCACGAGGCGGCGAACGATGCCTTCGACGAGGTCGCCTGCCAGAAGTTGGGAATCAACCGTACCGACTTGCGCTGCCTGAACATCGTCGACAACCAGGGATCGATGACGGCGGGCCGCCTGGCAGAGCTGAGTGGGCTTACGACCGCGGCTATCACCTCCGTCCTCGATCGACTCGAGCGGGCAGGGTATGCACGCCGTGTCCGCGACCAGGAGGATCGCCGCCAGGTGATGGTGGAGCTGACGCCGCTTCTCGAGGAGCGCGCCGGACCGATCTGGGGGCCGCTCGGGGACGAAGCAAAGGCACAGCTCGCGCGCATGACGGTCGAGGAGCTGCAGAGCCTGACCGACTTCTTCCGACTCGGGATCGAGCTGAACGAACGGCACGTCGCACGCGTCCGAAATCTCAGCTTCGACTAGCGCCGACCAGTTCCACAAGACCGATGCCGATGAGTTTCCTTCGGCCACACGGTCTTTACCCGATGGCCACATCAGGGCCGCACACAGTCGCCTTTTCGATTAGCGGCCCGATCACCCGCGCCGACCTCCCCGGGCTCTGTGATCGTGTCTGCTCGGTACTCACAGACAGCGGCGCGCCCGTCGCCCTCTGCGACGTGAACGGAGTCGAACCCGACGCGGTGACGGTCGACGCGCTCGCGCTGCTCCAGCTCGCGGCGCGCCGGCGCGGCTGCCAGGTGCGGCTACGCCATGCATCGGCGGAGTTGCTCGAGGTCGTCGCTTTCATGGGATTGACAGAAGTCCTGCCCGACCGATGAGTTTTCGCGATCCTCCACGACACCGAGGGGCGCTGAGCCCTTTTTGGAGGGGTCAGACCCGTGCTGTCTGACCCGGTTCCGCGAACTCGAGCGGCAACCCGAAGCGCGGGAAGATGGTCTCGGTGTCGAGGAAGAACGTGAGCTCGACGATCTTGCCGTTCTCGATCTCGAGCACCTGGAGCGCCCACGGCTCGTAGCCGTCTCCGCTGGGCTTCGGCCTGTACTGGCCGAACGCGGGGGCGCCGTTCGCCGACTGAACCGGGATCACGCGCGAGTTGCGGCACGTGTTGCCGGGACCGAACCACCAGCTGAGGATGTTGTCGCGGCCGCCGAGCCAGAGGTCGTACGGCGGCATCGACTGCGTCGCGTCCTCGCGGATGAGAGAGGTCAGCGTATCCATGTCGTACTGCTCGAACGCGGTGACGTAACGCTGCAAGAGCTCGGCGTCCGCCGCTTCGACGGAGGGCGACGCCGTCGTCGGCGTGACGTCGCTCGCCTCGAGCGTGGCCCGCGCCCGCTGCAGCGCGCTGTTCACGGACGCGACGCTCGTCTCGAGGAGCTCCGCGACCTCGGCGGCCTTCCAGCGGAGCACCTCGCAGAGGATGAGTACGGCCCGCTGGCGCGCCGGGAGCTGCTGGAGGGCCGCGACGAAGGCGAGGCGAACTGACTCGCGCGCAGCGACGATCTCGGCCGGATCCCCTTCGGGGACGACGAGGCCGTCTGGCATCGGCTCGATCCAGAGCTGGTCCGGGGTGCGTAGGTTCTCGACGATCGGCTCGCCGGCCGGGCCTAGATCCATCGGACGCGCGCGGCGCTTCCGGCTTTCGAGCATGTCGAAGCAGACGTTCGTCGCGATGCGGTAAAGCCACGAGCGCAGCGCCGAGCGGCCCTCGAAGTGGTCGTAGGCTCGCCAGGCACGGATGAACGTCTCCTGTACCGCGTCCTCTGCGTCGACAGAGCCGAGCATGCGGTAGCAGTACGCGGTCAGCTCGACGCGGTGCTGCTCGAGCTGCTCCTCGAGCGGCCGCGCAAGCGTCGTCGACGAGTCGGTCATCCCAGGCATGTTAGGGATAGAGGGTCAGCGGCCGAGGAGCGGGAGCACGCGCTCGCAGATCAGCTCGACGCCGGCGAGCGGTGTGCGGCCCTGCGGGGTTCCGAGCTCGACCCGGTCCGCGCCCGCCTCCCAGAGCGCGCGCACGCGCTCGGCCACCTCATGCGGCGTGCCTGCGATGCAGAACCGCTCGACACGAGGGGCCGCGCCCGGCTCGAGCGTGGGATCGTGCCGGGCGACGACGTCGAGGTACGGCTGGACGACGGCTGCGGCGTGCGCTCGTGCCCAGTCGCCGTCGTCGTCCACGACGGTGACGCAGCCGACGACGAGTCGCACGCGCGGGTTGTCGATCCAGCCGCGAACGACAGGAAGGAGGTCGGGGTTCGCGGTGCCGCCGATCTTCACCTCGTCGGCGACCGTGCCCGCCCAGCGCGCCGTCTCGCGACCCCACGTGCCGATGAGCAGCGGCACGGAGTCCCGCTCCCGCGGATACGCGAGCTCGGTGCCCGGCTCCAGCGTGAAGCGCTCTCCGTCGAACCCGCACTCGTCGCCGGCGAGGAGCGCTCGGATGATCGCCACCGCCTCGCGCAGCGCGGCGAGAGGACGCGTCCTCCTCGATGCCGAGGCGATCGAGCCAGGCGCCCTTCGCCAAGCCGAGGTAGGCGCGCCCGTTCGAGACGGAGTCGAGCATCGCGATCTGGCCGGCGATCTCGTACGGGTGGAGCGTGAAGGGGTTGAGCGCTGCAGGCCCGAGGCGGATCCGCTCCGTCACGCGCGCCATCAGGAGCAGCGGGCCGATTGCCGGCTGGTAGAGGAGGTCGTGGAACACGGAGATGACGTCGACGCCAGCGGCTTCGGCGCGCCTGGCGATCGCCTCGTACGCAGCGGGCTCCTGGTCCGTGCGAAGCCCGATGCCGAGCTCGCGAGTTACGTCAGCTCCTCGGTGACGAGAGCCCTCTCCCCGATCCGCTCGATGCGCATCACGAGCCGCTCATCCGGGTCGGGGCAGGCGACCAGGCTGTCCTGTTCGAGCCAGTCCTCTTCGGGCAGGCGTCGCATCTTCGCCGGGAGCAGCGGCAAGACCGCCTGCATCGCGAACAGGCAGAAGTGCCGACCCTCCGGGATGCGAACGCGGCTCGACTCGGTGACCTCGAAGAAGTCACCGACCTCGAGCCCGCACACGGAGCGGCCTTCGATGCGCTCGACGGTCACGCGGAGGTCAAAGAGGCGCATCTCGGTCACGTCGATCACGATAGACCCGAACCCACGGAGGCGCTCGGCGACCTGCAAGGGCATCGCTAAGGTGCGCAGTCAGTCATGACTGAACTCGCCGCCAGCCGTCCCACTTCTCCCGGCCAGCTCGTAAACCCCTGGCTCGTCCTCGTGCTCGTCTGCATGGCGCAGTTCATGGTCGTGCTCGACGCGACCATCGTGAACGTCGCGCTCCCGTCGATCCAGGAAGACCTGAAGATGTCCGACGCCGACCTGCAATGGATCGTCAACGCATACACGCTCGTCTTCGGTGGCTTTCTGCTGCTCGGCGGGCGTGCGGGCGACCTCATGGGGCGCAAGAGGATCTTCCTCGTCGGGGTCGTGGTCTTCACCGTCGCGTCGCTCCTCAACGGGCTCGCTCCGAGCTCGGAGTTCCTGATCATCTTTCGCGGGCTGCAGGGTCTCGGAGCCGCCCTCATCGCGCCGGCGGCGCTTTCGATCATCACGACGACGTTCGCGGAAGGCGCGGAGCGCACGAAGGCGATGGGTGTATGGGCGGCGATCGCCGTCGGCGGAGGCGCTGTGGGCCTCGTGCTCGGCGGCATCCTCACGACCACCCTCTCCTGGCCCTGGATCTTCTTCGTCAACGTCCCCGTCGGGATCGCCGTCTTCATCGCCGCGATGCGATTCGTGCCCGAGTCACGGGACGAGCACGCCCACAAGAGCTTCGACGTAGCCGGAGCCGTCACCGTGACCTCCGGGCTCCTGATCCTGGTCTACGGAATCGTGAAGGCCCAGGAGAAGGGCTGGACGTCACTCCACACAGGGGGCTTCTTCGCACTCGCGATCGCACTGCTCGCGGCGTTCGTCGTGATCGAGCGCCGGTCCGCCGAGCCGCTCGTGCGCTTGAGCATCTTCCGTGTGCCGACAGTGAGGGCGGCGAATGTCGTGATGTTCCTCGTCGCGGCGGGTCTGTTCGCGATGTTCTATTTCACCACCCTCTACCTGCAGCGCGTACTCGGCTACTCCGCCCTCGAGGCCGGACTTGCTTTCCTCCCCTTCACCGCAGGAATCATCATCGGGGCGGGCCTGTCCCAGCGGCTCGTGCCCATGCTCGGCGCGCGCGAGGTGCCGCTGATCGGGATGCCCATGGCCATCGTCGGGATGCTCCTCTTCATGCGGCTGCAGCCGGACGGGTCGTACGTGACGGACATCTTGCCGGGGATCATTCTCGCCTCGATCGGCATGGGGCTCACGTTCGTGCCGATCACCCTGATTGCGACGAGCGGAATCCCCAACGACGACGCGGGACTTGCGTCAGGACTCTTCAACACGTCACAACAGGTGGGCGGTGCGCTCGGGCTCGCTGTGCTCGCCACGCTCTCGGTGAGCGCGACCGAGGACACGCTCGCCAACGTCGGAGGAGAGCCGTCTTCGGCGGATCAAGCGCAGGCGCTGGTCGACGGATTCCATGTCGCGTACGCCGGAAGCGCGATCCTCATCGCCGCAGGCGCCGTGCTGCTTCTCCTCTTGCTCAAGCGACGGGACGTCGTCGCGGTGGGCGAGGGAGCGGTCGCAACCGAGCCGGCCCCAGCCTGACCTCGGTGCCGGAGCTCCCCCTCACCGGAGGCTGTCTCTGCGGAACTGTGCGCTTCGAGCTCGACGAGCTGCCGCAGTCGGCGAGCTACTGCCACTGCACGAGATGCCAGCGCCGAACCGGGACCGCCGCGTCGGCATCGGCGCGGATCGTGCCCGGCTCGCTCCGGGTGATCTCGGGCGAGGATGCACTCGCGAGCGTTCGAGCCAGCCGACGGGTTCGCGAAGGTCTTCTGCTCCCGCTGCGGCGCGCACCTCTGGAGCCGCGACCCGAACGATCCAACCGCGCTGGGCGTACGGATGGGCGCGTTCGACGAGGATCCTGGCGTCCGGCCGAGCCTGCGGCAGTTCGTCGCCTACGCCGCGGAGTGGGAGCCGATCCCGGACGATGGACTCCCACGCTATCCGGAGCGCCGACCCAGAGATCTCTAGCGCGTGGGCCGCTATGGCGCGGGCGTTACTCTCCTCGCATGGCCGACTGGGAGACCGTTCGCGAGATCGCGCTCTCGTTCCCCGACGTCGAGGAGGACACGTCCGGCCGGACGACGTACCGCGTCCGCGGGAAGCTCTTCGCTTGGATGGCGCGCGAGCGCGACGGCGGAGGTCTTGCCGTGCGGGTCGATCGTGAGGAGAAGCCCCTGATTCTCGACTCGAATCCCGAGGTGTACTTCTCGAGTCCGCATTACTCCGGTTACCCAGGGGTTCAGATCCGGCTCGAGCTCATCGAGCGAGACGAGCTGCAAGGAAGGCTCGAGGACGCGTGGCTCATCCAAGCGCCGAAGCGCCTCGCCAAGGAGTTCCTCGGCGCTAACTCCTCGTAGCGTCGGCGACGAAGGCGGCGATCGCCTCCGTGAACTCCCGCCTGCTCGCTTCCCACGCATAGAACATGTGGCCTCCGCCGAAGTGGCGAACCGTGAGGCGCTCCGCCATCTGCGGATCGAGCCGCATCAGGTTCCGCAGACGATCGCTCGCGTAGTAGGGAGTCACGAGGTCGTAGCGGCCGTGCGTGATGAATGCCTTCATGTGCGGGTTGAGCGCCATCCCGTATCGGAAATCGTCGGTGGCACCGGGCGGAAGGGCGAACGCGTGCTGCTCGGTGTCGATCTTCCACGCCGTGTTGACCTCGTAGCTCAGCACGTGTACTCGCGGTCGGTTTCGACGCCGATCTCCGACCGCAGCTGGCGGTTCACAGCCATGGTGTACGCCGGGCTCAGGCCTGAGAGAGTGGGATCAGGCCCAGTGAACTGATCGCGGTCGGGGAACGGATCGGTGACGGTGATCGTGCAGTCGTACAGTCCGAGCACCTTGCGCTCGTCGCGAAGGAGCTCGCGAGCGAAAGTGCGAATACCGATCCGACCCTCGCCGCGGACAACCAGGTCGAGAGGGAGACCCAGGAGATCGGCCATCCTCGTGAGGATCCGATCGCGCTCCGCTGCGGGCATCGAGGCGCCGCGTGTGAGAAACGCCACGTAGTCGCCTGTTGCGAACGCCTCGGCTTCGCCCAGCACCTGGTCGAGCGCGGCTCCTGCTGGGAACGCCCGCGAACGCCCGTGATGCGCGGCCGCGGCCGCCATCGTCGGCAGGGTGTCGATCCACCCGAGAACGTCGTAGTCGGTTGGGCTCAACGTCGTGATCTCGAGCGCCGGCGAGATGAGGATGGCTCCGTTGAGCCCGATTCCGGCGCTCTCCTGCAGCGTTCGCGCCAACCTTCCGACTCGGTAGCCCCCGTAGCTCTCGCCGGCGATGAACACGGGCGAGCCCCAACGGTCGTGGCCGGACAGCCAGCGGCCCATGAACTCGCACAGCGACTCGAGGTCGCGCTTGTACCCGAAGTACTCCTTGGGATCGGAGGGATCGTCGCCTTGGAGTCCTTGGCTTCGCCTGACTTCTCGTCTTCGATGACGCGGCTGAACCCGGTTCCTACCGGATCGACGAACACGAGGTCGCTGAACGCGAGCCACGATGCCTCGTTCTGTACAAGGCGTGGAGGCATCTCCGGTAGCGAGCCGTCGGACGGGAAGGCGACCCGCTGCGGCCCCACGGCACCCATGTGGAGGTAGGCGGACGAAGCGCCCGGACCGCCGTTGAAGACGAACGTGACCGGCCGATCGTGATCGCCGCCCGCTGCGACGTAGGAGACGGAGAAGATCTCTGCGGCCGGCTTCTCCTTCTTGCGCAGCACCAGCCACTTGGCGCTGGCCGTGTAGTCGATGGGAGCTCCTCCCCCGGTCCAGGTCGCGGTCGTCTCGGCCCCGGTGGGTGGCTCGTGCTCCGGCTTGACGTCTTTCTTCTCGTCGTCGGTCACGGGTCACACGCTATCCAAGCCGCGCTCCTGCCCGACCATCGCTGTCGAGCTAGCGAAGAACAACGTGCGCAAGGAGGTCGCCCAGCGCATGGCCGCCCGCCCGAGCTAGCGCCCGATTGGCGCTAGCCGAAGAGCGGTGTGACAATACGCTCCGACTCGTATGTCTCAGGTTCTCGACTCTCTCGACGCTGCGCGTACCGCCGCCTCGGACCACGCCTGGCGCGAGGCGTACGGCGCCTACTCGAACGTCGACAAGCGCGAGCTGACCGCCTCCGACCTCGAGAGCTACGGCGAGGCGGCGTGGTGGAGCGGAAAGCTCGACGAGGCGATAGCTCTTCGCGAGCGCGCGTACCCCGCGTTCACCGCGACCGGAGACAAGCTCGGCGCGGCCCGGATCGCGCTGACGCTGTCTTGGGATCACGAGGGCCGCGGAGCGTTCGCCATCTCACAGGGCTGGTTCTCGAATGCGGAGCGCTTGCTCGCCGACCAGCCCTCCTCGGCGGAGCACAGTCGGCTGGTGCTGACGCAGGCACTCACCGCGATGTTCGCCGAGGGCGACTTCGAGAAGGCGGTCGAGCTCTTCGACAAGGCCTACGAGCTGGCGAAGCAGGTCGCGGACCGAGACGGCGAGGTACTCGCTCTCAGCGGAAAGGGGCGAGCGTTCGTCAAAGCCGGCGAGATCGAGAAGGGGCTCGCCCTGCTCGACGAGGCGACCGCCTCAGCGATGTGCGGCGATCTGCGGCCGCATTCGACCGGTCTCGTCTACTGCATCACGATCAGCTCGTGCCGAGATCTCGGCGACTATCGCCGTGCAGCCGAATGGACGGAAGCGGCGAACAAGTGGTGCGACCGACTCGACGTGAGCGGGTTTCCCGGGGCGTGCCGCATCCACCGGGCGGAGGTGATGCGACTTCGCGGTGACTGGCCGGCAGCAGAGGCGCAAGCGGTCGCGGCGTGCGAGGAGCTCCAGGACTTCGATCGCAGCATCACCGCGAGCGGGCACTACGAGATCGGCGAGATCCGACGTCAACGCGGCGACTTCGAGGGCGCGGAGGAGGCGTACCAAACGACGGACGAGCTCGGGCGCAACCCGCAGCCCGGTCTCGCGCTTCTTCGCCTCGCCGAAGGGAAGGTCGACGCCGCGGTCGCAGGAATAACGCGAACCCTCGCCGAGGTCGAAGACCCGCTCTTCCGTCTCAGACGTCTTCCGGCACAGGTAGAGATCGCGATTGCGGCCGGCGATCTCAGGACCGCCCGTTCGGCCGCGGACGAGATCGAGCACATCGTCGACTCGTACAAGATCGGCGATCGGCGCGCCGTCGCCTTCGACGCGACCGTCGACAACGCGCGGGGTCAGATCAAGCTCGCTGAAAAGGACTGGGACGGCGCGGTCGGGCATCTCCAGCGAGCACGCGAGGCATGGAAGAGCGTTGGCGCTCCGTACGAGACCGCTCAGGTTCGAATGCTGCTCGGGATGGCGTATCTCCGCCGAGGCGACAAGCACGGAGGAAACGTCGAGCTCGAGGGCGCGCTCACAGCGTTCGAGCGGCTGGGGGCGAGGCTCGAGGTGGAGCGCGCCAAGGAGCTGCTCGGCAAGCTCGAGGCCCGGCGCACGTTTCTCTTCACCGACATCGTCGACTCGACCAGGCTTCTCGAGACGCTCGGGGACGAGAAGTGGAGGAAGCTTCTCGCTCGACACGACCAGCTCATACGTGAGCGAATCGTCGAGGCAGGCGGCGAGGTGGTCAAGAAGACCGGCGACGGCTTCTTCGCGTCGTTCGAAAATCCGAAGTCTGCGATCGACGCCGCAATCGCGATTCAGCGCGCCCTCAACGAGGAGATCGTCGCGCCAGACGTGAGGATCGGCGCGCACACGGGCGGTGCGTTCCGCACGGATCAGGACACGACCGACTACGGCGGCCAGGGCGTGCACGTCGCCTCACGGATCGGCGCTGCCGCGCGTGGAGCAGAGATCCTCGTCAGCCGCGAGACGCTCGACGGCCTGGGGACGTCGTTCCGGCTCTCGGAGCCACGAGCGGAAGCCCTCAAGGGCTTCGAGCAGCCGATCGAGGTCGTCTCGGTCGACTGGCGATAGCGCGCCGCCGAAGTGGTCGCCGGGGCCGCCAGAGCGGTGGTCGCTGGGGCGCCGAGTACACTTTGGCGCACACGGGACGAATACCGAAGGCGCCGACTGCGCCCTCCCTATCCGTTCATGGCAGGAGGAGCGAGCATGCGCCGCACGGTCAGTAGGGCAACTCAGTCCGAACGGACACATCGTGGCGGTTGATGTGAGTACCGCCGAGGACGCGAGCGCGCCCCAGGCTTCGCGACGGCTCGCGAACGAGCGAAAGGCGGCGGGCTCGAGCCCCGCCACCGATCCCCAGGGACTGGTCGAGTTCGCGTGCGAGTGCAACAAGCTCGACTGCGAGAAGTCCGTGAAGGTGCCGCTCTACGTCTACCGTCGCATGGTCGAGGCGGGCGATCAGTACCTGCTGCAAGCGGGGCACCACGCATTCGCGACGTACCGCACGATCGTGACGATCGGCTTGATGAGGATCGAAGAGCGCGCCTAGAGCGCGGCGTCCTACGGGCTGGCCCCGCAGGACGAATCCGTTTGCCTAGAGCTCCTCGCCTTGCGCGCGCTCTCGCGCGTCGGTGGAGTGCGGGCTCAGGGCCAGATTCTGAGCGCGGGGCCAGTCACCAGCACCTTACTCCACTTCGTCTACGACGGGCGTCGGCTCGGCAGCGGTCGACGTTGTCTCGGCGACGGGCTCGGGTGGGCCTCCGTCCACGTACCGCGCATTCAAGTCGGGAGGGAGCAGATCCAACGCCTCGTCGGTCATCGGTACCCCACCCTCAGCGGCGAGCTTCTTCGCCTGCTTCTTCTCCAGCTTGCGCGCCCGGCGCTCCTTGACCGTGCGCTCGCGCGCCACCTTCGCCATCGTCTGCTGCCGTTTCGAGCTCAATGTTGCTTCCTCCTTGTCGGGTGCCGCAGTGTTGCCCTCCGCCGCCTCCGGTCTACCGAGGAAGCTTCCCCTGTAGAAGAAGCAGCGGCGCGCTCGTGCGCGAGCCAGCACGAAAACGCCACTCCTACCTTAGCCGGATTCCCGCCACTCGAACGTCGCATCAGCTGCATCGAGCCGGCGAGCGCCCGAGGAATCGGAGCGTTCCTCGACAGAGACCGATAGCCGCGCGCCTTTGGTAGGCCGGTGTCGAGAGCTGCCGGTCCTCGGCCGGGTTCGTCATGAATCCCATCTCGACGAGGATCACCGGGACGTCCGCCCAGTTGAAGCCCGTGAAGTCCGCACGCTCCTGAAGCCCGCGATCCGGGAATCCGAGCGCACCGACCATCTCTGTCTGAACGATTCTGGCGGCGCGCTTGCTCGACGCGTAGACATCGTCCGTCCAGCCGGGTCGCAGGGCCGGGTGGAGCGTGTGCGTACCGCGCGCTCTCGCGTCGGTCGACCCGTCAGCATGGATACGAAGGAAGAGAGCGGCTCCGGCTCGGTTCGCGATCCTCGCCCGAGCGACGTTCCCCATGCTCGTCCCCGACGTCGTCGCGCGCGTCATCACGACGCGGATGCCGGCCGCCTCGAGCAGCTTGCGGACACGGAGGGCGACGCGCATGTTCAGCTCGGCCTCGGTCAGTCCGGAGACGACGCCTCGAGTTCCGCCGCCATCCTTGATCTTGCGGGTCGACGAGCCCGGGCCGATCGGCTCTGTCGCGGAGTTCGCGTGGAGATCGTGACCCGGGTCGATGACGACGATAGGACGAGGCTGCGCAGCGCCGGCAGGGAGCGTAAGCAGAGAGGCGACGAAGACCAGGCAGAGTGCGCGCACCGTCAGCTCGCGGCGCGGGTCAGCCGCCTGAGCTCGGCCAGCGGGCCGATCCGCAACGCCGGACGAGGGTCCGACGCGCGCAGCTCGAGAGCGAACCGGTACCGCCTTCCCGGGTCGTAGACCCTGCACGGATCCGTCGCGACACGGTGTCATCGAGAGCTTGCGGACGCGCTTTCCGGTCGAGTCGAAGAACGCGATCGTGAGCGGAACGAGCGTGTTCTTCATCCAGAACCCGCCCGTCGTGTCCGTCGGAGAAGACGAAGAGCATCCCGTCCGCAGGTGCCTTCCTCCGGAGCATGAGCCCGCGCTGCCGCTGCGCCGGCGTCAGCGCCAGCTCAGGGTGGAACGGCACGCCGTCGAGGCGAAGGTTCGCGGTCGCCGCACCGCCGCCCGCCTGCGCCGATGCGGACGCGAGCCGGCCGCTGCGACGAGAGTGAGAACAAGGACGCGGAGCACGCCGAGACGATAGGCGCCGGCAGACATGTCGCGTCGTCCGACTAGCGTTCGGCGGGTGAGCATGAGCCTGTACGCCTGGAAGTTCCCGCTCGTCACCGATCCGGACGAGGCGAAGCGACTCGTGGCGCTGGAGGACGAAACCGTGTTCGAGCCGAGTCCCGACGTCACGCGGTTCTACGCCGAGCTGATGGAGCGCTTACCCCCGCCCGAGGCGTTCACCGAGGAGGAGCTCGACGGTGGCGCGACCCCGTGGGCGGACTCGCCCGAAGGTTCAGATCGCCTGGTCTGGCTGAGCATTCGCTGGGGTGCCGACGACGAGGACCTCGACGTGATCGTGGAGCTCGCGCGGGAGTACGACCTCGTCCTCTACGACCCGCAAGGGCCGTCTTTCCACTCACCGGGAGTCGAGGACGAGACTCCCTACTCTCCCACCGCCGGCGAGTTCGTGCGCGGCGTGCTCCTCGCCGCATTCGGCGTGCTCGTCGCGGTAGTCGCCTGGAAGCTGTCGATCCCCGTCCTGACTTGGATACTCGTCTCGTCGGCGGGTTCGTCGCCCTCGTAGCAACCTTCTCACTCGTCGCGATTGCGCAGCAAGCCTGGCAAGCGCGCGGGAACTAGCTAGCCGACGGTCACCGCGACGCGCTGCACCGCGTTGTTCTTGTAGCCGCCGAGGTTCCACGGCGCCTCGAGCGGCTGCTCGGTCCCGGCCGCGTCGCGTGCGCGGCAGCAGAGCTCGAACTCGCCGGGCTCCGCGTCCCAGGAGAAGCGCCACGAGCGCCACGCCCACCGGCCGAGCGCAGCGTCGCCCAGCTCCGCCGGGGCCCAGGACGCACCGCCGTCCGTCGACACGTCGACGCCGGCGATTCCCGCCTCGCCGGACCACGCTCGCCCATGGATCTCGCACGGCCCAGCCTCGACGATCCGCTCACGGCTGAGAAAGTCAGGGATTCCAGGCGGCACCATGAGCGAGCGCGGCGCGATCCTCGTGATCGGCTCCCCTGGCTCTTCTTCTTCCTGACGAAGCCGGTAGGAGTGCCGCATGTGGTACCCACCGAACGGCTCGTCGAGCAGGGTGATCCGCGAGAGCCACTTGACGCTCGTCATCCCGTACCAGCCGGGAACGACCAGGCGCAGCGGATAGCCGTGCTGCGGCGGGAGCGGCGTGCCGTTGACCTCGTACGCCAGGATCGCGTCGCCAGCCAAGACCTCGTCCAGCGGAAGGCTGCGGGCGTACGCCTGCTCCTCCCCGCCCTCGACCCCACGGTCGAGCCCCGTGAACAGGACCTCGACCGCGTTCTCCCGAACTCCTGCTTCCTCGAGCAGCCCAGCCACGGGCGTCCCGCGCCACTGGGCCGTGCCGACAGCCTCGAGCAGCCATGGCTGGCTGACGACGTGTGGCTCGACGTGCGCACGCCCGTTTCCGGCGCACTCCATCGTGACCGCGATCTCGACCGCGGGTCGGGCGCGCAGCTCGTCCAGCGACAGCGAAAGCGGCCGTTCGACGAGCCCGTCGACCTCGAGCGTCCAGCTCACGATCTCGACGTCGGGGATGTCGTAGTGCGTCAGCAGGTAGTGGAGCCCGATCGGCGTGATGTCCCAGCGGAGCGCCTCGAGCGGCATGCCGTGGTTTCGAGCAGCGAGCTGGAGCTCCTCGAGGCTGATCCCTGCGCTCACGTGCCGAGAACGTTAACGGCGCGAGCGGTGACGAGCACGATAAGGACCAGTGAGATGATCGACTCGACACCCACGAGCAGCTTGGCCCTCAGAGTCAGCGGCATGGAATCTGTCGGGCTGAACGCGGTCCCGCTCGTCAGGGACACGAAGAGGTAGTCCCACACCTGTGGTCGCCAACCCTCCCGGGCGAGCTGAGGATTCTCGTCCTGGGGAAACTGGAAGTCCGGCGTCGTGCGCTCGTGCCTCGTGCGTTCGAACGGTCCGCCGTCATCGACGTCCCAGTAGCAAAGCCCGAAGACGATCACGTTCACAATCCAGATCGCCGCCGCCGTGAAAAGCAGCTGTCCTCCACCAAGCGTGCCGCTGCTTGCGGAGACCAGCGCCGCAACGAGCAGTCGCGAGACCGACGAGGTTCCCGAGGACGATCACTCCCAGGAGCACGAGAGAAGCCCTGCGCGTGCTCGCGAACCCGATCTGCCGTCCACCGAGCCAGAGATCGAACCAGAGGAGAAGACTCGGCACAGCCAGTACGAGCCAGGTCCACCAACGGAGCTCGACGAGCTCCCATCCCTCCTTCCAGCTGACGAGGGCCATCAGGAGGAGGACCACGGCCGCGATGATCACGATCGAGGTGGCCTCTCGACGCGCCTCGTACCAGCCCTCGCTCTCGTTCGTGCCGGGCACGGCCGCTCCCCTCAGTACTCGAGGACGCCGGCAACCGCGTCGTCGATCGCGTTCAGCGTCGCCTCGTCGAGCTCGATTCCGGACGCTGCTGCGTTGTCGTCCACCTGCTCGGGCCGACTCGCTCCCACGATCGCGGAGGCGACGTTCGGCTGCCGCAGCACCCAGGCGAGGGCAAGCTGGGACATCGTGATCCCGAGGCCGTCGGCGATCGGGCGGAGCCGCTGCACGGCCTGTGAGGACGTCGTCCTCGAGGAACCTGTCCATCGCCCAGCCCATCGCTTCGGACGCCGCACGCGAGTCGTCCGGGAGACGGTCGCCGGGACGGTACTTCCCGGTCAGCACGCCCTGAGCGAGCGGAGACCAGACGATCTGAGAGATCCCGCTCGCGGCGCAGAGCGGGATGACCTCCTTCTCGATTCGGCGTCGAAGGATCGAGTACTGCGGCTGGCTCGAGACGAAGAGCTCGACTCCCGGGATCTCGAGCGCTGCCTGGATCTGATCCGCGCTCCACTCGCTGAATCCGATGTAGCGCGCCTTGCCCTGACGGACGACCTCCGTGAGCGCATGCATGGTCTCCTCCAACGGCGTCGCCACGTCGTAGCGATGGCACTGATACAGGTCGACGTAGTCGGTCCTGAGCCTGCGCAGCGAGCCGTCGATCTGCTTCGCAACCTGCGCGGCAGAGAGACCGCGGTCCTCATCGCTCATCGGGAAGTAGAGCTTCGTGGCGAGGACGTACGACGATCGCTCACGCCCGGCGAGCGCGTCACCGAGGAACTCCTCCGCCGCCCCGCGACCGTAGACGTTCGCGGTGTCGATGAGGTTGAGGCCGAGCTCGAACGCGCGGTCGAGACAGGCTCGGGCGGGCGCCGTCTCGACACCGACGCCGTACGTCAGCCAGGAGCCGAGGCTGATCTCGGAGACCATGAGGTCGCTCGAGCCGAGTTGCCGGTGGCGCACCTGTTGCTTCTATCAGACCACCCGCGAATGACTGGGCGAATCTGGTTGGATCGGGCGGGGTCGGCGAGGCGCTCGATCTTCGTGGGGGCGGAAACCGTTATCAACGACCTGGCCCCCGAGCACAGACGCGGTGAAGCAGTGCGCCTCTAATCGCTAGGTGTGGTGGCGGCGGTCGCAGTCGCGAAGCGGTCTTCATCGCCGGAGCGCTCGCCTCTGTCGTCGGCGGACTCTTGCTGACACGTATGCCGACGCAGCTCCGTACCCAAGCCGCCAGCGCGTCGTAGGATCGGTCGGGTGGAGAAACGCGAGCTCGGACGAAGCGGGATCTCGGTCTCGCGCGTCATCCTCGGCTGCGGGAACTTCGGCGGTATCGGCTCGTCGCCTGCTTTCTTCGGCCAGGGGATTCCAAAGGACGAAGCGTTCCGGATCATGGACGCGGGCTGGGAGCTGGGTCTCACGACCTTCGACACCGGGGACGCGTACGGGGGTGGTCGAAGCGAGACCTGGATCGGAGAGTGGCTCGCGACGAAAGGCTCGGCAGTTCGAGATGCGATCGTCGATCGAGACGAAGACATTCAACCCGATGGACGCGGGCGAAGATCACGGACTCTCACGGGCTCGTATCCGCCGCCAGATCGACTCGAGCCTGACGCGGCTCGGGGTCGAGCGCGTCGCGCTGTACTTCGCGCACGAGTTCGATCCCGACACCCCGCAAGAGGAGACGCTGACCGCGTTCGGCGAGCTCGTCCGGGAAGGCAAGGTCGGCGCCGTCGGAGCGTCCAACTTCAGCGCGGAGCAACTCGCCGAGGCCGTGGAGCTCTCCGAGCTCGACGGGCTCACGCGCTACGAGTTGGTGCAGAACTCGTTCTCCCTCCTCGACACCAGCGACGCCGAGACCGTATTTCCGGTCTGCCATGAGCACGGCCTGGGCTACGAGGCTTTCAGCCCGCTCGCGGGAGGCTGGCTCACGGGCAAGTACCGCAGAGGCGAGGCATACCCCGAGGGCTCCAGGATGACGCAACGCCCGGGCTCGTACCTGCGGTACTCGAACGACCGCGTGTTCGACGCCCTCGAGGGGTTCGAGCGAGAGGCACTCGGTCGAGGCGTGTCGATGGCCGGGCTCGCACTCGCCTGGCTCTTGGGCGTCCCCGAAGTCAGCGCCGTTGTAGTGGGGCCGACGCGCGCCGAATATCTCGAGCCGGTCCGCGAAGCGCTCTCGCTCGAGCTGACTCCAGCAGAGCAAGAGCATCTGCGAGGCTTGTTCCCGTGAGCGTGCTGGTCTTGTCCGAACACGACGTGCGCCGCCTGCTCGACATGGAGTCGTGCATCGAGGCGATGGCCGAGGTGCTCGCGTCACTAGCCCGCGGGGAGCTCTACCAGCCCCTTCGCTCTATCGCTCGCCCGCCCGGCGCCAGCAGTTTGTTGGGACTCATGCCCGGCTACCGCGGTGGGGCAGCTCCGACGTACGCGCTGAAGGAGATCGTCGTAGTGCCCGACAACCCGGCGAGGGGGCTCGACACGCACATGGGCGCGGTCCTCCTGCACGACGGGGAGACCGGCGAGCTCGTCGCAGTGCTGAACGCCTCGCCGGTGACTGAGATTCGAACTGCCGCCGTTTCGGCCGTGGCCACACGAGCTCTCGCGCGACCGGACGCCCGACGAGTGGCGATCCTCGGGGCGGGGGCTCAAGCCCGCGGGCACGTGCACGCGATGCGCGCCGTGCTCGACGACCCCGAGGTCCGGATCTGGGCGCGAAAGCTCGAGGCCGCAGAGGAGCTCGCGGGGGAGGTGGGCGCGACCGTATCGCCGTCCGTCGACGCCGCGCTCTTCGGTGCAGAGGTCGTCTGCACGACCACCGCGGCCGTGGAGCCGATCGTCGAGAAGCGCTGGCTCGCTCGAGGAGCGCACATCAACGCAGTCGGATCGTGCTTTCCGACGACGCGCGAGCTGGACACGGAGACCGTCGCTCATTCCTCGTTCTTCACCGACCGGCGTGAGTCATGCCTGAACGAGGCGGGCGACTACATCCTGGCCGCTGCGGAGGGCGCAATCGGGCCCGACCACATCAAGGCGGAGCTCGGAGAGGTTCTCGCCGGCATGCACCCGGGCCGCGAGCACGAGGATGAGCTCACCGTGTTCGAGTCGCTCGGCATCGCGGTGGAGGATCTCGCCTCCGCGGAGCTCGTCGTGCGTCGGGCGCGCGAGCAGGGAGTCGGATCCGAGGTCGACTTCTGATCCCGCTCGCGGAGATCGAGCGCGCTCGGGAGCGCATCGCGGGAACGGTCATCCGGACGCCGCTTGTTCGCCTGCAGGCAGACGCGCCGGCAGAGATCTGGCTGAAGCTCGAGAATCTCCAGCCGATCGGCTCCTTCAAGCTGCGCGGCGCAGCCAACGCTGTCTTGAGTGCGCCTCCCGAGGCACTTGCGGACGGTCTCGTGACCACGAGCACCGGGAACATGGCCCAGGGCGTCGCGTGGATGGCACGCGAGCTCGGCGTTCCCGCGACGATCGTCGTCCCGCACAACGCATCGATGTCGAAGCTCGAGGCAGTCGAGCGCCTCGGCGGGAACATCGTGCGCGTCACCTGGGACGAGTGGTGGGCCGCGATGGAAGCGGGGCACGCCGAAAACGTCGACGGCTACTTCGTCCACCCCGTGCGCGACGACCCGGTCATCGCGGGCAACGGGACGATCGGGCTCGAGCTCGTCGAGGACCTCGACAGGTTCGACGCGGTGCTCATCCCCTGGGGCGGCGGCGGCCTGACCACTGGCATCGCCAGCGCGGTGAAGGCGCTGCGACCGGAGACGAAGGTGTACGTCTGCGAGCCGGAGACGGGCGCTCCGGTCACCGCCGCCTTCGCAAACGGCGGTGTCCCGACGAAGATCGACTACACGCCTTCCTTCATCGACGGCGCCGGATCCGGCGCGCTTCTGCCCGAGATGTGGGCGCACGCGAAACCACTCGTAACCGACGCGTTCTCGATCTCGCTCGACGATGCAGCAGCCGGCGTTCGGCTCCTGCTCGAGCGCGGGCGCATCGTGGGAGAAGGAGCGGCCGGATTGCCCATTGCTGCCGCTGTCGCGGGACGAGCCGGGGGTGGTCGGCTCGTCTGCATCGTCTCCGGCGGGAACATCGACCCGCACCGTCTCGCCGAGATCCTCGAAGGCCGGACTCCGGACTAGTGGTCTCGGTGTGGAACGGCTTCCCTTCGAGGTGCCGCTCAGGACAGCCGAGTGCAGCTCACTGATGGGAAAGAGGATTCGTGTTGTGGCCGTCATCCGGCCCGCGCGAATTTCCGATCAAGTATCTAGGCTGCCGGCTTTCTCATACGCCGCGCGAGCGGGACCCCGTACCAGAGCGCGGAGAGCGCGAGGGCCGTCAGCGCCGAGGCGAGAACAGCTAGCCAGCGATCGAACAGGTAGTCGCAGACGAGCAGGATCGAGCAGGTCATGGAGAACGCGAGAAACGCGGAGCCCACAAGCGTCAGCCTGTTCGACACCCGCAGGATGGCGTCCTTGTCGCGCTGCCTCCACTGGATGCGGTGGTACGTCGTCGGCGACACGAGGCAGGCGATCGCCGCTAGCGCCGAGAAGAGGCTCAGCGCGTACACGTCGCGCTGGAAGTCGGTCACCTTGTCGAAACCGATCGCGAACGGGGCCGTGAGCAGAAACGCGAAGAGCACCTGCACTCCCGGCAGGAGCACACGAATCTCGTTCAGCAGCTCGATGAGCTCTCGATCGAGCTGCTCGTGGTGCGACTCTCTCGACTCCTCGGCCATCTAGCAATGATTCCGCGATGCGCACGATCTCCCTGCCCGCACTGAGGCGTCTCGCACTGGCCGCGCAGGGCTACGCACCGCGTTCGCGGCGGGCAACCACGCGGGAGGTCGAGGAGGCAATCCGCCGGGCATCCTGCATCCAGCTCGACTCGATCACCGCGGTCGAGCGGAGCCATCGAATCGCGCTCGGCTCGCGGGTAGGCGCGTACCCCAGAGAGACGGTCTCCCGTTTGCTCGGACAGGGCCGCATCTTCGAGTACTGGGCTCACGAGGCGTGCCTCATCCCTGTCGA
Organism: uncultured Thermoleophilia bacterium; assembly: GCA_963827525.1. Classification (GTDB taxonomy): domain Bacteria; phylum Actinomycetota; class Thermoleophilia; order Gaiellales; family Gaiellaceae; genus GMQP-bins7. The sequence continues at coordinate 27,504 of CAWHBH010000009.1, forward strand.
GGAGTGGCCGCTCTTCCGACCCGTGATGCGAAACGACCATCCGTGGCGCGGCGATGTCATCGGTGAGCATCCCGAGCTCGCCGCGGAGGTGCGCGCGGCCGTGCGTGAGCGTGGCCCGATCGCCTCGCGCGAGTTCGACGGCTCCGGCAGCGGCGGGATGTGGAACTGGAAGCCGGCGAAGGTCATGCTCGAGGCGCTCTGGAACAGCGGCGAAGTCGTGATCGCAGGCCGGGTGAGCGGGTTCCAGCGTCTGTACGACCTCGCCGAGCGGGTGATTCCGCGGGAGGTGCTCGATGCCCCCGAGCCCGACGAGGCGACGCGCTTGCGCGAGCTGACGGTTCGTGCGGTGCGCTCGCGCGGCGCCCTCACCGAGTCGGGTGTCGTCGAGCACTGGCGCCTCAAGGGCGGTGTCGCCCGCATCCGCGCGGCCGTCGACGCGCTCGTCCACGAGGGCGCGCTCGAGCGGCTGAGCGTCGACGACGGTGAGGCCGACGTCCTCGTGCCGGCGGGTACCGACCTCGACCCGCCGCGGCCGATCGCGGCGGCACTTCTCTCCCCGTTCGACAACCTGCTCTGGGATCGCACGTTCGCGCGGAGAGTGTTCGGTTTCGACCACCTGATCGAGGTCTACAAGCCGGCGCCGCAACGCGAATACGGCTACTACGTCCTTCCGTTCCTGTGGAGAGACAGGATCGTCGGGCGTGCGGACCTCAAGTCGGAGCGGCGCGAGGGAACGCTTGTCGTCAAGGCCTTCCACGTCGAACGCGGGGTCCGGCGGTCGGCGGCGCTCGACGACGCCTTCGAACGGGCGCTCGACCGGCTTCGGCGAGTCATCGGCCTCGAGAGGGTGGTGCGGTGAGGCTCGTCTCGGTGGACGAGGCTCGCCGGATCGCTGTTCGGGCGCAGCTCCTCGATGGCTCGGCGACGAGCGTGCTCGAGACCGTGCGCCGGCTCGGGTACCTCCAAATCGATCCGATCTCGACCGTTGCGCCGCCACAGCAGCTCGTCCTCTGGAGCAGGCTCGGCCAGTACGACGTGGCAGAGCTCGACCGCCTGCTCTGGGACGAGAAGAAGCTCTTCGAGTGGAACGCGTTCATCTGGCCAGCAGAGGATCTGCCGCTCCTGCGTGCGCGCATGCGGCGGCGGCGCAACAAGTACTCGTGGGAGCGCCGCGGCACAGAGTTCCTGCAGACGAACGCCGGCTACAAGCGCTACGTGCTGCGTGAGCTCGAACGAAACGGACCGCTGCTCTCGCGCGAGCTCAGCCGACGATTCGATCAGAACCTGGAAGTCGCACGGCTGGCACGGCAGCCGTAACACGAGCGTGATGCTCGACATCCTCCATGGACGCGGCGTGGTCGCCATCGTGGGGCGACGCAACGGCCAGCGCCTCTGGGACCTGGCCGAACGCTGGTATCCGGAAACGGAGACGGTTCCGCTGCGCGAGGCCGAGCGGCTTCTGGCAGAGAAGCGGTTCCGCGCGCAGGGTGTGAGGCTCACCTCGAAAGGGTGGGAGGCACATCCGGAAGCGACGGACGGCCCGGTAGCTGACCGAGTGACGTTCCTCTCCCCCTTCGACCGCCTGGTCCACGACCGCGACCGCGCTGAAGCGCTCTTCGACTTCCACTACCGACTCGAGATGTACGTCCCGAAGGCGAAGCGCGAGTATGGCTACTACGTGCTCCCGATCCTCGTCGGCGACCAGCTCGTCGGCCGCATCGAGCCCCGCTTCGACCGCAAGACGAAGACACTCGAAGTGCTCGGGGCATGGGGGGACACCTCCCGCGCAGACGAGGCGCTCGCGAGCCTCGGCACATTCCTCGGCGCCGAGCAAGTCGAGGCGTAACGCGTAAGTAGCATCCCCGCGATGGAGTTCGAAACCCGGGCGATTCACGAGGGGCAGGAGCCGGACTCGGCGACCGGGGCGATCACGACGCCGATCTACCAGACGTCGACCTACGTGCAGGACGCCGTCGGCGTCCACAAAGGCTACGACTACGCGCGGGTCGCCAATCCGACGCGCACTGCTCTGCAGGAGTGCCTCGCGTCACTCGAAGGAGCGGCCCACGGGCACGCGTTCTCGGCCGGGCTCGGCGCGGTGACGACGCTGATGCACCTGCTCTCGCCGGGCGACCACGTCGTCGCCGTCAACGACGTGTACGGCGGCATCTACCGCATGTTCACGCAGGTGTACGAGCCCAAGGGCTATCGGTTCACGTTCCTCTCGGCGGAGGAAGTCTCGACGGGCCTCGCGGAGCATCTCGACGAGCAGACTCGATTCGTCTGGCTGGAGACCCCGACCAACCCGGCGCTCAACATCGTCGACATCCGCGCGGCTTCCGAAGCGGCGCATGCGGTGGGCGCACTCGTCGTCGTCGACAACACGTTCGCAACTCCGTACCTCCAGCAGCCGCTGGCGCTCGGCGCGGATCTCGCTCTCCACTCGACGACGAAGTACATCGGCGGCCACTCGGACGTCGTCGGCGGCTTCGTCGCGACGAACGACGACGGGATCTCCGAGCAGCTCGCATTCCTCCAGAAATCGCTCGGGGCCGTCCCCGGGCCGTTCGACTGCTGGCTCGTGCTCCGCGGCGTCAAGACGCTGGCCGTGCGCATGGATCGGCACTGTCACAACGCGGCAGCGATCGCCGCCGTTCTCGAGCTTCACCCGCGGGTGGTCCGCGTCCTCTATCCCGGCCTACCGTCGCACCCAGGTCATAAGATCGCCGCTCGGCAGATGCACAACTTCGGGGGCATGGTCTCGTTCCTGCTCGAGAACGAGCAGGAGGCCGTCGATCTCGTCGCGCGAACACGCATTTGGAAGCTCGCCGAAAGCCTGGGTGGTGTCGAGAGCATGATCGAGCATCCCGCACGGATGACGCATGCGTCGACGTCCGATGCACCCTTCGCGGTGCCGCCGACCCTGATCCGGCTCTCGGTCGGCATCGAGTCAGTCCACGATCTCATCGCCGACCTCGAAGCCGCCCTCGCCTCCTGAGCTCGGACCCCACGGAAGGAGAGGCGTGACTCTCGAGCCGATCGACCTCCACCACATCTCGCCGGGGATCATCGGCTGCTACCTCCTCGAGACCGACGACGGGCCTGCGCTCTTCGACTGCGGCCCGACGACCTGCATCGAGCATCTCAAGGCCGGGCTAGCGGAACGCGGGCTCGAGCTCACAGACCTGCGCCACCTGCTCCTCTCGCACATCCACCTCGACCACGCAGGCGCCGCGGGCTCTCTCGTTCGCGAGCATCGCGATCTTCAAGTCCACGTCTCGGGGATCGGAGCTCCGCACATGATCGATCCCTCGAAGCTCGAGGCGAGCGCACGCCGACTCTACGGTGACGCGTTCGACGCTCTTTGGGGCGAGCTCGCGCCGGTACCGGCCGAGAACGTTCACATCGTGGGCGACGAGGTCGTCGGGCTCGAGTGCTTCCCGACACCCGGGCATGCCTCGCACCACGTCTCCTACCTGGATGCTCAGGGCACGCTGTACGCAGGCGATGCCGCGGGCGTGCGCGTCGGACGCGGTGGATTCGTGATGCCGCCATGCCCTCCTCCGGAGTTCGACCTCGAGGAATGGGAGCACTCGATCTTCGAGATCGAGCGTCGCGGACCTGACCGCCTCGCGCTCATCCACTTCGGGGCCTACGACGACGTCGAGCCGCACCTGGCCGCGTTGCGTGAGACCCTCAGCCGGTGGACCCAGTGGGTCGACAACGGGATGGACGAGCCGACGTTCGTGGCAGCCGCCCGCCACGACGTCTCGCAGACGGACCCGGAGCTCGCGGACGACTACGACCGCGCCGCCCCGTACTGGCATCACTACAGGGGGATCGAGCGCTACTGGCGGAAGCGCCGCGAGGCCGCCACCACCGCGTCCTAGCGGCGGACTAGTCCCGAACCGCGTGCGCTTCGAGATCGGCCATCGAGACGAACTCGAGCGCGGAGGCATGCGTCGCCTCGAGCACGACCGGGGCGGCCATGCCCGCTTCGAGCGCCTCCTGCCAGCGAGCCGCAACGACGCACCAGCGATCGCCCGGCTGCAATCCGGGGAACATCCACTGCGGCTGGGGCGTGACGAGGTCGTTCCCGCGAGACACCGAGAACTCCAGGAACTCCTCGGTCATGACGGTGCACACGACGTGGAAGCCGACGTCCGCGCCCTCGGTGTGGCAGTACCCGTCGCGGTAGAAGCCCGTCACCGGATCGAAGCAACAGGGCTCGAGCTCGCCGCCGAGGACGTTCACGCGGACGAGCTTAGTGCTTCTCGCCGCAAATACGGTCGTGATTCGCCGGCGAGAACCGAGCAGGCCTAGGACGCAGGGAGGCCAATATTCAGGAATATTGGCCCGACTGAGGACGACGGGATGCGAAGCGTTCGCGAGGGGCGCGGCGTGCGGGCGTATTTGCGGCGGGGAGCACTTAGGCGTTAGGGAGTCGTCAAGACTCGCACGACCAACGTAGGGCTTCCATCAGGACGAGAGGCGAGCGGCAATCGGCGCGCTAAGAATGCAGCGATGCGCGATCTCCTCTTCATCGCCGTCGTCGTCGCGTTCTTCGCGATCGCGACCATGTTCGTCGCCGGCTGCGAGCGCATCATCGGCCGCACGGAGGACGAGGAGCGCGTTCGATGAGCCTCGAGAATGCCGTAGCACTCGTGCTCGCGGTGGCCGTGCTCGCGTACCTCGTGTACGCGCTCCTCGCGCCGGAGAAGCTCGGATGACGATCGTGCTCGAGATCGTCATGGTCGCCGTGTTCGTCGTCGGGCTCGCACTCGGGCTGACGACACTCGCCCTCCTTCTCCGCGACCGCCATCTGTGAGCGGCGCCAACTGGCTCCAGCTCCTCGCCCTCGTCGGGGCCGTCCTCGTCACGACGCGGCTGCTCGGCCCGTATCTCGCGCGCGTGCTCGATGGCGGACCGGCCCTTGGCGACCGGGTGTTCCTCCCCGTAGAGCGTGTTGTCTACCGCCTGGTCGGCGTCGACCCTTCCCGCGAGCAGCCGTGGACGATCTACGCGCTCTCGGTGCTCGCGTTCAGCGGCGTCTCGGTCCTCGGCCTCTTCCTCCTGCAGCGCCTCCAGGGCGCCCTGTTTCTGAATCCGACCGATGTCGTAGGCGTCCCACCGGCGCTCGCCTTCAATACCGCCGCGAGCTTCGTGACCAACACGAACTGGCAGAACTACGGCGGCGAGTCGACGATGAGCAACCTGACCCAGATGTCGGGACTCGCCGTGCAGAACTTCGTCTCGGCGGCCGTCGGGATCGCCGTCGCGGTCGCGCTCATCCGGGGACTCACCCGGCGCCGCTCGGAGACGATCGGCAACTTCTGGGTCGACCTCACGCGCACGACGACTCGTGTCCTACTCCCGCTCGCGATCTTCGTCGCGCTCGTGCTCGCGAGCCAGGGCGTCGTCCAGAACCTCGGCGGATTCACCGAGCCGCGACGGTCGAGGGCGCGACGCAATCGATCCCCGGCGGGCCGATCGCGAGCCAGGAGGCGATCAAGGAGCTCGGCACGAACGGTGGCGGCCCCTACAACGCGAACTCGGCGCACCCGTTCGAGAACCCGACCGGCTTCACGAACCTCCTCGAGATGTGGGCGCTCCTCGCGATTCCCTTCGCGCTGACGTACGCGTTCGGGCGCCTGGTCCGGGATCAACGCCAGGGTTGGGCTCTGTTCGCGGCGATGTTCGTGCTCTGGATCGCGTCGGCGGGCATTGCGATGGGCTACGAGGTCGCGGGCAACCCGCTCGTCGAGGAGCGCGGCACGACCGAGCCGGCAACTACGAGGGGAAGGAGGTCCGCTTCGGCCCTGCTGCGTCGGGCCTCTTCGCCGCGTCCACGACGGGAACGTCGACCGGCGCGGTCAACGCCGCCCACGACAGCTTCACGCCCTCGGCGGCGCAGTCCCGCTCGTGAACATGATGCTCGGCGAGGTGAGCCCCGGCGGGGTGGGCGCGGGCCTGTACGGGATCCTGATCTTCGCGCTGCTCGCCGTCTTCATCGCAGGGCTCATGGTCGGAAGGACGCCCGAGTACCTCGGCAAGAAGATCCAGGCGACGGAGATGAAGCTCGTCGTCCTCTACCTCCTGATCGTCCCGAGCCTGATTCTCGCCCTCGCGTCCGTCTCCGTCGTCCTCGCGAACCCGAAGTCGTCGATCTTGAACCCCGGGCCGCACGGTCTCTCCGAGGTCGTCTACGCGTTCACGTCGGCGGCGAACAACAACGGCTCCGCGTTCGGGGGCCTGACCGGGAACACGGACTGGTACAACACGACCCTCGGTCTGGCGATGCTCGCCGGCCGCTTTCTCCCGATCGTGCTCGTGCTCGCGATCGCCGGCTCGCTCGCGCGCAAGCAGCCGGTGCCGATGACCGCCGGAACCTTCCCGACCGGAACGCCCCTCTTTGCCGGCCTGCTCGTCGGCGTGATCCTGATCATGGTCGGGCTCACGTACTTCCCCGTCCTCGCCCTCGGCCCAATCCTCGAGCAGCTGGGCATCTGACCGTGGCCAGGCAACCCCGATCGCTCCTCGATCCCGCCATCCTCAGGCGAGCGGCGGGCGAGAGCGTGCTCAAGCTCGACCCGCGGCGGATGGCTCGCAACCCGGTGATGTTCGTGGTCGAGCTCGGCAGCGTCCTCGTCACCGTCCTCTTCGTCAAGAACTTCGCCGATTCGTCGGGCCAGGAAAACGTGTTCGCCGGTCTCGTCGCAGCCTGGCTGTGGTTCACGGTGCTGTTCGCCAACTTCGCGGAGGCGGTAGCAGAAGGCCGTGGCAAGGCGCAGGCCGACGAGCTGCGCAAGACTCGCGCGACAACGGTCGCGCATCGCCGTCTGCCCGACGGGACGCTGGAGAACGTCGCCAAGCGTCGAGCTCCGTCTCGGCGACGAGGTCGTCGTCTCCGCCGGTGAGGTGATCCCCGCCGACGGCGAGGTGATCGAGGGCATCGCCAGCGTCGACGAGTCTGCGATCACCGGCGAGTCGGCACCCGTGATCCGCGAGTCCGGCGGCGACCGCTCGCCGTGACAGGCGGCACGCGCGTCTCTCCGACCAGATCGTGGTGCGTGTCACCGCCGTACCCGGCGAGAGCTTCCTCGACCGGATGATCGCGCTCGTCGAGGGCGCGGAACGCCAGAAGACGCCGAACGAGGTCGCGCTCAACATCCTGCTCGCCGGGCTCACGATCGTCTTCCTGCTCTCGGTCGTCACGCTGCAGCCGTTCGCCGTCTACTCGAACGCCGAGCAGAGCGTGATCGTCCTGGTCGCGCTGCTCGTGTGCCTCATTCCCGACGACCATCGGCGGCCTGCTCTCGGCGATCGGCATCGCCGGCATGGACCGTCTCGTCCGCCGCAACGTCCTCGCGCTCTCCGGCCGAGCCGTCGAGGCAGCCGGCGACTGCTCGACGCTCCTCCTCGACAAGACGGGGACGATCACGCTCGGCAACCGCCAGGCGACGGAGTTCATCCCACTGTCGGGCGTGACCGACTACGAGCTCGCGGACGCGGCGCAGCTCGCGAGCCTCGCCGACGAGACGCCGGAGGGCCGCTCGATCGTCGTCCTCGCCAAGGAGCAGCACGGGCTTCGCGAGCGTGAGGTCGGCGCGGGCATGCTCGTTCCGTTCACCGCCCAGACGCGGATGAGCGGGATCGACCTCGACGGGCGGCTGATCCGCAAGGGCGCCGCCGACTCCATCCGCGACTGGATCGGAGCCCAAGGCGGCGTCGTTCCCACGGAGCTCGACGGGATCGTGGAGGGCATCGCTTCCTCCGGCGGAACTCCGCTCGTCGTCGCGGACGGCGATCGTGCCCTGGGCGTCGTCCACCTGAAGGACGTGGTCAAGGAGGGGCTGCGTGAGCGGTTCGCGGAGCTCCGGGCGATGGGTATCCGCACGGTGATGATCACCGGCGACAACCCGCTCACGGCCAAGGCGATTGCCGACGAGGCAGGCGTGGACGACTTTCTCGCGGAGGCGACACCCGAGGAGAAGATGGCGCTGATCCGCCGCGAGCAGGCGGGCGGGAACCTCGTCGCGATGACGGGTGACGGAACGAACGACGCGCCGGCGCTCGCCCAGGCGGACGTCGGTGTCGCCATGAACACGGGCACGCAGGCGGCGCGCGAGGCCGGGAACATGGTCGACCTCGACTCGAATCCGACGAAGCTGATCGAGATCGTGGAGATCGGCAAGCAGCTCCTGATCACTCGCGGATCGCTGACGACGTTCTCGGTCGCGAACGACGTCGCCAAGTACTTCGCGATCATCCCCGCGATGTTCGCCGGGTCGCTTCCGGTGCTCGACCAGTTGAACGTGATGGACCTTCAGAGTCCGCGCTCGGCGATTCTCTCCGCGGTCATCTTCAACGCCCTGATCATCGTGGCGCTCATTCCGCTCGCGCTGCGTGGGGTGCGCTTCCGTGCTCGCTCCGCCGCGGCCGTCCTGCGCCGGAATCTCCTCATCTATGGCCTCGGCGGGACTACTGCTGCCCTTCATCGGGATCAAGCTCATCGACGTCGTCGTCAGCGGGCTCGGGGTCAACTGATGCGTCGCCAGCTCGTCCCTGCGCTTCTCGTCTTCCTCGTCCTGACGGTGCTCACCGGGGTTCTCTATCCGCTTGCGGTGACCGGCATCGCGCAGGTGGCATTCCCCAACCGCTCGGACGGATCGCTCCTCGAGCGCGACGGCACCGTCGTCGGCTCGCGGCTGCTCGGCCAGGGCTTCTCCGGCGAGCGCTACTTCCATCCTCGGCCCTCGGCCGCGGGTGACGGCTACGACGGAGCCTCGAGCTCCGCGTCCAACCTCGGCCCGACGAACGAGGACCTCCTGACCGCCGTCGAGGAGCGCGTCGCTGCCTACCGCGAGCTGAACGGGCTCGCCGCCGACGCCGCGGTGCCAGTGGACGCGGTTACGTCGTCGGGGTCCGGCCTCGACCCGCACATCTCGCCGGAAAACGCGCGCCTCCAGGCCGCGCGGATCGCCAGCGCCCGCGGGATCCCGGCCGACGAGGTACTCGCCCTCGTCGACGATCACACCGACGGCCGCTCGCTCGGCTTCCTCGGCGAGCCGGGCGTGAACGTCCTCGAGCTGAATCTGGCACTCGACGCACTGCGCTCCTAGCGTCAGGCTGTAGGCATGGCGCGAGGAACGCTCCGCATCTACCTCGGGGCCGCAGCGGGAGTCGGCAAGACCTTCGCGATGCTGAACGAGGGTCTGCGTCGGCGCGACTACGGCGAGGACGTCGTGGTCGCGTTCGTCGAAACGCACGGCCGCCAGAAGACGGCAGCACAGGTCGGGGACCTGGAAGTCGTGCCGAGAAGGAAGCTCGACTACCGCGACGGCACCTTCGAGGAGATGGACGTCGACGCGGTTCTCGCCCGCAAGCCCCAGATCGCTCTGGTCGACGAGCTCGCTCACACGAACGTCCCTGGGTCGCGGAACGAGAAGCGCTGGGAGGACGTCGAGGAGCTGCTCGAGGCCGGCATCAGCGTGATCTCGACGATGAACGTCCAGCACCTCGAGTCGCTCAACGATGTCGTCGAGCAGATCACCGGCGTCAAGCAGCGTGAGACGATTCCGGACGCGGCCGTTCGTCGGGCGGACGAGATCCAGCTCGTCGACCTCACGCCGCTCGCGCTGCGGAACCGCCTCGCTCGCGGCGACGTCTATCCGGCCGAGCGCATCGACACTGCGCTCGCCAACTACTTCCGCCCGGGAAACCTGACGGCCCTTCGCGAGCTGGCCCTCGCCTGGCTCGGAGACCGCGTCGACGAGGCGCTCGCGGACTACCGCGAACGGCAGGGGATCAAGGAGCCCTGGGAGACACGGGAGCGCGTGCTGGTCGCCCTGACGGGGTCGGCCGACGGCGAGCGCCTCATCCGCCGCGCGGCTCGCATCGCGCAGCGCTCGAAAGGGGACCTCGTCGGTGTCCATGTCATCCCGCAGGACGGCCTCGCGGCTCCCTCCGCGGCCCTGCTCGAGCGGCAGCACGAGCTCCTGGAGGAGCTCGACGGCACCTACCACGAGGTCGTCGGGGCCGACGTCGGGGCCGCGCTCCTGGAAGCCGCGCGTTCGCTGAACGTGACGCAGATCGTGATGGGCGCGAGCCGCCGTTCTCGCTGGCAGCGGATCACGCGCGGCTCGGTGATCGGACGAGTGATCCGCGAGTCGGGCGTGGGCATCGACGTCCACGTCGTGAGCCACCCGGGAGGACGCTCCGAGGAAGTATTCGTCGTTCCTCGCACACGGCGACCGACCACGCTTCCCCGAAGGCGAGTCGTGCTCGGCTTCGTGCTCGCCGCAGCGGCGCTTCCGCTCTTGACGTGGACCCTCGCGCTCCTGCGAGACGAGCTCGGACTGCCGACCGTGATGCTTCTCTTCCTGCTCCTCGTCGTCGCGGTTTCGGCCGTGGGCGGGCTCTGGCCGGCGCTCACCGCGGCAATCGGCGGATCCCTTCTCGTCAACTGGTACTTCGTGCCGCCGCTGTACACGTTCACGATCGCCGAGGGCGAGAACATCCTCGCGGTCGCGGTCTTCCTCGCCGTCGCCGTCATCGTCAGCGGTTTCGTGGCGCTTGCTGCGCGAAGGGCAGCGGAGGGCCGCCGGGCGCGCGCCGAAGGGGAGGCCCTCCTCCGCCTCGCCGGCTCGTCTCCGGCGTCGGCCGTTCTCGAGAGCCTCCAGCGGGTGCTCGGGCTCGACGGCGCTGCCGTTCTCCACCGGTCGGAGAGCGGCTGGCTGATCGAGGCGGCAAGCGGAGAACGGGTGCCCGACAGCCCCGAGGCGAGCTCGTGGACCGTCGAGCTCGACGACGAGCACGTGCTCGCGCTTTCCGGCCCGCCGATCCGCAGCGAGGATCAACGCGTGCTCGACGCGTTCGCCAAGGAGCTCGCGGCTTCCGTCGAGCTGGGGGAGCTCGAGGCCGAAGCGGGGACGGCCGAGACCCTCGCCGCCGCCAACGAGCTCCGTGCCGCGCTGCTCTCCGCGGTTTCCCATGATCTGCGCACGCCGATCTCTGCTGTCAAGGCGTCCGTCACGAGCCTGCTCCAGGACGATGTGGCCTGGACGCCCGAAGCCAAACGCGAGTTTCTGCAGACGATCGACGAGGAGGCGGATCGCCTGAACGCGCTCGTCGGCAATCTCCTCGACATGAGCCGCCTACAGGCAGGCGCGCTCGAGATCAGCACGAAGCCGGTAGGACTCGAGGAGATCCTGCCCGCAGCACTGCACAGCCTGGGCGTCGCCGACGGCTTGGTCGAGCTCGATGTCTCGGAATCCCTCCCGCGTGTGCTCGCCGATCCCGGCCTGCTCGAGCGCGCGCTCGCCAACGTCATCCACAACGCTATTCGGTTCTCGCCTCAGGGCACGTCCGCCCGCGTGACCGCCGGCGCCGTCGACGGCATCGTGGACGTGCGCGTCGCGGACCGCGGGCCGGGAGTGAAACCCGAAGATCGCCTGCGCCTGTTCGTCCCGTTCCAACGACTCGGGGACTCCGCCCAGGGCGAGGGGGTGGGCCTCGGGCTCGCCGTGGCAAAGGGTTTCGTCGAAGCCATGGGCGGCGAGATCGAGATCGAGGACACGCCCGGGGGCGGCCTCACCGTCGTCGTCCGCCTGCGAGCCGCGGCATGAGCCGCATCCTCGTCGTCGACGACGAGCCACAGCTCCTCCGTGCGCTCGGCACGAACCTCAAGGCTCGTGGCTACGACGTCGAGCTCGCGCCAACCGGCGAAGCCGCCCTCACGCTGGCCGCCCGCAAGCACCCTGATCTCGTCATTCTCGACCTCGGCCTGCCGGGGATCGACGGCGTCGAGGTCATCGAGGGCCTGCGCGGCTGGACCTCGGTGCCGATCATCGTCCTCTCGGTTCGGGAGACCGAGTCGGCAAAGGTGGCGGCCCTCGACGCCGGCGCCGACGACTTCGTGACGAAGCCGTTCGGCATGGACGAGCTCCTCGCGCGGCATGAGAGCCGCACTCCGGCGGGCGGCGCCCGGCGAGGAGGAGGCAGTCGTGGAAACCGGGCACTTCGCCGTCGACCTGGCCGCAAAGCGCGTGACCCGCGCGTCGGGCGAGGTTCGGCTGACGCCCACCGAGTGGCACATCGTGGAGATGCTCGTCCGTAACCCGGGCAAGCTCGTCACGCAGCGCCAGCTTCTCCAGTCGGTGTGGGGACCGCAGTACGAGAAGGAGACGAACTACCTGCGCGTATACCTGGCTCAGATCCGCAAGAAGCTCGAGCCCGATCCCGCTCGCCCCCGCTACTTCATCACCGAGGCCGGGATGGGCTACCGATTCAACGCTTAGGCCGCCCAGCCGGTGACGAGCCAGCGGCCTCGGCGGAAGCGCGCCGTCATCAGCGTCAGCCGCACGAGGATGAGGACGACGAGCGCCGCCCAGACCCCGCGTATCCCCCAGTCCTCCGCGAGCGACGCAGCGAGTAGGGCAGCGCAGGCGAGGAACGCCGCGACCATCGAGCCCGCGAGGAACGGGCCGTCGCCCGCGCCGATGAGGATTCCGTCGAGTGCGAAGACCGCCCCGTTCAGCGGCTGCATGAGCGCGAACAGGGGCCAGAGGAGCGCCGTCTCCTCGAGAACGGCTGAGTCCCCCGTGAAGGCGCGCGGCAGCACGTTCGTGAGCACGAGCATCAGCGCAGCGAAGACGCCCCCCAACGCGACCGAGAGCCAGATCATCCGCTCGCCGGCTCCGTAGGCCTCGTCTCGTCGTCCGGCTCCCAGCTCCCGCCCGACGATGATCTGCCCCGCGATCGCAACCGAGTCGAGGACGAGCGCAAGGAATATCCAGAGCTGGAATGCGACCTGATGCGCGCGCGATCGATGCATCGCCGAAGCGCGTCGCGACCGCCCCGGCGAGAACGAAGGAGCCCATGAGCGCGGTCGTGCGGATGAAGATCCACTTCCCCAGCGTGAGCACGCGCCGCGCGAGGGCAAGGCGCACGCGCGCCTCTCCCGGCTGCAGCCGGCGGAGGATGACGACGATGAACGCTGCGCCCATCCCCAGCTGCGCGATCGCCGTCCCCCACGCCGACCCCTCGATCCCCCAGCCGAACCCGTAGACGAAGAGCACCTCGAGCACGACGTTCGCGACGTTTCCCGCGATCAGGATGACGAGCGGCGTTCGAAGATCAGCGACCCCGCGCAGGTAACCCTGGCCGCCCAGTGCGAGGAACGCCGCCGGGAAGCCGACTGCTGCGATGCGAAGGTACGTGACGGCCTCATCGGCCGTCTCGCCCTCGCCGCCCATCAGCGAGACGAGCGGTTCTGCAAGCACCGCGAGGAGCACGGAGACGGTGATGCCGAACGCGAGCGAAAGCCAGACCGCCTGCGCTCCGAGGCGGCGCGCCGTCTCCTCCTCCCCCGCTCCGCCCGCGCGCGCGACCTGGGCCGTCGTCCCGTACTGGAGGAAGTTGAAGATGGCGAAGAGCCCGCCGAGCAGCGTGAACGCGATGCCGAGTGCGGCGAGCTGCGGTCGTCCGAGGTGGCCGACGATCGCGGTGTCGACGAGGAGGTAGAGCGGCTCGGCCGCGAGCGCGCCCAGCGCAGGAAGCGCGAGCCGCAGGATCTCGCGGTCGTACCGAGACCTGAGCCTCACGCGCCGCGCGTGGCTTCGATCGTCGCCTCGTAGGCAGCGACGTAGTTCGCCACCATGTGCTCCGGCGAGAAGCGCTCCTCGACCTCGCGTCGGATGACGGCGGGATCGAGCGAGTCGGCGAGCTCGAGCGCTGCCGGATCCTCCATGTCGCGGTAGTTGTCGACGATGACGCCCGTTCGCCCGTGGTCGACGATCTCGGGGACGGCGCCTCGCCGCGTCGAGATCACCGGAGTGCCGCAGGCCATCGCCTCGATCATCATCAGGCCGAAGGGCTCCTCCCAGTCGATCGGGGAGATGAGCGCTCGGGCACCCATCAGCAGCTCGACCTTGTCCGCATGCCCGACCTCGCCCACGTACTCGATCCCACCGCCGAGGTGGGGGCGGATGAACTCGTCGAAGTAGCGGATCTCGAGCGGCTCGCGGCACTTCGCGGCGATCTTCAGCGGCAGCCCCGTCTCGAGCGCAACCGCGAGTGCTCTGTGCGCTCCCTTGTCCGGGCTCATGCGCCCGAGGAACACGAGGTAGTCGCCGCCCGACTTGCGCCGGAAGGGATACATCGAGAGATCGAGCGCATTCGGGCAGTTCGCGACCCACGGAAGCTCGGGCTTCGGCTTCCGCTGGTTCATCGAGATCGAGATCAGCTTCGCGCTCGGAGCAAGCTCGACCACCTGTTCGTACATGCGCCCGGGCTGTCCGTCGAGCGGGCCGTGAACCGTGTGGCAGAACGGGACGTCGATGAGGCCGCCGAACGCGAGGCCGAGCATCCCGGTGTGGTCGTGGACGATGTCGAACTCGTCCGCCTTGCGAAACGCGTGGACAGCGTGCTGCATCTCCCAGTACGTGTGCCCGATCCACTCGCTCGGCGCGGTGTGGAAGACGGATTCGAGCCGAGCGCGGGTCTGCGAGTCGCCGGACGCAAACAGCGTCACGTCGTGCCCCGCATCGACGAGCCCGTCTGCAAGCAGCGCGACAACGCGTTCCGTCCCCCCGTACGCCTCCGGCGGGACCGGGAACCACACCGGGCAGAGAAGCCCGATCTCTCATCTACTAGACACCTTCGGCAATCGTTACACGGCCGCGCTCGACTGAAACCGTCCACACACGCCCGTACGCGCGGACTCCCTCGATCCGAAGGCCCTCGAGCCAGCTCGGGAGCTCGTCGGTGACAGTGGTCACGAGCCGCTGGCGCACCCGGTCGGGCTCGATCCCGAGCAGGACGCGAACGAGGAGGATGGGCGTGCCGGCCGCCCACGCCTGTGGACGCGCTGCCGTCGGATAGGCGATCGGGAAGGGCGTCTCGTCGCGAGCGTAGCCCGCGAAAACCTCGGGGAGCGACCAGTCGAAATGACCCGCAGCTTCGATCAGCGCGCGCGACACTCGACGGGCCTCCTCGACGTATCCATGGCGCGCGAGTCCCCACACGGCGAGAGCCGAGTCGTGGGGCCAAACCGTGCCGTTGTGGTAGCTGATCGGGTTGTAGGCCGCCTCGTCGCTGGACATCGTGCGTATCCCCCAGCCCGACCAGAGGTCTTCGGAGAGGAGCTGGTCGACCGTGGGTCGGACTCGCTCGGGCAGTGTGATCCCGCTCCAGAGCAGGTGGCCCATGTTCGAGCAGCGCGAGTCGACCTGTCGCTTCTCGCCGTCGAGCGCCAGGGCGTAGAAGCCGCCTCGCTCACTCGACCCAGAAGGCCTTGTCGAAGCGCGCGCGAAGCTCGTCCGCTTCGCGATCGAGACGCTCCGCGAGCTCCGGGTCGCGCCAGACCTCCCGCGCGATCTCGGCGAGTCCACGCTTCGCGTCGTACACGTAGCCCTGGACTTCGACCGGAGCGATCGGAGGCTCGGCGAAGCGCCCGTCGTGGTGGCGCTGCGAGTCACCCGAGTCCTTCCACGACTGGTTGACCAGGCCGTGGTCTGCACGGCTCGAGTACTCGACGAAACCATCCCCGTCGCGATCGCCGTAGCGATCGATCCACTCGAGCGCGAGACGCGCGGGCTCGTACATGCGCCTGACAAGCGCGGTGTCGTCGGTCCAGCGCCACGTCTCCGCCAGGAGTACGAGGAAGAGCGGTGTCGCGTCGATCGAGCCGTAGTAGCGCGGGAACCAGGTCTCCGCGGCGCGACCACGGCGCACCTCGTGCACGATCTTCCCGGGCTCGGCGTCGATCGCAGGATCCTCTTCCTGCGCCTGGAGCTCGGTGAGTGCCTCGAGCGCGCCGACGGCGATCTCGGGGCCGAGCATGAGCGTCTGCAGCGACGTGATCTCGGTGTCCCGACCGAACACGGTCATGAACCAGGGCATCCCGGCAGCGAACAACGGCCGGCGATGCTCGCCGGTCCGCATCCGCAAGGCCGCAAGGTCGGCGATCGACTTGTCGAATGCGCGCCGCAGGCTCTCCCACCCACCGCGCACCCTCGGCACGCGCAGCGTCCAAGCGGCGACGACGTCCCCCAGCGTCTCACGCTGCTCGTCGAGAAGCTCGCCGAGCTCGCTCTGGTACTCCGTGTCGAGCGAGGGCAGTACGTCGACCTGCACGTCCCACTGCTCGTGCGGATCGAGGTCGAGGTCGAACGCCAGCGCCGGGCCATCGAGACGGCCTGGCTTCGAGAAGACGATGTGCGTGCTGAGATCCCCCGCCGGATCGACGATCGACAGCTGCCGCCGCTCCGAGTCGTATCTCGCCGGCGCAGCCGGCGGAAGGGGCTGAGCGTTCTCGGGATCTCCGAGCGCGAAGTCGTGCAGCTTCACCGAGATGATGTCTGCGAAGTCCGCCGCCACATCGATTGCGAGCTCGACCTCGAGGCGCTCCATGCTCTCGTTCCGCACGCTGATCCGCTCCTGCATCCCCGTCCCGACGAACCGCTCGCGGGCGATCGACAACGCGTCGCGCGGGAGCCCGTTCGCGGTCCCGTTCCGGAGATAGAAAGCAGCCTTGAAGTGCTCGACCCGGCCCGAAGAGAGCAGGAGCGGGTTGGTTCCTCCGACCGTCAGGACGAGACGCGACAGGAAGCGCGTGTCGTGCGCGAAGAATCCGCTCGTATCCGCGGCGATGTCGCCACGGTCGTCGCAGATGCAAAACGTCGATCCCTCGAGGATCGTGAGCATCGAACGGAGCGCTACTCCTCGCGGCGCACGACTCTCGCCCCGCTGGACTGGGCAAGCGCCTTGATCACGATCTCGTCGACGTTGACGTGGAGCGGGCGGGTGAGCGCGAAGAGCACGCAGTCTGCGATCTCCTCGGGTGTGACGGGGTCGACACCCGCGTAGACGGCGTTTGCCGCGTCTTCGTCACCTCGGTAGCGCACAAGCGAGAACTCTGTCTCGACGAGGCCTGCGTCGACCGTCGTAATCCGGATCGGGCGTCCGAGAAGATCCTCGCGCAACGCGTACACGAACCCACGCAGCCCGAACTTCGCAGCCACGTACGACGCGGCATTCTGGTACGCCTGACGCCCCGCGATCGAGCCCATGAACACGATGTGGCCTCCGTCCCGGATGTGCGGGAGGCAGAACCGGGTCATGCGCAGCACCCCGTCGACGTTCGTGTGGAGGACGGTGGCCTCGTCCTCCGGAGTCGACTCCCAGAACGGGTATCGACCCAGCGCCAGGCCGGCGTTGTTGAAGAGGATGTCGATCCCGCCGAGCTCTGTCGCAGCCCGCATGACGAACGCGGCGCAGCTCTCCTCGTCGGTGACGTCGAGCGGAAGCGCCAGATCCGCTTCGATGCGCTCGACGCGACGCGCGCCTCCCGCGACGCGCACGCCCGCGTCACGAAGCTTGCGCGCGGTGGCGGCGCCGATGCCGCTCGACGCGCCGGTGACGATCGCCGTCTTGCCCTCGAGCTCCACGATCGGAGCCTAGACGCTTACGTGAGCTGGACGGACTCGAGGACGACGGGCTCGAGCGGACGATCACGGGAGTCTCGATCCACGAGCGAGATCTTGTCCGCGACGTCCTGCCCGGAGGTGATCCGGCCGAAGACGGTGTGCTTGCCGTTGAGCCACGAGGCCTCGTCAGCGGTGACGATGAAGAACTGCGAGCCGTTCGTGTTCGGCCCCGAGTTGGCCATCGCGAGGTAGCCACGGGCGACGGGATGGTCGTTGAACTCGTCCTCGAACGAGTACCCGGGTCCGCCGGTTCCGTCACCGCGCGGGCAGCCGCCCTGGATCATGAAGTCCGGGATGACTCGGTGGAAGACGAGGCCGTCGTAGTAGCCGTCGGCGGCGAGCTTCGTGAAGTTCTCCACGGTCTTCGGGGCGTCGTCGTCGAAGAGCTCGAGCTCGATCCGCCCCTCGCTGGTCGTCATGATCGCCCCGGACACGGCCGCGACGCTACCAGCTAGAGGTTGCTCCGAGAGGTACGAGGGCCAGCTCGCCGGCGCCGTTGCGCGCGCAAAAGTTCGCCTCGATCGGCTCGAGATCGTCGCGCTCACGGGCGGCAAGCCCACGTTCCAATGGATCGAGGCGGGCCCGATGGAGCACTGCCGCGAGAACGAAGATCCGAACCAACACCTGGAGTCGTCCGCGCCGAGACCTGGCTCGCCATCGCCGGCGGCGCCCGCGGAATCGGCTACTTCCCGGACTGGTGGCTCCCCGGGCTCGGCGTGGCCGTCTACGTCGTGCCGCCGCCCGGCCGGTAACCAGCTCCGGCGGAGCGGGCGACGGCGACCCCTCGCTACCGTAATCGCCGATGAGGTGGGCTCTTGCTCTCGCTGGCCTGCTGTTCGGCCTGGCAGCGCTCTCGCCCTCAGCTGTCGTCGCCGAAAGCGGCAAGGTGCTTTCAGGCCCGCGGGTAACAATGTTCGGCGACTCCGTGGCAGAGTCGCTCGCGTACGTCCCCGAGGCGCGCTCGTTTCTCGGGGAAGGGATCGAACTTCAGCTCGAGCTGGCTTCTTGTCGAAAGCTCGTGCCGATCGGCTGTCCCTATATGGGCGAGCGTCCCCCTTCCGTGTTGAACATGGTGCAGGCTTCGTCGCTTTCCCAGCTCGGCAACATCGTGATCGTCTCGGTGGGCTACAACGATCCCCCGAACAACTACGAGACGGACATGGCTCAGGTCGCAAACGCCCTCGTCGACCGTGGGGTGGGACACGTCATCTGGGTCACGATGCGCGAGGAAACCGACGGCTACCGCCAGATCAACGAGGTCATCCGCACACAAGCGCGCCGCTGGCCCCAGGTTCAGGTCGCGGACTGGGAGGGTGCAAGCCGCGGGAAGGACTGGTTCGGCGACGACAACCTTCACCTCAACGCAGCCGGAGCGCTCGGTCTGGCCACGCTGCTCCGCCCATACGTCCTTGCCGCATGCGGATCCGCGTGCCAGACCGTGAACCCCCCGAAGGCGCCGCAGAACGTGCGCCTGCCGGTGCTCCGAGGCACGGCGACCGTAGGACGCCTTCTCACGTGCCGGCAAGGCTCGTGGAGCGGGACTCGGCCGATCGTCTTCTCCTACCGCTGGCTCCGCAACGGGAAGGTGCTCGCCCGCGTGCTCGGCAGCTCTCGGCGCCTCGGCACAGCCGACCGCGGAAAACTCGTCGCGTGCCGGGTCTGGGCCGGTAACGCCAGCGGGGCTGCGCAGGCAACGTCGAAGGCCCGCCTCGTTCGGGCGCCGTCGTAAGGCCCCGGCGCCAGTGAATCGGGCTTACGCGACCAGCACCGAACCTGAAACCGCAGCCGCAAGCCTACGGTCGGCGGTCATCAGCGGCACGGCGAGCGCAACCGCCAGGACGGCGCAGAAGGCGTCGTAGGCCGACAGCTCGCTTTCGCCAGCGACATCGATCGCATGCGGCGCCATGGGTTTCGTCGGATGAAGCTCGATGGGACTCCTCGCGAAGAGCCCGAACAGCGGCTGCGCATCATCGAGCGAACGACGTTCCGCGCGCACGGAGAGCGCGAAGGCGTTCGCCAACTCCGCGACGATGAGCTCCGGCGCGTGCGCGTGCCGTGCCCGTGGCCACCTGGCGAGGATGTCAGCCGCATCGCCGGCGCCCACTCAGCCGCCTTAACCAACGCGCTCGCGCCTAGCGAATCCCGGTATCGATGTCGAGGTTGACGACCCGGAAGCGCGCGCCGAGCACGCGGACTTTGCTCGGGCTGATCCCCGAGCCGATTTGAAGCGGGCGAGTCGTCCTGACGTGCCACCAGCCCGGGGTCAAGACGACGCGGTAGTGGCCCGTACTGTCGGTCCTTGTCCTAACGCTTCTCCCCGTCCGGAAGAAGACGAGCGGAGTGTTCTTGGCCGGGGCCGAGCAGGGAACGCCCTCCATGCATACGGGCATGATCGGAGAGCGGGTTACGAGACCTCGGAGCCCGCCAGGTGCGACCGCGTGGGCGGACGTCGCGCCCAGCGCCACGAGCCCTAGCGCGGTGGTCAGCACTGCACATTTCCAGAGCATCTCGTCTCAGTGTGCTGTAC
Source organism: uncultured Thermoleophilia bacterium (assembly GCA_963827525.1). Taxonomy (GTDB): domain Bacteria; phylum Actinomycetota; class Thermoleophilia; order Gaiellales; family Gaiellaceae; genus GMQP-bins7. The sequence goes on from CAWHBH010000009.1 coordinate 47,520, forward strand.
GTAGCGGGGGTTCGGCTACGTCACGCCTCGCGGCCTAGAACCGCTCCTCGGCCAGGTCGACGCAACGGTAATCCGACCGCCGTGGGTTCAGCGGCGATAGACCTCTCGCCGGTGAGCAATGCGGGCGACGATCACGAGCCGCTCGGCATCGTCCACGGCGTAGACCACCCGATAGTCCCCGACTCTGATGCGGTAGTCGTCTCGGCCGGCGAGCTTGACCGTTCCCGCGGGACGCGGGTCGGAGCCCAGCGCGTCGATCGCTCTCCGGACTCGCTCACGGAGCGGCCCTTGAAGCCGTCGGTATTCGCGGGCTGCCGTCGGATGGAGACGGACGTCGTACTCGGCTGGAGGCGAGCCAGTTACTCCCGCACCTCTGCCCACGGCAGCGCAGCATCGCGTTCGTCGCGAGCCTGCAGGGCGGCGAGGCTGTCCTCGAGATAGTCGAGGCGCTCGAGGAGATCGGCGTAGCGATCAGCATCGAGGAGCACTCCTGCCAATCGGCCGCGCTTGGAGACGTAGAGCGCATCTTGGCTCTCGCGAAGCGCATCGAGCTCGCGCCCGAGGCGCGCTCGCAGGTCCTCAGCTGTGACGATTCTGGGCATGTTCGATCATCCCTACGCTTAACCGTACAGTTGTCCGTACGGTTAAGCGTAGACTTCGCGATGCCTGCCGTCAACTCTCACGACGTGCTCTGGGACGAACGAAGAAGCTGCTGCACACGCTGGTGCGAGAGGCCGCCGTTCCTCTCACAAGAAAACTGGCCTTGCACTTGAACTCTGTTTGCCGAGGCTCCATCGTCTCGCGCGCTGGACGCACGTTGACGGCCATCGGGGTTTCGGCCAGTGTTCTGGCCGCAAGGCCAGTCCAACCATCCTACTCCTCTTTGCGAGCTCGCGAGCGTTTTGGCGAGAGGCACGACCAGCGCACACGACAGGCCATCCGCCCACGGTTCTGTAACGTGGGAATCTCGCCCTCGATCGAGGAGGATCGGTATGGCCAAGAAGTCGAAAAAGCAAGGTGCGTCCAGTCCCGTTTCCATGGGAACCGACACGAAGGCGCCGATGGTCAGCGTGAAGGTGAAGAAGCAGAAGAAGAAGTCGCGCGGGAAGTAGCGCGCAGCGCGGTGCACTCGGGGTAGCGCCGCGCGGCCTCTCCGTCGGTCAGGCCTTCACGCGCTCTCTCTTGCGCGGCTCGATCCTCGCGACACCCGCCGAGGGAGCGAAGATGCTCGTACGCCCGTCGTCCCAGCGGACGCGGAAGCGCGGCGGATCCTGGGCCAGAACCTCCTCGATGACGCCCGCCCGACCCGACTGAGCAGCACGCTCCGACTCGACGATGATCCTGTCTTTCACGCTCGCGTCCATGGTTCAGCCTCCTGCGGTTCGACTCGTCGACCGAAGGCTAGCGCGGGTCGCGCCGTCGTGATCACCGCTGCGCCGCGACAAGTGCCGTCGCCAGCGGTAACACGGTCGCCCTGGAGGTCACCTGGGCGGGTACCCACACCGGCCCGCTCGAGACTGCGGAAGGAACGATCCCGGCGTCAGGCAAGCGCCAGGAGACGCCCGCTGGCCTCTTCTACACCTTCGAGGGCGACAAGATCAAGGAGAGCCGCCACTACTTCGACTCGCTGACTCTCCTCAAGCAGATCGGCGCACAACCCAAGTAGCTGCGGCCGCAATGAGCAGGGAGGGGGCGGCCAATCGGGCGCCCCCTCTTTTTGGCAAGAAGCGCGTGGGGTCGACTACCGGAGCTCAGCTTCCGGTCGGGCGGCGAGGAGTGAACTCATCGCAGGTGGCGGAGCCTCGGATCGCTCCCCGAACCAACCTGCACCCGCCCAACGCGAGCCGAGGGAACATGTACTTGCACTGGTTGCACTGCACGTCAGGTGTGGGAGCGGGTCGGTAGCTCGCTCCTCGCTTCGACAGGCCCCAGATCCTCACCGCTGTGCGACCTCCTACTGGAGCCCCCATCGTACTCCCCTTTCACGAGTGCAACGCAAGCTCGGGCTCCCGCTACGCCTCACAGCCACGTGCGCAATCTCCACGAGGTACCCCCATTCGGGGGTTCTCAGCGGCTTTCTCTCATTGCGATCGTTTCGGACGCCGATTCATTATCGCGATGGCCTCAGAAGCCGCTTCCAGAAAACCACGCGGTCGCAGGCGCGTCTTCACTGAGACGGCGCTCCGCCAAGCTGCCGAGTTCTCCTATGCACGGCGGATCCGAACGCCGCGCGGAGCACAGGATCTCGTCTACCGCAGGTTCGCCGTCGTGGCGATAGAGCTCTATTGCGAGGCGTACCCCGAAAAGGCGTATCCGCTCGAATGGCTGCTCAGGCCAAGGCCGCGTCACAGCCTGCTCTCCGAGCTCGGTCGAATTGCGCAACCGAGATCGGACCAGGACGGCGTACTTCAGTGGAGCGCCCGCGACGTGAATCGGCTCATACACGCTGCTCTCGAGATCGCGGAAGCGAAGCCAACCACCAAGCTCGGCGTAGCGATGATCCGTGACCTCCGCGGACGTTATCGCCAAGGCGCGGCCGAACCGACACCTACGCTCGCCCGGCTCAGCGTGCGCACGCCGCCCGCCACGAACTGAGCGTCTCGCCCGCGTGCGCAAACGAAGTAGCGATCGTCTCGCAGCGGGGTCGAACTTCGGCGAGCTCTGTTCCGCGTAGATGGACAAGCAGTAGTGCGTCCTCGAGCGGAAGGCTCGGCAACTCGCGTGCGGCGTCCTCGGCAGCCCCGAGGGCTCGCCACTCGATCGCGCGGCGAAGCGGACGTGGGCGTTACTCTTGTTTGCATGTTCACAGAGGACGAGGACGTACTCGAGTTCATCGGCCGCCAGGGGCGCACGTCGGACGCGATCAGCGAGCGCTTTCCTGAGTTCGACATGCTTCGCCTCGTGCGCGCGGGTCTCGTCGAAATGCAGGAGATTGAGCCGGAAACGGAGGCACACGGGCACACGTCGCCTCAGTTGACTCGCTACACGCTCACGGAGCGCGGCGCCATCGCAGTTGGCACCGCGGTGGATACTACTTAGTCGCCCACGCGAAACTGAGGAACGCCCCGACGTTGTGGGGATACCGCGTAGCTCCGTGCATTTTAGATGGGCGGTGCAGGACTCGAACCTGCGGCCACCTGCGTGTAAAGCAGGCGCTCTACCAACTGAGCTAACCGCCCGGGCGACGGAAAGGATCACACAAACCCCGTTTGCAGAGATGCCGCTCCGCATATGGTGCACGGGGTGATCGATCTCGGATAGTCGAAAAAGAGGAGCGAGGATGACACTCAGTAACAGTCGGGTCGAACCGACGATCGCCGTGTCGGACATCGACAGGGCAACGGCATTTTACGAGGGAACGCTCGGGCTCTCGGGCGGCACAGCTGAGCCCGACGGTGGGCGAACGTACCCATGTGGAGGCGGGACAGCCATTCACATCTATCCCTCGCCCGGCAACGCAGGCACGTCGGGCGCGACGGTGGCAGGGTGGGTCGTCGACGACGTCGACGGAACCGTGGACGAGCTCACCGCGAAGGGAGTCACCTTCGAGCAGTACGGAGAGCCGTTCAACACCGACGAGAAGGGAATCGCCCGACTCGGAGGCATGTCCGGAGCGTGGTTCAAGGATCCTGACGGCAACATCCTCGCGATCGGTAGCCAGTAGCCGCTGACGGCACGCGGTGCGTCGATACGGTCACGCTTGTTGCGAAGCGACCTGCAAATCCGCCAGATCGAGGCTGTCGGCGGGGGCGTTCTCGCGTCTGGACAGGGCGAGAAACGGCACCGCGAGCGCTGAGATCCCAGCTCCGAGCAAATAGGAAGGCGCGTACCCCCACACATCCGCGGCGCGGCCGAGTACAGGCTGCGTCCAGACGCCGCCGGAGGAGCCCATGAGGGAGTCGAACGAGAGGATCGTCGCACGCTGGGGCGACGGGATCAGCCCGTTCAGGTACGCCTGACGAATCGGCATCGCAGCTGCGAAGAGCAGCCCCCAAACGGCGATCAGTCCGATCACCGCCCAGAAGTTCTCGATGAGCCCGATCAGGCCGAGGGTGGCCACGTTGAGCACCGCGATCACGATCAGTGCGGACGTCCGACGGCCGAAGCGCCCCCTGATCCGGGGCGCCGCGAGTCCACCGAGGATCTGGGCACCCGCGACGATCGCGGCCACGAGCCCGGCGATCTGGTACGCGTCCGGGTCACCGTAGAGCTCCAGGAGATAGGGCTGCAGTGCGTAGAAGGCGTAGATGCCCACGCCGCCCATGGCCAGCGCCTCGACCATCAGCCATTTGACTGCAGGCACGCGCCAGCCGTACTCGATCGACGCAGAAGCGATCTTGCGGACCTCGCTCGACACCCCGTCGCCCTTCGCCGGCGTGAACCCGACGTCGCGCATGAGCCTGAGCGCGGCGACGAACATCACGAGGAGCACGAGCCCGCGAAGCACGAACGGCACCGCCAGGCTGGTCTGCTGGGCAATGAACCCTCCTGCGACCGACCCGCCGAGCATCGCGGTTCCGGACGCGATCTGGCCGCGCGCGAACACGGACTCGATAGAGCCCGTGAAGCCGGTCGCCGCGAGCGCGTCGACCAGCCAAGCCTCGACGGCGCCCGAGAAGAACGTGAAGCCAAGACCGATGAGGACCGAGACCACGGCCCACTGCCAGAACGGCGCCTCGATCTGCCACAGGAGCACGTACAGCAACGTCGAGGCCGACAACGTCACCGTTCCGAGCAGATACGACAGCCGTCGCCCCGCTGTGTCGGCGACGATCCCGGTGGGCACCTCGAACAACACCATTCCGGCGGTGAAGAAGGCGTTGGCCGCGAAGGCCTCCAGGTTCGAGAGGCCGGCGTCGAGCAGGAAGATCGTGTTGATCCCCCAGATCAGCGACGCTGCCAAGGTGTTGCCGAAGAGCAGCAGCAGGTATGTGCGCTGGATCGAGCGAGGCGTAGGCACGAACCCTGTCAACGTCGCAGACTCGAACGACATGCCCCAGCGGGGAGGTCGTCGTCGCCGGCGCCTCGCTCGTCACTAGCGAGTTCGCGACGGCGATGATCCGAACGACGCTGACCGCGACCCGCCGATCATGATCCTCGACAGCGGAGATGCCCCCAACGGGATTCGAACCCGTGCTGCCACCTTGAAAGGGTGGTGACCTAGGCCGCTAGTCGATGGGGGCCCGCTTCGGAGTCTAGAGACGAGCGAACGCGCTCCTTCTACACTCACTCGACCCAGGGCCGGTAGCTCAGTTGGTAGAGCAGGGGACTTTTAATCCCAAGGTCGTTGGTTCGATTCCAACCCGGCCCATCCTGATCGTAGTGTGCCGAGTGCGGCTACTAGCCGCCCTGCCACGCCACCAGGAGAAGAGTGATCGCGACAGCGGCTGCGAAGAGAACGACTGCGAAGTTCGCAGCGAGGGCAATTCGGAGTACGCGCCCGGAGAGCTTGAACTCGGCGCGCGGCGTCGTCGACACCGCTCTGGTGGCTTGAGGGTCGTCGTTCGCCCGCCACTCGACCGCGCCAGCAAGGACACCTGTTATCAGCTGATTGAGGCTCACGCCCTCGCGCTCGGCAGCCTGCGCGAGCTCGTCGTGCAGAGTCGCCGGCATGCGGACGAGCAGCTTCCCGCTGTGCCGCGGGGGAGCCTTCGGCTGCCCGTCGTCCTCAACCTGCTCGCGCTGCGGCCCAAGAGCCCTCTCCGCGGCCGCCCAGACGCGGCGGACAGCCTCTTCGGGCGTCGCGCCACGAGCCGAGCAATTCGGCAACTCGTCGACCTCGGCGCGCCACGCGAGGCCGGGCCCTTCCCCGGTTCGGACAAGCAAGACCCGGTAGGAAGTCGCCGTGTCCTCGGAGAGCGACGGCGCACTCGCCATGATCCGAGTCTACAAGCTAAAAACCCGCTGCACTAGAGCCTGACGAGCCTTTCAGGACCAGAGCCCTGGCACCCGATCTTGGTCGAGCGCGCCTCGCATGCGCTCCAGGGAGGCCCGAATCAGCCTCGATACCTGAATCTGAGAGAGTCCCACCTCGCGGGCAATTTCGGCCTGGCTCAAGCCCGCGAAGAATCGCAGGTGCAGAATCCGCCGCTCCCGTTCCGCCAGAGTGCGGAAGCCCGCGGCGAGCAGAAGACGATCATCACTGGCATCGAACGTGTCGACGACGGTGACGCAGGCGGCCACTTCGTCGCCGTCGACTGCGGCGGAGAGGGGCAAGATCTTCCGCGCGCGTTCCGCCTCGTCGGCCTTGGCAACCTCACCTTCCTCAACGCCCGCCTCTCGAGCGAGCTCGGAGAGCGTGGGCGAGCGTGCGAGGCTGGCAACGAGGCGCGCGCGCGGGCCGCGCAAACTCACTGTCAGCTCGGCGAGGCGGCGCGGAACGCGAACCGTTGCAGTCCGATCACGCAAGTGGTTCTTGATCTCGCCTGTGATCGTAGGAATGGCGAAGCTCGGGAGATCGCTGCCCCGTTCGGGGTCGAAGCGGTCGATCGCCTCGATCAAGCCGATCGAACCCACCTGGACGAGGTCGTCGAGAGGCTCGCCGCAGTGTGCGAATCGGCGCGCGAGCGCTCGAACGAGCGGGAGGTGGAGCTCGACAAGGCGCTCTCGAGCTGCCGGGTCGCCAGTCTGGTGATAGGCACGCAAGAGGCCTTCGGGATCGTCACGCCAGCCGCATGGAATCGAGCAGCCGTCGCATATGAATGAGATTTACCCATAGAACGAGCTTTCGTCGCCCTGATTTCAACTCCATCATAACGCGCCTCTTTTCCGATGTGAAGAGGCGTACGTGAAGTGGACGACTAACCAGACAGCGCACCGGGTATTTCACTCAATGCGTGGCTGTCCTGTCAGATAGTCCATCGCTGCAACGGCGCGTCGCGCCTGCCCACTCGCGGCACCGTTTGCGGTTCCTGAAGGTGTTTGCGACCAGCGCGGTTATGGGCCTCGGCATCGCCGGGCCGGCTCTCGCCTCGGATGGAGAGGGGTCGATGCCGCCGATGCCCGTCCTGCCGGATGCCGTCGCTCCGGCGGCGCCCGCGCCGGTTCCGCAACTCGAGTCGAGTCCGCTCCCCGTGCCAGAGTTGCCTCCGGCCACCGCGAGCCACGAGACCGCGATCGAGGGGACCGCGCAGGAAACGCAGCAGGTCGTCACTGCGACGCAGTCCGAGGCAGGCAGCGTCAACGTCTCGGTTCGAGTCCTGAGCCCTGGGACGGACGGCCCCGTAACCCAGGAATCGAGCGAGCCAGACGTAGTATCAGCCGCCGATCAGCCTGATATCAGACCCGCCACGGAAGCTGCCACCGCCACACCGCCAACAGCTCCCGACTCGTCGCAGCCGACCGCCGTGAACACGAACGTGACGGTCCGCGTTCTGAGTCCAGGCGACAACGGCCCCGTCAGTCAAACTAGCGGTCCCGCCGGTGCGACGCCGAGCGATGAGACCGGGGCTTCGCCGACGAGCGGCGAGGAGTCGGGTGCCACCACGCAGCCCCCCGCGAACAGTAGCGGCGAGGAGGCCACTGTTTCCGACGTCAATTCTCCGCGATATCAAGAATCTGATTCGCAGTATCAATCAGATTCACCTACATCGCAACAACCTTGGAATTGGAGCTGGGAACTCGCCGTCGACTGCGACGGGAACGCGACGTCGTTATCGACTCAAACGGGGAGCCAAGCATCGTTGATCTGGACGTGGGACTGGGCATGGGACTGGTCATGTGCCGGTATCGCTTCGAGTAGTCCAACCAGTACGAGCTCGGACTCCCTCGATTCTTCCTCGACCTCCGATGCAACCAACACCAACGTGTCGGTCCGAGTCCTGAGTCCGGGCGACAACGACGCTGTCACGCAGAGCAACACCTCCGTCGGCACCCAGGGGGGCGTCGAGCCGGCATCCTCAGGCGGGCCGTGGACCTGGAGCTGGGTGTTCACGTTCTGTGGCGAGACCACCTCGTTCTCGACTCAGATGGAGAGTCAGACGCCGCTCAGCTGGACGTGGGACTGGGCGTGGAACTGGACGTGCGACGCTGCGGCCGCTGCACCTCCCGAAGTAGGCGGCGCCACGCTGTCGGAAACGGATGCGACGCCAGTACCACCACTGTCGGTCGTGATACCAGCGGTGCCGGCTCCACCGGCCTTCGCGCCGGCTATCGCATCGACGGTGGAGGTGCCGCCGCTGCCGCCGCTGCCCCTCCCGCCCGCAGCGCCTGTCCCGCCGTCCGTCGACGTGGGTGTCGCGATCATCGTTGACCCCGGCGTCACGCTGCCAGCGCTCCCGGACCTCTCGCTCACCTCACCTGCCCTCCCTGGCGTCGAGGTGTCGGTGGTCGTCATTCCCGAGTCCACCCCGACGGTCACTCCAGGAGCTCTGACTCCAGATCCAGCGCACAAAGCGCCGACCCACCGCGATGAGATAGTGAGCGCCCCGCGCGGGACGACGACGGCCGTCGCCTGGCGGCCGCCATCGAGCCCCTCGAGCCGACCGAGCTCGCAGCCGACCACGAAGCGTGCCAGCGCGCACCCGGCATCTCCTCGCCGATCGCGCGCGCCGCTATCGCCGTTCGGCGGGCCAGGCTCGTCGCAAACCGCCGGCTCGGGTACGTTGGGCGGGCGGGTGCCCAGCACGCCGACCGCAGCAGTCGCGGCGCTCATCGGGTTCTTCATGCTTGCCGCCCCAAGCCTAGGGCGGCGGATTCGGGTTGCACGGGAGCTGAGCCCGCGCAGCCCGTACCGCTCCTCGATCGACCACCCTGGGTGAGAGCTGCCGGTTGTAGTTCGGCGCCGTTGCCACGACGACACGGCGTCACACCGACAGCACGAAGGGAGACAAGATGAGACGTGTTTTCCTCGCGCTGGCCGTGGCTCTCCTCCTCCTGCTCGTCACGGGAGTGGGAACGGCCGCAGCGAACCCCCCTGCAAGCCAGGGCTCGGGCCAACTGGCCGGAAGCGAGCAGGACGCAGGGGCCGCTGCAGGGACAGCGCAGCAGGAACCAACGAACGAGAACAGTCCCGTTCGGGTGCTCAGCCCGGGCGACGGCGGCTCGGTCTCGCAGTCGAACGAGGCCTCGTCGGACGCCACGGCTGGCAACCTGAACGCGACGGAGCAGACGGCCGATCAGACGCAGGCTGGTAGCTCGGGCCTCCAGGCGATCGGTCAGTCGGCCACCAACGACCAGGATGCGTTCGCTCTCGGGTTCACGCTCCAAAACGGGGCGTCGAACGAGAACGAGCCCGTCCGCGTCCTCAGCCCAGGTGAGGACGGCTCGGTGTCGCAGTCGAACGACGCGTCTTCGGATGCGTCCGCCGGCAACACGAACGTGGCAGAGCAGACGGCCGCTCAGGATCAGGCCGGAAGCAGCTGCTGCGGGGGCGACGGCGAGCAGGTCATCGGCCAGTCGGCCGACTCGGAGCAGGATGCAGCGGCTCTCTCCGCGACTGTCCAGGAGAAGCCGTCGAACGAGAACATCTCGGTCCGCGTCCTCAGCCCGGGCGACGACGGTGAGGTCTCACAGTCGAACGAGGCCTCCTCGAATGCCGAGGCCGCCAACCTGAACGTCACGAAGCAGACCGCCGACCAGACCCAGGCCGGAAACCCCTGCAAGTGCGGGAGCTCCGGTGAGCAGGTCATCGGCCAGTCAGCCGACAACGATCAGGACGCGGCTGCTCTCTCGGCGACGAAGCAGGAGAAGCCGTCGAACAGCAACATCTCGGTTCGGGTTCTGAGCCCCGGCGACGGTGGCTCGGTGTCGCAGTCGAACGTCGCGTCGTCGAACGCGGCGGCCGGCAACACAAACCTGACCGAGCAGACGGCTGATCAGACGCAGGCCGGAAACTCCTGCAAGTGCGGGAGCGACGGCCAGCAGATCATCGGTCAGTCGGCCGATTCGGAGCAGGACGCGAAGGCTCTCTCCGCGACCGTTCAGGAGAAGCCCTCGAACAGCAACATCTCGGTTCGGGTCCTCAGCCCCGGCAACAACGGTGCGGTCACTCAGACGAACGAGGCCTCATCGAACGCGAGCGCCGGAAACCTGAACGTGACAAAGCAGACGGCAGATCAAGTGCAGGCCGGTGGCTCAGGCCTGCAGGCGATCGGCCAGTCGACCACGAACGACCAGGACGCTTTCGCGCTTGGTCTCACCGTCCAGAAAGGAGCATCGAACGAGAACACGCCGGTGCGAGTGCTGAGCCCCGGGGATTCGGGCTCGGTGTCGCAATCGAACGTCGCGTCCTCGGACGCGTCGGCCGGCAACATCAACCTGACCGAGCAGACGGCTGATCAGGCCCAGGCCGGGCACTCCTGTAAGTGTGGGAGCGGCCTTCAGGTCATCGGCCAGTCGGCTGACTCGGAGCAGGAGGCGGCGGCGATCTCCGCGACCATCCAGGAGAAGCCGTCAAACTCGAACGCTCCCGTTCGAGTTCTCAGCCCGGGCGACGACGGCAGGGTCTCGCAATCGAACGAGGCCTCGTCGAACGCGACGGCTGCGAACGTGAACGTGACGAAGCAGGCTGCCGATCAAGTGCAGGCCGGTGGTTCCGGCATCCAGGCGATCGGCCAGTCGGCGACGAACGCGCAGGGTGCATTCGCACTCGGGCTGACGATCCAAAAGGGAGCGTCGAACGAGAATGCACCCGTCCGCGTGCTGAGCCCCGGTGACGGTGGCTCGGTGTCGCAGTCGAACGTCGCGTCGTCGAACGCGGCGGCCGGCAACATCAACTGGACCGACCAGCATGCAGACCAGATCCAGGGCAGCAGGGACAGCCTGGACAAGCACTGCTGCGGGACCGGCATCCAGGCGATCGGCCAGTCGTCCAAGAACCATCAGGGCGCGGTGGCGATCGCGGCCACGCTGCAACTCGGCCTCGAGCCACCGTGCAAGTGCAAGGATGACTCCCGGATCGGCAACAGCAACGAGCCGACGCGGGTCCTCAGCCCTGGTGACGACGGTGCCGTCCGGCAGGCGAATGTGGCCACGTCGCACGCGACGGCGGTGAACTGGCACGCGGCGAAGCAGGCCGCGTCCCAGATCCAGCCGAGCTCGTGCCTGTGCAAGGCCCCCCACGGGATCCAGGCGATCGGTCAGCAGGACGACAGCAGCCAGTTCGCTTTCGGCCTCGCTGCCACCCTTCAGCTCGATCCTTCGAACACGTGGGCGCCTGATCGGAAGAAGAGCCCCGGCAAGAGCGGCCCTCTGAGCCAAAGAGGGATGAAGGCCGCGCACGACGCTTCGGGGAGCAAGTCGGCGAGCGACCAGTCGAAGAACCAGGTCGAGAGGTAGGTGATGCCGCCGATCGCGTAATCGCATGACGGTGACCGCCGGCCGGAAGGGAGCGGCCGGCGGTCACCACATTGGCTTCTGTAGGCCGTATTGACGGATTCGACAACGAGGAGTAGCGTCCAATGAAGGAAGCAGCGAGCTTTGGGGGGCTCCTGAGAGCCAGGGCCGGAGAGTTGCTGCGGCGGCGCGACAGCCGCCCGCGAGGGCCGGCCGGGAGTGTGCGGCCTTGATCTCATTCGCGCGCCTTCTGCTCACCGGAGCTCTCCTTTTCGGGATCGTCGCGCCCTCGGCCGCGCAAGCTCGAGCCGCCCAGACACCGACGCCCGACCCGTATCCGTCGCGCAGCGCAGTTCCGTCGGTGCCTGCGCCGGACCCTTACCCGTCGCCCGTGACGCCTACGCCAGCGCCAGCGCCAGCGCCAGCGCCAGCGCCAGCGGCGGCACCCCGAAGCTCCGCGTCGGAGGTCGCCGACCAGCGGCAGACCAAAACCAAGACCACGCCCAAACCTCAGAAGCCAAGTTCGAGCGCGAACCAGTCAGGCCAAAACACGACAGAGCGCGTTGCTGCCCCCCGAACGGTTCGTGAAGAGAAACCGAAGGTCGCCGTCGTCGCTGCGGTCGCGGCGGTCCGGGACGCCACGGAGCGGACGCGCGCTGTTGCTCGGGGGGCTTGCGCTCCTTGCGCTCGTGCTCGCGAGCGGCAGCCTGCTCTTTTTCTTGACTCGGACTGACGTCTGGGAGACGAGGACATGACGGCGCGACGCGTGCCGTTGCTGCTCCTGCTCGCGGCGTTCGCCGTCCTCGTCGTGCCGAGCTCGACCTCGGCACTCCCCCCTTCCCCTCAACCGTCTTGCTCGCCTGGTCCGGCGGACTGCGGTGCCTGGCACACCGGGAACGTCACTGTGTCGTGGTCTGCTCCCTCCTGCGCGTCCGTGACCATCTCCCAGGACACCAGCGGCACCGGGGTCTCGTGCACGGTTTCGGACGGATCCGGCTCGGTCACCTCGACGGTGATCGTCCGGAAGGACTCCTCACCACCCGCCGTGAGCGCCTCGCCCGACCGAGGACCGGACAGCGACGGCTGGTACAACCGTCCCGTCTCGGTCTCGGTCTCCGGCGACGACGGGACCTCCGGCATCGCATCGTGCTCGGGGGGAGGGACCTACAGCGGGCCGGACACCGGCGGCGCGGACGTCGGCGGGAGCTGCACCGACAACGCCGGGAACAGAGGAGGCGCCTCCTTCGGGCTCAAGTACGACGCGACTCCGCCAACCGTCGAGGCGAAGCCCGATCGCCAACCGAACACCAGGGGCTGGTACAACCGCGAGCTCACCGTGTCGTTCAACGGCGCGGACGTTACGTCCGGACTGCACTCGTGCGCCCCGGCCGTCACCTACCGCGGCCCGGACGCGCCGAAGACCGCGGTGACGGGGACGTGCATGGACAAGGCCGCGAACACGAGCCCGCCGGCCGCATACGAGCTGAAGTACGACACGCGCCCTCCCGTCCTCGGCCGTGTGAGAGCCGAGCTCACCCCGCGGGGAATCGTCCTCAAGTGGCAGGCCTCGAAGGACACCTTCGCGGTCGCGGTCGTCCGCCGGCCGGGGCTCAAGGGAAAGAAGCCGTCGATGGTGTACAGCGGGAAAGCCCCCGCCTTCACCGATCGCCGGCTCGCGAAGGGCGTCAAGTACCGCTACACGGTCACGGCCTACGACGAGGCCGAGAATGCCGCAGTGAAGGGCCTCGCCGTGAAGTCCGACGTGTCAGTGAACGTGAACGCGCCCGCGGTGACCAGACCCGCGCCGAGCAGAACCGTGCTCACGAAGCCCGCGCTCGGGGCCCGCGTGAACGCGCCGCCGCTCCTCGCGTGGAGAGCGGTCGCCAAGGCGACGTACTACAACGTCCAGCTCTATAGAGACGGGCAGAAGATCCTCACCGCCTGGCCGCTTGACACGTCCTTCCGCCTGCAACGCTCGTGGAGGTTCGACGGCCGCAACTACAAGCTGAGCCCGGGCAGCTACCGCTGGCACGTCTGGCCGGGATTCGGCGCACGATCAGCCCACCGGTACGGGAAGCTGCTGGGGACACGAACGTTCGTCGTCACGCGCTAAAAGCCTCGCTGACCGCGCGCCCGCCTTAGCTCAGAGTGGCTTTCTGTACGTCGTCCAGGTCTTGACGACCTCGTAGCCGAGCCCGGAGTACAGGTCGAACGCCCCGTTCGGGTTCTCGGTGTGCACGCCGAGCGCGACGTCGGTCATCCCGCGGGCCGCGAGCTCACGGATGCTCTCGACGATGAGTGCCTTCGCAAGGCCGCGACGCCGCCAGCGACGCGAGGTCGAGATGGCCTCGGTCCAGCCACGCCGGAGACCGTGCTCCTCGTTCTGCGCGGTGTTGATGAATGACTTGACCTGGCCGGCGACACCTTCGTCGTCCCACGCGATCTTCCACAGCGTCGGATCGTTGTAGGGGAACGCCAAGAACCGCTGGTACGAGGCTTCCGTCTGCTCGACGTAGCCCCAGTGGTCGCGGAAAGCCTCGACATCGGCCTCCCAGATCAGCCGCATGTCCTCCTCACGCACAGGCCGGATCTCCACGCCGTCCGGCAACGGGTTCTCCGGAAGATCCTCGACAGACGGTCGCACCATCTCGGCCGCGTAGGTGATCGGCTCGAAGCCCGCGCCGCGAATCAGGGCAGTCGCGGCCGTGTTGCGGTCGTTGCCCCAGGCCTCGAGCAGCTTCTCGGGTACGTCGTGCTCGGCTCCGATCTCACGCAGGCGCGCTTGGTCCCACTCGATGAGCGCCGCGCCGATGCCCCGGCGACCGAACGCCGGGTCGAGGAAGCAGACCATTCGGTAGATACGCGGGCCGTCGGGCTCCTGATCCCACCACACGCGCGTGTAGCCGACGGGCCTGCCGCCGACCTCGGCTACGAGCAGGTCGCGCGGCGGGGTCGCAGCGATCCAGGTGCTCGTAACGGGATGCGATGCCCTCGGCGGTCTCGACGCGGTCGTCGCCCTCGCCCTCGGCGGATGCCGTGATGATCCGAGCGAAGTGCGGGTAGTCCGATTCGCCCCGGAACGGCCGGAAGACGACGCCTTCGACCTGAGGATACGCCGTCACCTCACTTGTGTTCCTACGAGTCATATGTCCTCCTGGACGCGGCGCATGCCGCGTGCTCGAACGCAGTGTTTGGGGTGAGCCATCCGGGCATCCCAGACGCTCGATAGAGCCGCGAAGCGTGCGGAACGGCTCTACGCGAAGGCGAGAGGCCAGTCCGCGTCGATCTCGAGTGCTATTCGCATGCTTGACCTCCCTTCGGACTCGGGCTGAGTGTCAGCTCGGCGAGGAGCCGGCACCATGCCAGCTCGCCAGGTAAGTGTCAAGAACGTGACTACAGCGCGATTCTGAGAGCGAGGTGCAGCGGACAGCCAGCGCCGACGAGGGATCGTGCAAGCTGGAGGTCTGCGCCCGCACCCTCGAGCAGTGATGCGTCTTCGTCACCGAATCCGAGCGATCTGAACTGGTCGAAGCGCCAGTCGGCGACGACGCGATCTTCGAGCTCGAGCTCTTCGAACGGTGGATGTTGCTCGGCTGACGCCGACATCGCACACTTCCTCTCCCCGGAAAGCTGATTGGTCGTACCTGCTGAAACGCCTCGACCGCTCGCAAGTTGTTGGCGGAACGTAAGGCTTCGTTCAGTGCGCGTTGTTCGAGGCGTGGATGCTCTTCGCCGAGGGTGCTAGCTTGGACGACTGTGGAGCGCTGGCACCTGCCCTCGATCGACGCAAACGGCAAGCGGGAGCCACGAGTGCTGTTCTCCCGGCCCGAATGCCGCGGCGTTCTCATCGACCTGAATGCCGGAGACGAGATGGGGGATCACCGAGTTCACGAGCATGCGGTCGTCCAGGTCGTCTCTGGCAGCCTCGAGCTGGTCGTCGGCGATCACAGTGTGGAATGTCCCGCGGGGACGCTGCTCACGTTCACCCCCGGAGAGACGCGCAGCGTGCGTGCACTCGAGCAGTCGCGAATCCTGCTTCTCCTCGCGCCCTGGCCGGGTGAGGGTCACTTCCGAGCTGGAGAGGACGCCGACCCCGAGCGCATGCCTGCCAATGCCGCTGCGCCCCCGCTCGAGTGACCGAACGGCTGGAGCGGAACAAGCGGGACGAACGACAACACGATGTTCTGAGCGGGTTAGAGTCGTCGCAGTCGAACTCAGAGGAGGTGCCGATGGCCGACTACACGATCAAGCGGCTCGAGGACGTTGCGGACGTTCTCGGTGACTACCCGGGCGAGATGCGAATGTTGACGTCCGATCTCGAAGCCGAGCAGGTCGCCTTCACCCACCGGCGCATGCCACAGCACACGGGCGGCAAAGGCTCCTACGGCCATCGCCACAAGGAGCAGGAGGAGATCTACTACGTCGTGTCCGGGAAGCTGCAGTTCAAGCTCGGCGACGACGTGATCGACGTCGAGGCACGCACCGCGGTCCGAGTTCCACCCGAGACCTGGCGTTCGGTGTGGAACAACGAGCCGGAGGACGCCGAGCTGATCATCATCTCGAAGGTCGTTCCGGGCGGCTCACGCGACGACGCGGAGCACATCGCCGACTTCTGGCCTCTGTAGGGCGAGGAATGCCTCGCCCGGCCGTGCATGCCAGGCAGCCCTTACCCGCGCGGCCAGCTCAGCGGCTCCTTCACCGGAGAGCGCCATTGTTCGTGGAACGCCGGCCCACGCGGGCTCCCGCGATAGGCGATCGGGTCGTTGTTCGCGAAGTGGAGATAGCCGTCCTCGCCCCAAGCGCCCGCATACCGCATCCACTCAGGACGCCGCGAGCCGATCGGGATGAGCCTCGGCCGCACCGTGCGGCCCGCGGCCGTGTGATCGACGAGCTTCAGGGCGCGCACGAGGTCCCGGAGCTCACGCGGCCAGCAGGCGGGGTTGTGCGAGTACGTTCCCGCGCCGAAGTAGTTCGCATGCGACCCGAGTGCCACGTACACGAGCGGGCGCTGACCGCGCCTCGGAGCCCTCGCCCATGGACGTCGCGTGCCGTCGCAGTGCTTCGAGAGGGCGACCAGGACTGGTCGCCCTTCGAGGTCGAGGATGACCGATACCGACTCCCAGTCACCCTCGTGAACCTGCCAGACCTCGCCTGGAGGAATGGTCGGGCTGTAGTCGTTGAACGGATACCACAGCCAGTACTGGAGAGCGATCCGACTCTTCGTACGGAAGGCCGCGCCGTAGGCGACCGGCGCCCCGCCGTGCGCCGCCTCCGCATCGGCGTAACACGGCGAGCCGGCGACTCCCTCGACCGCACGACAGAGACGCTGGTCGAGGCGAAGGTCGGCTCCGCCGGCAGGAAGCGGACCGTTGACTGTCTCCCAGACCGACGCGGTCTTCTGCTGTAGGTCGGAGTCGGCGAGGAAGCCTTCAACCGGGACGGGCCGGAATCGCTCGACCGGATGGAGGATGAGGATCGGCGCGTGACGCGCGAGGAGCGTCGCGAGCGACGGTGCCGCGGCTTGCGTACCACCGGCGACAGGCACGAGCGCGAGACCCGCCAGCGTCACGATCGCTACGAGACGCGTCACAGGCGTCACCCGAGGAAGTATCAGCGCTAGGCGACGCGCGCGCGCAGGAGCACAGGCTCGAGCTCGTGCGCGGGTACCGGACGTGAGAACAAGCAGCCCTGGCCGTAGCGACACTTGAGTGCACGCGGGCGGTCGCTCTGCGAACGATCCTCGATCCCCTCGGCGACAGTCTCGAGTCCCAGGGTCGTTCCGAGTCGGAGAATGGCCGCGACGAGCCGCTCCCATTCCGGGGCTCGTGTTCGGCAGGGAGCGGGCAGTTAATGCGGTATTTGCGGTGCTACACGCGATCGGTCGTCGAGCTCGGTCGAGGCGGGACCGGACAGGCGACGAAACGCCGCCCCGTCATGAGATACCCCAACTTGTACGCCTCGCAACCTGCGCAGAAGCCTGTTGTCGCCGCCAGGAGAGCCAAGACGGCGACGAGCCCGCCGAGCGCACCTCCGAGCACCTCGGCGCCGGCGAGGTAGGAGATGGACGCAGCGGTCAGAAATGCCGCGCCGACCATGTTCGCGAAGCGAGGCGGCCGCGCATCCTCGAGCTGGCCCTCACCGAAGAACGGCTGAACCAGCTCGAAATACACGAGACACGGAAGGCAGTACCGGCGACCGAGCGTCAGCCCGACGACGAGCTGTAGCGCGAGCAACGCGAGCAGCCACCACCAGCCCGTGACGACCGCGAGCGCCGCGAGCGCTCCTACGACGACCTGGTTGAAGCGCGGCGCCCTCGAGTCGATGACATCGAGGTCGCTGTACGGATCCGCGAGCCTTGGGGCCTGCCGCTTCACTTTGTGAAGTATTAGCAGCTCACGCCGCCGCTGCTAGGCGCGAGCCCAGACGGCGAGCGCTCTCAGAACGTCGCCGAGGCGCTGTCCCTCGCTCGTCAGGATGTACTCGACGAGCGGCGGGCGCGCATCTCGCACCTCGCGGCGGAGAACACCGGCTCTCTCGAGCTCGACGAGGCGCTGGGCTAGCGTGCCCGGCGGGATCGTGCCGAGCGCCTGCCGGAACTCGGTGAAACGCGTGCAACCGTGGTGCGAGGCGTACAGGATGGACACCGCGTAGCGCCGCTCGAGGATGTCCGCCGCCCGGCGGAC
This sequence comes from uncultured Thermoleophilia bacterium, assembly GCA_963827525.1. GTDB lineage: Bacteria > Actinomycetota > Thermoleophilia > Gaiellales > Gaiellaceae > GMQP-bins7. The sequence goes on from CAWHBH010000009.1 coordinate 65,477, forward strand.
ATCCTCGGGAACGGGGCTTCGGTGCTTACACCGAGACACTCGACTGCACCGACTTCTCCTCCAGCGCGAGACCCAGCACCTCCGCGATCGACATCACCGGATGGAACGCGACGTCGTCCTTGACGTTCTCCGGAATGTCCGCGAGGTCAGCGCGGTTCCGCTCGGGGATGATGATGTCGGTGAGCCCGGCCGCGTGGGCGGCGAGCACTTTCTGCTTCAGGCCGCCGATCGGCAGCACGCGCCCCTGGAGCGTGATCTCTCCGGTCATCCCGACCGTGTGCTTCACAGGTCGGTCCGTGAGCAGCGACGCGATGGCGGTCGCCATCGTGATCCCCGCGCTCGGCCCGTCCTTGGGGATCGCGCCCGCCGGCACGTGCACGTGGAATGCGCGGTTCTCGAACGCGTCTTCCTCGATTCCGAGCTGCGGGGCCAGAGCGCGAACCGACGAGATCGCGATCTGCGCCGACTCCTTCATCACGTCGCCGAGCTGGCCCGTGAGGACGAGCTTGTCGCCGTCCTTGTGGGACGTCGCCTCGATGAACAGGACGTCGCCACCCGTCGCGGTCGCGGCGAGGCCGGTCGCGACGCCGGGGACCGCGGTGCGTTCCGCGGTCTCGCGAAACACCTTCTGTCGACCGAGCGCGTCCCGCACGGCAGCCTCGTCGACCTCGACGGGGGCTTCGACCTGCTCCGACGCGATCTTCGTCGCGGTCTTGCGCAGGACCGTCCCCAGCTCCCGCTCGAGCTGGCGCACGCCCGCCTCTCGCGTGTACTCGGTGACGACGAGCTCGATCGCCTCGTCGGAGATCGCTACCTCGTCCTCGTGCAGGCCGTTCCGCTCGCGCTGCCGCGGCCACAGGTAGTCGCGTGCGATGGCGACCTTCTCATCGGTCGTATAGCCGTCGAACCGGATCACCTCCATGCGGTCGAGGAGGGCGCCCGGAATGGTCTCCGTCATGTTCCCGGTAGCGATGAACACGATCTCGGAGAGGTCGAGCTCGACATCGAGGTAGTGATCGCGGAACGCGTGGTTCTGCGCCGGGTCGAGTACCTCGAGCAGTGCCGAGGAAGGATCTCCGCGCCAGTCGGCGCCGACCTTGTCGACCTCGTCGAGCATGACGACCGGGTTCATCGTCCCCGCGTCGCGGAGCGCCCGAACTAGCCGGCCTGGAAGCGCCCCGATGTAGGTGCGCCGGTGCCCGCGAATCTCGGCCTCGTCACGGATGCCCCCGAGGGACATGCGGACGAACTCGCGCCCGGTCGCGCGGGCGATCGACTCGCCGATCGACGTCTTCCCCGTTCCGGGTGGGCCGATGAGCGTGAGGATCGCGCCGGATCGCTTGTCCTCCTCGATGCCACGCTCCTTGCGGAGCTTGGCCACTGCGATGTACTCGACGATGCGATCCTTGACGTCGTCGAGGCCCGCGTGGTCCTTGTCCAGCACCTCACGCGTGAATTGCGGATCGAGCCGCTCCTCCGAGCGCTTGTTCCACGGCACGGCGAGTAGCCAGTCGAGGTAGTTGCGGATGACGGTGGCCTCGGGCGTCTGATCACCCATGCGCTCGAGCCGGGAGAGCTCCCGCTCCGCCTGCTCGAGGACGTTCTCGGGCATCTCTGCCTCGGCGATCTTCGTCCGGTACTCCTCGACGACCGACGCTTCGTCCTCGCCGAGCTCCTTGCGGATCGAGTCGAGCTGCCGGCGGAGGATGTACTCGCGCTGCTGCTTCTCGACCCCGGACTCCACGTCCTCCTGGATTCGCCTGCGCACTTGCATGAGCGCGTGTCGCTCACGCTGGAGCTCGAGGGCGAGCGCTAGGCGCTCGCGCACGTCGACGGTCTCGAGGAGCTGGACCTTCTGCTCGAACGTGAGGTCGGGTGAGTAGCCGGCGGTGTCGGCGAGGGCGCCAGGCTCGGTGATCGAACGCACGAAGGCGGCAATCCGCCCGTCGTCGCCACGAAGTTCGAGGATCTCCTCGACAAGCGCGCGGTACTCGCGCTCGAGCTCGCGGACCTTGCCGTCCGCGGACTCCTCGTCGGGGCGCTCGTCGACCTCGATGAGCAGTCGTCCCTGGGAGTCCGTCGCTGCCGCGCCTGCGATCCCACGGTGAAGGCCGTTGAGGGCGACTGCGCGGCCTCCGCCCGGGAGCCGGATTCGATCGGTGACTTCAGCGACCGTGCCGACCTTCGCGTACCCGTCGTCGTGCTTGGGGACGAGCAGCACGCGCTCCTCGTCGCCGACGTCGACGGTAAGGGTGACATTCATGTTGGGGAAGACCACGAGGTCTTCCAGAGGGACCAGCAGTAGGCGGATCGGATTCTCGCTCACGGGTTCTCGCTTTCGTACGGTTGCCGTAGTTGGTTCAGAAACTGTACCGACTACGTACAGGTCTACGTCGGGCCGCCCAGTTCTAGCCCTCTCGACGACGGAGCCGCTCGAAGGTGAGCGCGGCCACACGACCTGCGAGAACGTCCGAGGACACGCCGACGCCGCTCGACCTCCACGTCATGACGCCGACGACGAAGACTCCCCCGGGCCAGAACACGAGGCCCGTATCGTGCCGGGCGGCGGAGATCCAGCCCGCCTTGTGCAGGACGGCAACGCCGCGAGTCCCTCTCAGCGAGCGGTCGAGCTTCGGTGTGTCCCGTACATGCGCAAGCAGCCACAGGAGGTAGCGGGCGTCCGCCGTCGTCAGCCCGGGCTGGGCGGAACGAAGCGGCCCACGTCCTCCGGACGCGAGCCAGACCCCGCGCCAGAGGGAGGTCATGTCCCAGGCGGTCGTGTACTTGCCGACTCCGAACGCGGGCGCCTGGTCGACGCGTACTGGAATCCGGCCCGAGAGTGTGCGGGTCTCGTAGCCGCCGTACATCAGCGAGTCCGTGAGCCCGATCGAGCGCATGAGGGCGTTCACGCGCAACGCACCGCTGCTCGTCGAGCCTCCGAGCCAGACGAGGAGTGAATTCGCCGCGGCGTCGTCCGAGGGAACGATCATCTCGTGCAGCAGTCCGTCGAGACGGGAGGTTGGCGGGGGAACTCCGGAGTGCTCGGCGAGCACGGTCGCCGCGATCGCGAGCTTGAGGGTGGATGCGGCAGGAAAGCGCGCCTTTGCGTTCCAGGCCGCACCTGCGCCGCCCGTCAAGCTCTGGACGTAGTACGCAGCTGTTCCCGCGTAGTCGCTCGTAAGAGCACGGAGCTGACGCGAAAGGACCGGATCACGACGCGCAGTCACAACGCGCGGACGCGCCGCCGCCGGAAGACCGAAGACCTCGGCGACCAGACGAGAGGAGCGACGTCCGTCTCGCGCTACCGTCGTCACGCGCACGGACACGTCCCCGACGGGGAGCGACACGCGCAGCGAGAAGCGTCGGCCGCGAAGGGGCTTCGCCACCAGCCTCCGACCGTTGGCGGAGACGATCACGGTCTGCGTACCCCGAGCGGCGCGCCCGGTTACGACCCCGTACGACACCTGGCGGGGCGCGGGTTGCTCGATCGCGGGCGGCGGGAGTGGAGGCGCGGCAGTCACGGGAAGACCATAGAGCTCCGGGGGACAGATGCGTGAGGTCTGGCCGGCAGCGGGTTCGAGTCGCACCCGTCCCTCACTAGCCTTGAGCGCGTGCCGATCTTCGCCCACCTGGACCTCGATGCTTTCTTCGCCGCCGTCGAGGAGCTCGAGAATCCAGATCTGCGCGAGCGACCACTCGTTGTGGGCGGCGACCCGAAGAGCCGGGGGGTCGTCTCGACCGCGAACTACGCGGCCCGGAAGTTCGGGATCCACTCTGCGATGAGTGCTGCCGAGGCCCTGCGGCGCTGTCCGTCCGCCGTGTTCGTGCGTCCTCGCCATATGCTCTACCGACAGTATTCGCGGGTCGTGTGGGACACGGTAGGAGAGATCGTCCCGCGCATCGAGCGAACCGGAATCGATGAGGGCTATCTCGATCTCGGTACGGTCGTCGACGACTTCACAGGTGCTCGCGCGGTGGCTTCGGCGATCCAGACTGCAGTGCGGGCGAAGACGAGCCTCACGTGCTCGCTCGGCGTCGGAACGTCGAAGGTCGTCTGCAAGATCGCCTCCGATCGGCGAAAGCCAGGCGGCGTAACAGTCGTGCCGCCGGGGACCGAGGCGCGCTTTCTCGCCCCGCTCGCGGTGCGGCTGCTCCCGGGAGTGGGCCCACGGGCGGAGCAACGACTGCGCCGCGCAGGTGTCGGGACGATCGGCGAGCTGGCCGCGTTGTCGGAGCCCGACTTGAAGGCGCTACTGCCGGGATCGGTCGGGCCGATGCTCCGTGATCGCGCCATGGGCGTCGACCCGCGCGACCTCGACCTCGCGGGCGAGCAGGTCTCCGTTTCTGCGGAGGACACGTTCGCGCGCGACGTCTCAGACCGCGGCCAGCTGCACGAGGAAGTCAAGCGATTGGCGGAGCTCGTCTCCGAACGCTCTGAGGAGCTCGGGGCTCTCGGGTCGCACCGTCACCGCCAAGCTCCGGTACGGGGACTTCTCGATCCGCACCCGCTCGACGACGCTCGTGGCCGCCGTCGACGAAGCCGACGTCATCGGAACCGTGGCCTGCAGCTTGCTCGACCGAGGGCTGAGGGACCGGCCGGGGGCCCTGCGGCTCGTCGGCGTCGGAGTCTCGGCGCTCTCACCCTACCGCCAGTTGACGCTCATCCAAGAGTCGTAGAGTCCGCAGCCATGCTCGAGGCGGCGTTCTGGGGTCTCGTCACTGCGGGTTCGCTCTGGGTCGGGTTCGCCATAGCGGCCACACGGCCGGGCACTCGCTGGATCGGCCTGGCGATGGCGTTCGGGTCAGGTGCGTTGATCGCGGCGGTCGCGTACGAGCTCGTGCTCGAAGCATTCGAGACGGACTTCGAGCTTGCCGCGATCGGCTTCGCCGCTGGAGCTCTCACCTTCTACGTCGGCGACTGGCTGATCGATCGCAGGGGTGGTCACGGCCGAAAGAGCGTCGGCGGCGACCAGCAACTCGCCGGGAGTGCGAGTGCGATCGTGCTCGGCACCGTCCTCGACGGGATCCCCGAGTCGTTCGTTCTCGGCGCGTCACTAATGCAAGACGGAGTCGTGCCGGTGGCGGTGGTCGTCGCGGTGTTCGTGTCGAATGTGCCGGAGTCACTCTCGGGGACGACTGGTTTGCTCGCGGCCGGCTGGACGCGCGGACGAGTATTCGCGATGTGGAGCGGGGTCGTCGCTGCCTCGGTGGTGGCTGCTGCGGCGGGTTGGCTCCTCCTCGATAAAACCTCGACGGCCGAAGGAGCGTTCGCGCTCGCCTTCGCCGGAGGCGCGCTGCTCGTGATGCTCGCCGACACACTCATGCCGGAGGCGTTCGAGCTCGGAGGCCGTGAAGCAGGCCTAGTTACCGCGCTCGGGTTCGCGCTCGGCTTCGCTCTCTCGTAGGGACGCTCAGATGCGAAGAAGGGGGCGCGTCAGGCACGTCGGGCCACCATCCCCCTTTCTCGAGATCTCGTTGCCGCGGTACACCGTTACCTCCACCCCTGCTCTCTCCATCCGCCTTCGCGTCTCCGGGTTGCCGTCGAGCGCGAGCGCACGGCGTGGCCCGAGCGCTAGAACGTTCGGTCCCTGCGACTCGAACTCCTCGTCGGGCACCTCGACGAGCGCGATCCCGCGCGCGGCGAGGAGTCGCAGCAGCCGAACGGGCGCGATCCGCGGATAGACGAGCGCGAGGTCGTGGTCGAGCGGAGAGATGAAACTCATCAAGTGCATCACTTCGCCGGTGCCGTTCCAGTGCGGCAGGTCGAAGGCCAGGACCTCCACCCCGGGGAACGCCGCTTCCAGCGCAGGAACGGCCTCGTCGTTGGTGCGATAGCCGATGCCGACGAGCAGCGTCCGCTCGTCGAGCCAGACCGTGTCGCCGCCCTCCGCGAAGGACGGTGCCTCGAGTTCACCTGCCACCGGTATCCCCGCCGCTTCGAGCGTCGCGACCAGCGCCGCCGGCTCGCCGCGGCGCCCTTCTTTCCCGGGTCGCAGGAGCACCGCGCCGGCAGCTCCTACGAGAACCGGGTCGTACACGTAGATGGCGTCGGGGTTCCCGGGATCGTGGCGTGAGATGACGACCTCGGCTCCGGCCTCTTCGAGCAGGCCTCGGAACGCTTCGTGTTCGGCCACGGACGCGGCGTGGTCGGGTGCCGCTCTCCAGCCGTACTCGCGCCAGCGCTCGACGTCTTCGGGGAGCGGCGGCCGCACGAGGACGCGCTTCAACGTCCCGGTCATGGACGCGCTCCCGAACCCCGACATGCCCGGACGCTACACGGCGTTCGAGGGCGTGCGACCCTCGAGCAGGACGGCTCTCAGAGCGTCGACGCAGAGCATTCCCATCGCCAACCGCGTGTCGCGTGTTGCGCTGGCTATGTGCGGAGTGAGCACCACGTTGTCGAGCTCGAGCAGCCCCTCGCTGACCTCGGGCTCGAACTCGTAGACGTCGAGCGCGGCGCCCGCGAGTGAGCCCGCGCGGAGCGCCGCCACCAACGCGCGCTCGTCGACGACCTGGCCGCGAGCCGTGTTCACGAGGATGGCTGTGGGCTTCATCGCGGCGAGGGCCGCGCGTCGATCAAGTGACGCGTCTCGCGGCGTGAGCGGACAATGGAGACTGACGACGTCCGCGTCTCGCGAGCATGCCGAGAAGGTCGTCGCCGCGGCCCGCGAAGCTCGGTCGCGCGCCATGAGCCTCTGCGATTTGGGCGACGCGCCGCCCGATTCGGCCTGGCCCGACGACGAGCAACTCCTTGCCCTCGAGACTCTCGCCGACCATGAAGTCCGGGCGCCATTCCCAGTGATCGCGACGCCGGAGCACCGATCGCCTTCGCAGATCCGGCGCAGGAGCGCGAGGACAGTCCGATCGTGAGCTCCGCCGACGCGTTCGTCAGGACGCCGGAGTGTTCGTGACGACGATCCCGCGGCTGCGCGCGGCCGAGAGGTCGAATTGTCGGTCCCGACGGCATAGTTCGCGACGATACGAAGCTGCGGGCCTGCGGCATCGAGGTATGCCGCATCCACCCTGACTGCCGGCGTGACAACGATTCCGTCCGCTCCGCTCGCGAGCGGAACGAGTTCGAAGTCGCTGGCGAGAGCCTGCTCGATTGCGGCGGGAAACCGGCTGTCACGTGGACGCGAGGCCGCGCATTCGCGGTTTGACTCGGGCACTCTAGGGGTCGAGAACGCGCGGGCGGTGCGAGGACGAGTACACGTCCTTGCGGAGGATCAGGCCGTTCTCGAACGGAAAGACGTCGATACCGTCCCACTCGACGCGCTGCCCTGCCCGATCCGTCGCAGTCGCAGTCCACTCGCTGACCACGAGCCCGTCGCGCGCGTACAGCCGCCGGCCACGGAACGCGAGGTCGGGGTTCCGCTCGAAGATCCCCGCGATGTGTGGGCCGACGTCGACTCCTTCTGCTCGATCCCCGGCGGTGTGGTTCTCGAAGACCATCCCGGGAGCGTGGTACGAGAGGATGGCGTCGACGTCGTGAGCATTCCACGCGTTGTTGTACTGCTCGATCGTCGCCTCGAGCGCAGTCGCGGAGTCGCGAGCGTCCATCCGGCGAGTATCGCAGCCTCTGGACGGATCGACACATTGACAAACATCGATGTATTGCCTAGGGTGCGCATCGATGAATGTCGATCTAACGCCGATGCTCGCTCCGACCGCCTGCTGCCGACCGCTCGACGACGAGCTCACGGCCGGCGACGCCGAGGCGACGGCCGCGGTGTTCAAGGCCCTGGCCGACCCGACTCGCGTCCGCATCGTGAGCATGCTCGCTCGCAATCCCGAGTCCGTCTGCGTGTGTGAGCTGACGCCGCCACTCGGACTCTCCCAACCGACCGTGAGCCACCACCTGAAGAAGCTCGTCCAGGCCGGCCTCCTCACACGCGAGCAACGAGGCGTCTGGGCGTACTACACCCTCGACCGCGACGGCCTGGAGCGCGCGGCGAGCGTCCTCGATTTGAAGGGAGTACTGGCATGACGACCGATGTCAGAGAGCACGTGCGCGAGCGCTACGCCGAGGCGGCGCTGAGCTTGAACGAGGGGAACGGCTGCGGCTGTGACTGTGACAGCCTCGGCTGCTGCGGTGAGGAGTCCACGACACTCTTCGGCCAGGGTCTGTACGGCGCCGGCCAGCGAGCTGACCTACCCGAGAACGCGGTCGCGGCGAGCCTGGGTTGTGGGAATCCCGTGGCCGTGGCAGAGATGCACGAGGGCGAGACCGTTCTCGACCTCGGCTCCGGAGGCGGCATCGACGTCCTCCTCTCGGCACGACGTGTCGGGCCGAAGGGCACGGTCTACGGCCTCGACATGACCGACGAGATGCTCGCGCTGGCCCAGGCGAACGCTCGCAAAGCCGGCGTCACGAACGTCCACTTCCTCAAAGGGCTCATCGAAGCGATCCCACTCCCGGCGGAGAGCGTGGACGTGGTGATCTCGAACTGCGTCGTCAATCTCTCGCCCGAGAAGCCGAGGGTGCTCGCGGAGATCGTGCGCGTGCTCCGCCCCGGCGGCCGGGTCGGGATCTCGGACGTCGTCGCCGAGGACCGGCTCTCACCCGCCGACCGTGCGGACCGTGGAAGCCATGTGGGCTGCATCGCGGGAGCCCTCTCGGTGAGCGAGTACCGCGACGGGCTGGCGGCGGTCGGCCTGAGCGACGTGGGGGTCGAGTTCACGCACGCCGTCGCAGATGGGATGCACGGCGCAATCGTCCGAGCCGTGAAGCCCGCCTAAGCGTCAGGCGAGCAGCGCACGGTTCGCCGCGAGCGCCTCGAGGATGCGGTCGACGTCCTCCTCGACGTTGTAGAGGTGCAGCGAGACTCGGAGGTTCGCATCGCGCGTGGACGTGACGATTCGCTGCTCGGCAAGCCGGGCGACGAGAGCGTTCGGATCCGTCGAGACGACGCAGATCAACGGGCCGTACTCGCCGTCTCCGCGCGGCGTCGCAACGGTTGCGCCGAGCTCGTCGAGCCCGGAGAGCAGGCGGTCGACAAGCCCACGCACGTGAGCCTGGATCGCAGGCACCCCGACCTCGGCAATGATCTGCATACCGGCCGTCCCTGGGTAGAGGGACGGCACGGGCGGGGTCCCGCTGTCGAAGCGCCTCGCCGTCGCGTGCGGCGAGTAGTCGGCGATGGACATGGCGAAGATGTCCTCGTCCGCGAACCAGCCAGTCTGGGTTGGCATGAGCGATGTGAGAAGCGAGCTGCGTAGCCACATGAACCCGAGGCCTGCAGATCCGAGCAGGTACTTCACGGTTCCACCCGTCACGACGTCCGCGCCCAGCGTTCTCACGTCGAGCTCGAGCGCGCCGATCGCCTGGTAGCTGTCGGCAAGCACGAGCGCCCCACTCGCATGCGCGATCTCCGCGATCGAGGTGACGTCGTGACGGTGGCCTGTGCGAAACGAGACGGCCGTGCAGCAGACGAGAGCGGTGCGCTCGTCCACCGCCTCTGCGAAGCGCTCCGGCGGGATCGAGCCGTCGGCCGCGGGTGTGACATGGACGACCTCAGCTCCCCGGAGCGCCTGCGCGTGCGCGATCTGCCCGACAGTCGGAAACTCGTACTCGCTGATCACGATGCGATTGCGCTCGCCGTCGAAACGAAGAGCGGACACGAGGGCACTGATCCCCTGAGAAACGGACGTGGTCACGGCAACGTCGTCGGGAGCGGCGTGGAGCAGCCCGGCGAACTCGGAACGGGCCGCCTCGTTTCGCTCGACCCAGAACTCCCATTCGGCGCCGTTCTCGTCCCAACCGGAGAGCCACTCCTCGACTGCCGCGCGAACGCGGAGCGAGAGGGCGCCCTGCGAGCACGAGTTCGCGTACGTCGTGTGCTCGAAGATCGGAAAGTCGGCGCGGATCGCCTCCCCCACACCTTGCAACAGTCTGTTGCTAACGCCCATGGTCGGAGAAACGCGCTCGGTGTCGGGTGGCCGCGGCCACCTTGCAACAGACTGTTGCATGCACTCGTGGGCTCGCCTCCATCACTAGCGTCCCAAGTAGGCCTTTCGAAGCTCGTCGTGCTGGAGGAGCTCCGATGCCTTCCCCTCGAGGACGACTCTGCCGGTCGAGAGGACATAGCCGCGGTCCGCGATCGAGAGCGACACGTTCGCGTTCTGCTCGACCACGAGCATGGCGACGCCGGACTGATGCACCTGCTGGATGATCTCGAAGCTGCGCTCGACGAGGATCGGGGCCAGCCCCATCGACGGCTCGTCCATCAGCATCAGCTTCGGCCGCGCCATGAGCGCCCGGCCCATCGCGACCATCTGCTGCTCTCCCCCGGAGAGGGTGCCCGCCAGCTGACTTCGGCGCTCGTGAAGGAGCGGGAAGAGCTCGTAGACACGCTCGTAGTCCTCGGGGTCACCGCCGCCGTGCAGGTACGCGCCCATCTGCAGGTTCTCGAGGACGGTCATGGGACCGAAGAGCCGCCTGTTCTCGGGGACGATCGCCATTCCCTTGCGGATGCGGTAGCTCGTCGAGCGGCCGGTGACGTCCTCGCCGGCGAACGTGACCGTGCCGGTTCGCGGCCTGACGATTCCGAGGACAGTCTTCAGGGTCGTGGACTTTCCCGATGCGTTTCCCCCGAGCAGGCAAACCAGCTCACCCGCCCCCACCACGAGGTTCGCGTCCTGGAGGATGTGCATCTGCCCGTAGTAGGTGTTGACGCCCTCGAGCGAGAGCAGCGGCTGGGATCCGTTCGCGCCCTCGCTCACTTCTGCTCCGTCGCGGACGTGCCGAGGTAGGCCTCGACGACTCTCGGGTTGGTCGCGACCTCCTCGAACGTGCCCTCTGCGATCTTGATGCCGTGGTCGAGCGCGACGACTCGATCCGATATCCCCTCGACGACGTGCATGTCGTGCTCGATCACGAGGATCGTGTAGCCACCTTCGTCTCGAAGGTTCGCGATGAGCTCCGTGATCTCGTGCGTCTCGACCGGATTCATGCCGGCGGCCGGCTCGTCGAGCAGAAGGATTCGAGGCTTCGTCGCAGTCGCGCGGGCTATCTCGAGCCTGCGCCGGTTCGCGTACGAAAGGCTGTACGCGGGCTGGTTCCAGCGATAGCCCATGAGCCGCTGGCCGAAGAAGGAAAGCTTCTCCTCCGCGAGGCTGTCGGATCTCCCGTTCCTCACGCCGCGCCGTCGGAAGACGGAGGATCGACTCGAAGAGCGAGGCGTGCGTGCCGCCCGTAGGTCGCGGCCATGACGTTCTCCTTGACGCTCATGTTCAGGAACAGGCGGAGCGTCTGGAACGTCCTCGCGACGCCGCGGTTCGTGATCTTGTGGGGAGAGAGCCCGACGATGCTCTCTCCGTCGAGGAGGATCTCGCCGGAATCCGGCTCGTAGATGCCGGTGACAAGGTTGAAGAGGGTGGTCTTGCCGGCGCCGTTCGGGCCGATCAGGCTGAGGATCTCGCCCGAGTACACCTCGAGGTCGAGGCTCGTCGATGCACTGCAGCCCGCCGAAAGCCTTGTTCAACCCTCGCAGCTCGAGACAGCGTCTCGGCCACGTCACACGATCTCCACGCGCGGTCGTCCGAGCAGCCCCTGCGGCCGCGCCGTCATCACGACGATGAGGATCGCGCCGAGCAGGAAGCAGGCGCGTCGGCCGCCTGGGCCTCGAGACGAGGCCTCAGGGTCTCCCACACGAACCCCGCGAGCCAGATCGTCGGCACGAGGAGGACTGTCGCGCCAGCGGATCTTTGAGGAGCGTCAGGAAGCAGCACGAGCGCGATCAGCCCGACGAGCGCGAAGTTGAACCACGTCCGTGAGCCGATTTCGTACGTCCGCAGGATGGCGAGCCAGCTCTGGATCAGCCGCCCGAGGCGCCGCCCTCCTCGAACGGCCTCGCCCCCGGTCGCAGCCCGTCGGTGCCGCGCGCGTCGCCGCGACGATCGCGTGCACGCGCAAAGCCGAAGACCGCGACCGCGGCGAGAATGGCAGCGAACCGCCGCCAGGGGCGGAGCTTCGCGACGAGGTGAACAAGATCCCGCCGTAGAAGACCCAGCGCCCGTCGATGTCCATTCGCTGATCGGGGTCTAGGCGGAGGCCCTCGAGCATGAGCACGCGAACGACGACGGCGCCGAGCACGGCGCCTGCAAGACTCCCCGCGCCGCCAAGGATCACCATCGCGTAGATGATGATCAGGACCTGCGTGTTGTAGTCGTCGGGGAACGCGCCCTGGAGCAGCGCTGCGTTGATCGTGCCCGGCAAGCGCGGCGACGGCGGCACCGACGCCGAACGCCAACAGCTTGAGCCAGTTGACCGGCATGCTCATCGCCTGGGCTGCGAGCGAGTCGTCGTCGTAGTGCACGCCAAGCACGGCCTGTACGCGAACGGATTCGCGAGCGTCAGGCCCGCGAACACGAGCCACGACGGCGGTGAGGCGTGACGTAGAAGTAGCGCTCGCTCGCTCGAGGCCGTGAGGCCGAAGGCGTGAACCGGATCGACGTTCGCGATGCCGTTCGGGCCGCCGGTGAGATCCCAGTTCGCTCGCTCGAAACCGAGATCCTTGTTCAGGCCGAGGAACGAAACGCGATGCCGCTGGTCTCACGACGTAGAAGATCTGGCCGAAGAAGAGCGTGACGATCGCCAGGTAGTCGCCGACGAGCCGCCGCGACGGGAGCGCGAGCGCCAGTCCGAGGAGCGCCGATACGCCGACGACGACCGGGATCGGGAACCCGCGCTTCCCAGTGGATTCCGAACTTGTCGGACGAGAGCATCGCGTAGCCGTACGCGCCGACGCCGTAGTACGCGATGTACCCGAGATCGAGCAAGCCTGCGAAGCCGACTGCGACGTTGAGCCCGAGAGCGAGGAGCGCGAACACGAGCGCGACGGTCCCGACCCTGAGGAAGTAGATGTCGTTGTCCGTCTGCGCCGTCAGCAGTGGAACGAGCGCAGCGGCGATCACGAAGAATGCAAAGACGGCCGGCTTCGGGATGCGGTCGAACACACGCTGCGCACGCCCCACGAGACCTGCGCCGCTCCTGCGCGCGTTCGCCGGAACGCGCGACCCACTCGTCCGCGCCGATCTGCGGGCCCGTCGGTTCGGTGGGAGGCACGTCGTTCAGCTCAGACCTTCTGCGGGGCCGGGGTTCCGAGGATCCCGGAGGGTCGGAGGAGCAGGAAGCCGATGAGGATGCCGAACACGATCACGTCCTGGTACGACGACGACACGTAGCCGATCGAGAACGAGCGGCCGAGGCCGATCGCGAGACCGCCGAGCATCGCGCCCGGAATGCTGCCGATGCCGCCCACGACCGCTGCGGCGAACGCGATCAGGCCGACCTGGAAGCCGATGTACGGATCGACGGTCTGGAAGATCAGCCCGTTCATGACGCCGGCGGCCCCGGCGAGCGCCGAGCCGATCAGGAACGTCACGACGATAACGCGGTCGACGTCGATGCCCATCATCGAGGCCGCCTCGAGATCGAATGACGTCGCGCGCATCGCTCGGCCGATCTGGGTGCGCGCGACGAAGATCGTCAACGCCAGCATCAGCACGAGGTCGCCGACGATGACGAAGAGCTGCATGTACTGGATCCGGAAGCGGCCCGATCGTGACGGCTGGTGAAGAGTGGACCCGCGTCGAATGCGAACGCGTCGTACTGCTTCGGCGCCGATCCGAAGCAGAGGACGGCGAGCTGCTGCAGGCAGAACGAGACGCCGAGAGCGCTGATGAGGGGCGCGATGCGTGGGGCCCGTTTCTCGCGGAGCGGTCGATAGGCGAAGCGCTCGATGACCACGCCGAGTGCGCCGGAGCCGAGCATCGCAGCGGCGAACATCAACGCGATCACGACGGCGATCGGGAGGCTCGGGTCTGCGGCGCCCCCGAGCCACGTGAGCACGAAGAAGCCGATGTAGGAGCCGATCATGAAGACCTCGCCGTGGGCGAAGTTCAGGAGCTTGAGGATCCCGTACACCATCGAGTACCCGATGGCGATCAGCCCGTAAACGCTACCGAGCGTGAGCCCGGCGACGAGCTGATCGAGGAAGTAGCTCCACGTCAGCTGGAAGTCTTGGAAGTAGCCGACGAGCTGGAGCGCGTTCATGTCGGAAGATCCTTAGTACGACGTGCGGCCCACCACGAAGGTGGGCCGCACGTCCTGACATCCGAGAGGGTCTAGCCCTTCTGGACGATGTTGTACGAACCGTTGCTTCCGATCTGGAAGATCGAGAAGCCCACGCCGCCCTTGACGTCTCCCGTGTTGGTGAACCGATCGGCGCGCCCAAGAGGGAGTTCTTGATAGCGACCTTGCCGATCTCCTTACGAACCTCGGCGCGGGTGACCTTGCTGTCCTTGCAGGCGTTCGAGATGCCCATCGCCAGCATCTGCACCGCCACGAACGACGGGGCACCGAACGAGATCGTGTCACCGAAGCGCGCTTTGAACTGGGTGACGAACGGCCTCGCGACCGGCACATCGTTGATGTCGAGGCTGAACGACGAAATGTACGCCCCTGGCACCTTGAAGCTCGACGAGTCGAACGCGCCGTCAGTCGCGATGAACTCGCCCGTGTAGCCCCGCGCCTTCAGCTGCTGGAAGAAGAGCTGGGCATTCGAGGCGACCTGCGTACCGAAAGCCACGACCTCCGCGCGCTGGGCCACTGCCCTGTTGGCGAGCGAGGTGAAGTCGGTCTGTGCCGCAGGCTGCGACTGGCGATCGGTGTTGACGCCCGCCGCGTTGAGCAGGTTCGTCATCAGTGAGATGAGCGGCACCGAGTACGCCTCGGCCTGGTCGACGAGCATGACCCTGTCACCCGAGCCAACCCCGAGCTTCTGACGCATGAATGTCACGTCCGTTCTGCCCTGGACGTTGTCGTGGGGTACGACGCGACGGAAGAACCCGTTCTTGAGCACTCCGCCGTCCGGAGTCGTCGGATCGGTCAGACTCGCGCGCGTGGCCGAGCCCGAGACGAACGACATCCCGCCCCTACGCAGGATCGGGCCACCGGCAACGTTCTCCTGGCTGCCGGAGAAGGCGTTGGCGGTGAGCATGTCCTTGTTCGAGCGAAACTGCACCGCTACCGTCGCCGCGACCTGCGGGTTCAGGCTGCGTATCGGCCTCGATCGCCTTCAGCTTCGTGCGCTTGAAGCCAGCCGGTACGCCGGGGATTGCCCTGCCGGCGTTCCAGTTCGTCAGGAACACCCGCCCCCAGCTGCTCGGTGTCGAGACCCGGAGTCCGCCTGCCCGGTGTACGGCCCCGTGAGCCCGATGCGGTAGGCCTTGCAGTTCGGAGCCGCCGGGCTCGCGACCCGCGATGGATCGGCGCCTGCGACAGACGCCGCGATGGCGCTGAACGCCGCCACCACCGCGAATACCAAAACGATGACTTTCCTCATAGAGCTGAGCCCTCCTTCGTTGCTAACGCAGTTCTCTCTTTGACGCCGCGCAGGCCTTCCTGTTGGTGCGGGTAGGGGCGACGAGCCTCGCCCGAGGGCCCGTCGCGAGAATCTGACACCCGGCCGGTGTCATGTCAACAAACCCTTGGTCTCCGTTCTGGGGTCTGACCGCGACGGGCTGCGCCCGACTCGCTGACCTAGAACGAGAACTGCTTCCAGGCTTCCCACCAGGTGTCCGCCCGCAGAGACGATCGTTCGGTCAACGACCCGTTCGACGCCGCGCACGAAAGCGGAGCTAGTCGCAGTTCCTCGTAGCAACGGCTGCTCCCACTACACGATGCCGGCGACGCCTTCCATGTCGCTGAAGATGTGGACGCGCACGCGAGTAGCCTACGCCGCATCGAGACTGGGCTTGAGGGCAAGGGTGTGCTCGTCACCGGGGCTTCCGGAGGCATCGGGTCGGCGTGCGCGCGCGCGTTCGCCGCCGAAGGAGCCCGGGTGCTCGTCCACTACTACCGAGGCGAAGAGCGTGCTCGAGCGCTCTCGGAAGAGCTCAGCGGCGCCCCGATCGCGCAGGCGGATCTCACCGTCGAGTCGGACGTCGAACGCCTTTTCGACGACGCTCGCAAAGCGCTCGGCCGAGTCGACGTGTGCGCGCAATCGCAGGCGTCTGGCCGAGCGGGGATGTTCCCGTGTGGAATCTCCCGCTCGAGCGCTGGGAGGAGACGCTCCGCGCGAATCTCACCGCGACGTTTCTCGTCGCTCGCGGGTTTCTGCGCGAGGTCGAGCGGAACGGGCATGGCTCGCTCGTCCTCGTCGGCTCCACGGCCGGGATCTTCGGCGAGGCCGGGCACGCGGACTACGCCGCGGCGAAGTCCGCGATCATCGGCGGCCTTCTGCTCTCGCTGAAGAACGAGATCGTGCGCATCGCGCCAGGCGGGCGGGTAAACGCCGTCGCTCCTGGCTGGACCGAGTCGCCGATGACCCGGGGGCTCGTCGACGCCGACCGAGTTCGAGCCCTCTCGCGCACGATGGCGTTGCGCAAGGTGGCTCAGCCCGAGGATGTCGCTGCACAGGTCGTCGTGCTTGCCTCGGACGTGCTGTCAGGCCACGTGTCCGGCCAGGTCGTCGTCGTCGCGGGAGGCATGGAAGGCCGAACCGTCCACTCAGACTGAGGAGTAGCCGATGACCACCGACCGGGGGCCGCAACACCGTCAACGCCCATACGACGCCGTTCCTCCCCTACGACCTCGAAGGGCCGGTTCAACCGGAGATGAGCTGGCTTCCGATCAGCTTCGATCGGGAGACGCAGCAGGGCTCCTACCTCATGCGCATGGAGCCGGGGGCAGTGACGATCGCGCACGACCACCCGGGCATGGAGGAGTTCCTCATCCTCGAAGGAGATCTCGTCGACTCCGATGGCACGGCCTTCGGCCCAGGCGACTTCGTCAGCTACGAGGCCGGAACGCACCACAACTCATGGACGGAAACGGGCTGCCTGCTCGCCGTCTTCGAATGGCATCGTGCCGAGGGAGGCGCGGGCGTATGAAAGATACGCCAGCCGCCGCGAAGCGGCGGCCTTTAGGGGTCTTCCGCACGCCCGGAATCCACGCGAGTGGATTGCGGGCTTGTGCATGAGAAGGGCGGCGTCGTCCGCCGCCCCTTCTCGAAGCTCCAGGCCTGGCTGATTGCCGTCAGTCCCCGCCGGGAGTCGTTCTCGCTATCGGCACGTCGCCGTGGCGTCTTGAGTGCGGGAAGGGGAACGGAGCGGGTGCCGCCAAGCCCCCGCTCTCCGCCCCTGGCAGCCCCTCTGCTGGAGGAACCGCTCTTCACCCCTCAGTGACAACTCGCCTTGGGCGACCGCCGCATCGTCGCCCGCTGTGAGTGATCCGCACCATCCCTCATTCCCCCATCGCGGGCGTGACCCAACGGGGCTTGACCAATCCCCCGGAGTGCGTTGACGAGCGCGCTTCACCACGACACTTACACTGGCGCGGATGTCCGACCGGTTCCTCGAGCGTCTTTCGGAGGGGCCCCCGATCGTGGCCGACGGTGGCATGGGCATGCTCATCTCGAGCGCCGTTTCGCGGCTCCGCTGCCCCGAAGAGGCCAATCTGCGCGCCCCCGAGAGCGTCCTCTCGCTCCATCTCGGGTTCATCCGCGCCGGCGCAGAGCTCATCGAGACGAACACGTTCGGCGCAAACCGACGAAAGCTCGCAGAGCACTACCTCGAGGACGACGTCGCCGCGATCAACGAATCGGCGGTGAAGATCGCCCGGGACGCCCGTGAGGTCTCGGGGCAAGACGTGTTCATCGCAGGGTCGATCGGCCCCCTCGGCGAGATCGGGCGAACCCAATGAGGAGCGGCGTGCGGTCTTTGCCGAGCAGGCGCAGCTCCTGGAGGGGCGAGGCGTCGACCTGTTCATGATCGAGACGTTCTACGACCTGGACGATCTCGCCACGGCAATCGCAACCGTGCGGGACGTA
This sequence comes from uncultured Thermoleophilia bacterium, assembly GCA_963827525.1. Taxonomy (GTDB): domain Bacteria; phylum Actinomycetota; class Thermoleophilia; order Gaiellales; family Gaiellaceae; genus GMQP-bins7. The sequence continues at coordinate 83,311 of CAWHBH010000009.1, forward strand.
TCCGCGCTTCCGATCGTCGCGCTCCTTACGTTCGACGAGGACGCACAGACCCTCGGTGGAGTTTCGGCGGAGCAAGCTGCGACCGCACTCAACGATCTCGACGTCGCCGCGATAGGCGCGAATCACGGCCTCGGTCTGCAAGCAGCGCTCCGCGCGATCGAGCGGATGGGCAGCAACGGCAAGCCACTGGCGGCGCTCCCGAACGTCGGTCTGGCGAGCCTCGCAGGCCAGCGCATCATCTTCCCGCACGCCACTCCCGAGTACTTCGCCGAATTCGCCGCGCATGCGCGCGAGCTCGGCGCACGAATCATCGGAGGGTGTTGCGGAACGACTCCGACGGAGATCGCCGCGATCCGATACGCGGTGGACGAGCCGCGAAGTCCGAGAGCACCGCTCGTCGTCCGCGAGCGTGAGATCGTCGTCGCAGCCTACGAACCGGAGCGCGAGACAGTGCTCCAGCGCAAGCTCCGCACTGGCGAGTTCGTCGTCTCCGTCGAGATCGACCCGCCCCGCGGTGGCAACGCTCAGGCAATGCTCGATCTGGCGCGGAGGCTGAAGGAGTCCGGCCATGTCGACGTCGTCGACGTCAACGACAACCCGCGTGCTCGAGCGCGAATGAGCGGGCTCATCGCGTCCGCGACGATCGAGCGGGTCGTCGGCCTGGAGACGATCCCGCATCTCACACCGCGCGACGCGTCGATCGCCGGTCTCGAGTCGATGTTGCTCGGCGCGCACGCGGAGGGAATCCGGAACGTACTCGCAGTGACCGGTGACCCGCCCGAGGCGGGCGACTATCCGGGGGCAGGCGGCGTCTACGAGGTCGATTCGATCGGCCTCTCTCAGGTGATCACGCGCATGAACGCCGGTGAGGACTTCAACGGCCGCGAGATCGACGCTCCGACCTCGTTCTTCCTCGGAGTCGCCGTCAACCCGGCCGCGGACGATCTCGACTACGAGCTCGAGAGGTTCGAGCAGAAGCTCGCGGCGGGGGCGAAGTTCGCGATGACTCAGGTGCTCTTCGACCTCTCCTACCTGGACGACTTCCTCACACGACTCGGTGGCACGTGCCCGATCCCGCTGCTCATCGGGATCTTCTACGTGCGGAGCTACTCACTCGCGCTCCGGCTGCACAACGAGGTGCCGGGGATCGTCGTACCCGATCACGTGCAGACGCGACTCCGAGACGCAGGGCCGAACGCCGCGGAGACGGGCTTGGCACTCGCCAAGGAGCTGGTCGAGGCGTCGCGCCAACGCGCAGCGGGCGTCTACCTCATCCCGCCGTTCCGGCAACCACACGCCGCGCTCGACCTCTTCGCGTAGAGGCGATAGGGTCTGGCCCCGTGGGTTTGACCCGGTCTACCGGGTGCAGTCCGTCGCCGGCACAGGACGCGTGCCAGCCTCGCGAATTGCCGCCTGAACGGGTTCGGAAGGAATTCCGTACCCGCCGCGCTCCCCCTGACGCCGCGCAAACACCGTCGTTTGCACACGCCCTCTGCTGTCGATTCCCGGTCCGCCTGAGCTTCCGGGCTCGACGAGACCTCGGATCGCAGTCACCGAACGCGAGACGGGCCCGCCGCCGTAGGCGTCTCGGCTGAGAACTTTCCGAGTGCGCCCGAGACGGCCGGGTGTCCGTGTCAGAGGGCCATTCCCGGGGTACCCCACGAGCGCAACCGGCGCGCCGCGCTCCGGCCCGGCAATCGGGAGCGGCCGACCACGTAGGCCGGGGACCCGGAGGATCGCGAGATCGTTCATTGCGTCGAAGGCGACGACCGTGGCCGTGTACCCGGTGCCGTCCTGACGATCGACACGCGGCCGCTCGATTCCGGCCACGACGTGTGCGTTGGTCAGGACGAGCCCGGGACGAGCGATCCAGCCCGAGCCTTCGACGCCAAGCCCGCACGCGATCCCGGTGACGCGAACGACGCTCTTCGAAGCCTTGATGACATCCGGATCCCTTGCGAGCGCGGAGTCCGGAGGAGGCACGATCGCCGGAGGGCCGAGGAAGACGCCGATCGGATCGACCCGCTCCAGCGTGTCGAGCAGACGCTCGGGCGGAAACTCGTCGTTCAGTCGCGAGAGGATCTCCGAGCGCTGCACGGATCGGCGGAGATCGGACTGGCCTGGCAGGTACAGAAGAACGGCCCCCACCGCCCAGCACAGAAGAACACCCGCCACCAGCCCGAGCACCAGGCCGGCGATCGAGTCGAGGAAGCGGAGCCCCGGTATCACGCCGAGGCTCGTCCGCAGAACGCCGGCGAGCAGTCCCGCCAGCCCCCGCATGATCATCCCGCAGAGGATTGCAACGCCGAGCGCGACGACCGGGACGTACGGCGACGCGTCACGCAGCAACTCGGGCGCGAGTCGCGCGCCCAGGTAAGCGCCGAGTGCGAACCCGGCGAGTGAGAAGGCGCCGCGAAGAAATCCCGTCGCGAGGCCGTAGAGCGCGGAGACGGCGACGATGCCGATGACGACCCAGTCGGCGGTGGACACGTTCCGTGAGGCTACGTGCCGCAGGCTCCGATCCCTGCCGCCCGGCTACACTTGCTCGGCCTAGGGGGCGTAGTTCAGTTGGTTAGAACGCCGGCCTGTCACGCCGGAGGTCGCGGGTTCGAGTCCCGTCGCTCCCGTCCTCGCAACACCGCACCGCGTCAGGCTTTCCGGCTCTGGCGCGTTGCTCGTTTAGGAGGGGCGCGTGCCGAACGCGTGCCGAACGTCCTAGCGAGCGTGCGCCGTGTGGCTCAGGGCCGGCGGTAAGCTCGCGCCGTGCCCGAAGCGCAGTTCAAGGACTCAGGCTCAGGGCTGGCACCCGCGACCGAGGGCTGGTTCGTCGTGAACGTGCGCGATGCCGAGTGGTGGCTCGCGGACAGTAGGGGCGCTCGGTGCAGCTTCGAGAGCGAGTACGGCGAGCCGGCGGTCGAGTTCCCACAGCTCGGGATCAACGTCACCGTTCTGGAGCCGGGACAGACGACCCTCTACCACGCAGAGTCCTCGCAGGAAGCGTTCATAGTGCTCTCCGGCGAGTGCAGGCTGCTCGTTGAGGGCGAGGAGCGACTCCTCCGGCCGTGGGACTTCTTCCACTCGCCCCCGTGGACCGAGCACGCCTTCGTGGGCGCGGGCGATGGGCCGTGCATGATCCTGATGGCAGGGGCACGCGGGCCTGCGACCCAGTCCGAGGCGTGGCAGGTGCGGTACCCCGCGTCGGAGCTCGCCGCCGGTTACGGCGCAAGCGTGGAGGAGGAGACCTCCGATCCGGCGCAGGCCTACGCGACGGCCGAGTGGTTTCGCCGAGAGCGGCCCTCGTACTGGGACCGCCTCCCCTGGGCCTAGCTCCCGCCAGCCCTGTCTGCGGCGTCCGCGAGGTCGGCCTTGAGCGCGTCGAGCCGGTCGGTGATTGCCGCGTGCGCGCCGTCCACGAGCGTGCCGTAATGCCGCTCGATCATCCGCACCGAGGTTCCCATCACGCGGGCGAGCTCGAACACGGTGACGCCCGCGTGCAGCGCGTTCGACGCGAACGTGTCGCGCAGGTCGTACGGGGTCGCAGGGGTCGCTACGCCGGCAGCGTCGACGGCGGGGACCCATTTCGCTGCTCTTCGTTGTTCTCCACCCCGCCGGCGTCGAGGACGCCGACGCCTCGACAGCAAAGGCGCAGGAGCTCGGCGGCACGGTCGTCGCCGAGCCGTTCGACGTCACCGTCGGCCGGACAGCATGGCTCCTCGACCCCCTGGGAACGCCGTTCCAGGTGATCAAACTCGCTGTCGTGCCCGACTAGCCGAGCCGCGCCGGGAGCGGTTCGCATCAGGCGCGCGTGTAGCGCGATGGCACGTCCTGCGCGGTGCCATAGTGTTGCGCCGTGCCGTTCACGCTCAGGAACATCAAGGAGGATCTGGAGGACATCGGCTCTAGGTTCGACGGCGCGCCGGACCTGGAGTTCCGCTCGGCGACCAAGGCGCTCGAGCTTGAGACATCCGGCCTGAGCTACCAGCGCGTCCCGCCCGGCTATCGCTTTCCGTACGGCCACACGCACAAGAAGCAAGAGGAGGTGTACGTGGTCCTGCGCGGGAGCGGGCGGATGAAGGTCGACGACGAGATCGTCGAGCTCAAGGAATGGGACGCGGTGCGCGTCCCGCCCGGTACGTGGCGCGGCTACGAGGCCGGGCCGGAGGGCCTCGAGATCCTCGTCATCGGCGCGCCCAATCTCGGCGAGGCTCCGCGCGAAGACGTCGAGGGCCAGCGCGACTGGTGGACGGACTAGGAGAGCTGTCCGGAAGTCTTGATCGTTAGGCCGCGGAGGATGCGGGGGATCGCTGTAGATGAGCGCACGCCAGATCCTCTGGCCACACGGGTCAACTCTGCCCTTCCACTCGACCACTCCCTCGCGCTCCATCTCCGCGTGGGCCGGCGCAAGGAGTTTCTCGCGAATGAGCGGACCGCCCTCGTCACCGACCCGGCGGATGAGCGCGGCTGGTCAGGCGTGCGCCAACGCCGAGACGAGCTAGTCCCACGTGTCCGACCACGGCACGGCCGTCCCGCGGCTGAAGACCAGGTCGTTTTCCTCGTCTCCCGGCCACACGCCGATCTTGTCGCTGTCGGGATAGACGGAGACCGCCGGCGCTCGCGAGCTCGAGAACATCAACGCCCTCGCCGATGACTCGCCGCGGTTCATGAGCTGATGCGCTCCGGCAGGACCGGCCGGGAAGCAGACGACGTCTCCGCGCTCCAAGGTGTGCTCCCCATCAGGCGCACGCAGCAAGAGCGTGCCGTCGACGACGAGCAGCCACTCCTCCTCGTACTCGTAGTGATACGGGGATTGGCGCTGACCGGGGGCCAGGTCGTAGATGAACATCGAGGTCGCGCTCGACCCGACGGCGCGAGCCACGTCGAGCCTGCCCTCGGCATTCTCGGCATTGAAGATGTTGACCGTATCCATGCAGTCCATGACTCCCCGCGCGCTCGAATTTCATCGTCCGCGGCGTCTCAGCATTCGACCGGGTATCCCTGCGAGGCCGCGTACTCCGCGGCGACGTGCTTCGGCACGCACATCGCCCAGGCACCCTCGACGAGGTCACGCATCTCGTCGGCGTCGATGGCGGCCAGGCGCACGTGCACCCAGTTGAAGCGCATGTCCGACTGGCTCGGCAGCGAGAACTTGTGCGGCTCGGACTGGACGAGCGCGTCGCGCAACTCCTTCGGGAAGCCGAAGCCCATCGTCTCCCCGTCGTGGGAGAAGGCCAGGTAGACGATCTGGCCGACCCTGAACTTCACGCGCCCGCGCACGACCGCCTCGTAGCTGCGCGGAAGGCTCAGCGCGAGCTCGCGCACATCGTCGAGTGTCACGGGCACGGTCGCCCTCAGGGTACGGGCACCCTTTAACGGGCGGCTCGCGCTCGCGACGATCTTCATAGTGGCTATGCGTGCGCGATTCAGTGGGCTGACTAATCCGGTAGCTCGATCTTGCACAACAGCTACGATCCCTCCACTCTCAGCCGCCCTCCCATCCACGGGCGGATGACGCCGAAAATGAGAGCTTGGTCGTCCCGAAAAAGCCTTCCAAGCCTGCCCTCGTAGATCTGCTCGTCAACCGAACGCGGCTGCGGCGGCGCGGGCAAGCTCCTCGGCGGAGACCTCGCGCAGCGGCTGGGCGAGATTCCAGCGGTGGCCGAACGGATCGGCGATCTGTCCCTGTCGGTTGCCCCAGAACTGGTCCGCGAGCGGGTGCAGGACCTCGGCGCCAGCCTCAAGCGCGCGCTGCCAGAGCGCGTCGACGTCGTCGCTCGTGAGGTGGAGGACGACAGCCGTCCCGCCGATCGTCTCCGGCGAGAGCACGTCCAGCTCCGGAAACTCGTCCGCGAGCATCACGGTCGAGTCGCCGAAGCGGAGCTCGACGCTCAGAAGCCTCCCGTCCGGAAGCGGCACCCGGCTTCGCTCCTCCGCCCCGAGCGCGCGCACGTACCACTCCGCCGCCTCCTACGCTCCGCGGACGACGATGTGCGGAGTGATCGCGTGCACAGCTAGGCGAGGTCCTTGGCTCGAAGCTCGGCGAGGGCCGCCTTCGTCTTGCCGAGCTCGAGCCCCATCCCCCGCAAGACCCGCTCGGCCTTCGTGAACTGGACCTCGTCGTACTGGACGACCTGGACGAAGTTGCCCCAGGGGTCGAGGAAGTCGAGCCCGCGGCCAGGGCGGATCTCGACGCCGGCGGATTCGAGAGCGCGCCTCGTCGCCTCCTTGTCGTCGACCACGAGCCCGAAATGGCGGGCGCGGTCCGGACCGCCCGAGCGGCCCTCCATGAGCGCGAGGAACTGGTCGCCGATGTCGATGAAGGCAGCGCCGTCGCGAGCGACCACGCAAGGTGAATTCGAAGAACCGGCCGTAGAAAGCGAGCGCCTCCTCGACGTCGCCGACCTCGAGTGCCACATGGTTGATCCCGACCAGGCGCGTCACGGCAGGATCAGGTGGAGGTCGCCGAACTCGTGCCACAGGTAGCCGTGCGCGAGCGCGGCCGCGTAGGAGCGCTCAACGAGCTCGGCACCGGCCGCGGCTTCGAGCAGCTCGAGGTGCGAAGACTCGCGCTCGTGCAATCCGCTGAGGAGGCCGTCGATCGCGCGCAACCCGCGCTCCGGCGTGACGACGAGACTCGTCCATCCCTGCCCCTCCGACACGGTGCCGTCCGCTGCGGCCACCGTCTCGAGTGCGCGCACAACAGTCGTGCCGACCGCGATCACGCGCCCGTTCCAGCCGTGAACGGCGTTAACGAGCCTGGCCGTCGCGGCCGGGACGTGGTAGCGCTCGGGGAAGGGTGGCTCGCCGTGCTCGAGCGAGGAGACGCCCGTGTGCAGGATCACGGGTGCCACGAGCACTCCGCGCGCGACGAGCTCCGTTACGAGCTCCGCCGTGAACGGCCGGCCGGCACTCGGCATCTCGGCGCTCCCGGGCTCGAGGGCGAAGACGGTCTGGTAGGCCTCGAGCGGCCACGGCTCGGGGACGTACCCGTACCGGATCGGTTGCCCGTGGCGGCGGAGGTAGTCCTCCAGCGGCTCGGCGAGCTCGAAACGCGCGACGGCGAGTCGATCGCTGCCGGCGAAACGCGCGACGAGCTCGGCGTGGGCGCCGCCCGGAAGCTCGAGGCGCACGCCCAGAGGCGGTCGCGGGTAGGGGCGCCGGTCACCCGTCCGCAGCTCGACGAGCCAGGTGCCGTCGGGGGCCGGCGTCGAGAGCCAGAGTTGCAGCCGCTGCTGGCCGAGGCGGGCGTCGAGCGCGGCCGGCAGCGTCGCCGAGGCGTTGACGACGAGCAGGTCGCCCGCGGACAGGAACTGTGGAAGGTCGCGGAAACGGGCGTGGACGAGCGCGAGGTCGTGCCGCGTCGCGACGAGCAGCGCCACGTCGTCGCGGCCCTCCCCGCGTACCTCCGGTGGCTCGTGCGCCTCCAGCCGCACGGAAAGCTCGAGCGCGCTCACGCTGCAACACCCGCGAGCTCGCGTGCCCGGTAGCGGCCGCTCGGAAGCGAGCCCTCGATCAGCGCGAGCAGGCCGGGCACGCTCGCCTCCGGCAAGGGCAGGTCAGAGATGTCCTCACCCGGGAACGCCTCCTGGTAGGTCTGCGTGCGCATGTCGCCCGGGTCGACGCTGTACACGCGCAGCTGCGGCTGCTCGGCCGCGAGGATCGCGGTCAGCTGCTCGAGGGCGGCTTTCGAGGAGCCGTAGCCGCCCCAGCCCTCGTACGGCTCGACCGCCGCATCCGAGGTGACGTCGAGAATGGCCGCCCCGGGGGTGAGCCGAGGAAGAGCCTCCTGGACGAGAGCGAGCGGGGCGAAGACGTTGACGTCGTAGACGCGCGCGAGCTCCGCGAGCGGGTAGGCGGCGAGTGCGGGCTGCGGGCTCGGGCCGAGCACGCCCGCGTTGTTGACGAGCAGGTCGATGCGAGCGCCCGCCGCCTCGACGAGCGCCCGCCGATGCTTCGGGTCGGCCACGTCGCCCGCGATCGCAACGACGCCCTCGAGGTCGGCTACCGCTCGCTCGAGCGCAGCCGCTCCTCGCGCATCGACGACAAGCCGCCACTCGCGCTCCACGAGTGCGTGGACGAGCGCGAGGCCGAGACCGCGCGATGCGCCAGTGACGATGCCGACGGACATACCGCTATGCAGCTGCCTGGGTCGGGAGGCCGTGGCGTGCGACCACGCGCTCGTAATTGAGGCGCAACAGCGCGATCACGTCCTCGACGTCGGCTTCGGTCTCGATCCTGCGGGCGCCGAAGCCCGGCCTGCCCGGGAAGACCGGGTGGTAGTCGATGCGGCTCTGCCCGAACAGGGCCCGCCAGACTTCCTTCGGAAAGCCGAAGTGGGCGACGTGGTCGCCGTGCAAGTGGCCGATCTCGCGCCCGCCTACCTTGAACGCGAACTCCCCCCGGCTGCCCGGTCCCGCCGCGACGCCCGGCCAGGAGGTGACCGTCCTCGGTGATCCGCTCGCTCGCTCTCTGTTCGATCGTCATGACTGCCTCCTCACAGCTCGTTACTTGTGCATGGAGCCAGACTACTAGTTAAAGTAAGCTTTAAGTCAAGTCGTATCCGCCCGAGCTTGGACATGTCCAACCTTCTCCCCATCGGCGAGGTCGCGCGCCGCAGCGGCGTTGCATCCTCAGCGCTTCGCTTCTACGAGCAGCGCGGCCTAATCAGCTCCGAGCGGGCAGGGTCCGGGCATCGCCGCTATCCACGGCCAGTCCTCCGTCGGATCGCCTTCATTGTCTTCGCCCAGCGCATCGGGCTCACGCTCGAGGAGATCGGCGCGGAGCTTGCGAAGCTTCCTCCTCACCAGGCGCCCACCCGCCACGATTGGTCACGGCTCTCGGCTACGTGGGCCGCGAGGGTCGACGAGCGCATCGCCGAGCTCGAGCGCCTCAAGGTCGGCCTCACCGAGTGCATCGGATGTGGATGCCTGTCGCTCGACCGCTGCCAACTCGCCAACCCCGGCGACCGCGCTGCCGCTTTGGGCCCTGGCCCGCGCTACTGGATCGGCGACCG
>CAWHBH010000010.1:0-5736 GCA_963827525.1 uncultured Thermoleophilia bacterium
CCGCGGGTTGGTGGCCTCGTAGCGACCTTCTCACTCGTCGCGATTGCGCAGCCGGCCCGGCAAGCGCGCGGGAACTAGGGGCTAGCCGACGGTCACCGCGACGCGTTGCACCGCGTTGTTCATGTAGCCGCCGAGGTTCCACGGCGCCTCGAGCGGCTGCTCGGTCCCGGCCGCGTCGCGTGCGCGGCAGCAGAGCTCGAACTCGCCGGCCTCCGCGACCCAGGAGAAGCGCCACGAGCGCCACGCCCACCGGCCGAGCGTAGTGTCGCCCAGCTCCGCCGGCGCCCAGGACACACCGCCGTCCGTCGACACGTCGACGCCGGCGATTCCCGCCTCGCCGGACCACGCCCGCCCATGGATCTCGCACGGCCCAGCCTCGACGATCCGCTCACGGCTGAGAAAGTCAGGGATTCCAGGCGGCACCATGAGCGAGCGCGGCGCGATCCTCGTGATCGGCTCCCCTGGCTCGTCTTCTTCCTGACGAAGCCGGTAGGAGTGCCGCATGTGGTACCCAGCGAACGGCTCGTCGAGCAGAGTGATCCGCGAGAGCCACTTGACGCTCGTCATCCCGTACCAGCCAGGAACGACCAGGCGCAGCGGATAGCCGTGCTGCGGCGGGAGCGGCGTGCCGTTGACCTCGTACGCCAGAATCGCGTCGCCAGCCAAGACCTCCGCAAGCGGAAGGCTGCGGGCGTACGCCTGCTCCTCCCCGCCCTCGACCCCACGGTCGAGCCCCGTGAACAGGACCTCGACCGCGTTCTCCCGAACTCCTGCTTCCTCGAGCAGGCCAGCCACGGGCGTCCCGCGCCACTGGGCCGTGCCGACAGCCTCGAGGAGCCATGGCTGGCTGACGACGTGTGGTTCGACGTGCGCACGCCCGTTTCCGGCGCACTCCATCGTGACCGCGGTCTCGACCACGGGTCGGGCGCGCAGCTCGTCCAGCGACAGCGAGAGCGGCCGTTCGACGAGCCCGTCGACCTCGAGCGTCCAGCTCACGATCTCGACGTCGGGGATGTCGTAGTGCGTCAGCAGGTAGTGGAGCCCGATCGGTGTGATGTCCCAGCGGAGCGCCTCGAGCGGCATGCCGTGGTTTCGAGCAGCGAGCTGGAGCTCCTCAAGGCTGATCCCTGCGCTCACGTGCCGAGAACGTTAACGGCGCGAGCGGTGACGAGCACGACAAGGACCAGGGAGAGGATCGACTCGACACCCAGGTGTGGTGGCGTCGGTCGAGCGTACGAAGCGGTCTTCATCGCCGGAGCGCTCGCCTCTGTCGTCGGCGGACTCTTGCTGGCACGTATGCCGACGCAGCTCCGTACCCAAGCCGCCAGCGCGTCGTAGGATCGATCGGGTGGAGAAACGCGAGCTCGGACGAAGCGGGATCTCGGTCTCGCGCGTCATCCTCGGCTGCGGGAACTTCGGCGGTATCGGCTCGTCGCCTGCTTTCTTCGGCCAGGGGATTCCAAAGGACGAAGCGTTCCGGATCATGGACGCGGGCTGGGAGCTGGGTCTCACGACCTTCGACACCGGGGACGCGTACGGGGGTGGTCGAAGCGAGACCTGGATCGGAGAGTGGCTCGCGACGAAACGCTCGGCAGTTCGAGATGCGATCGTCATCGGGACGAAGACATTCAACCCGATGGACGCGGGCGAAGATCGCGGACTCTCAGGTGCTCGTATCCGCCGCCAGATCGACTCGAGCCTGACGCGGCTCGGGGTCGAGCGAGTCGCGCTGTACTTCGCGCACGAGTTCGATCCCGACACCCCCCAACGGGAGACGCTGACCGCGTTCGGCGAGCTCGTCCGGGAAGGCAAGGTCGGCGCCGTCGGAGCATCCAACTTCAGCGCGGAGCAACTCGCCGAGGCCATGGAGCTCTCCGAGCTCGACGGGCTCACGCGCTACGAGTTGGTGCAGAACTCGTTCTCCCTCCTCGACCGTAGCGACGCCGAGACCGTATTTCCGGTCTGCCATGAGCACAGCCTGGGCTACGAGGCTTTCAGCCCGCTCGCGGGAGGCTGGCTCACGGGCAAGTACCGCAGAGGCGAGGTATACCCCGAGGGCTCCAGGATGACGCAACGCCCGGGCTCGTACCTGCGGTACTCGAACGACCGCGTGTTCGACGCCCTCGAGGGGTTCGAGCGAGAGGCACTCGGTCGAGGCGTGTCGATGGCCGGGCTCGCACTCGCCTGGCTCTTGGGCGTCCCCGAAGTCAGCGCCGTTGTAGTGGGGCCGACGCGCGCCGAATATCTCGAGCCGGTCCGCGAAGCGCTCTCGCTCGAGCTGACTCCAGCGGAGCAAGAGCATCTGCGAGGCTTGTTCCCGTGAGCGTGTTGGTCTTGTCCGAACGCGACGTGCGCGGCGTGCTCGACATGGAGTCGTGCATCGAGGCGATGGCCGAGGTGCTCGCGTCACTAGCCCGCGGGGAGCTCTACCAGCCCCTTCGCTCTATCGCTCGCCCGCCCGGCGCCAGCAGTTTGTTGGGACTCATGCCCGGCTACCGCGGTGGGGCAGCTCCGACGTACGCGCTGAAGGAGATCGTGGTAGTGCCCGACAACCCGGCGAGGGGGCTCGACACGCACATGGGCGGCGTCCTCCTGCACGACGGGGAGACCGGCGAGCTCGTCGCAGTGCTGAACGCCTCGCCGGTGACTGAGATTCGAACTGCCGCCGTTTCGGCCGTGGCCACACGAGCTCTCGCGCGACCAGACGCCCGACGAGTGGCGATCCTCGGGGCGGGGGCTCAAGCCCGTGGGCACGTGCACGCGATGCGCGCCGTGCTCGACGACCCCGAGGTCCGGATCTGGGCGCGAAAGCTCGAGGCCGCAGAGGAGCTCGCGGGGGAGGTGGGCGCGACCGTATCGCCGTCCGTCGACGCCGCGCTCTTCGGTGCAGAGGTCGTCTGCACGACCACCGCGGCCGTGGAGCCGATCGTCGAGAAGCGCTGGCTCGCTCGAGGAGCGCACATCAACGCAGTCGGATCGTGCTTTCCGACGACGCGCGAGCTGGACACGGAGACCGTCGCTCATTCCTCGTTCTTCACTGACCGGCGTGAGTCATGCCTGAACGAGGCGGGCGACTACATCCTGGCCGCTGCGGAGGGCGCAATCGGGCCCGACCACATCAAGGCGGAGCTCGGAGAAGTTCTCGCCGGCATGCACCCGGGCCGCGAGCACGAGGATGAGCTCACCGTGTTCGAGTCGCTCGGCATCGCGGTGGAGGATCTCGCCTCCGCGGAGCTCGTCGTGCGTCGGGCGCGCGAGCAGGGAGTCGGATCCGAGGTCGACTTCTGATCCCGCTCGCGGAGATCGAGCGCGCTCGGGAGCGCATCACGGGAACGGTCATCCGGACGCCGCTTGTTCGCCTGCAGGCAGATGCGCCGGCAGAGATCTGGCTGAAGCTCGAGAATCTCCAGCCGATCGGCTCCTTCAAGCTGCGCGGCGCAGCCAACGCTGTCTTGAGTGCGCCACCCGACGCACTTGCGGACGGTCTGGTGACCACGAGCACGGGGAACATGGCCCAGGGCGTCGCGTGGATGGCACGCGAGCTAGGCGTTCCCGCGACGATCGTCGTCCCGCACAACGCATCGATGTCGAAGCTCGAGGCAGTCGAGCGCCTCGGCGGGAACATCGTGCGCGTCACCTGGGACGAGTGGTGGGCCGCGATGGAAGCGGGGCACGCCGAAAACGTCGACGGCTACTTCGTCCACCCCGTGCGCGACGACCCGGTCATCGCGGGCAACGGGACGATCGGGCTCGAGCTCGTCGAGGACCTCGACAGGTTCGACGCGGTGCTCATCCCCTGGGGCGGCGGCGGCCTGACCACTGGCATCGCAAGTGCGGTGAAGGCGCTGCGACCGGAGACGAAGGTGTACGTCTGCGAGCCTGAAACAGGGGCGCCCGTCACCGCCGCCTTCGCAAACGGCGGTGTCCCGACGAAGATCGAGTACACGCCTTCCTTCATCGACGGCGCCGGATCAGGCGCGCTTCTGCCCGAGATGTGGGCGCACGCGAAACCGCTCGTAACCGACGCGTTCTCGATCTCGCTCGACGATGCAGCAGCCGGCGTTCGGCTCCTGCTCGAGCGCGGGCGCATCGTGGGAGAAGGAGCGGCCGGATTGCCCATTGCTGCCGCTGTCGCGGGACGAGCCGGGGGTGGCCGGCTCGTCTGCATCGTCTCCGGCGGGAACATCGACCCGCACCGTCTCGCCGAGATCCTCGAAGGCCGGACGCCTGAGCTAGCTCCGTCGATCGATCGCAGCGAGGATCACGAGCAGGCGCTCGGCTCGCGCAGCCGCGCCGCGGAGGTCCTCGTCGCTCACCGCGGTCCGGAGCCTGACCAGCCGAGCGTCCACACGGGTGAGGTCGACCGCGTCGAGCCTGCCCGCGAATCGATCCCGAATCCACTCGAGGGTCGCGAGATCTCCGCGAGCGCCGGCCGCGTCCTCGGCTCTCGCGTCCACGATGAGCTGATGTACCCAGAGCTCGAAGCGCGCGCGGTCTATCTCGGCGGGCGGCCGATGGCGAAGCTGGAGATCGAGCGTCGACTGAGCGACGTCGATGGCCGCCGTCGCCGCGGCCTGACCATCGCGGGAGCCGACCGCACGACCCAAGCCTGCCAAGGCGCGGCCCATCTCGGCTGCGATTCGGGGCGGGACCTGTCCCGAGCGGTACGCCTGCCAGGTCGTGTTCAGTGACTCCGCTCCAGCCGCTGCAGCTCTCCAGTCCTCGAACTGGATCGCGTCGAGCACCTCGTCCGCGCCGGTCGACAGTGCTTCGAGCTCCGCCGGGCTCGCGCCCCCGAGTGCGTCGGTGGGCACTGCGAGAGCCATCGCCTCGACGTCACCCTCATGAGCCGAGAAGAACTCTCCGTAGCCCGGAGCGAACGTCTTGCCCGAGTGCGACCCGTCCTGATGGAGCTCCTCACCAACGATCGCTCCCTCGACGGGACCGGTCGGGCCGTCCACGGTCGCGTCGACGGTCTTGACGGTCACCTCCTCGAAGACGAGGCCGGGGATGTTCTCGGGTCGGTGGACATCCCCGATCTGCGGATCGGCCGGCATGATCATCGCGGGCGGGCCTTCCTTCCCGGCGAGCCACGTACCGTCGGTATCCGCGATCGTGCCGTCCTCCGAGTAGTTGTAGACGTCCTCGCCGAAGTACCAGACCGAGCCGTCGTCGGCCTGCGCGTAGTAGTCGAGCGCGACCTCCTCGATACGACCGTCGAGGTAGGCGACGTACTGGGAAACGAGCGTCTCGGCCACCTGGCCCGGAGCCCATTCGATGATCCTCGTGTCCGGAAGCAGCGTGGTCTCGGTATGGAACGGCTTCCCCTCGACGATGCCGCTCAGGACAGCCGAGTGCAGCTCACTGATGGGGAACAGAGGATTCGTGACGTTGGTGGGATCCGAGAACGCCGGCGCCGCAACATCGACCCGCTCGGTCTCGGGCGCGAGCGGAAGCTTCGCCAGCCCGGATGCCACGAGCTGGGCCCGCGTAGGCTGCGGAATCGTCGTCATGGACTCCGAAGAGTCGGCCGAGCCGCCGTCGCGAGCCACGACAGCCACAACCGCCGTGGCCAAGCCGACGAGAAGCAACGCGCCAACGAGCATCCGCCCACGAGACATCGAGGTCTCCTTCGTTTCTGGTGGCTGACACGGGGCACCGTAGGAGAGCCAGATGAGAGGCCGGTGAAAGGCGAGAACCCTAGGCTGCCGGCTTTGTCATACGCCGCGCGAGCGG
>CAWHBH010000011.1:0-59609 GCA_963827525.1 uncultured Thermoleophilia bacterium
CACCTCGACGTGGATGCGCTTCTTCGCGTCCTTGAGGAACACGCCCTCGCGCTGGCCGCGCACGGCGAGCATCTCGGCGAGGATCGAGAGCCCCATCTCCTCCTGCGTGTCGGCGCCGATGTCGAGCCCGCAAGGTCCCATGATCCGCTCGAGCTCAGCCTCGGCCACGCCCGCCTCGGCAGCCGCTCCTTGCGTCGCTGCTGGTTTCGCCGCGAGCCGAGCGCGCCGATGTAGAACGCCTCGGTCGCGAGCGCTCCGATCAACGCAGGCTCGTCGAACTTGTCGTCGTGCGTCAGAACGACGATCGCCGTCTGGTGGTCGGGCTGCACCTGGGCGTAGTGCCTCGTCGGGCCAGGCGACGATGAGCTCGTCGGCCGACGGGATGCGCTCGCGCGTCGCGAACTTCCCGCGCGCGTCCGCCACGATCGCATGCCAGCCCAGGAGCTCGCGCCGCGACACATCGCCTCAGCGGTGTCCACGGCGCCGTACACGAACAGCGCGCGGCGGCGGGCCGTACCACTCGGCGAACACCTCGTCCCGTCGTCGAGCGCGAGCAGGCGGTTGCGCCCACGTCGGATCAGCTCGTCGAACTGCACGACCGCTTCCTCGAGCCCGTCACCGACGCGCTCGCCCGACTCGAGGACGAGCACCTTCGTCCCGACGCCGTCGCCCTCCACGGCTGTGAAGAGGATCCCGCGATTCTCCGAAGCACGGAGCTCCGCGAGTCGCTCGAGGAGCTTCACTACTCCACCCGCTCGAGAAACACGTCGATCTCGCCGCCACACGGCAGGCCCACGCTCCAGGCTACGTCGTCGTCGATCCCGTACGACAGCATTTTCGGCTCCCCGTTCTCGAACACCTCCTGCGCGCTCTCGAACACGTCACTCTCGACGCAGCCCCCGGAGACGGAGCCGCACATCTTCCCCGACTCGGAGATCGCGAGACTTGCGCCGATCGGTCTTGGGGCGGAGCGCCGCGTGGCTACGACTGTGGCGACGACGATCTTCTCGCCGCCCTGTCTCCAGCGTTCCACCTCGGGCAGGATCTCTTTCATGCTGCGTGCCTCCTTTCGATGCCGGCGAGCACTGCTCCCAGCTCTTCGAGACTTCGGAGATTATGGCCAGGAAGGAAGCGGTCGACGAAGGGCAGCGCCGCGCGCATCCCGCCGGCGAGCGGCTGGTATTCGGGATTGCCCTTGAGCGGGTTCACCCACACGACCGCGTACGACGCCCGCGCGAGCTTCGCCATCTCGCGGGCGATCAGGTCGGGATCGTCGCGCTCCCAGCCGTCCGAGACGATGACGACGACGGCGCCGCGCGACAGCGCCCTGCGCCCGTAGACGGAGTTGAACTCGGCGAGCGAGTTGCCGATGCGGGTCCCGCTCCCCCAGTCGATCGCGATCTCCGTCGCCCGCGCGAGCGCAGCCTCCGGGTCGCGCGTGGCGAGGTCGGGCGTGAGCCGCGTCAGCCGCGTGCCGAACGCGAACGCCTCCACGTCGCGACCCGTGCCGACGATCGCGTGCAGGTAGAGGAGCAGCGCCCGCGCGTACGCGTCCATCGAGCCCGAGACGTCGCAGAGGACGACGAGTTTGCGGGAGACCGTCTTCCGCGCCTTCCATGGCTGCTCGATGGGCTCGCCGCCGGTGCGCAGGGACTTGCGGCAGAGGCGGCGCAGGTCGAGCGTGTCTCCGCGGGGATCGGGCGTCGCCGTCGCGACTTCCGGCGCGGGCGCGTGCGCGCGATCACAGCCATCAGTCGCTTGACCCGCTCGAACTCCTCGGGCGTCATCTCGGCGAAGTCTTTCTCGCGCAGGAGCTCGTGCGCCGAGGCGCCGCGCTCGAGCGGCTCACCGGACTCGAACACGTCCTCTTCCTCCTCGCGCTTCGAGTCGAGCGTGTCCCTGACAACCCTGTCTGCGAAGCGCCGCCGGTCTTGCTGGCGAACCAACGGCGCGATCGGCCCGCGAAGGAACCAGGCCACGAACGCGCGATCGAAGAGCTCGAGCTCGTCGTGGCGGGAGACGAGCGTCTGTCGCAGCGTGAAGTAGACGTCCTCCTGACGCGTGAGATCCACGGCTCCCAGACCGTTCATCGCGTCCGCAACCCGACCAGGCCCGACCTCGATCCCAACCTCCCGCAGCACGCGGCCGAAAGTGACGACGTGCCGGACGATCGCGGTGCCTTGCACGGGCCTACGACGTCTTCGCCGTGGCGCGTGCCTCTTCGATGAGGCTGACGAGAGTCTCGTCGCGCACGGTCTCGATGTCCTCGCGGTACTTCAGCACCGAGCCGAGCGTCTGCTCGACGACCTCGGCGTCGATCTCTTCACGGCCCAGCGCAGCGAGCGCCTGCGCCCAGTCGATCGTCTCGGCAACACCGGGCGGCTTCGCAAGGTCGAGCCCGCGCAGCCCGCGGACGAACGCGGCGGCCTCGGCCGCGAGACGTTCCGGGATGCCGGGCACGCGAAGCCGCACGATCTCGACCTCCCGTTCGAGCGACGGGTGCCCGATCCAGTGGAAGAGCGTGCGCCGCTTGAGCGCGTCATGCAGCTCGCGGGTGCGGTTCGACGTGAGCACGACAGCCGGCTTGCGCCGCGCGCGGATCGTGCCGAGCTCGGGGATCGTGATCTGGAAGTCGGAGAGCACCTCGAGCAAGAACGCCTCGAACTCCTCGTCCGCGCGATCGATCTCGTCGATGAGCAGCACGACCTGGTCGTCGGAGTCGATGGCCTCGAGAAGTGGCCGACGAATGAGGTACTCCGGGCCGAAGAGCTCGTCCTCGGAGACGGTTCCCTCCTGCGCGGCCCGAATGTGGAGGAGCTGCCGCGGGTAGTTCCACTCGTAGACCGCATGCGAGACGTCGAGGCCCTCGTAGCACTGAAGGCGGATCAGCCGCGTGTCGAGGGCGATCGCGAGCGCCTTGGCAGCCTCGGTCTTTCCCACGCCGGCCTCACCTTCGAGGAGAACCGGTTTCTCGAGTGCGAGCGAGAGAAAGAGCGCCGTGGCGAGCCCGCGATCGGGCAGGTAGTCGGCTTTCCGAAGCGCAGCCTCGAGCTCGTCGATGGTGCGAAGAGCCATGTTCGGAGGGTACACGGGTGGCCCCGACATACCCCTTCCCCAGCCTGGCGCCAGCGGATTAGACTCGCGGCACGTAACGCTCGAACGAGAAGGGTGGGAGATGGCAACAGCGAGTGTGGCTATGGACGCCGCGACCGAGATCCTCATGCCCGGCTCCGAGGACGAGGCGATCGCCGCCTTCGGGGGCGGGACGGATGTCGTCGTGGTCGGTGGAGGGACGATCGTCGTTCCGGAGATGAGCTACCGCCGTCTGCAACCCGCGAAGGCGCTCATGCTCGGGAGTGCCGGCCTTGCGGGGATCACTCGCGACGGCTCGCGGGTGACGATCGGTGCGACAACGTCAATCGAAGCGCTCGTAGGGATGCCGGCACCGCTCGGCCCCTGTGCCTCGAACATCGCGGACCTCGAGATCAGATCGCAGGCGACAGTCGGCGGCAACCTCTGCGCGGGCGACGGGAACGAGGCACCGCGAGGAGACCTGCAGGGTGCGTTCCTCGCTCTCGGGGCGACGGTGCGCTCCGCGGGCGACGGTGGAGTCACGGACGAGCCGCTCGAGGACTTTCTCCCGAAGCGCGGCGAGCGACTTCTGCTCGACGTCTCCTTCGACGAGCCCGCAGCAGGGGCGTTTTCGGGACTCGACCGCCCCCACACGCACGACTTCACGGCGCTCGCGGTATCGGGAGCTCGATCGGCGGACGGAACGATTCGGCTCGCTGCCACGGGTGCCGGATCACACGGCGTTCGCCTTCCTTCGGCCGAAGGGGGAGACGCCGAGGCTGCGCTCGCCGACGTCACGCCGCACGACGACGCCCTCGCCTCCGCTTGGTACCGGACGAAGGTGCTCCCGGTGCTCGTACGCCGCGTTCTCGCCGAGCTGAAGGAGTCCGCATGAACCTCACCGTCAATGGCGTGACGCACGAGGTCGAGAGCTCGCCGCTGACGACGCTGCTCGACGTGCTGCGCGAGGAGCTCGGCATCACCGGAGCGAAGGCCGGCTGCCACCAGGGCGGCTGCGGTGCCTGCACGGTGCTCGTCGACGGCGAGCCGCGGCGCTCCTGCCTTATGCCGGTCGGCTACGCGGGCGGCGGCGAGATCACGACGGTCGAGGGTCTCGGGACTCCGAGGATCTCTCGCCCATCCAGCAGGCGTTCGTCCACCACTACGCCGCCCAGTGCGGCTTCTGCACGTCCGGGATGATGCTCGCGGGCCAGAGCTACATCGCGCACGGCGGTACGGACGACGCGGAATCGATCCAGAAGGCGCTCGGCGGACATGTCTGCCGCTGCACTGGCTACTCGAAGATCATCGACGCCGTGGCGGCGGCCGCGCGCGGCGACTCGTTCGACCTGACAGAGACCGCCGTCGGCAAGTACACGACCATGGCGACAGGAGGTGCGGAATGAAGGTCGTCGGCGCAAGAATCCCGCGCTACGACGGGGTCGCCCACGTCACCGGCCGCACGACCTACGTCGACGACGTCCGCGTTCCCGGAACCCTGTGGGTGAAGGCGCTTCGCTCGCCGCACCACCACGCGGGGATCACGTGCATGGACACGCGAGCAGTCGAGGAGATGCCCGGCGTGCACGCGGTCATCACGTGGCAGGACGTGCCACTTCTCGAGTACGGGCACCTCGCGGCTCTGGGGATCCCGGCCGACGAGCCTCTGCTGGCAAAGGACGAGGTGCGCTACAAGGGCCAGCCAATCGCGCTCGTCGCCGCAGACGACGAGGAGACCGCCGCCGAGGCCGTCTCCCGAATCGACATCGAGTTCGAAGAGCGGCCCGCAATGCTCGACGTGCGCCAGGCGTTCGACTCGGAGTCCCCTGAAATCCACCACGAGGGCAACTGGTACAAGCACTTCGAGGACGAGATGGACCGCCGCCAGATCCGCAAGGGCGACATCGACTGGGCCTTCGAGAACGCGGACACGATCGTCCAGGGCGTCTACCGCCCGGCAGCAATCGAGCACGCGCCGATCGAGACGCAGACCTGCCAGGTCGTCCCCGAGGCGAGCGGTCGGCTGACGATCTACTCCTGCACACAGGCGCTCTACTTCTCGATGGGCGTCGTCGCCGCACATCTGCAGGTGCCGCTGAACAAGCTGAAGTTCGTCGGCGGCACGACGGGCGGCGGCTTCGGCGGGAAGGTCGATACGGCGACGGAGACGATGTGCGCGCTCCTGGCGATGAAGTCGGGGAAGCCCGTGAAGTGGCGCTGGACGCGTGAGGAGGAGTTCCTCTGCTCGTCGACGCGCGCGCCGTGGCACATGGAGCTCGCGGACGCGGTGACCAAGGACGGCTGGATCCTCGGCCGCAAGATGCTCACACTGCATGACGCGGGCGCATACTCGCGCTTCTCGCCGTACGGCCTGACGAAGCACAGCTTCCACCACACGGGCGCGTACACGATCCCGAACCTGCAGTTCGACGGGTACGTCGTGTACACGAACCGCACGCCGACAACGGCGATGCGCGGCTTCGGCGTGACGTCGGTCTCGTTCGCGACGGAGACCCACATGAGCCGCATCGCTGACGTGCTCGGCGTCGATCCGATCGAGATCCGACTCAAGAACGCGAACCGCATCGGCGACACGTCGCCGAACGGCATCGTCTACACCGACCCGTCGACGGTCTCGACGATCCAGACGATGGCCGAGGCGATCGGCCACGAGCTTCCGGCCGACTACCGGACGATGACGAGCGAGCCGCGCACTGGCGAGTTGCTGCCCGAGCACCTCGTGGCCCAGACCGCAAACCCGGAGGAGCACTAGCCATGGCCAAGCATCGAGGCAAGGGCATCGCGGCAATCGAGTACCCGACGGGGATGAACCAGAACGGCGATCCGTCGCAGGCGTGGATCAAGGTCAAGCCCGACGGTCGCATCGACGTCTTCGCCGGGACCGCCGACATCGGGAACGGGTCGAAGACGATCCAGTCCCAGATCGTGGCCGAGACGATCGGCGTGCCGTACGACTGGGTCACGTACGACAACTCCAACACCGACTCGTCCCCGATGTGCACCGGGACGTTCGCGTCACGCGCGACCTTCGTCGCGGGGATGGCTGCGCTGAAGGCGGCGCAGGAGGTGAAGGTGAAGCTGCTCGAGATCGCGGGCAAGGAGCTCGAGATCGACCCCTCCGACCTCGAGATCATCGACGGCGAGGTCATCGCCAAGGGTTCGCCGCAGACGAAGATGAACGTCGCGGACGTGGCCGGCGCGGCCACATTCGGGCACGGAGAGCTGATCACCGGCACGGGCGCCCAGCTCAAGCCGTACGCCGCGATCATCGACTCGGAGTCCGGGAAGGTGGACTCGCCGCCTCACTCCGCGATCTCGTACGCGACGTGCGCGGCCGAGGTCGAAGTCGACGACGAGACCGGCCAGGTGCAGGTTCTCCGCCTCCAGCAGTGCTACGACGTCGGGCGCGCGATCAACCCGACGCAGGTCGAGGGTCAGATCGAGGGCGGGGCGATGATGGGCCTCGGGCTCGGAGTCCTCGAGAACTGCTACCCGTACTACCCGGACGTGGAGCACCGCGGCGGCATGTTCGGGAGCTACCTCGCTCCGGGCATGGAGGAGATGCCGCAGATCGACACGATCATGATCGAGAACCCCTCTGCCGACGGGCCATACGGTGCGAAGGGGATCGGCGAGATGGCGAACAACCCGCAGCCGCCGGCAATCGCCGCCGCGGTCTACGACGCGGTGGGGGTGTGGGTCACCGAGCTGCCGATCACGCCCGAGCGAGTGCTTCGCGCTTTGGAGGCGAAAGCAGCGGGCGGCGGCGGCCCGCGCCGCGAGGGCAAGAAGGTCGTGTTCGACAAGGAGCTCTCGGTGAACTCGGTCTCGAGCGGCGGGATGCGGTTCGAGGTGCCTGCCTGAGCTCGCCTTTCAGAACGTGGAACGGCGTCGAGCCCCATGCCCTCTTTCCGGGTGTGGGGCTTCGCGCCATCGGCGGCGAGCAGGTGCTGCTTTGCCACGTGACGTACGAGCCCGGAACGACGGTGCGGCGTCATTCCCATGAGACCGCGGAGCAGGTCATGTGGATCATCGAAGGCTCGGTGGCGATGACGGTCGGGGATGAGACTCGGGAGTTGGGAGCGGGCGACGTGGTCGTCGTCAATCCGGGGATCGAGCACGAGCTCTACTCCGAGAGCGGCCTGACGTTCATCGAGGCGCTGGCGCCAGTGCTGCGGGATCACGTGCCGAATGCGGAGCGCGACCTTGTGCTCGGCGCGCAGGGCGACTCGCTCCACGCCGATCGCTGACCACCGCGTCGAATGGCCAGCGCCTCGCTGGTTCGATCCCAAGTGGTTCGCCCATCCTCCGATGCGCAACTAGGCCGCGCCCACGGATCGGTGAACCCCGCAGCGTTGGGCCGAATCGCACCGACGCGGGCTCCTATCCATGATGATCAGGAAGTGAGCTCCACTGCGCACGGCGTCACTACGAGCGGCACGAGCTCGCCGCTCTCCGCACGATGAAAGAGGTGCGCATCTGGATCGTCGGGCTCGGGACGGTCGGGCAGTGGCTTCTCCACGCCATCCACTCCCAGGCGCCGAGGCTCGCAGACCGGTACGGATTCGTTCCAAAAGTCGTGGGCGTCGCCAACGCGCGGGACGGATACGTCTACAACGCGAGTGGCATCGATCCGCAAACCGTTCTCGAGATTGCATCCGCCGGCCGGTCGCTCACTGAGCTCGACGGAATTCGACATTGGCCGAGCAGCACAGAGGGGCTCGCCGCGACCGAGGCCGACGTGCTCGTCGAGGTGACCGCGAGTCCGACCAATAGCGGCGAGCCCGGGGTCACGCACATGCGGGATGCGCTTCGGCGCGGGATTCCAGTGGTGACCTCCAACAAGTGGCCCGTGGCTCTCCACGGCGTCGAGCTCGCAGAGCTCGCGCGCGAGCAGGGAGTTCCGTTCCGGGCGGAGTCCACCGTCATGTCGGGAACCCCGGTCCTGAGCACGCTCGTGGACGGATTGGCGGGGACGACGCCGATCTCGCTTCGAGGCATCCTCAATGCCACGGCCAACTTCATCCTCACGCGAATGGAGCAGGGCGCGTCGTACGAGGACGCGCTCACCGAGGCACAGGGCCTGGGGCTGGCCGAGCGCGATCCCACTGCCGACGTCGAGGGCTACGACGCCATGGCGAAGGCGATGATCCTCGCGGGACTCGTGTTCGGGACGCAGCTGCGCCCCGAGGACGTCGTCCGTCACGGGATCTCGAGAATCGATCGGGCGCAGATCGACGCGGCGGCGTCAGATGGTGCTCGCATCAAGGAGCTCGTGACGCTCGAGCTCTCCGAGGCTGGCGGCGCGGCGAGCCTTACGGCGCGAGTCGAGCCTGCTCTCCTTCCCAACGAGGATCCTCTTGCCGGCGTCTCGGGAGTGGCAAACGCGGTCGTCTGCCGAGCTGAACCCGTCGGGGAGGTGATGGTGCAAGGGCCCGGCGCCGGCCCGGAACTCGCGGGCCAAGGCGTGTTCAGCGACCTGATTGCGGTCGCGAGTCGTCAGGAGTGATCGACGTTGCCCGCCTCCCACGGCTCGCGGCGCGGCCACCAGGCCGGAACCGCGCTCCGATACGCCTCGTACTGCTGGCCGAACTGACGGCGCAGAGTCGGCTCTTCGTACCAGTGCACGAACGCGGCCACTGCGACGGCGAAGGCGGCCGCGTACGCCAGCAGGATCGGCTGGCCCAGTGCCAGCGCTTGCCCGACGATCGTCGCCGCGACCGCCAGGTACATGGGATTGCGGACATAGCGGTAGAGCCCGCCGACGACCAGGCGCTCGGTGGGAGCGACCGGCGCGGGCGTGCCAATGCCTTCGACCACGAAGCGCGCGAACGAGTGAAGCAACACGACGACACCGGCGGCGAGCAGAACACACCTGCGACCCGCAGCGGTAGCCAATTAGGAAACGGCTCTTCCACCTGCCAGCCCGTCAGCCACCAAGGGACCAGGCCTGCGACAACACCCGGCACCAGCACTAGGAATGCCAAACTGCCGACTGCCGCCCTGGCCTTGCCCACGAACTCATTCTGATCGAGCTCTTAGGCTGTGTCGCCGGGCAACCCGACCAGCTCGACGCTGAGCTCGCGCAGCCGCCGACGCGCGTCGGCGTCGTAGGCCTGCGGGTGTGCCCGGGACTCGCGCTGCCCGTCGAAGTACTTGCCGGTCACGCCGTCCAGCTCGGGGTAGGCGATCAGCCGCATCGTCGCCTCTACTCCCGACTCGAGGGAGTCGACCGGGTTGACACCCGCTTCGAGGACCATCTTCGTCGGCATGTACGTGCCCGGATGAAGGCAGTTGGCCGTCACGCCCCGGTCGCGAAGCTCCTCGGCGAGGTCGAACGTCAGCATCACGAGGGCGGTCTTGCTCTGGCAGTACGCCTGGACGCCGCTGTAGTCGCGCTCGAGCATCACGTCGTCGAAGTCGATCGCGGCCTGCCCCGCGGAGGCGACGTTGACGATCCGCGCCGGCGCTGAGCGAACCAGCAGCGGCTCGAGGAGCTGCGTCAGCAGGTACGGCGCCAGGTACATCACGGCAAAGCGGAGCTCGTCGCCGTCCTGGCTGACCTCGCGTTCGGAGCGGGTGCGGCCTCGGGTCCCAATCCCCGCGTTGTTGACGAGGACGTCGAGCCGCTCGTGCTCAGCGAGGATCTGCTCCGCCAGCCCTCGCACCTGCGCAAGCGAGCTGAAGTCGGCGAGGTGGAACGCGAGGCCCTCGTTGCCGGTCGCCTCGCGGATCTCGCGCACCGCAGCATTCCCTTTAGCCGCGTCGCGGCCGTGGACAAGCACGGTCGCTCCCCGGGCAGCGAGCTCGCGCGCGAGCGCTCGCCCGAGGCCGTCGGTCGAGCCCGTAACGAGGATGACTTGCTGATCGATCGGTCGCATGCCTCGCGGCGAGATTAGCGACGCGACCTAGCGCTCACCTCGAAGGACAGGCTTGATGTCGACGACGGGAGTCCCGTCGATCGCCTCGAGCGGCTCGACCTCGAGCTCGAGCCCGGCGATCCCGAGCACGGTGACGCGGTGCAGGCCCAGGGGATTCGGCCGGTCGGACGATCGCGTCGCGAAGACGCCGGCGAGAGGGCGGCTCTCGTCGTCTCGCGGGTGCACTCTCAGGATGTCGCGACGCGCTTCGTGCAGCCAGGTGATCACGAAGAGCTCGTCGCCGACCGCGACTCCCTGGAGCGCGTCCGCGAAGGACGGCTCCAGGAAGATCGTGGCAGCGGGCGCGCCTTCATCGCCTTGACGGGGCGCGTCGATGCGGTTCTCGAGCGAAGAGCGTACGACGCCGACCGGCCTCAGCACGTAGGCGTCGTCCGCCATGGCTCCGACTAGCTCCGATGCGCCATGCGCATCTGGTTGCCCGACGGATCGCGGAAGCCCGCGTCGATGCCGTACGGCTGCTCCGTCGGCTCCTGCTGGAACTCGACCCCGCGGCTCTTCAGCTCCTCGTACGTCCCTTGGACGTCGTCTGTGGCGAAGAAAAGACCGCTCGCGACGCCCTTGGCGACGAGCGTCTTGATCGCCTCCTGCGTCTCGGCATCGAAGACGGGCGGGCCGGGGATGGCCATGAGCGTGATCGCCACGTCCTGCTGGCCCGGGACGCCGACGGTGAGCCAGCGGAAGTTCCCCATCTCGGGAACGGTGACGTCCTCGCGGAGCTCCAGCCCAAGCTTGTCCGTATAGAACTCGAGCGCCTCGTCCTGGTCGTGGACCCAGACCTGCGCGGTGGTGAGCTGCTTCAACATCGTGTCCTCCTCTGTCGTCTACTGGGAGGCAACGCTAGCCAGGCCCGGCTCGGCTGTCTTCTCCAAACGTGCTGTGTCGGGGCGAGCCCACGCCATCAAGACGCAAGTCGGGACGCGCGCGTGGGTCAGCGCGGGCGGATGCGCCGCGCGATACGCAGTGGGCGCCATGCCGAACATCCGGCCGAAGCTCGTTGTGAACGACCCGACGCTGCGAAGCCCGACGGTGAAACAGATGTCCGCGACCGAGCGGTCGGTCGTGCGAAGGAGCGCCGCTGCGCGCTCCAGCCGTCGGTTCAGGAGGTACTGGTGCGGCGACTCGCCGAACGCTCGCCGGAACTCCCGGCTGAAGTGCGCGGGCGAAAGCTTGGCGGTGCGGGCGAGCGCCCTCACGTCCAGGGGCTCCCGGTAGCGTGCGTCGACGAGGTCCTTTGCGCGAAGAAGGTGCCGGGCAGGATGCGTGTACGCCATAGCCCCGAGTATGCGGTAGGAGCTACGAGCCGCAGCCGAGTGAGCTCGCGTAGCTCTCCTCGATCGTGGCCCGATTTGGCCGACGTCAGCGAATCAGCGTCGCCAACGTTCGCTGCCTGACGCGAGTCGCCGGACAGCCGGGAGACTCCTGGGGCTTTCCCCGGCACGCTCCTCGTGGTGCTCGCGGCTCCGACCGGTCCGAGCCCTAGGGTTCTCGCTGATTCGAACACGCCGAAAGGAGCCAGCAGATGACGCAGTACGAGCCCGAGCCCTCGGGATGGGCCGTGGGAGGAGTTCTCTTCGCGGGCGCGATCATGATCATGGTCGGGATTTTCCAGGGGATCGCCGGTATCGCAGCGATCGCCGACGATGCGTTCTATGTGGTGACACCGAACTACGTGTTCGACCTCGACCCGACTGCGTGGGGATGGATCCACCTGCTTCTCGGCATCCTCGTCGCGCTCGCGGGCTTTTTCCTCATCGCGGGGCGCGTCTGGGCGGGGTTGGTCGCGATCGCGCTGGCGACCCTCAGCGCCGTTGCCAACTTCTTCTTGATCCCGTACTACCCGTTCTGGTCGATCCTCATCATCGCGCTCGACGTCTGGGTGATCTGGGCTGTGACGCGCCCAGGTGTGTATCGCGCACCGGCGTGACATCCTGAGCGGGGCCGCGTGCGAGCGAGGGCTCACACAGCTCCGCTTCCGGTAGTTCCATCGAGGCATGGAGCCCGACCGGCGGCGACGCCGCGGCCGTAATCGTAGATCAGCTCCGTCGTCGTAGACTCGGCTCTCATGAGCACCGACGGCGCAGAGCGCCTCTTCATGGAAACCGAGCCCCAGGCTTCGACGGAAGACACACCACTCCGCCTTCCATGAGCTCTCGCTTCGATGAACAAGCCGCGGAGTTCCGGGCCTTGCGGCGGAAGCTCGAGGAGTCGATTCTGCCGCTCGCGACGTCGATCGACGGGAGGCGCTTCGAACTGCAGGCCTCGTTGCACGATCTGAAGCTGCAAGTCGGTGGCTATGTCGTGCTCGAGAGCGATGAGGGGCGCCGTCTGGGACAGGTCGTGGCGCTCGAGCTCGCCCGGGTCGAGGGCTCTGAGGTGACGAGCAGCGACGGGCCGCTCGAGCTGCGAACACGGATGACCGTCGGCGCAGCCCGCGGCGAAGGCGTCGTCCTCGACGGCGATGGACGGCCATTCCACGACGCTCTTGCGCGACCGGCTGATCCCGCCGACGTCGCCGAGTGGCTGAACATGAGCCAGCCCCGGAGAGCCACGCTCCCGATCGGCGAGCTCCTCCTTGCGCCCGGCGTGCCTGCGAGGCTCGATGCCGGTGGGTTTGACCGCCACACGTTTCTGTGCGGCCAATCAGGCTCCGGGAAGACGTATTCGCTGGGACTCGTCCTCGAACGGCTTCTCGTCGAGACGGATCTCCGTCTCATCATCCTCGATCCGAACTCGGACTACGTCCGGCTCGGCAACGTGCGTGTAGGGACGGAAGCGGGGCTTGCCGCCGCCTATGCCGACGCCGCGCGAGGCGTCGTTGTCCGGAGCGCCGAGAACGGCCTTCACCTCGGAATCGGACAGCTCGACCCGGGCGCGCGCGCCGCGGCGCTGGAGCTCGATCCGGTGGCCGATCGGGAGGAGTTCGCGCTCGTAGACGAGATGCTCAGCGAGGGCTCGAGCATCGAGGATTTGGCGACGTCAGAGGCACCCCACGCGCGAGCGCTTCGCCTCAGAGTCGAGAACCTCGGAGCTCCGCGCTGGCAGCTGTGGGCGCGCGGTCGGCCCGGGTCGCTCGTTGACGATCTCGAGCGTCGCGATGCCCGCTGTCTCGTCGTTGATCTCGGCTCACTGGCGACACGAGCTGAGCAAGCTGTCGCCGCGGAGGCCGTTCTCGCAACACTCTGGCGAAGGCGCGCCGATCGCGAGCCCGTCCTCGTCGTAATCGACGAAGCGCACAATGTCTGCCCCCAGAAGCCGGACAATCGTGTCACAGCGCTCGTAACCGAGCATGCGGTTCGCATTGCCGCCGAGGGTCGTAAGTTCGGCCTCTACCTGCTCGTCTCGACGCAGCGGCCGCAGAAGGTCCAAGAGAACGTGCTCAGCCAGTGCGACAACCTCCTGCTGATGCGAATGAACTCGCTCGCGGACCTCGGTTTCGTTGGCGAGATCTTCTCGTTTGTCCCACCCGGCTTGCTCGAGCGTGCGACAGGCTTTCGCCAGGGCGAAGCCCTCGTCGCGGGGAAGATCGCCTCGCATCCCTGCTTCGTCAGCTTCGGCGCCCGTCTGGCCGAGGAGGGCGGTTCGGACATACCCGTGACCTGGGCCCGGGCGCGGGTGTGATCGCCGGCAGCGACCGCGCCAGGCAGCCTCGGGGCGACCGGCATCAGCGAATCAAGGTCGTCAGCGTTCCGTTGCCGAATCCGAGTCGCCGGACGGCCGGTATCGGCTCGGTCTGGCTGATGAGGAGTGCGCTGCCGACCGGCTCGACGTCGCTCGGCAGGAAACCCACACGCCCGATCGGCGCGCGGTCGACGTGGGGCGACACGTTCCCCGTCCCGATCACACGCAGCACAGCACCGTTCGCGTCGAGGTGCGTCACCGCGCCGCCGCTCGGGTTTCCGTTGATCAGATAGAGAGTTCCGCGGGGGCCGAGGACGACCTTGAACGCAGGCCGGGTGAATGCCGTCTCCGCAGCATTCAAGCGACTCGATCCGCACCTCGAGCGGCCCGCGGCCGAGCATCTCGCCTCAGTCGAGGAGCTGCGGCGCGCGCTGAAGGTAGCTATGGCCGACTCAGAGAGTCGCGTTCGCCAAGGCGAAGGATCCGAGGTTCGACTCAGGGGATAGGGTCTGCGCATGCCGCAGCTGAACGCAATCGGGATCGTGACCTCGGACATGGCGAGGTCGATCACGTTCTACCGACTGGTGGGGCTCGATGTCCCCGAGACACCGGATGAGGGCCACGTCGACACGTTCCTGCCGAACGGCGTGCGCTTCATGCTCGACTCCGAGGACACCGTGCGGAGCTTCCAGCCCGAGTGGACGCGTGAGACGGGGAATCAGGTCGGACTGGCGTTCGAGTGCGAGAGCGCAGCCGCAGTAGACCAGCTCTACGCTCGGGTCGTTGCCGCCGGATTCGACGGCGAGAAGGCTCCGTGGGATGCTGTTTGGGGCCAGCGCTACGCGCAGCTCCGCGATCCCGACGGAGTAGGGGTCGATCTGTACGCGTCCTTGTAGAGAAGACCCGGCGAGCGCGCCGGTGCCTGAAGCGACGCCAACGCTCAGCAGGTCCGGCTCGTACGATCCACATCCGTGATCCACTTACGCGTGGTCGCTCCCCCCGCCGTCGCCGAGCCGGCCTACCGCGTGCTCCGCGAGCATCCCTCGGCGGTGAACGTCGTCCGCCTCCGCGACGTCGCGGAGCAGCCCGACGGCGATCTCATCCTCTGCGACGTCGCGCGTGAGGACGCGAGCGTGGTCGTCGCCGCGCTGCGCGAGCTCGGGATCGAGCGTGACGGCTCGATCGCGCTCGAGCCCATCTCCTCACTCGTCTCCGATGCGGCGCGGCGTGCGGAGCAGGCGGCGGTGGGGTCTCCAGCCGATGCCGTCGTGTGGGAGACCGTGGAGCTCCAGACGTCCGAAAGCGCGGAGCTGTCGTTCAGTTTCCTCGCCTTCATGGCGCTCTCGACCATGATCGCGGCGCTCGGGATCATTCAGGACTCGCTGATCCTGATCATCGGGGCGATGGTGGTCGGGCCTGAGTTCGGGCCGCTCGCCGGGCTCTCCGTGGCGCTCGTACAACGGCAGCGCGATCTCGCTCGACGGTCCCTTCGCGCACTCGCCATCGGCTTTCCAGTGGGCATCGCGTTCGCGTTCGCACTGACACTGCTGCTGCGGGCCGTCGACTCGGCACCCGAGCTTCTGACACCGGTTTCGCGCCCCGCGACCCTCTTCATCTCGCACCCGGACGAGTACTCAGTGCTCGTCGCGCTGCTCGCCGGGACGGCGGGCGCACTCTCGCTGACGACGGCCAAGTCGGGCGCCCTCGTCGGCGTCCTGATCTCGGTGACGACCATCCCGGCGGCGGGCAATGTGGGCGTCGCGGCCGCCTACGGAGACTGGTCCGAGGTCGGCGGAGCTGCCGGGCAGCTCGCCGTCAACCTCGTGTGCATCGTCACGGCGGTCGTCGTGACGCTTTCGCTCCAGCGCCGGCTCTACCGGCGCCGGCTCGGCTCCGAAACCAGACGACCGGATTCTTAGCCGGCCGTGATGTAATTCGTTAAGTACTGGATCTCGAAGGTCTGCAGCTTCGACTTGAACTTGACGAGGTCGCCGATCGAGACGAGCCCCACGACCCTGCCGTCCTCGACGACGGGAACGTGCCGGATCCGGCGGTCAGTCATCAACGCCATGCATTCGTCGACCGTCGTCTCAGGCGAAGCGACGATCAGCGGAGAGGACATGATCTCGCGAACGGCCGTCTGCCGCTCGGCACGCCCTTCGAGCGTCACGCGGCGGAGGTAGTCCCGCTCGGTGACGATCCCCGTGATCTCGCCACCTTCGGTCACGAGGAGCGATCCGACGTTCATCTCGACCATGAGCTGCACCGCCTCGAACACCGATGCCTCGGCTTCGATCTTGAGTACGTCGCCGCCCTTCTCCTCGAGGATCTCGTAGAGCCGGTTCACGGTCATCTTCTTACCCCCATTCTTGACGATTCATGCTTCGTCGGCCATCCGTGGATACAGATCTTCCGCAAATTGCGGTGAACTTGAAGCATGCGGGGTTTTGAGCCCCGAGGCCACCGGGTACGGACCCGCCGACGGGAGAAAGGAGGTTACAAGCATGTCTCAGACTCTCCCGGAGCGCCGCGCCGAAGCCGCACCCGAGCGGTGGGAGCCGCAGGGCGAGCTCGAGCAGGTGAGCGAGCGTATGCGGCGGATCCTCGAGCAGACGTTCGGCGGCTTTGGCTGGGCCTCACCGCTGATCGACAAGGCGGGGTGGTCTCCGCTCGTGGACCTCGAGGAGACCGATGACGCCTACGTCGTCGAGGCTGAGCTTCCAGGCGTCAAGCGCGAGGATGTGAACGTCGAGCTCGTCGGTAACGAGCTCACGATCTGGGGCGAGACCAAGGAGCGCGAGCGGAAGGGAACCGTCCGACGACGTACGCGCCGGACGGGCCGGTTCGACTACCGCATCAGCCTTCCCGGCCACGTCGACGCCGAGAAGATCGAGGCGAAGCTCGGAGACGGCGTCCTCATGGTCCGCGTTCCCAAGGTCGAGCGCGCTCAGCGCCGTCGGATCGAGATCAAGGCGTAGACCTGATGAGGGGCCGACTTTGTCGGCCCCTCATCGATCCTCTCCCTTCTGACAAGGGAGCCCGGTCAGCTGCGTCGGCGCGCACGCGATCGCGCTCCTCGGCAGTGGGGCTCGACCCGGTGCTGATGCTCGCCTGCTCGCGACTGTCGTCGTCGCGTGCGTTGCGATCGAGGTCAACCCTCCATCACCCATAGGCACGGCGTCGAGGCCGCGCCCGCCTCGTCCGCATCAGGCGATCGCCTCGACCTCCGCGGCGGTGGGCAACGACGGTTGCGCCCCGAGCCGAGACGCCGCCAGGGCGCCTGCGACACAAGCTCGACGCAACGACTGCTCACGAGGGCGGCCTTCGAGCAGAGAGACGAGCAGGCACGCGCAGAAGGCGTCTCCAGCGGCGGTTCCGTCGACAGCGCGCACTTGCGGCGGAGTCGCCCGAGCCACCTCACGTCCGGACTCGAGCAGGACCGCTCCCTCCGCGCCGAGCGTCAAGGCCGTCAGCCGCGGCGCCTCACCGAGCGCGTCGAGCTCATACCGGTTGGCGACGACGAGATCGGCTCGTCGCAGAAGATCGAGCGGGACCGCGCGCGCTGGGGCCGCGTTCAGGCAGAAGAACGAAGCCCGATCGGCTGCAGCTGCTACGGCTTCGACGGGGATTTCGAGCTGACACAGCACCGCGTCTGTCTCGCCCACGTCGATGTCGGATGCCGCGAGTCGAGCATTCGCACCGGGAGCCACGACGATGACGTTCTCGCCGGCGTCGTCGACCAGGATGAGAGCGACGCCCGTCTCGCCGTTGTCGATACGGACGCCAGAGACGTCGATGCCCTCGCTTTCGAGCGCCTTCAGCGGCAGCCTGTCGGAGCCGACACGACCGACAAACCGCACCTCTGCGCCCAGCCGTGACGCGGCGACAGCCTGGTTCGCTCCCTTCCCGCCGGGGACGCGCTGGAGTTCAGCGCCTCCGATCGTCTCGCCCGGCCGCGGAAGGCGCGAACAGCGTGCCACGAGATCGACATTCGCGGAGCCAACGACGGTGATTCGGGGCGCCATCTACGCCGTCGAGGTACCGTAGCGTTGAGCGATCGCGACGATCTGGCGTGCCGCGCCGAGCATGGCGGCGTCGACGAACTCGCCGCCTGGGAGCATGGCCGCGCCGACTACAGCATCGAGGCGCTCGACGGTCTCCCGCGCACGCGCGGCCTCTACCGCGGTCGGAAGGTACGCCTGCTCGATGATTGGCAGCTGCTTGGGATGGATCGCCGTCCGGCCGAGGTGACCGAGCTCTCGCCCCCGCGCACACGAGCGCGCGAGTCCCTCGTCGTCGTCGACATGCGGATAGACCGACTGCGGGGGCCGCGGCAGACCGGCAGCGACCGCGGCATTCACGATGCGGCCGCGCGCCCAGTCGAGCCCAGCCTCGAGCGCGCCGGTCTCGGAGCGTAGATCGGCCTCCCCGAGCGAGATGCCCGCGACACCGGGCGCCGATGCGATCGCGTAGGCCGCCTCCACACCCTCCGCCGACTCGATGAGGCAATGGACGGGCAGGTCGACGACCGGAACGTCCTGCGGCCGCCCGACCTTCGGCACGAAGACGCCATCAATCTGGAGCTCTGTGACGGCCTCGCGGTCGGCAGCGTCGCCTGCGTTGACACGGACGAAGACAGGCTTCTCCGGCCGGCTGGCGAGCAGCGTTGCCAGGTTCGTCCGCGCCTCGACCTTCGCGGCGGGTGCGACACCGTCCTCGAGATCCACGATCACGGCATGCGCCTCGGACGCGATCGCCTTCTCCACGCGGTCGGGACGGTCCGCCGGCACGTACAGCCACGTCAACGGCGGAACGTTCACACGATCCCCTCGTCGCGCAGCCGAGCCAGCTCGTCCGGCGCCACGCCTAGCTCGCCGAGCACCTCGGTCGTGTCGCGCCCGTGCCGGCGTCCGGCGTGCTCGATCTCGCCGGGCGTATCGGAGAGGCGGCTGATCACATTCGTCATCCGGATCGGGCCGAGCTCTTCGTCGTCGATCGTCGGGATAGCCTCGATCGCGGCAAGTTGTGGATCGGCCAGGATGTCGCGCGCGTCGTAGACAGGCGCGATCGCGGCCTCGGCAGCCTCGAACGCCGCCAGCACCTCGTCGCGGTCGCGCGCCGCGATCCAGGCGGCGACCGCCGCGTCGATCTCCTCGACGTGCGCGGCGCGGCCCGACCCGGTCGAGAACCACGGCTGCTCCACGACGTCGGACCGGCCGACGAGACGCAGGACGCGCGCGGCGACCGAATCCGCGCTCGCCGACACCGCCACATACGAGCCGTCCGCAGTGCGATAGACGTTCCGCGGAGCGTTGTGGCTCGATCGGTTACCAGTCCGCGGCTGCAACGAGCCGAGGAGGTCGTACGCCGTCAGCTGCGGGCCGAGCAGCGTCATGAGCGGCTCCACCAGCGACGTGTCGACTACTTGCCCGCGACCCGTCCGCTCGCGCGCGCGAAGTGCGACGAGGATGGCGAAGGCGGTCGTCAGACCGGCGACGCCGTCCGCGAGCGCGAGTGGCGGGAGGAGCGGTGGGCCATCGAGCTCTCCGTTCAGGGCGGCGAAGCCGCTCATGGCTTCGGCGATCGTGCCGAAGCCGGGACGCCTCGCGTACGGACCTGTCTGGCCGAAGCCGCTCACGCGCGCGAACACGAGGCGCGGATTCGCGGCGGTGAGCTCGTCCCAGCCGAGGCCCCACCGCTCCATGGTCCCCGGCCGAAAGTTCTCGAGCACGATGTCCGAGCGCTTTGCCAACTCCAGGAAGAGGTCGGCCCCGTCCGGCTTCGAGAGGTCGAGTGTGACGAGGCGCTTGTTCCTGGCCAGCGTCTTGAACCACAGTCCTGCGCCGTCCTTGCTGGGGCCGTGTCCGCGGGCAGGATCGACTCGTGCGGGGTGCTCGACCTTGATCACGTCCGCGCCGAAGTCGCCGAGGAGCATCCCTGCCAGCGGCGCCGCGAACAGCGTCGCCGCCTCGACGACGCGGATCCCGTCGAGCGGCTTTGTCATGGCAGGTCGACCGCCAGCCGAAAGCCGATCCGCGGCGAGCGCGCGAGTCCGCCGCCAAGGAGCAGAAGCTTGAGGGAGTAGGTCGGATCCTGCAGGCCCCCGTCGACATACCAGTCCGAACCCTCGGCGCGCCACGCTGAGCCGCCCTTCAGGATCGCGAACCGCGTACGGCCGTCCGTGTGCTCGCTCTCGGTCCAGTTCCAGACGAGCGGCTCAATCCGCTCCAGCACGCCCGTTGTTGCGGCAAGCTGCCACTCGTCCTCCGTGGGAAGGCGAGCGTCGACGGATGCAGCGTATGCGCGTGCATCTGCGAGATCTACGCAGGTGACCGGCTCGTCGGGAGGTCCATCGACTCCGAACTGCGCGTTGGTCACCTCGCGCCGCGCGACTGCAAAGCGAGGTGCTGCGGCCGTCTCGCGCTCGACCTCGACGAAGTCGTGAAGCCGTGGTGGCAGCGGCTTCCACTCCTCCACATAAGGCACCTCTCCGTACGTTCCCGTCTCGCGGCGGCGGAAGATGGCAGAGGTCGACTGCGGAGGCACGGGGGCCTCGGCGAACCCGTCCGGTGTGGCTTCGACCCGGGCCACCGGAGCCGGAACGCGAACGGTCTCCCGCGCCGGAAACGACGTATCGCCGCCCCCTGCGACCATCGTCTGCTCGGAGTCGAGAAACGCGGCAATCCCACGCGGCGGCAGCGTCACCTCGAAGTCGGCGCCGAGCAGCGGTCCGGAGAACGGTTCGTCGCTTCCGTTGGCGACAGCCCAGAGCGTCTTCGCTCGGTCTCGCCAGCGCGAGGCAACGACCTGGGGCCCCGGGCCGGCGCTGTGCGCCGCGAGCGGCGTCCACTCCCCGGTCGCGAGGAGCTCGGCGTACTGCCGCTGAAGGGGCAGCATCGCTCGCAGCAAGGCCTTATCTCGCTCGTTCCAGCCCACCCAAGAGCCGAAGACGTTCTCCCAGACGAGCACGCCGACGCCGTTCAGCCATGCACTGTGCAGCTCCTCCACGTGATCGCGGTTCCACCGGCGCGTGTGGTGCAGCATGTGGCGCTGCTCGAACCAGCGAGCGCGCAGAACTCCTGGGACCGCGCTGTCGGCGAACCACTGCGCCCAGGACAGGTGGTGGTCGCCGACGCGGGCAAGCGGCAGCGTCGACTCGCCCTCGAAGGCAACCCCAGGACGCGCGGAATCGACCGCGGCCCGGAGCCCCGGCAGCGCCTCCTTCATCGTGTCGAGGAACACGCCGTCGGCGTCGAGTTCACGCACGAGCTCGGCTATCGCCTCTCCGTCGTCGACCAGCGCCCTGCGCGTACCTCCGTCCCACGGGTTGTAGTCGACGAACACGCGGACGTCGCGCTCGTGGAATGCGTCGACGAGCTCGCGGATACCCGGCACGTCGCGATAGAAGTCGAACTGGTTGCGCTCGTCGAGCCCGATCACCGGATACGCGTGCCACAGCACGATGCCGTCCAAGCCGCCGAACTCGCGCTCCGCCTCGCCGCAGAACCGCTCCGGGGTGAAGCGGCCAGCGTCGTGGTCGTAGAGGAGCTCGTCCCACAGCCAAACGAGCGCAACCGCGAAGCACCTGCGTGTCCAGTCAAACTCGGGGAGGTCGTAGGCGCTCCCGTCGTACTCGATACGCCCGGCCGCCTCGGCGCGCCAGCGATGAATCGCGTCGCGCCACGCCGACCACTCAGCCGGATCGTCGGGAGCGGCAAAGATCTTGGCCGTGTCGAGCGCGTCGAGCGGGCCCTCGAGCGGAACAGCGGTCGGCAGGTCGATGGGTCTCGGCGCCCACGGGTCGCGGACCTGCTCGGGCGCGATCGTCATGCGCCGGCCTCGACGCGGGCGACGGCGAGCGTCCGTTCGACGAGCTCGTCCAGCGTGATCCCGTCGAAGCCCGGAAGCGAGCTCGCGAACCGCCCATGGAGCGGTTCCGCCCATCGCTCGTCAATCCCCTCCGAGCCAACGGTCGCGCCGAGAATGGATCCGACCGCAGCCCCGTTCGTGTCCGTGTCCCATCCACCCTGGACGACGGCGCCGATGCCGCCGGAGAAGTCCCCGTCGAAGGCGTACAGAGCGGCGGCCACGAGGGCGGTGTTGTTGATGGCGTGCACCCAGTGGTATTCGCCGTACCGCGCGTAGAGCTCGTCCACGAGCGCTTCCCACTCGAGCTTCCCGGCGAGGTCGTGGGCGGTCCGCAGTGCCTCCGCGAGCCGGCTGCGCGAGGGCACGACCGAGAGACCTGCGTCGACGCACCCCGCGGCGGACGACTCGGACATCGAGGCGGCATGCGCTGCCGCCATGAACATCGCGGCATAGACGCCGTTCGCCGTGTGGCTGACTCTCGCATCGGACCACGCCATCCGCGCAGCCGCGACGGGATCACCGACCGCGGCCCATCCGTACGCGTCCACACGCAACCGGGCGCCGATCCACTCGCGGAACGGATTGCGGCGCGCTGCCGTCTCCGGGGGGAGGTACGCCTCGAGCAGGTTCCGGACCGCCACCCGCTCCGCGGTGAAGATTCGGCCCGGCGGCTGGTAGTCGAGCCAGAGCTTCGCGACGTCGAGCGAGTCGAATCCCGTACCGCAACGCTCGAGGAGGGCTATGCCGAGCATCGTGAAGTTCAGGTCGTCGTCCTCGGGAATGCCGTCGATGTTCTCGGCGAGGCTGGTCGGCCGGCTCGCGCGGTTCCACGGCCACCGCTCGGAGACCTCGGTGGGCAGGCCTCGCGCCGTAAACCAGCTGGAAACCGGCCAGTTTCCCGTTGCTTCGGCGATCTCGCGGATCCCCTGGCGCGCGATGCCCTCAACGGGCTTGCCGAGCAGGCATCCGACCGCTCTGCCAAGCCACGCACCGGCGATCCGGTCGTGAGCATCCGTTGAACCGGTGCGCGCAGACACAGGATCCGCCCGCGCGAGGATGTCGTCGAGCTCTTCGGGCTCAG
Source organism: uncultured Thermoleophilia bacterium (assembly GCA_963827525.1). Taxonomy (GTDB): domain Bacteria; phylum Actinomycetota; class Thermoleophilia; order Gaiellales; family Gaiellaceae; genus GMQP-bins7. Next base: position 22,603 of record CAWHBH010000011.1, read on the forward strand.
CGGCGGCAAGAGGCCCGGGAATCGATCCGATCTCGTCCAGCAGCTCGAGCGCGAGGGCTCGAAGCTCGGGCTGGGCCGGCTCCTGAGATGCTCCCCGACCGGGAGCGGGCGCACCTCCCGCAGCGAACCAGCGCTCCGCGAGCGCGTCTACGTCCTTCCCCTCCTCGCGAGCCTGTCGAAGCTCGTGGCCGACGAGATCCTCCGGCTGAACCCACGTAACCCTCACCCCGGCCTCCTTCGGCTACGCGAGCACACTCACGAGCTGTGCTCCTGAGCAGGGAGGGGCGTGGGGAAACGGGAGGTTCCCCACGCTCTCGAGACGAAGGGGGCTCGCGAGGAAAACATGGTCTCCCCCGCGAACGCCAGCTCAAGGCGAGCCTGGCTCAAGCTGGCACCTCCCCGGCCGTGAGCTCCGCCATCGTTCGAGCGCGCTCCTCGTGCCGCTGTGCGTCTTTGGCGAAGATCTCAGCCGCGACAACGGCCATCCTGCGACCCGCTTCCTCGACGTCGATCCGGCTCGCGGCCGACACGTCGTCCACCCAGTCGCGTCGAAGCGCGTCGACTCCCCCGAGCGCACCCGCGAGCGCGCCGCCCATCGACGCGATCGAGTCCGAGTCGCGCCCGTAGTTGACTCCGCCGAGGACAGTCTCGGCGTAGTCACCACCCGTGGCGACGAGCAGCCCGAGGGCGATGGGCAGCTCCTCGATGGAGTGCAGCCGGCTAGGCGTGCGCGCGTTCTGGGCGGGCACGGCGTAGATCTCGCCGACCGAGTCGTACGGCGCAAACGTGGCCCGGAGCGCCTCGAGTCCGCCCGACCGCCAGCCGTCCCGGTTCGCCGCCGCCTCCACCACCGCGCCGATCGCTGCTCGCGTGCCGTCCTTTGCCAGGCGGAACCCCGCCTCGACGACGCTGTCGATCGTCGCGTCCGGCCGCAGCGCCGCCGCGACGCACGCAGCCAGCACGGCCGCCGCCTCACGCCCGTAGCTGGACTGGTGCGCTGCGGTCAGGTCGAGAGCCTCGGTGTAGGCGCCCAGTGGATCTCCCGCATTCGCGATACCAGCGGGGGCGATATACATCGCAGCCCCGCAGTTGACGATGTTGCCGACGCCCGCGTCGCGCGGGTCGGTGTGCCCATAACGGAGCTTCAGGACGAGCCACTTCTCCGCGAGGAACAGACGGTGGTAGAGGAGGTCCTCGCGGCCGAGCTCAGGGATCCAGGTCGTCTTGTCGACGATCTCCGGCAACATCAGCAGCTCGACGTCGTATGGGCTCAGGTGGTCGCGCTTGACGTCGTAGGCATGCACGAGGACGCGCGTCATGAGCGTGTCGTCGGTGACATGGCCGTCGCCCTTGTGGAACGGCGAGAACGGCTTTTCGATCCCTCGCGACCGGCGAATTGACTCGACGATGCCCTCGACCCAGCCGCCGAAGTGCTCCTGGATCTCGTGCGCCTCCCAGCCCTCCGTCGCGCCGCCGAGGGCGTCTCCGACCGCGGCGCCGGCCAGGCAGCCGACGGCACGGTCGACCAGCAAGTGTCCGTTCACGTCTCGATTCCTTCTGTTGTCGGAAACTGGCCCGCCGATCGGCCGGCGACACGCCGGCCGATCGGCGGATCTTCGCTTACCCTCGGACTCGCGTCCAGCCCTCGGAAAGTGCTTCACCCAGCTCGGCGAGAGTGATCCGTCCCGCCAGGTACTGGACGAAGTTCGGCTGGGACACCTCAGCCTTCCAGCGCGCGTACGCCTTCAGCGACACCCAGTTGCCCTTGCGGAAGTGGGTAACGGACGCTGCCGCAACGCGCCAGCTCCCCTTGTACTTCGTCGTCCGCTGAACGATCTTCCCCGCTTCGGGGTTAGCCGGGATGAGCCAGTCGCCGGCCGCGAGCTTCGCCATGTTCTGCGCGTTCAGCAGGTAGGCGATGAACTGCATCGCTGCCGGTTTGTTCGTGCTCTGCTGCGCGATCGAGTACGTCTGCGGGTTCGCGACCTGGTTCTGGGTCGTTCCCTTGAGCAGCGGGAACATTGCCCAGTTGAAGCCCACGGGGCCCTGTTGAATCATGCCCTGCGCCTGGAAGTTGCCCTGGACGGTCATCGCACACTTGCCGCCGAAGAACGCGGGCAGAACGGCACTCCCACTGAGACCCGGTGCACCCGGGTCGAGCGTCTTCTGGACGATCATGGCGCGGAGTTGGCGCACGACGTTCTGTTCCGCGGCTCCCCACCTGAACACCCACCGGCCGTTCTGGAGATAGAAGAACTGACCGCCGTAGTTGAGAGACATCGTCTGGACTAGTGCCGTCGGCGACCGAAGCCCGAGGCATGCGCCGTAGCGATCGTTCGTCGTCAGCCTCGCTGCAGCCGCCCGGAACTCTGCCCATGTCCAAGGATCGCCGAGCGTCGGCGCCTTGATCCCGGCTTGCTTCAGGATCGTCATGTTCGCGAAGACGTTGTAGGTCTGGAGCAGCGAGGGGACGCCAGTGATCTTCTTTCCGTAGTTGACCGTCGCCCAGAGCTCATTGGGGATCGAGTTCTTCAGCGACCTCGGGAGCAGCGGGGTGAGGTTGGCCAGGTACCCCTGCTCGGTGAACCCGGCGATGTCGGCCGCTTCGTCGTGGATGACGTCAGCCGCCGTCCCGCCGACGAAGTTGGTAAGAAGCTTGTCGTGTACGGAGTTCGGGTCGACGGAGACAATCTCGACCTGGATGTTCCGATGGCTCTTGTTCCAGGCATCGACGATGCTCTTCGTCGCGGCGACCGTGGGCGGCTGCCACACGTACGTCGCGAACTTGAGGTTGACGACCTGGCTGCGGCTGGCCTGTGCCCCGGATACGAGCACCGTGCAGAGCAGGACGACAGCGGACAGGCCGAGGAGCTTTCTCATCGTGGGCCCACCTTTCTGTGTTTGTGGCGCCGACTGTGCGGCGCCGTGAGTGCGAGGACGAGAGACATCGCTAGCCCTTGACCGCCCCTGAGAGGAGGCCCCGCGTCAGCCAGCGCTGGATGACGACGAAGATGACGAGGCTCGGAAGGGTGGCGAGCAGAGCGCTCGCCGCGAGCGGGCCGAGCCGGACGATCCCCTCGATCCCGACGAACTGCGCGAGCCTGAGCGGTAAGGTCGGCAGGTCGGGGCTCTGGATCACGACGAGGGCGAAGAAGAACTCGTTCCAGGAGGTGATGAACGCGAAGAGCGCGGTGACGACGATGCCCGGCGCGAGGAGAGGCGCGATGATCCCGCGCAGGATCTGGAAGCGGGTGGCGCCGTCGACGGCCGCCGCTTCCTCGAGCTCGGGCGGAATTCCCTTGACGTAGCTGTAGAGCATCCAGAGCACGAACGGGAGCGCCCAGACGTTGTAGACGAGCACGAGGCCCGCGTGGGTGTCCGTTAGGTGCAGGTCCTGCAGCAGCAGGAACAACGGGATGATGATCAGGATGAGCGGGAACATCTGGCTGAGCAGGATCCAGCCGAGGCCGATGCGCGTGAGAATGCCGGGACGTCGTGCGAGCACGTAGGCCGCGGGCAGGCCCATCGCGATCGTCAGGATCGACGTCGCGACGGCGACCTTGAGGCTGTTGTACGCGGCCCGAACGAGCCCGTTCTCGGTGAACGCGATCCGGTAGTTCTCCAGCGTCGGGTCGGACGGGACGAGCGATGGATACAGCTCGACGAGCTCTCGCGGTCCCTTGAAGGACACCGACAGCATCCACAGGAGCGGGAAGCCGAGGAAGAGCATGTAGGCCACCAGGGCGGTGTACTGCCCGGTCTTCGCTGCCCTGGGACGCGACGAGACGATCACGTCGACGCCTCCCGCAACCGACCCCAGAGGTAGAAGACGAGCACCGACGCGATGACGAGCACCATCGCCCCACCGAGCGCCGAGGCATATCCGAACGCCCCGTAGTCGAACGCCTGGTTGTAGGCGAACAGGGCGGGCAGCTGGGTCGTCCCGGCGGGTCCGCCGTCGGTGAGGACGTACACGAGCCCGAAGGAGTTGAAGTTCCAGATGAAGTCCAGTGTGGTGATGCCAATGATCACCGGCTTCAGCTGGGGCAGCGTGATCGTGCGGAAGCGCTGCCAGGTGGTGGCACCGTCGACGGCGGCCGCCTCCTGCAGGTCGTCCCGTATCGACTGGATGCCGGCGAGGAGGGCGATCGTCGTCTGCGGCATCCCGGCCCACACCCCGACGACGATCACAGCGGGTAGGGCCCACGTGAAGCTCGACAGCCAGTCGATGTCCGCACCGGGAAGGTGTCCCCGCCGCAGGAGCTCGTTCAGCACACCTGCCTGCGGCTGGAAGAAGAGCTTCCACATGATCGCGACGATCACCGAAGGCATCGCCCACGGAACGAGAGCCAGCGAGCGGGCAAGCCAGCGACCGCGGAGGTCCTGGCTCAGCAACAACGCGAGACCCAGCGCGAGTACGAACTGGATGGCCGTGACGGACAGGGACCAGATCAGCCCGACTTTGAAGGAGTTGACGAAGAGGTCGTCGTTCAGGAGCTCACGGAAGTTGTCGAGCCCGATGAAGTTCGTCGACACGTTGAGGCCAGCTCGCGCGTCCGTGAAGGAGAGGTAGATGCCGCGCGTGAGCGGCACGACGCTGAGGATGACGACCGGGAGCATCGCGGGGATCAGCAGGAAGACCGCCTCCCGCTGGGAGAGCCCGGCGCCTGCGCGACTCCGCGCAGGACGCTTCGCGGTCGCGGCGACGCTCATGAGGCCGCTCCCGACGAGGCGCGTACGACGAGACGCGGCTCGACTCCGACGACGCGCGTCTCGAGTCCCGGGCTTTCGATCCGCTCGAGTAGCAGCTCGGCCGCGATGCGAGCCCGCTCGGCCGAGCCGAGATCAACCGATGTGAGGCGGGGCCACGTGAACTCGCAGAGCGCGGTGTCGTCCATCCCGACAAGCGCGACGTCGCCGGGGACGTCGAGCCCTGTCACATGCAACGTCGCCAGGGCGCCGACGGCAAGCAGGTCGTTCGCACAGAGGATCGCGTCTGGCCGCTTCCTCTCGAGCATGCGCTCGGCCGCGTTGCGGCCGGGCTCGACCATGAAGTCGGCGGCGACTTCGACCAGCGCATCGTCGCGCGCCAGACCACATGAGCGGAGGCCGTCGAAGTAGCCGAGCCGGCGAAGGGCGCCTGGCACAGTGTGCTGAGGCCCGTTGATGAACGCGATCCGGCGTCGCCCGACCGCGTACAGGTGCCGCACCGCTTCGGCCGCTCCTCGCCGTGAGTGCGCTTGGACGGTGTCCACGGGCGTGCCGCGAGTCGGTCGTCCGATCACGACCACGGGGGCCGCTGCGCGCCGCAGCTCGTCTTCGTGGACGTCCGTGAGGTGCAGGGACGCGAGAATCAGCCCGTCGACGAAGCGATGCTTGAGGTCGCGTACCATCGCGAGCTCGTCCTCAGCATCCGCGCCGGTGGAGTGCAACATCAGTCGCCAGCCCCGCGTCCGCATGATCTCCTGGATAGAACCGACCATCGTCGTGTAGACCGGGTTACCGACGTCCGGCATGGCGAACGCGATCTGGCCCGTGCGCCGCGAGCGCAGCGACCGCGCCGCCGCGTTCGGCGCATAGCCGACCACCTCGGCTGCTTCGGTGACCCGAGCGTACGTGTCGGGTGTGGTGCGGATTCCGTTCAGCACGCGCGAGGCGGAGGCGACCGAAACGTTCGCCAGGCGAGCGACCGTCGCGATCGTGGGCACTCCGCCCTGGGTCGGATCCGGCTCTTCCACGCGAGCTCTGTAAAGGATTACTGAGAACGTTTACAGGAGAGCAACAATGTCATACCATCCCGGGCGAAGTCAAGTCGCGCGACACAAGGAGCGAGCGTACGTGTCCGAGATCAGGCTCGAGCAGGTCGTGAAGGAGTTCGCAGGCGGCGTGCGCGCTGTCGACGGCGTCAGCCTCGCGATCGGCAGCGGCGAGTTCATGGTGCTCGTCGGGCCGTCCGGGTGCGGGAAGTCGACGCTGCTCCGCATGATCGCCGGACTCGAGGTGGTCACGGAGGGCGAGATCTGGATCGGCGAGCGCGAGGTCTCGCGCCTTGCGCCTCGCGAACGCGACATAGCGATGGTCTTCCAGAACTACGCGCTCTACCCCCACCTCTCCGTCGAGAAGAACCTCGCCTACGGCCTGAAGGTACGGAAGACGCCGAAGGACGAGATCGCGCGCCGCGTGGACGAGGTCGCACGCATGCTCGGGCTCGAGGAGCTGCGCCACCGGCGACCGGCCGCACTCTCAGGCGGCCAGCGCCAGCGCGTCGCGATGGGCCGCGCGATCGTCCGCGAGCCGGTCGCCTTCCTGATGGACGAACCGCTCTCGAATCTCGACGCGAAGCTTCGCGTCGACATGCGGGCCGAGCTCGCGCGGCTGCACGATCGGCTCGGGGTCACGACCGTGTACGTGACACACGACCAGGTCGAGGCGATGACCCTCGGCTCGCGAGTCGCGGTGATGCGCGACGGCACCGTGCAGCAGGTCGACACGCCACAGGCGCTCTACCGCGAGCCGACGAACCTGTTTGTCGCCGCGTTCATCGGCTCGCCCTCCATGAATCTCGTTGAGGCGGAGCTCTCCGACGACGGCGTGGAGTTCGCCGGCTTTCGCGTGCCGCTGGCAGCCGGCCGGCGGCCGGCGGGCGTAACCTCCGGCACTGTGATCCTTGGGATCCGCCCACAGGATTTCGAGGACGCGCGCTCCGCCGGCGACGGACTGCCGGCGATCGAGGTCGAGACCGTGATCGTCGAGGAGCTCGGCTCAGCAACGCACGTGCTCTTCACGATCGACGCACCGCCGGTCGAGGTCGACGCGGTGCGGGCAGCAAGCGACGATGGCGAGCGCGCGACGCTGATCCACACCGACCGGCGAGCGCTCTTCACCGCCGAGGTCGCCGAGGGCACGTCGGTACGCCCTGGCGAGCGGATCCGCCTAGCGCTCGATCCTGCACGCCTTCACTTCTTCGACCGCGAGACGAGCGAGACGCTCCGACCGGGCATTCTCGCTTCGACGGCCTAGTGCGGAGGGAAGCGGTCCCGAGAATCTAGATGAGGCCGGCGCGCGTCGCGTGGGCTGCCGCTGCGGCGCGCGTGGACTGGGTCAGCTTGCGCAGGATGTTCGCGACGTGCCGATGCAGGGTGTGCTCGCTGAGAACGAGCGAGGATGCGATCTCGCGATTCGACAAACCGGCGGACACGAGACGCAGCACCTCGGTCTCACGTCGCGTGAGCGGCGCGTCGCCGTTGGGATCTTTCCTTGAGGCTTTCCAACGAAGGGGTCAAACTCCCTGCGAATGCGGACCGACATCCGCACCGGCTCGGTTCTAGCGGGCTTTCGCATCGATTCCATGCTCGGCGAAGGTGCAATGGGAACCGTCTACCTGGCCGAAGACACGCGGCGCGGCCGCCGGGTGGCCCTCAAAGTGTTGGTCCGCGAACTCGCAGACGACGAGCGCTTCCGTCGACGCTTCCTGCGCGAGTCGAAGCTCGCGGCGTCACTCGACCATCCCCACGTCGTCCCAGTCCTCGACGCGGGCGACGAGGACGGCGTTCTCTTCCTTGCCATGGCCTACGTCGAAGGGTCTGACCTTCGCGAAGTCCTCCGGCACGAGGGAAGCCTCGACCCCGAACGCGCGCTCAATCTCGTGGGGCAGGTCGCAGGGGCTCTCGACGCCGCGCACGCGATGGGTCTCGTCCACCGGGACGTGAAGCCGGGAAACATCCTCATCACCGACACCCCGACCGGAGAGCACGCCTACGTCTGCGATTTCGGACTCGCCAGACACCTTTCCTCGGCCAGCAGCCTGACGACCGACCGAGGCTTCGTCGGCACCATCGACTACATCCCGCCCGAGCAGATCGAGGGCGGCGACATCGACGGCCGCGCCGACGTCTACTCGCTCGGCTGTGTTCTCTTCGAGTGCCTCGCCGGGGCACGTCCCTTCGATCGGGAGACCGAGTTGTCGGTCGTTTTCGCCCACCTGAACGAGCCGCCACCCCATCTCTCCGATCTCACGCCCGAGCTCCCCGCGGCCTTCGACGACGTGTTCGAGACCGCACTCGCGAAGTCGCCGTCAGCGAGGTACTCGACATGTGGCGAATTGGTCGATGCTGCGCGCGCCGCGCTGGAGGGACGGACGTTGGTGCCCCGACGACGCCGCAGGCGGCGACCGGCTGTGGCCGTGATCGCGGCGATCGTCGCGGCAGGAGCCGCCGTCGGAGGCATCCTGCTGAGCCGAAACGGGTCCCCGTCGGGCCCACCGGCGATCACGCAGACGGCGATCGCCGGAGCACGGCTCGGCCTTCATCGCGCTGCCTACGAGAAGATCCTGGGCCACGCGGTCCCCGTCAGTCTGCCACCGGACCTTCCTGGAGCGCCCAGCAGCGAGTACGCGATGCTCGCATTCGAGGACAAGGTCTGGGCCTTCTTCCCCGATGGCCTCGAGGACACGGCGACCATCATCGTCACCTGGGACGAGAAGTACAAGACCGCGGAGGGCATTGGTCCATGCTCCACGATCGACGAACTGAAAGCCGCCTACGGCGACAGAGTGCGACCCGACTACTACGGCACGATCAAGAAGAAGAACGGGACGACGGACTACTACATGTACGACGTCGGCAAGAACCTGCTCTTCCCCGTCTCCGGGGAGCTCTCGAAGCCCAAACACCCCGTGCCCGGGAAGTACATCCCAACCGTCGGTCTGTTCAACGGCAGCGCGCCGGGGGCGGACGAGAGCTTCGGGGCGCGTCCGTTTGCCACCTTCGTCACCGGGAACCAGACGCCGCAGTGCGTCCCGTAGTCAGCTCACCTCGATCGACCAACTGAATCGCGTGCGACTCTCGAGCGGCGCGAGACCGCCCGGCCGCGGCCCCCGGTGGACGAGCACGACGGGCACGTTGGAGCCGCTGAGGAGCGCACGTCGAGCGGCGCCGATCCCCTCGCGGCGCCACCGCGGCGAGATGCCCACGACGACGGCGCTCGCAGACTCGACTGCGGCGACGAGCGACTCGCTGCTCGGCTCGGCGAGGAGCGGTGTCGTCTCGACTCCGACCACGCGTTGCACTGCGAGCGACGCGTCGGCAAGCATGCGGCTGGCGTCGCGTCTCGCGTGACGCGGATCGTCGTGAGTCCCAACGAGCGTGAGCGGCACGGCGGCGGTCGAGGCGAGCCAGGCTCCCAGTTCGAGCGCAGTCCAATCGTGTTCGCCGCCCCCGAACGGCACGAAGACTCCTGCACCTTCCCCCAGGTCGATCGGCGATCTCGTGACCAGCCCGACATCGGCGGGCGAGCGCTCCAGCATTGCCGTGAGATCGTCCGGGAGCAGGTCGGCATCGATCCCGGGTGGAGCATCCAGAAGGACGAGCTCGACGTCGTATGCCTTCGCGAGGTGAACGAGATCATCGCTTGCGTCCCGTGTCGTGAATGCAGCCGCGCGCGACGTGACGGAGCTCGACGCCAGCCGCGCATTCATGACCGACACCGCGTTCGCAAGCCCACTCGCATCTGCGAGGAGACGCGCCACGATCAGCTCCCGTGCGGGAAAGCTTGCGAGCGGCTCGGCAATTGCAAGTAGCCCGTCCAGCCGATCGTCGGCGGAGGGGAGAACGAGCACGGCCCGATAGGCGCGGCCGCGCTGGGCGAGAGCACCCGAGTGAGGAGGCGCCGAGCCCCCCAGGTCGAGCAAGGGGTCCTGCGTCAGGATTGCCCGCTCGAGTGCATGAAGGCTTGGTGTGGGCTCGATGCCGAACTCCTCGACGAGCGTCTCCCGTGTTCTGCGGTAGACGTCAAGCGCCTCCGCCTGTCTTCCTGATCGGTAGAAAGCGAGCATCAGCTGCCCGCGGAGGCGTTCGCGAAGCGGGTGCTCGGCGACCAGCTCCTCGACCTCTGGAATGAGCAGCGCATGACTGCCGACAGCTAGATCGGCCTCGATTCGCTGCTCGAGGACCGCCAGCCGGATCTCCGCGAGGCGCTCGATCGAGATCTGCGCGAAGGGCTCGTAGGCGAGATCGGCGAGGGGTGGCCCGCGCCAGAGCTCGAGTGCGTCGGCAAACAGATCTGCTGCTACGCGCCCCTTCCCCTGTGCAAGCGCCTGGGTCGCCTCGTCGGCACGACGCTCGAAGCGCTTCAGGTCGAGCTGGTCGGGCGCGAGTCGAATGACATATCCGGGCGCGCGGGTCTCGATCGCCGACGCGCCGAGCGTCTTGCGTAGCTCAGAGATCTGTCGTTGCACCTGGGTGACGGCCGTGACAGGAGCAGCTCCTGCGTAGAGATCGTCAGCGAGTCGCTCCACCGATACGACTCGATTTACGTTGAGAAGCAAGATCGCGAGGGTTGCGCGCAGCTTCGGCGCTCCAAGGTGGATCGGGCCCTCGTCCCCGACGACCTCGAGCGGCCCCAGGATGCGGAACTCGAGCACTCGGGCGGACGGTAGCCGCTCGATAGCGCCCCGGTAGCGGCCGGTTCGATCATCGACGTCATCCATTGGAGGCGCGACGCACGTCGTCGCCACGAACGGAGGAACCGGTGCTGAAACGTGCAACGACACTCACCGTGCTCGTGCTCGGCTGCGCCGGGCTCGCTGTTGTCCTGACCGCGTCGTCGACGGCTGCCGAGCGGGCGGCCAAACCCTTTGCGATCAGGTCGAGCCTCGACGGCAAGACGGTCCTACCGCAACGGATACGTTGGATTGCCCACCCGTCGGCTCCTGTGCTTTTCCCCGGTGTCGAGTTCCTGATCGACGGGAAGCTCGTCTTCGACAACCGGCTGCCACCGTACGCGTTCGGCTCCGACGGACGCGACGAAGCGACGGGCAAGGTAAATACCGGCTACCTCGTCACGTCGTGGCTCGCGCCGGGGAAGCACCGGTTCACCGTCCGCGCAAACGGCACGGGCGCGAACCGGAAGACGACGGCGACGAGCACGTTCGTCGCGCGCGTGCGGCCAGGGCCGGCCCGGCCGGCGCAGCTCATCGGGACGTGGAAGCGCGACCTCGCGACCGCGGTGCCACCAGACAGGAACGTCCTGTACCGGGGTATCACCGCACAGCCGGGTACGTACCGGATCACCGTCGACCGGCGCTTCATTCGTATCAGCGGGCCAGATCCGCGAGGGCACGTGAACATCGACTACATCGCCGGTCCGACAACGATCAAAATCGGAGGCCCTGTATGGACCGGCGATCCGGACGAGGGCGGCTGGTGCGAGCCGTGGGGCCCGGAGGCGACCTACGCGTGGTCAGTGAGCGACGGCACGCTGACGCTCGCGCCGGCGAGCAAGGCCGACACCTGCAAGCAGCGCGGCGCGATCTTCACCGGCGAGTGGACGCGCGGAAGGTGAGGAATCCATCAAGCCCAGATTCTCGCGCTAATCGAGCGGAAGGGAGGCGCAATGAAGAGTCGAGGTCTTGTCCTCGCGTTTGCGGCGTTGAGCCTTGCGATCATCGGAGGCACACTCGCGCCGGCGGCGAGGGCAGTCGACCCGTACGTCGTCGACATCCAGGAGTGCGATCGCAACAACGGTCAGACGACGGTTCCGTCCGGCGTGCCGATCAGCGTTCAGAACTTCGCATTCGTGACGGGCACGTATGGCCTGATGCGGGACTTCCTGCTCAAGCAGGTGACGTCGAAAGGCGTCCTGCGAGACGGCGCACTAAAGATCGTCGACGTGACGGACGAGTGGTCGGAGCCGCAGCAGATCGGATCCGGCCCGGCTCGGGGGTGGGTGACACGCCTGCCGAACACCGAGCTCGCCCCGCTGACGACCGGCGAGATAGTCCAAGTCGGAAGCCTGACCGAGTTCAGCGGTCCGATTCAGATCGTGTTCGCGCCCGTCGGGCTGATCGGCTTCGGCCCGTTCCACGTCGCTGCTGGCGACCTGCTTTTCCAAGGGTGCCAGATCACGGCTGCGTAGACAGGCACGAGTGACCGATTGAGAAGGCCCGCTCCTGCGGGCCTTCTCTGTTCAGGGATTCGTGCGATCACGCAGACCAGTGTCTGGGAATGCGTGTCCTACCTAAGGGCCCGGTTCCTAAATCAGACGTGCCCGCGTTGCGTGGGCTGCCGCTGCGGCGCGCGTGGACTGCGTCAGCTTGCGCAGGATGTTTGCAACGTGCCGGTGCACGGTGTGCTCGCTGACGACGAGCGACGACGCGATCTCCCGATTCGAGAGCCCGGAGGCGACCAGACGCAGCACCTCGGTCTCGCGGCGCGTCAGCGGCGAGTCGCCATTCGACTCCGCGAGGACTGCGTCGTCAAGGAATCCGGCGAGCGCGCGCTGAACCTCGCGCTGGTCGTCGACATGCGGCAAGTGCGAGTCTCCGCTCAGTGCCACGAATCGTGCGTTCGGAAGAAGCGATGCGAGCTCGCGGCCACGAGCGATAGGCACGGTGCGGTCGCCACGGCGATGCAGCACGAGCGACGGCATCGTCACGTTCGAGAGGAATGGCCGCGCATCACTGTAGAGCTCGAGCTCGAGGAAAGCGGCGGCGACGTCCGCCTCGCACGAGTGACGCTTGTAGCGGCTGAGGGCAGCGATCTCGTCCCCGCTCGCGTGCGGCACGATGAGGCCCGCGAGCATCTGGGCCGCCAGCGCCCAGTTAAAGCGTACGAAGTCGACGAGCGATCGTCGCGTCGCTTCCGGGAGGTCGTCTCGCGAGACGAAGCTCCCGAAGAAGACGATCTTGCCCACGCGCTCAGGCGCGCGAGCAGCCAAGCTCGCTGTCACGACCGCCGAGCACGAGCATGCGAAGACGGTCGCAGGCCCGCCCCCACACGCGTCGATCACCGAAGCGAGCACTCGCGTATCGAGGTCGACGCTCGGCGGCCCCGGAAGCTCCCGGTCGGAGAGCCCCGCACCGAGTCGGTCGTAGCGCACGACGCGGTGCGTCTGCGCGAGATCCTCGTAGAAGGCGCGGGCGCGGGGATCGGTCCACTCCTCTTCCAGGTGGGAGACCCACTTCGCGCCGAACACGAGCGGCGGGCCTTCCCCAACAGTGGCGTACGCGACGCGCTTGCCGTCGAGCTCGCAGAAGCGGATGTCCTGCTCCATGACCCGACAGTGTTATGGCCGGTACGGGCCATGTCAAGAAGATGGCCCGTACCAGGGAAGCGTCGGGCCATGGCTTGCGTTTACTCTCGTCACATGCAGTCGCGCTATGTGAATGGGCTCACGATCAGGTCTCTGCGCAACGGGGATACGGAAACGGTCGCGGCCCTGTTCGCGCGCCTCGGCGAGCGCTCGCGCGAACGGCGCTTCTGCGGCGGGAAGCCTCGCCTCTCCGAACCGGAGCTCGCAACCCTCGCGCGCGTCGACCGCGATCACCACGTCCTCGTCGGCTACGTCGACGGAGACCCCGGGCCTGTCGGGATCGCACGCCTCGTCCGTGACGGTGTGTCGGCCGAGATCGCCTTCGCGATCGCCGATGACCAACAGGGTCGCGGGGTTGGATCCACCCTCGCGGGGGTGCTCGCGGCCGACGCGCGCGCTGCCGGCATAACACAGCTCGTCGCCACGGTCTGCGGGGACAATCCCCGTGTCGTCGCGCTCTTGAAGCGCCTCGGGAGCTCGGTCTTCGTGACGTGGCAAGGCCGCGAGCGCGAGTTCGTCGTCGGGCTCGAGGCGTAGGCACAGCGCATCTGCGTGCTCGGGCCGAACGAGCGGATGCTGGTCGAGACGTTCCCGCTCGGCGTCGCCGCCGCGCGCGAGACCTACCGCGCTCTCGCCACACTGTGGTGGTGACCCCTGCACTCCGGGAGATCAGCCGGGGGAGTCTCTGGCGAAAGATCGAGCGCGAGCACGAGCTCGTCATCGTGGACGCGCTCTCACCCATCTCCTTCGCGGCCTCGCATCTGCCGGGCGCGATCAACATGCCGCCCGAGCGGGTCGATGAACTCGCCGAACGCCGGATTCCCGACCACGACGCGGAGGTCGTCGTCTACTGCGCGAAGCCGGATTGCGCCAGCTCGGTGGAGGTCGCGAGGCGGCTGATCGAGCTCGGCTACCGGAATGTCCACCACTACGCAGGCGGAAAGGAAGAGTGGAGGGACGCCGGGCTGCCGCTCGAGGGCGGCCGCGCTTGAGCCGTTCGGGAAGGCGCCGGCGCCTGACTCGTGATCAGGTCCTGTGTCTCACTCGGGCGACGGCCACGGGTAGAAGATGATGTGCACCCCGAGGATCACGAACCCGGCCAGGAACACCATCCCCAGCCAGGGCGCGCGAGCCGACAGATTCGTCGCCGTACGTGCGACTCCGGGCCACGGGATGATCTCTCGCCCAAACGCTGCGAGGAGCTCGGGAATCAGAACGACGATCGCGAGCGCGCCCCATATGACGTATCCCGCTTGATCCTTGGTCATGGTCAACCCTCCGATCGGCGGTTGGGCCAGGGGTAGAAGACGATGCGTGCAGCGAGGACTGACAGCCCACCGAGAATCACGAGCCCGGTCCAGTGGTAGTCGTCCTGGAGATTTCCCGCCGTGCTCGAGAGGGTCGGCCAGGGTGTGGCATCGCCGTCGAATGCGGCAACGCACTCGAAGACGAGAATGACGAAGGCGATGCTGCCCCAGAGCACGTAGCCGAACACCTCCCGTCGCGTCCAGGGCCCCGATTCGACGGACTCCGGGCCCAACCACGGCTCCGGAGCGCTGATGGGCGACTGCTGCGGCTGCGCCTGCCTCGCTTCCTCTGCTGAGAGGTGGTGTAGCGCCATGCGAGCCTCCTTGGTCTGGTGGGACCCGGTATAGCGAACGATCCAGCTGGACAGCTAGCGGCGGACGGGTGCCCGTTCAGGAGCGTCGCTCTGGTCCTCCCCGGTCCACTGGAACAGCTCGAGCACGTAGCCGTCGGGGTCGAGGAAGAAGACCTGGGTCACGCCATCGCCTCGCGGCATCGGCCCGCCGATGAGCGGGACTCCGTTTTCCGCGAGACGGGCGCACGCTCCCGCAAGATCCTCCACCTCGAACGCGATGTGACTCGAGAGCCCATGGGCCGCGCTAGGCCCCTGATCTCGAGCACCTGCCTGCCCGGTGGTGTCGGCCTCGGCGAGCAGGTGGATCTCGGTCTCGCCGAACCTGAACCACGTGCCGGCGAACGTGAAGTTCAGCGGCCGAGGCACCTCCTCGAGCCCGAGCGCCTGGCCGTAGAAGCGGCGCGAGCGCGCGAGATCGGAGACGATCAGCCCCACATGCTGGAGGCGCGGTGCCACGCCTCCTACCGTAACGCCACGCAACGGGAAGGGACGTGCCATGCCGCTGATCAGGGTCGAGCTGTTCGACTACCGCATGAGCGACGAGACAAGTGCTGCGCTCATCGAGAAGCTCACGGACGCGCTCTGCGAGGCGACGCACCCGGGCCTGAGGGACCACACCTGGGTGATCGTCGAGGGCCATTCGCCGAAGAACTGGGGTCTCGGCGGGAAGCCGTGGCCGGTCGACCAGATGCCGCCGGCCCCTTCGTCGTAGGATCGGGTCTACTCGAACAAGGAGTCCGCATGCCAGTTATCGACGTGAAGATCTACGACCGCCGCGTGACCGAAGAATCGGTGCCGAAGATGATCGAGGCCCTGACGAACGCGCTACACGAGTCGAGCGGCGCCGCGAAGGAGCACATCCAGGTGATCATCCAGGGCGTGCCGGCGAAACACTGGGGCCAGGGCGGCAAGCCGAGCGAGTAGCGCCCGGCAAAGCCCGGCCGCTTAGCCCCCGTAGTCGAACGTCGACCCGTAGCCGCACACGCCGCGGTAGGTGAATGCAAGCGAGCCGTCCTCGACGAGGAGCTCGTCTGCGACGAGTTCCTCGCCCGAGCGCTCGTGCCCGGGGATCACGCAGGTGACCGTCTCGGCGCCGTCGTAACGGTCGCGGATACGGACGCTGACGTGGTCGCGGATCCGCAGTCGCTGCCGCCGGCGCGTGTGGTCAACCTCGATTTCGACCGGCCGAACAGCGACGAGCTCGCTTTTTTTCCACGCCCAGGGAAAGTGAGTCATCGCGTCTCCGCCGAGACGACCGGTGAAGATCGCCTCGAGCGCCGCGCGCTGGTCGTCGGTTGCCTTCGCGTCGAGGTAGAGGACCCAGGTCCATGGCGAGCCCGGCTCGTCGTCGCTGTAGCGCACTGCCAGCGCGACGGGGAGGCCCGAAAGGTCGGCGCCTTCCGCGGCGCCCTCCTCGATCAACCACGAGAGCACTCCCATGCAGACCCCGTGTGTCGAGCGGCCACCAAGTACGCCGTCGATTCTGCGGCAGGGACAAATCGCATCGCAGTTGCACGACTCGAAGTAGGTGCCGCGGATCCGCCAGGTCATGGCTGCATCTTCATAGGTATCTGAGTCGGCTGTACGAGCCCCGGCACGCTCGTGGGCGAGGCGGCGACCCAGATCCCCACCGCAACGAGGACAACGGCAAGCACCCGCGCGAACATCTCGCCGCCCGGCACCGACTTCTCGACGAGGATCGCGGCCGCGACGAGAGCCATCCAGAAGAGGCTCATCACGCCGAGTGCGAAGAGCGCAAGCATCAGGCCGGTGCAGCAGCCGACGCAATAGCCGCCGTGCTTGACGCCCATCCACGTTGCTCCGAGCCGGCCTGGGCGGCTGCGGAGCAGGAAGTGGAGCGGCGAGCGGCAGTGGCGCAGGCACGCACTCTTGAGCGGCGTCAGCTGGTAGAGGCCCGCCGCCACGAGCGCGCCGCCCGCGACCCACGGCCCGCGGTCGTCCCAGGCCAGGAAGGACGGAGCGGCGGCCCGTATTCCCCGGTAAACCGCGTAGGCGGCCAGCCCGTAGCCCGCCCACGCGAGCAGGTACCCGAAGACGAACAGCCAGGTGTGCGCGCCGTCGCGAACGCGCGAGAACATCACCACCACCGGCGCAGTCGACGGCAGCATCATCGCGGCCATCATCGTCATCCAGATTCCGATGTACCAGCCGAGTGCCCCGAGGTCCGTGCCTGGTCCGGCGTCCATCCCGCGCATCCGCTGCACGGTCACGATCCAGGCGACGAGCGCAGCGCCGAGCAACGAGGCGACGAGCGCTGTGCGGCTGCGGAGAATGTGTCCGTCCCCGAGAACGGCGCCATGCGAGGAGTTCGGATGCGACCGCACGTAACTCGGTTAGACCGGGCCTACTGGGACGGCGATCGCGAGCTCCACGGGCTCGGCGCCTGGGACGATCGCCTGCGTCTCGCGCGCGTGGAGCAGCGTCGTGCGGACGATCAGCTTTGCGCGAGCGAAGTTGTCGAGCTGCGTCGGAACCGGCCCCACTCGCTTGCCGAGCGCGTAACCGGCTGCGTTCCGGCCCATCGCGCGGTACGACTCGAGGGTGTACAGCGGCGACATCCCGAAGAGCTCGAGGTTGTCGAGTGGCTCGAGATCGGCGCGATGGATGACCGCGGTGCCCTTCGACTGGATTCCGATCGCGACACCCGACCCGGAGAGGCGCGCGCCGTCGTGCGCTATGAACGCGACATCGGCCACGCGCCGCACACGGACGAGACGCGGCTCGGCGCCGCCCTCGCGGATTCCGTCGCAGACGGCCTCGAGCACGTCGCGATGGTCGAGGTCGGCGATCGTCCGGCGGATCGTGTCGGCGAAGGCCGGCCCGGCGGCGACGACGACCTCGGCGGCGTCGATGCTCTTGGCGGCGGCCCCCCTCTCCTCGACCGATTGGCGCGCCGCCGGTTTCCTCCCGGAGCAGCTCCGCTGGAGCGACCACCTGACGGCAGCGACTGGAGGAGCTGCCAGCGCTCGCCCTCGAGCCGATAGCCGGTGCCGGGGCCGGAGTAGACGTTCGGGTCGTTCACGGCTGAGTGCACGACGCCGTCGGCGTCGATGACCGCGGACGTCTGCAGGTAGTCCGCTGAGACTCGCTGCCGCTGCATCGAGAGCACGGCCTCCGCGACCTCCTCGAAGCCGCGCCGGTCGAGTGCCAGCGCGACGTCCAGACCAGAGACGCCACGTGCGAGAAGATCGTCGGCGGCCTCGACGTCTGCCGCGCGGTCGCGGTCGGGCATGTCATACGAGTCGTATCCCGACGTCGCGGCGGCGACCTCGTCGTCGCCGACAGGCGGCAGGCCGAGCTCCGCGAACACCGCTTGCACGGCGCGAGCCGCACGCTCGCGCACGCGTAGCAGCTCGTCCTCGGCAACCGGCTCGATCCCCGCGTCGACCTGCCAGTCGCGCTGGATGGTGAGCCACTCGTCGATGTCGTCCGCGTCGAAGTTCCCGCCGCCGAAGGTGTTGTCGTGCCGCGGCATCACCGAGTAGCCGGACGTCACGAAGTCCGTGCCCGGAAGGAACTGGCCCATGAGCTTCGCGGTCTTGCGGATCTCAGAGTGGGACGAGATCGCGTCGTTGCCGGACGCGACCTCGAGGTCGAGCCAAGCGGCGAGCACGTTCTCGCCGAGGATCGCGCGTGTTCCGCCTGGGACCGAGAGGACGAGAGCGACACACGAGATCGACCCGTTCTGAACGCCCTGCGAGCCGGCCGCGCGCACGACCGCGAGGCAGCGTGCCTCGAGGTAGAGCATCGAGAGTCCCTGGGCGTACCCCATGAGCGCCTCGGAGCCCGTGCCAGAGGTGAAGCGCACCTTCACGCCGCGAGACGCATAGGCAGCGCCGAGGAACGCCTTCGACCAGGGCGTGTCGTCACCGTCGACGAAGACCGGCTCGGTGCCGTACACCGAGAGCGTCTCTGCGTACGTCACGAGACCGCGGATCGCGAGCTCGAGATTTCGTCGTTCCTCGACCGCGCACTGGGTCATCGCTCCCGGACGGCCCGTTTGCGACCCGACGAGCAGCGCGATCGCGTTCAACGGCGCGTAACGAGCGACGCCGACCGTCGTCTCCATCTCCGCGAAGCCGCGCCGGGCCGCCTCCGCCGCGTCGGCGGCCAACAGCGCGGGGCTCTCCTTCAAGTTGGTGACGTGCGCCTGGTTGCCGGGAGCCCGACGCGCGCGGATCTTCTTCAGGGCGAGCATGAGCTCCACGGGATCGAGCAGGCCGATCACACGCGCGAGCTTCGCCGGCGTCAGGCCTCGCGAGAGGCGAACGAGCTCGCCGCGTGAGACGTTCACGTCGACGAGCATGCGGGCGAGGTCGCTGTCCTCCAGCACCATCGCTTCCGCCGCCACGTCGAGGTCGAGCCCGTGCGCGACGACGAAGCGGTCGATCACGTCGAAATCCGCGGCGGCGCGTCCGTCCATACGGGTGACGACACCGTCCGCCACGACGAGCTCGGGCGCCGGGTCGTTTGGCCCGTTCGCCGCGACGAGGCCGAGCTCGGGTAGCGGCGAGACCAGCTGCTCGCGATGCAGCTCTCGCCGTTCGCGCGACGCGAAGCGCTTGCTAGCCATGGGCGAGCAAGCCTCTGTCCAGGTACGCGGCGGCGGCCTCGCGCACGAACGCCGCCGTCTTCGTGGCGGCGTACCCCTCCAGGCGCACTGCCCAGTCCTCGAGCTCGGCCTCCGTCGCCCGGCCCGGACGCAAAGCTGTGTAGACGGCGAGCAGGATGTCGTCCGGCACGGCTGCGAGTTCAGCCGCCCGGTCGAAGTTCTCCGCAAGCTGGATGCGCCCTGCGGCGAGCGCGACCGCGCCCTGCATCCGCAGTGTCTCGGGCGTCGCCCGGATCTCGTCCGCACTCACCCGGCCGGCTCGGAGAGCGTCGAGCGTGACGTCAGCAAGCGGCAGCCCACCAGGGGTCGACACGAGGTCGGGCCGTTGCGTCCCGAGGGGGTAGTCGCGCGTCGGATCGAAGCTCATAGGCCGCTCTCCGGCCTATGAGCGTGGAGGGGTGTGGGGAACCGGGAGGTTCCCCACGATCTCAGAAGAAGGGGGCTCGGGGGAAACATGGTTTCCGATGTCTCTTCGCTGGCGAACGCGAGCCGAAGGCGAGCGTTGTTCATGTCTCTGAGACTTTAGGCTTGCCCTCCAGGCATGGGCAACGACCAGCGATTCACGGGACGCGTCGCGTTCGTCACCGGCGGGGCGAGCGGCATCGGAGAAGCCGTCGCGCGCCGCCTCCTGACCGAGGGCGCGAGCGTCGCCTCGTTCGACGTGCACGCCGAGGCTCCGGAGGGCGTCCTTGCGATCGTGGGAGACGTGTCCCACTCGGCGGATGTGCTGGCAGCGGTCGAACGGGTCGAGCGAGACCTCGGTCCGATCGACGTGCTCGTCTGCTCCGCCGGCGTGCCGGGCGAGTCGCTGCGCACCGTCGAGGTCACGGACGAGGAGTGGCGGCGGGTCATGGGGATCAACGCCGACGGCATCTTCTACTGCAACCGGGCGGTCATTCCGGGAATGGTCGAGCGCGGATACGGGCGGATCGTCAACGTCGCCTCGATCGCGGGGAAGGAAGGCAACCCGATGGCAGGCGCCTACTCCGCCTCGAAGGCCGCGGTCATCGGCATGACGAAGGCGATCGGCAAGGACATTGCGCGTACTGGGGTCCTCGTGAACTGCGTCGCGCCCGCGGTGATCGAGACGCCGATCCTCGAGGGGATCTCCCGGGATCACATCGACTACATGGTCGAGCGCATCCCCATGGGACGCATGGGCAGCCCGGACGAGGTCGCGGCGCTCGTCTGCTGGCTCGCGAGCGAGGAGTGCTCGTTCTCGACCGGCGCGACATTCGACATCTCCGGCGGGCGAGCCGTCTATTAGTGGTCGCTCCGGCCCATACGCCACCGTCTCGCGCGGCTGCAAACCTGCGCATGGCGTCGTCCTCAGTCGGCCACATACCTCTTCGGTATGCGGCCTCCCTGCGTCCTAGCCTCGCTTGGTTTTCGCCGGCGAGCCGGCACCGTATGACCCGGAGAGACCACTGATGCGCTACGTCCGGCTACGCGGGCCAGACGGGGTCGAGAACGGCAGGATCGACAGCGGGCACGTCGTCACCGAAAGCGGCAAGAGCATCGAACTGCTGGATCCCGTGACCATCGTCCTGCCCGAGGCGTACGAGCTGCTGGCACCGGTCAACGCGCCTGAGGTGTGGTGCGCGGGCGTCACCTACGAGCGCTCCCGGGACGCGCGCGTCGAGGAGAGCGCCGCCAGGGACGTGTACACGCTCGTGTACGACGCTCCCCGTCCTGAGCTCTTCCTCAAGGACGCAGCCGGGCGGCGCACAGTCGGTCCCGGTAAGCCGGTGGGAATCCGCGACGACTCCACCTGGAACGTCCCGGAGCCCGAGATCGGCGTCGTCCTCGGTGAGCGCGGCAAGATCGTCGGCCTCACCATCGGGAACGACGTGTCCTCCCGCGATATCGAGGGCGCGAATCCCCTGTACCTACCTCAGGCGAAGATCTATGCCGGCGCGTGTGCGATCGGCCCGGCCGTGTACGTCCCGGACCACCTCGATGCCTCACTCCGCATCCACATGCGCGTCACCGACGAGTACGGACAGGTCGTCTTCGAGGGCGAGACGTTCACGGCGAACATGCGGCGCTCGTACAGCGAGCTCGTTGAGTGGCTGGTTCTCGACAACCCCGTTCCTGCCGGCAGCATCCTCTTGACCGGCACCGGGATCGTCCCGCCCGACAGTTTCAGCCTCCGTCCCGGCCACTTCGTCGAGATCCACGTGCCGGAGATCGGCACGCTCGCAAATCCGGTCGTTCGTGCCGGAGAGCTGATGGAAAGGAGTACGCCCCCATGACCGAGACCGTGACCGGAGCACCTGCCCAGAACTACGTCGGCGGCGAGTGGCACGAAAGCGCGAGCGGCGAGACGTACGAGAAGCACAATCCTTGGCGACCTTCGCAAGTGACAGGCGTCTATCCGGCATCCGATGCGGCGGACGCGAAGGCA
Organism: uncultured Thermoleophilia bacterium; assembly: GCA_963827525.1. Lineage (GTDB taxonomy): Bacteria > Actinomycetota > Thermoleophilia > Gaiellales > Gaiellaceae > GMQP-bins7. The sequence goes on from CAWHBH010000011.1 coordinate 44,392, forward strand.
GCGATCGAGGGCGCTCGGGAAGCGTTCCCGGCGTGGGCAGCGCTCCCAGGGCCCGCGCGCGCCGCGTTCTTCACCAAGGCTGCGGCCGCGATCGAGGCGCGAGCGGAGCGGATCGCCCAGGACATGACGGCCGAGATGGGCAAGCCGCTTCGCGAAGTCCCGGATGGAGGCGCTGCGTGCGGCGGTGATCCTGCGCTACGCAGCTGGCGAGGCGTTTCGGCCGGCGGGCGAGATGTACGAGCCGTCGGTTCCGAATCAGCGCCTCTATACGCTGCGGCGACCCATCGGCGTGGTCGGACTGATCACGCCCTGGAACTTCCCGATCGCGATCCCGGTGTGGAAGCTCGCTCCGGCTCTCATCTACGGGAACACGGTCGTACTCAAGCTCGGCTACGAGGCGCCTCGCACCGGCCTGCACGTCGCTGAGTGCTTTGCAGAGGCGGGTTTTCCTCCGGGCGTGCTGAACGTGCTCACGGGTGCAGGCTCGAAGGTCGGCGCCGAGATCGTGTCGAATCCGGGCGTACGCGCGATCTCGTTTACGGGCTCTGTGCCTGTAGGACGCTCGGTGCGCGACGAGGCGACCGCGCGCGACTGCCGCGTCCAGCTCGAGCTCGGCGGCCACAACCCGCTGATCGTCGCAGCCGACGCCGAGCTCGACCGGGCCGTCGAAGCGACCTACGCAGGTGCGTTCTGGTCCGCGGGTCAGAAGTGCACGGCGACCAGACGGATCCTCGTGCAGGAGGATGTCTACGACGCTTTCCGCGAGAAGTTGCTGGCACGCGTTGCTGCCGGGAAAGTCGGAGATCCCGCGGATCCGGAGACGGAAGTGGGGCCAGTCGTGAACGAGGGCGCGCTGGAGGAGATCCTGGGCGCGATCGAGCGTGCCCGGGGTGACGGGGGCACCGTGCTCTCTGGCGGCGAACGAGTCGACGGCGAGGGGTATCTCATCGCGCCGACCGTGTTCGAGGGCCTCGCGGACGACGCGGAGCTCTCCTGCGAGGAGGTCTTCGGCCCGGTCACGTCGCTCTATCGCTACTCGACTTTGGACGAGGCGATCGAGCGGGCGAACGCGGTGCGCTTCGGGCTCTCGGCCTCGATCTTCACGCGCGATCTCCATTCGGTCCAACGCTTCACGAGCGAGATCGGCGCCGGGATCATCCACGTCAACTCGCAGACCGCCGGCGCGGACGTGCACGTGCCGTTCGGCGGCATCAAGGGCTCCGGCTGGGGGCCGCACGAGCAAGGGCGCGCTGCGATCGAGTTCTATACCGAGCTGGTCACCGTCTATCAGGACGCACCGCTTGCCTGAAAGAACGCTCGTCACGGGCGCTCTCGGCTGCCTCGGCGCCTGGACCACCAAGGCCCTCCTCGACCTCGGCGAGGAGCCGGTCGGCTACGACCTCGGAGGCGACGATGCCCGCCTTCGCCTGATCCTCGACGAGGCGGAGCTCGCCCGCGTGACCCTCGTTCAGGGCGACGTCACCGACGTCGAGGCACTCGGACGCACGCTCGACGAGCACGCGATCACCCATGTCGTCCACCTCGCCGCTCTCCAGGTCCCGTTCTGCCGCGCCGACCCCGCGCTCGGTGCGCGTGTGAACGTCCTCGGCACGGTCGTCGTCTTCGAGGCCGTGAAGGCTCGACCCCACCGAATCTCCGGTCTCACCTACGCGAGCTCGACGGCCGTCTACAACGTGTCCGATCCCTCTCCGGCTCCGGAGTCGGGAGGCGCTGAACCGCTCACGCTGTACGGGGTCTACAAGCTCGCGAACGAGGGGACGGCGCGCGTCTTCTGGCACGACGACGACGTGCCGTCGATCGGAATCCGGCCATACGTCGTCTACGGCCCTGGGCGTGACCAGGGGCTGACGTCGGGACCGTCGCTCGCGATGAAAGCGGCAGCGCGAGGCGAGGGCTACGAGATCGCCTACGGCGGAACGGCGCAGTACGACTATGCGCCGGACGTAGGACGCGCGTTCGCGCGCGCCGCGCGAGTCGCCTCGGACGGCGCGCATGTTGCGAACTTCCCGGGCGAGCCGTCCACGATGGAGGAGGTCGTCGCAGCGATCGAGGAGGCTGCACCCGACGTCGGCGGAAGGATCACGTGGGATGAGGGGCAGCTCCCGTTCCCGGAGTCGCTTCAGGGAACTCTGCTCGAACGCCTCATCGGCCCGGTGCCCCGCACGCCGCTCGCCGAGGGCGTGCGCCGAACGGTCGACCACTTTCGGGCGCGGAGCTAGAGGCTTGATGTGGAACCCTCCGGGCCTGTTCTGGCCCTACCGCTACTCGCTGGGCAAAGACCGTTCGGCTTGGTCGGGGCGATGACTTGGGGCTGAGCGACGCGAAGAGAGGAGCAGAAATGGTCGAGGAAGCACACCTTGAAGCGTTGGACATGGGTCTCGCACCCGTGACTGACGGCTGGTTCGTTGTCAATGTCCGGAGAGCGGCCTGGCTGGCAAACGACGCCTTCGGGGCCCGCTGCGTCTTTGAGGGTGACACACCCGTTCTTCGCGGGCGGCCTGATCTCGACGTTCACAAGTTCGCTGATGTGGGATTCGCTCTGAAGGTGGTCGCACCCGGACAGCCGAGCGGGATGTACCACGCGGAGTCGAACCAGGAGGACTTCCTCGTCCTCGCCGGTGAGTGTCTACTCCTCGTCGAGGGCGAGGAACGGCCGCTCCAGGCGTGGGACTTCGTGCACTGCCCACCGGGCACCGAGCACATCTTCGTCGGAGCGGGAGAAGGTCCGTGCGTCATCTTCATGACGGGCGGGCGAACCAGGCAGAAGAGCATCGTTTATCCGCGCTCCGAGCTGGCCCGCCGCCACGGCGCGGGCGTCGAGACGGAGACGAGTTCGCCATCCGAGGCCTACGCGCCGTTCCCGCATTGGCGGCCCGAGCTGCCGGATAGCTGGAACGGACTGCCTTGGGCCTAGTGACATGCGCAGAAGAGCAACCCGAGGGTTCTGCCCCTAGAGTCTGCGCTACTGAGCCAGGAAGGGCACATTCGAAGGAGCGCTCGCCAACCTTCACCTCAAGCCTTAGTGGATGAGGGGTCGTAGCGTGTCTCGGGCTATCAGGAAGCCTCGCTTGATCGAGCTCCTCCGTCGCCTCGAACGCGCGGTCTTCGTGCTCGACCGAGACGACGTAGTCGTACCCCGCCCGGTAGAGCGCGGCTATGAACCGATCCCAGCGCACCTCGCCCAGGCCTGGGAGGCGCGGCACCTGCCACCCCATCCCCAGCGAGACCGTCCCGTAGCGGTAGAGCCCGTCGCGATCGATCTCCATGTCCTTCGCGTGCACGTGGAAGAGCTTCGAGGCGTAGTCGCGCACCACCCGCTCGTAGTCGATCTGAAGCCAGACGAGGTGTGAGGGATCGAGGTTGAGCCCGAAGCTCGGACTGTCGACGATCTCGAACATCTCGTCCCAGATCGCGGGGGTGGACGCGAGGTTCGTCCCGCCCGGCCATTCGTCCCAGCTGAAGATCATCGGGCAGTTCTCGATCGCGATCTTCACCCCGCGCGACTCGGCGTAGTCGACGAGTTTCGGCCACACCTTGCGGAACTCGCGGAAGTTGTCCGGCACGTTCTTCGTCTTGTCCCGACCTACGAAGGTTCCGACGATGGCGAACGTCCAGCCTGGCGGCGGCGTCGATGACTTTCCGCAGATGCGTGTTCGCGGCACGCCGCTCGGCAGGATCTGGGTGCAGGTTGTTCGGGTAGTACGCGAGCGAGGAGATCTCGAGAACGTGGCGATCGAGGACGTCTCGGACGGCAGCCGGATCGACGCGGGAGACGTCGATGTGCGACGTGCCGGCATAGCGGCGTCGCTCGGCGCCCGCGGCCGGCCAGCAGGCGACCTCGAGCATCTGGAAACCCTCTCCGGACGCCCACTTGGCGACCTGCTCGAGCGAGCGGCGAGGGAAAGGAGCGGTGAGGAGTCCGAGCTTCAGCGGCCTGCTCCTGTCACCCGGCGACGACGGGGTTCGTCAACGAGCCGACGCCCTCGATCTCGATCGTCACCTCGTCGCCCGGCTGAAGCAGACGCGGCGGATCGCGAAATACACCGACACCCGCCGGGGTCCCCGTGAGGATGAGATCGCCGGGCTCGAACGTCATCGTCTTCGTAGCGTGCGCGATGACCTCGTCGACCCCGAAGATGAGGTTCGCGGTGGTCGAGTCCTGCAGGACCTCTCCGCTCACGATCGCGCGGATTCGAAGGTTGTGCGGATCCGAGATCTCATCCGCAGCGACGAGGGGGCCGACCGGGCAGAACGTGTCGACCGACTTCCCGCGCGTCCATTGCCCGTCGGAGAACTGGAGGTCGCGCGCGCTGACGTCGTTCGCGCACAGGTACCCGAGGACGGCCTCGAAGGCATTCTCCTTCGAGACGTTCCTCACGCGCGAGCCGATCACGACGCCGAGCTCCGCTTCGTAGTCGCACTTGGTAACGAGCGGCGGAATGACGATCGGCTCGCCCGGGCCGACCAGCGCGTTCGGGAACTTGGCAAACAGGAGCGGCTCGGCGGGAAGCTCAGCGCCCTGCTCCTCCGCGTGGTCGCGGTAGTTCAGGCCGACGCAGACGATCTTCCCGGGACGCTCGATCGGCAGCACGAGCGCAACCTATCCCTACGAGGCCTGCAGCGCGTCGCCAAGGAGATCGCCGTCACGCGATCGCAGCGCCTGACCCGAGGCAGGTCGTTCTAGAGTGGACGCATGGGCTTCCCGACCGTTCGTCTCCGAGCTGCAGGAGGCGCTCGGGCGCGAGCACGTGGTCACGGAGCCCGAGCAGCTTCGCGTGTACGAGTGCGACGGGCTGACCGGGCACCGCGCGATTCCGGAGCTCGTCGTCCTTCCTCACTCGACCGAGGAGGTGCAAGCGGTGGTGCGGGCGTGCCATCGCGAGCGCGTGCCTTTCGTCGCCAGGGGTGCGGGGACCGGGCTCTCCGGCGGCGCAACCCCGATGGCGGGCGGCGTGGTTGTCTCGCTGGCACGGATGAACCGGATCCTCGAGATCGACCTGGACAGCCAGCGAGTCGTCGTGGAACCGGGTGTAGCCAACCTCGACGTGACGCGAGCCGTCGCAGCGGAAGGCTTCTTCTACGCGCCGGATCCGTCCAGCCAGCAGGTCTGCACGATCGGCGGCAACGTGGCGGAGAACTCCGGTGGCGCCCACTGCCTCAAGCACGGCTTCACGGTCCATCACGTCACCGGGCTCACGCTGGTCCTCCCCGACGGCGATGTGGTCGAGCTCGGCGGGAAGGCGCTCGACCCCGATGGGCCCGACCTGCTGGGCGTGATCGTCGGCTCCGAGGGGACGCTCGGGATCGTGACCGGGATCACGCTGCGTGTCGTGCGCTCTCCACAGGCGGTGCGGACGCTCCTTGCCGGATTTCGGAGCATGGACGCAGCCGGTGCGGCCGTCTCGGAGATCGTTGCAGCCGGAATCCTGCCGTCGGCCATCGAGATGATGGATCGACTGACGATCGAGGCCGCCGAGCTCGCGGTCTCACCTGGCTACCCGGAAGGAGCCGGCGCCGTCCTCCTGGTCGAGCTGGACGGCGTCGCCGAGCAGGTCGAGGACGACGTCGCCGATGTCGAACGGATCTGCACCGACTGCGGCTCGTTCGAGCTGAGAACGGCCGCGAACGACGCTGCCCGCGCGCTTCTCTGGAAGGGGCGGAAGTCAGCTTTCGCTGCGATGGGGCGGATCGCGACCGACTACTACGTCCAGGACGGCGTCGTCCCGCGCACGCGACTGCCGGAAGTGCTCAGGCAGATCGAGGAGCTTTCGGCGAGCCACGGGCTGCGCGTCGGCAACGTCTTCCACGCGGGGGACGGCAACCTCCACCCGCTCGTTCTGTACGACGCGGAGGCCGGGGAGACCGAGCCGGCACGGGAGCTCGCGGAAGCGATCCTCGACGCGTGCCTCGACGCCGGCGGCTCGCTAACGGGTGAACACGGAGTGGGGATGGACAAGGCCTGCTCGATGCCGAGGATGTTCTCGGAGCGTGACCTCCAGACATTCGAGCGGCTCCGTCGCGCCTTCGACCCGGCCGGTCTCTGTAATCCGGGCAAGGTGATCCCGACGCCACGACTCTGCGGCGAGGTGCCCGGGCCTTACCGAATCCACGCGCTGGAGAGGATCGGCGTTGCCGAGCGTCTCTAGCGTCGAGGAGGCCGCAACGACGGTCGCAGCTGCGCACGCGGGAGGACGCCGGCTTCGAATCGGCGACGATCTCACCACGGGCGATCTCGACCGGATCCTGGAGCACGAAACGGGAGATCTCACTTGTACGGTCGAGGCCGGCGTGCGCCTGTCGGCGCTCAACGCCGTCCTGGGCGAGAGCGGCCAGCGACTCTCGCTCGACCCGCCCGGAGACCCGACGGTGGGCGCGCTGCTCGCGGACAACCTCTCCGGCCCGCTCCGCCATCGGTTCGGCGCACCTCGCGATCTCGTCCTCGGCGTGACGCTCGTCCTCGCGGACGGGACCGTCGCAAGCGCAGGCGGCAAGGTCGTGAAGAACGTCGCGGGCTACGACCTCGCGCGGCTCGTGTGCGGGTCGCGCGGACGCCTTGCACTCATCGTCCGCGCGAGCTTCAGGCTCCACCCGCTGCCGAAGGCAGCGCGGACGCTCGTCGTCGAGACAGACGACGCGCCAGCGGTCGTCGCCCGGCTGCTTCGCTCGCAGCTCCAACCGTGCGCGCTCGACGTCCTCCATCCCGGGCGCGTCGCCGTGCTCTTCGAAGGTTCCGAACGAGCAGTCGAGGCCCAGCTCCGGTCGGCGTCCGCTCTCGTCGGAGGCTCGGAGTCCAGCGCCGAGGTGTGGGAGGAGTCGCGCAAGCGCCAGGCCGCCGCGAGCAGCCGCGAGTGCTTCGCGCCGGGAGATCTCCAACGCTTCCTTGCGGACGTGCCCGAAGCTGTCGTCCGTGCCGCTGCTGGCGTCGCCTATACGCGCGACCCGCTGCCATGTGCCACGTTGTCACAAGGCGACTCCCCAGACACTCGTCAGCTTCTGCTCGAGCGCATACAGGAGGAGCTCGACCCCCGCGGAGTCTTCGCGGCGTGATCCGGGAGCTGACCGCAGACTGCGTCCACTGCGGCTTCTGCCTGCCGACATGCCCGACGTACGTCCTCTGGAGCGAGGAGATGGACTCGCCGCGCGGGCGCATCCACCTCATGGATGCCCGGCTCGACGGGACGGTCACGCTCAACTCGACAGTCTCCACTCACTTCGACCGCTGCCTCGGTTGCATGGCGTGCCTGAGCTCGTGCCCTTCAGGTGTTCGCTACGACCGGCTCATCGAGAGCACCCGAGCGGCCGTCGAGGAGGAGTACGAGCGTCCGCTCGCCGATCGCTTCGTCCGCGGGCTCTTGTTCCGCGTCCTGCCTTATCCCGGTCGCATGAGAGCTGCTCTCCGCCTTGCGCCGCTCGGCCGGATCGCGCCGATGCCGCGACGGCTCCGACCGCTCGTCGAGATCGCACCACGGTGGCGTGGCAAAGGCGACGTGCCTGCTGTCACCCCTGCGGTGGGGATCCGGCGTGCACGCGTTGGCCTGCTCACCGGGTGCGTGCAGAGTGCCGTCTTCCCGGACGTGAACGCCGCAACCGCGCGCGTCCTCGCCGCAGACGGCTTCGAGGTAGCCGCGCCGCCACAGGGGTGCTGCGGGGCGCTGTCGGTTCACGCGGGTCGCCTCGAGGAGGGGAAGGCGTTCGCGAGTCGGCTCATCGACGCCTTCGACGACGTCGACCTCGTCGTCGTCAACTCCTCGGGCTGCGGGTCCCACCTGAAGGAGCTCGGCTGGCTCCTCGGAGACGAGCGCGCGGCCGCGTTCTCCGCAGAGGTCCGGGATGTGGGCGAGCTCCTCGCCGGAGTCGCGCCACGAGCCCGCCGGCATCCACTGGCACTGACGGTCGCGCTACAGGACTCGTGCCATCTCCGCCACGCGCAGCGGCTTCCGCTCTCCTCGCACACGTCGCTCGCGCGCATTCCCGGGCTCGAGGTCGTCGAGCCCGCAGAACAGGACCTCTGCTGCGGCTCGGCCGGGATCTACAACGTCGTCCAGCCCGAGGCAGCCCGCGAGCTCGGCGACCGCAAGGCTGGGCACGTGCTCGCCACAGGCGCGCAGGCCTACGCGAGCGCGAATCCCGGATGCCTCGTCCAGGTGTCGCAGGCGCTCCGTCGCGCAAAGCAGCCACTGCCGGCACTCCATCCCATCGAGCTCGTCGACGCGTCGATCGGCAATGTCGGAGCTGGACGATTGCTCAGCCGGGCGCGACGCTGACGGGTCGCAGGTCGTCCAGACTGTCGACCCGGGCCAGCGACGGGAAGAGCTTCCACCAGACCCCCGCGACCACAATGGTCGCCACTCCGCCAACGACGACCGCCGGCACGGCGCCGATCAGCGCCGCAGCAACACCCGACTCGAAGGCTCCAAGCTCGTTCGACCCGCTGATGAAGACCATCTCGACGGCGTTCACCCGTCCGCGCACCTCGTCCGGCGTCACGAGCGGAAGGATCGTCGAGCGCAGGACGACGCTGACCATGTCCACGGCGCCGCCAACGGCTAGCGCCAGCATCGAGAGCCACATCGCGCGCGAGAGCCCGAAGACGACCATGCTCGCGCCGAAGAGCGCGACGACGAGGAAGAGCGTCGGGCCGGCGCGTCTTTGGATGGGACGCCGTGCAAGCCACAGTGCCGCGAGGAATGCGCCGACAGCGGGCGCAGTACGCAGGAAGCCGAGCCCGGTCGGGCCGACCTCGAGGACGTCTTTGGCGAAGATGGGAAGCAGAGCCACGGCGCCGCCGAGGAGTACTGCGAAGAGGTCGAGCGAGATCGCACCGAGGAGGACGTTCGTCCTGCGGATGAGGCGCACGCCCGCGAGCACCTCGTGGAGACCTTGCACGCCCTCGGCCGCCGGCTCACGTCCGCCGCGCAACAGTAGGAAGCACACAAGGGAGATCAGTGACAGCCCGACACCCACGGCATAGACGAGCTCGGCGCTGAGCGCGAAGAGAAGACCGCCGGCAGCTGGGCCGACGACGACCGAAATCTGGACCCCGACGGATCGCTGGGCGAGCGCGCTCACAAGGATCTCCCGCGGGACGAGCGACGGCGTCAGCGCGCGGCCTGCAGGAGCTCCGAGGGCGCTCGAGACTCCGAAGAGAAACGCGAGGACGAAGAACGGCCAGACCCTGTTCGCACCGGCAATCGTGACACCGAGCAGGCCGAGCAAGAACACGATGTCGAGGGTGACCATCGCCACGAGCAGCCACCGTCGCGGGACGCGGTCGGCGAGCTGCCCCGCAGGCAGCGAGAGCAGGAGGAGCGGGAGGAACTCCGCGAGCCCGATGAGGCCTAGGTCGAGCGGGTTCTCGCGAACCGAGTACACCTGCCACCCGATCGCGACGAGCGCCATGGAGAGCGCGAACGCCTCTGTGACGACCGCAACCCAGTAAATCGCGAAGTCGCGGTGGCGAAGCGCTGACCAGCTGGCTCGGCTCACGCGAGCAGGCTAAGCCGCTGCTGGCTCGTCCGTCGGCGTCTCGTCGACGCCGAACTCGACCTCGATCCTCATGATGCGCGAGCCCTCGATTTCGACAACGGTGAGGCGGAGACCACCGGTCGTCACCGTGTCGCCGACCTCCGGCGCACGGCCGAGGGCGCCGAAGACGAGGCCGGCCATCGTATGGAAGTCCTCCTGCTCGAGCTCGGTTCCGAACTCCTCGTTGAAGTCGTCGATCGTGTACGTGCCTCCGATCCGGACGCGGTTGTCGTCAATCCGCTCGACGGAGGTATCGGGGAGGTCGAACTCGTCCTCGATCTCGCCGACGATCTGTTCCAACACGTCTTCGAGGGTCACGATCCCCTCCATCGCGCCGTACTCGTCGACGACGATCGCCATGTGCTGTTTCTCGCGCCGGAAGTCCGCCAGGAGCGCGGCGAGGTCCTTCGTTTCGGGAACCACGTAAGCCGTCCGTGCGATCGACTCGAGTCGGACGGACGCGATCCCGAGGTCGTGCATCGCCGCGAAGAGATCGCGCACGTGGAGGACGCCGACGATCTCGTCGAGCGACTCCCTGTAGACCGGATACCTCGTGTACGGGGAGTCGACGACAATGGCGAGCACGTCCTCCGGAGGCATGTCGACGGAGAGGGCGACCACCTCCGGTCGCGGCACCATCACAGCGTCCACTTCCTTCGAGGCGAAGTCGAAGACCTTGTAGAGCATCTCCTCCTCGGCCTCGTGGAACTCGCCGACGTCTTCCGCCGCGGCGACGCTGTGGCGGATGTCCTCGCGGGTGTACGCAATCATCCCGGCCGGGGCCGGCTTGACCCGAAGAAGACGCAGGACGGCGTTCGCGGAGACCTGCAACAGCCACACGACCGGGTGCGCGATCCTGGCGAGGAAGTCGAGCGGCACCGCAAGCGCGATGGCGAGCACCTCCGCTCGCTGGAGTGCGACGGCCTTCGGCACGAGCTCGCCGAGGACCACCGACAAATAGGTGAGGATGGCGAACGCGATGAGGAACGCGACCGTGGTCGAAATCGGAGGTTCCATCAGGCCTGAAAGCAGCGGCTGGCCGATGGCACCCAGGAGGATGGCGGAGATGGTGATCCCGACCTGCACGGTCGAGATGAACCGCACCGGGTCGTCCATCAGACGCAGCGCCGTCTTGGCACCCCGGCCGCCCTTTTCCGCGCGCTCTTCCAGCCGCGACCGCCGCCCCGTGACGAGGGCGTACTCTGCCGCCACGAAGACCGCGTTCCCCAGCACGAGGAGGAGAACGACGATGATGCGGAGAGGAGTACTCACGCCCCGGAAGGGGCGCCGGTACTAGGCGGGAGGTCTTCCACCATCGATCAGGCAGCAGTATAGGTAACGGTTCCGTCGTCCTCGTGGCGACAAGCTTCGCCCTCGTGCACGAGCCGCTCGGCGTGCGAAAGCGTCTCGGCGACGGCGAACCGGCGTCCGGCAGGTTGGAGGCTCGCCCCGAACAGATCGAAGGACAGGTCGTAGCCCGTTCTCGGCTCTTGTCCGAGCGCGGCCATCATCTCCTCGAGTCTCGACCGGTGGTGCTCCTGAAGCTCCCGGGCCCGCGCTGGCGGATCATGGATCAGATCCCCGTGGCCGGGCAGCGCGAGCTTCGGCGCGAGCTCGATCGTCCGGTCGAGAGCAGCGAGGTAGTCGCCGAGCGGATCAGAGCGGCTCGCGGGCCAGAGCCCGACAGTTGGCGTGATCCTGCCCAGGAGATGGTCGGCCGCAACGAGGACGTCGTCCTTGAGCAGGCAGAGCTGGCCGTCGGCATGCCCAGGTGCCGCGATGAGCTCCCAGCCGTCGACGTGCTCGCCGGCCTCGACGAGGATCGGGTCGCGCTGGTAGCGGATGAACGGTCGGTAGACCGAGCTCTGGCCGACGAGCTCGGCGGTCACATCGTCGGGCGTTCCGTGGAGGCGAAACCAATCGAGAAGCCGCTCCGACCAGGCCGGGTTCCCCCAGACGAGCTCGCACTGCGCGTAGTCGAGCACGCCCTGGTAGACGGGCGCGCCGGTCAGCTCGTGAAGGTCGGCGGCGGCCCCGACATGGTCCGGGTGGAAGTGCGTGACGAAGATGGTCGCGACGCGGCCGCCCGCCTCCTCGAGCGCGGCGGCCCAGGTCTCCTTCGCATCGGGCAGGCCGACGCCGGTGTCGACGAGAGTCCAGCCGTCATCTCCGGGGAGCAGGTAGGTGTGAACATGGCCGGGCCGCGTCGGCAAGGGCAGCGTGATGCGCTTGATCCCACCGTCGAGCTCGTCCATCGCCCGACTCTAGCCGGAGGCCCGCGGAAGTAAGACTCGACGGCCGCACGCATCCGTGACGATGCTCGTAACTCGAGCCACGAGTCTCCGCATGACTTAGCTCGTAGGATCGCTACCTATGAGCGAAGACGTCGTGATTCGCCCCTATCGCGACCAGGACGAGCATGGTTGGGTCGTCTGCCGCGTGCTGTCGTTCCTCGACTGGCGCCACGGCTTGCCTGATACGAACATATGTTCTATTCTCGGCGGATGCGCGCCGACTACCGGCTCGAGCCCTGCAAGTCGGCGTTGACCGCAGTTCGCGGGATGCCGTTCAAGTGGTCGCTCAACCCCTACATGGGCTGTGCGCACAAATGCACATTCTGTTACGTGCGCCACTTCGAGCTCCGCGCCGAACGCCCGTCAGGGGAGGGCTACGGAAGCTCGATCCGCGTGAAGACGAATATCGCCGAGGTTCTACGTCGCGAGCTCGGCCGAACGTCGTGGAAGTGCGAGGAGGTCTCCCTCGGATCGGCCACCGACCCATATCAGCCTGCCGAGGGACGCTTCCGGCTCACACGAGCGTGTGTGGTCGAGCTCACAGGGGCGTCGACGCCGTTCTCGATAGTCACGCGCGGCCCGCTGGTCGTCCGCGACATCGACGTCCTTCAGGAAGCTTCGTCGCGGGTCGGAGCGCGCGTCTACGTCTCGATCCCGACCCTCGACGATCGCGTCTGGCGGACAACAGAGCCCGGAACCGCGCCACCGCGAAGCCGGCTTGCCGCGGTCCGGCGCCTCGCCGAAGCCGGAATCCACGTCGGTGTGGGCATCGCGCCGATCCTTCCCGGGCTCTCGGATTTGCCCGAGCAGCTCGAAGCGGTAGTCCGTGAAGCCCGCGCCGCCGGCGCCTCGAACATCTGGGCGAGCGTCGTCCATCTACGACCGGGCGTGCGAGAACACTTCCTCGAAGCACTCGGCCGCGACTGGCCCGAGGAGGTCGGTCGCTACGAGGCGCTATTCGGATCCCGCGCGTACCTGCCAGCAACGACGACGAGTCCCATGACGGAGCCCGTCCGGCGCGCGGCAGCTTCCACCGCGAGCTTCCGGCGGGTGGCGTTTCCCAGCCGAGAGCCGGCGCAATTGTCCCTTTCAATCTGACCACCGACCCTCTCGATTTGAGCTACGAGCACAGCGGCCGCGAAGGGGACGCCTTCAGGGATGTTCGCGCGAGCGGGATTCCGCACGAGCGGAATTCCGGTCTGCGCAAGACTGCTGAGCAGGAGCCTGCCGATCCGCGCCGTAGAATCGCCCCGTGGCCGACGAGATCACCTGCCTCATCGCGGACGATCACGAGGTCGTCCGTGAGGGCCTGCGCCTCGCGCTGTCACGATCGCCGCGGATCCGCGTGATCGGCGAGGCGACCGACGGCGCTTCGGCGGTCGCTCTGACCGAGAGGCGACGGCCCGACGTCGTGATCATGGACCTGCGCATGCCCGACATGGACGGCCTCGAGGCGACAGAGATGCTCCTCCAGAAGGTGCCTGGCACCGGTGTTCTCATCTTCACCGCCTACGGCGAGCGCTCGCTGCTCCAGCGCGGACTCGAGTCGGGCGCGCGCGGCTACATCCTCAAGGAGACCCCGCACGAGACGCTCCTACGAGCGATCGAGAAAGTCGCCGCAGGCGAGACCTTCGTGGACCCCGGGCTGATGGCGGAGTTCGTCTCGGGGCAGGGGCAGGCCGACATCCTGACCCCGCGCGAGCGGGAGATCCTCCAATTGCTCGCGGACGGAATGTCGAACGTGGACGTGGCCGCCAAGCTCTTCATCAGCCAGGAGACGGTCAAGAGCCACGTTCGCCACATCCTCGCGAAGCTCGAGGCAGACACGCGCACCCAGGCTGTCGCCATCGCGCTCCGTGAGGCGATAATCGATTGACCACCGACGAAGCCGAGCGCGCATTACTCGCAGAACGGGTCCTTGCCGAACAGGAGGAGCGCCGCCGGCTGGCGGAGCTCCTGCACGATGGGCCCGTCCAACACCTCGCGGCGATCGCCCAGATGCTCGACGCCGGTCTCGCGAGCCTTCGCGAAGGCGAGACGCAGCCGGCGGACGAGGTGCTCACGCGTGGTCTCGCACTCGCGCGCGATGCCATGCGTGACCTTCGCGCGCTCTGCGACGACCTCGAGCCCAAGGTTCTCCGCGAGCTCGGCTTTGCCACAGCCGTCACAGCGCTCGCGCGGCGGCTCTCGTCGCGTCACGATGTGGAGATCGTGCTCGACGTCGACTATGCGGACGAGCTTGGGGAGAACGCACAGACGGCCCTCTACCAGATCCTCCGCGAAGCGACGGATCAGGCCGTGAGGCGTGGTGCGCCGACTCGGATCGAGATCTCGGTTCGCGCAACAGCGATCGGAGGCGCGGAGCTCGTCGTCGCCGACGACGGGCCACCCGAGCGCCGAAGCGCCGTGCTCGAAGCGCTGGCCGAGCGAGCTGCCACGCTGAACGCGAGGTTCAGCTCAGAGGTCCGCTACCCGCGAGGCTCGACGGTTCGCATCGAGGTTCCTCCGTCTGCCGCGCGGCGCTAGCGATCTCGTGCGCAAGACCGGGATCCGCTCGCGATGTGGCACAAGCCAGGGGAACCTCCCGGTTCCCCCAAACCCCCTCCACTGGTCCGCTTCGCGGACAAGGGGCGGCGGCACAAGCTGGGGAACCTCCCGGTTCCCCCAGACCCCCTCCACTGGTCCGCTTCGCGGACAAGGGGCGGCGGCACAAGCTGGGGGAACCTCCCGGTTCCCCCAGACCCCCTCCACTGGTCCGCTTCGCGGACAAGGGGCGGCGGCACAAGCTGGGGGAACCTCCCGGTTCCCCCAGACCCCCTCCACTGGTCCGCTTCGCGGACAAGGGGCGGCGGCACAAGCTGGGGGAACCTCCCGGTTCCCCCAGACCCCCTCCACTGGTCCGCTTCGCGGACAAGGCGCTCCGCGCCTTCCCTGAAGCGTCCGCTTCGCGGCCGGGACGCCGCTGTTGGTACCAGTGCTCGGCTAGGATCGGATCGATGGACGGCAACGGGAAGAGTGGGTACCTCTTCTTCGTGTGGGCTCCGACCGGCTACACGCTCGTCGAGCGCACCGGCGAGCCGCCCCCTCCCGGAACCGAGGTCGAAGATGGTGAGCGCCGCTACCTCGTTGCGAAGATCGCGCCCTCACCGTTGCCCGGCGATCGACGCCTCTGCGCGTACCTGTTGCCCGCCTGATGTAGCGTCAGGCGATCGGCTCGTTGTGGACGTTGTTCTCGAGGGCGTACTTGTCGACGAGTGGGTTGATCTTGTCCGGATCGGGAAAGGCGTAGTTGATCTCGACGAACGCGTTCCACTTGTCGGGCAGCGCGTCCTCGGGGAAAATCGCCTCCACCGGACACTCCGGTTCGCACGCCCCGCA
>CAWHBH010000012.1:0-72443 GCA_963827525.1 uncultured Thermoleophilia bacterium
GTCGATGCACTCCTCGGGATCGATGATGAGGATCCGCTCGAACTCGTGGATGCAGTCGACCGGGCAGACGTCCACACAGGACTTGTCGATGATGTCGATGCAGGGCTCGGCGATGATGTACGTCACTGCGTGCGAGTCTAGCCAGAGTCCTGCGAAATCCCTGTAGGCGGCAGCTTCGCGGCCGCAGCGCTCCCGCAATTGCTAGGCCGGCTCAGACGCTCCTCCGGTGAGCTCGTGGACAAGCTCGGGGGCGCGCTCGACGAGCGCCGACTTCACGATGACCTGGTCGAAACCGGCGGTGTGAGCGCGCTGGAGCCCCGACTTGTCGGTGTGATTCGTGTATCCGAGGATCGGAATGTCGGGCCACGCGTCGACGACCTCGTCGGGCTCGACGCGTGCGATGTCGACGATCACGAGGTCGGGTGCATCCACGCTGTCGGCCGTGACCAACCGATGGCCCGGAAGCAGCCCCTCCAGTTTCCCGCGAAAGAAGAGGTCGACCCCGACGAGCAGGATCGTCGACACGCGAGCGACACTAGCAACTGCTGCGGACGCGGATAATCGCGCGCGTGGGACTGGAGCGGGGCCTCGAGCTGATTCGCGCGGGTGCGTACTTCGAGGCGCACGAGGAGCTCGAGGACGAGTGGCGCGAGGCGCCGGACCCCGAGCGCGACTTCCTCCAGGGATTGGTTCACGTCGCCGTCGCCTGGTATCAAGCGGGTCGCGGCAACAGACCGGGCTGCGAACGTCAGCTCGAGAAGGCGATGCGTCGCCTTGGGCCGTATCGCCCGTCGCATCGCGGCGTCGACGTGGACGTCGTGCTCGCGTGCGTCGAAGAGGCGCAGGCTGTCGTTGCCTCCGACTCCCTCGTGCTCGATCCACCGCGCGTCTGACGAAACGAGTTGTCAGAACGCAGGCTCGAGGCCGAGCCACTCGAGAAAGCGGTTCAAGTAGACGCGCAGCACGTAGAAACGCTCGAAGAAGAGCAGGAGCCCGAGCGCGACCATGATCGCCCCGCCGACGATCTGGATCGCGCGGTAGTGATCGCGAAGCCAGCGAAAGGCAGACATCGCTCGCGTGAACAGCGCGCCTGCGAGGACGAACGGCAGGGCAAGCCCGAGCGAATACACGCCGAGGAGCGCTCCGCCCTCGAGCACTGTTCCCGACGAGCCTGCAAGGACGAGTATTCCCGCAAGCACCGGCCCGATGCACGGCGCGGCGCAGATGGCAAAGGCACCGCCGAGAAGGACACGCGAGCCGCGACTGCGAGCCCCCTGGACCAACCCGGCCCCGAGGAGTCGCTCGGGCCACGGCAGAAGCCCCATGAACGCCAACCCGAAGACGACGAGCACGAAGCCCGCGATCTTCTCGAGCAGGAACTGGTCGGAGAACAACCGCCCGCCGACAAGCGCCGCACCGACGCCGAGGAGCACGAAGAACGCGGTGAACCCGAGAACGAACGGCACGCTCGCGGCGACGACTCGACGGGCGGTTCCGGGTTGTCCCAGCCGTTCCGCATCGACGGCCGAGATCGCAGACAGATATCCGGGCACGAGCGGCAGGACGCACGGTGCGAGAAACGAGACCATGCCCGCCAGAAACGCGACCGGGATCGCCGTCCAGCTCATGCAGCCGGCAGGGACTGGGAGGACGTTGCCTGAAGCGGCACTTAACCGTCGAATCGGGCGAGCTCGTCGTCGACGAGCCGCTCGAGCCGCGGATCCAGTGGGGCTGCGTCGTCCGGTGGCGCGCGTCGACGACTCCAGGACCGGATCAGCAGCCCGACGACGATCGCGCCTGCCACGAGGGCGGCGAGTGGAAGGAGCCAGGCGACGAGTCCGAATCCGCCCTCGCGAGGAGTCGCGAGCACTTCCGGCCCGAACTCGCCGACGAGCGCGTCCTTGATCTCCTGCTCGGTGTCGCCGGCCGCGATACGAACGCGGATGAAGGTCTTCATCCGCTCCGCGATCGGCGCGTTCGACTGGTCGAGTGTCGTCTCGCAGACAGGACAGACCAGCTCGGCCTCGAGGTCGGCCGCGTTCGGTGGCGCCGCAGCCGCTGTCCCAACGAAGATGAGTGCTCCGGCGGTCAGCCCAAGAGCGAAGTCGCGAACCTTCACGCGAGCGCCTCCTCGATGGCGGCGCGAAAGCGTACGCGGTCCTCTTTCCCGTTGACGGCACCCGCGAACGCCTCGACGACTCGCCCTTCGCGATCGAGGACGAACGTCTCGGGGAATCCGGTCACGCCGTAGCCGTTCGCTGTGTCACCCGGGCCGTCGAAGACGATCGGAAACGTAAGACCGTAGCGCCTCGCGAACCTGCGGGCATCTCGGCGGAAGTCCTTCGCATCGAGACCGACGACGACGAGCTCTCGGTTCCGGTTCTGCTGCCAAACCTGCTCGAGAAACGGCGCCTCCTCCTTGCAGGGGCCACACCACGAAGCCCAGAAGTTGACCACGACGGCCTTGCCCCGAAGCGACGAGAGCGCGAGCTCACCGTCTCGATCGAGACGTTCGAGGGTGAACTCAGGGGCCTGCGGACGTTCTCCGCGCGACGCTGAGTCCGCGAGATCGCCCCCCTCCTCGGTCAGGAGCGTCCACGCGAGCAGAATGAACAGCAGAGCGACCAGCCCCACAGCAACGCCTTGGGCGACGAGCTTGGCGCGGCGCGCCATCCGCTACCGCGCGATGATGAGGACGGGCGTCCCGACGTCCACGTGCTGGAAGAGCCACTCGGCGTCGGGAATTCGCATCCGGATGCACCCGTGCGACGCGGAGTAGCCGATCGAAGCGGAGTCGGGTGTCCCGTGGATTCCGACGTACGGCGCCGAGATCCCCATCCAGCGAGTACCGAGCGGGTTACCTGGTCCGGGCGGAACCGGATCCGCGTCTGCAGCCCAGTCGGACGGCGGTGGATACCACCAGGGGTTGCGTTGAAGCGTCACGATCTCGTAGTTGCCGAGCGGTGTCGGGAACGCCGATTGCCCGGTCGCGACGCCGAACCAGCGCACGAACTTCGCGTCGTTGAAGAACAGGAGCTTGTTCGAGCCGCGGAGGATGACGACTGCTTCGTCCAGGGTCGCGGTGGTCACCTTCGGCCTGAGAACGGCGAACGACAGTCGAATCGCGCCCCGGCTGTTGCGGGCAAAAGCGCCACGAATCGCACGAGCACCGGCGACGCGCTTCAAGCGCCGGCCTTCCTGCGACTTGACCGCGCGCGGCTTGACGCCGGAGACCACGATTCGTGCATCGAGGGCTTTCGCGTCGAAGGCCCTGCCGAGGCGCTCGACGTAGTTCCGGATTCGGGTGCGAGAGACGGCGACGTCGAGAGGCACAGACGCACCAGGCCTGGCGACGCGAGCGCGCCGGATCGCTTTAGGGACATTCGGACGCGCGCCCAACGTTTCCGGCATGAGCTCGATCTTGCGTTCGGGATCGACGACGAGGACGAGCGGGCGGACGAAGGACTTCCTCACGACCTCGGTCGCGCGGCTGGGCATCAGACCGCCGACCCTGACACCGCCAACCGTGACGCCGAACGCGATCGGGGCAGGAGTCGGAGGCGGCGGAGGTGGAATCGGGGGCTCAGTCGGTGGTGGCTCCGTCAGGAGGAGGGTCCGTCGTCGTCGGCGGATCGGTGGTCTGCGCCGCCGCCCCCGGCCCGGCCGTGGCTGCGACGGCGAACGCGGCCGCAAACCCCACGAGTGCCATGGCCGCAAGCAGCCCCACGCCGATTGCTCGCACGCCGATTTTCACGTTTCCAGTGTAGACGCGAAAATGCGTGGATCGTTGCTCACGACGGCGTCGACGCCCGCTTCGTCGACTCGCGCGAGGTCCTGCGGATCGTCGACGGTCCACGCGACCACCGCCGCTCCACGGCTGTGCGCGCGACGGACCGTGGCGGGGCTCACGAGGGAATGGTGAAGGACGAGTGCACTCCCCCGTGCGCGTCCGATCAGAACCGGCGCGAGCAGGGGCGTGACCATCCGAAGCGCCCGCAGGCTGAGATGCACAACCGGGCTGAGGCCGGTGCGACCGTGAGCGCCGAGAACGTCACGCGGGAACGAGGCGCCGACGCGTACGCGTGGCTCCGTAATCACGAGCCGCCGAAGCGCGCGAACATGGAACGAGCTGACGAAGCTCCGCTCGACGAGCCCGAAGCGGCGGAGCGCAACTGCAAGCTCGGCGACAGCGCTGGCCGACTTGAGGTCGACATGGGCCCCGACATCGCGCGCCTCGTCCGCGAAGAACACGAGCGCTTCGTCGAGCGTCGGCAGCTCGGGACACACCTCGCGGAGCTTCTCCAGCGTCCAGTCTCGAACGGTCCCCGAAGCGACGCCGTGGCTCACCTCGTGGAGATCGTTCGAGTGGGCCACTACGACGTTGCCGTCCAGTAGTTGGAGCAGGTCGAACTCGATGAGATCCACACCGGCCGCGAGTGCGGCTCGGAAGGACTGAAGCGTGTTCTCTGGTGCGAGCGCGGCGGCGCCCCGATGACCTATCCGCAGCGGAAGCCCGTTGCGCCGCTCGAGCGAGATCACGGGCTCGGCCTGGTCGGTAGGTAGTCCTCGTCCAGGCGGCCGCCCTCCGCGGCATACGACACGATCATCCGATCGGTGAGCCACTCGACCGGCGCGCGGTCGTCGGTCCACGGTCTCCCGGTCGCCACGAGCGGCCGCGCGTCGCCTGCGAGGAGCTCGCGTAGCGGTGCGAGATCCGACGGGCCGCGGCGGAGGCGACGCTCGACTTCGCCCTCGGCGAGCGGCTCGGTCAAGCCGAGCACGATCGTGTTGAACCGTAGAGCCGGCCACTCGAGAACCTGTGGAAGCTCGGCGGCGAGCGTCGTCCCGACGGCCCGCACGAGCCTCTTGTCGTCCGGCACCGCAGCGACGTTGAGCGCGACGATTCCACCCGGGGCAAGGTGCTCGCGAACGAGCCGAAAGAATTCACGGGTCGCGAGGTAGAACGGGACGTACGGCTGGCGGTAGGCGTCGACCACGATCAGGTCGTACATCGCATCCGTCGAGCGAAGAAACGGACGGGCGTCCGCGTTGTGGACGGTAAGCCGGCGGTTCTCGCCCATCGCAAAGTAACGCCGCCCGACTCGGCTCACGGCGGGATCGAGCTCGACGCCGTCGACGTACGCGTCCGGGTAGTACACGCCGAGCGCACGGGCGGTCGTTCCGGCAGCGTTTCCGAGAATTGCCACACGTTCCAGCGGGCGGTCGAGCAACGGAGGGATCGCGAGGAACGCATCCCAGACTCCGCCCGTGAGGACCGAGTCGGGCCGCCAGACGGAATGCACCGCGACGCCTTCGTTCAACGAGAGGAGACGCCTGCCGTCAGGTCGTTCGACGACCTGGATGTACTGGTGATACGACGTCTCCTCGTGCAGAAGCCCGGCTTCCGGCTTCACCGCACCCGGCGGGACCGCCACGAGAGCCACCAGCGCCGCAGCTACGACGAGGTAGCGCGCACCGAGCATGAAGCACGAGGACACGGCGACGAGCGCTGCGATGACCAGAAACGTCCTCTGCGTACCGAAGGCAGGGATGAGGACAAGCGCCGGAAGGAACGTGCCGAGGAGCGAGCCCGCAGTCGACAGCGCGTAGAGTCGCCCGGCGACGGCACCCGCGGTCTCGATCGAGTCGACCGCGAGCCGGATCGCGAACGGCGACACCATGCCCAGCAGGACGACGGGCGGGGCGCACAGCAGGAGGACTGCGACGAAGCTCCCGATGACGGCGCCGGCGGAGGCGTCGTCGAGTCCTTCGACGGTGAGATCGAGGAGCGGCTTCGCGACGAACGGAATAGCCGCGACACAGACGGCTGCGGCGAGGACGATGGCTCCGAGGAGCGACGGCCGCGGGCGCTTGTCGGCGATCCTCCCTCCGAGCCAGTAGCCGAGGGCCAACGCTGCGAGGACGATCCCGATCAGGTTCGCCCAGACGATGGTCGACGACCCGAAGTAGGGCGCGAGCAGGCGCGACGCCGTGATCTCCGTCGCAAGTGCGCCGATTCCGGCGCCGAAGACGAGCGCTCCGAGCGCGAGGCTCCCCGGCCTCTCCTCCGCCGACCGAGCGGGCATGATTACAGCCCGAAGACGCGCTCGATCTCGCCGAGCGTTCGCGCCGCGAGCACAGCCGCGACGGCGATGGCCAGCGCGAGCACGACCCAGAAACGAACTCCTGCCCAGCGCTTCTCGCGGTGGCGCTTCTTCTTTGCCGCACGCCGTGCTCGATGAAGCCGATACGCCCGCTCGACCGCCTCTGGGTCGAGCGGAGGCTCCTCGGGAGGAGCCGTCACAGGTGGTGTCGTCGGCGCAGGATGGGCCACAGGGAGATTCTAGGTGCTTCCCGGCGGAGCTACGGTCGTGATTCGCCGGCGAGAACCGAGCAGGCCTAGGACGCAGGGAGGGCCAATATTCAAGAATATTGGCCCGACTGAGGACGACGGCATGCGAAGTGTTCGCGAGGGGCGCGAAGCGTGACCGTAGTTGCGGCGGGGAGCACTCAGAACAGAATTCAGCGCCGTGCAGGCTGTCCAGCCGGTGCGAAGTCATATTCTTCACGCGATGGAGAGCCCCGGAGGACGTGGTCGCATTGGTTTTGCGAGTATCAGAGGCCTGCCGGGCATCGGAGACCGGCTCACATTCCTGTTCGGATTGCTGCTCGCCCTCTCTGCTCTGACCGGCTGGTACACGGGCGAGGGCAACGGAACCACGGTCTCCGTGATCGGTTGGCACACTGGCACGATCGGGAAGGTCGTGCTCTTCCTCGGCCTCGTAGCGGTTCTGCTGATGGTGCTTCGAGAAGTCGGTGTCGACCTGCCTGCGGCCGTCCCGGAGAGCCTCGTTACGATCGCCATCGGCTCCGTCGCCACGATCCTCGTCCTCGTGCGACTGATCTCGATCCCCGACACGTTCTTCTTCGCGAGCCGCGGGGTCGGGATCTGGATCAGCCTCGTATGCGCCGTCGGCATCATCCTGGCAGGGCTGCTCGAGGCGTCCGAGGAGCTGTAGGCGCGTCGCCCGCAGGCGATATTGCGCACTACGACCGCGTAGTGACCGTCACCGTCACCGTGCGCGCCGGTGGCTCCTGCGGCAAGCGGCGTGAGAGTTCGAACCCCCGTGGTCGCCCCTCCGCGCTCCGGTCGTTCGTCGAGGGTGCGGGCGAACGCGAGCCCGACGAGGAACGACAGAGTCAGCGCAACGCCGATCAAAACGGCGCGGCCCACTGCGGTTCGACGCGATCGGGAGCGTTGAGGCCGTCTCGGGCGCTCGAGCATGGTCACGGCGTGTAGTCCGCGGCGCCGCGCGAGTAGATGTGGAACGCTGCGCCCTCGACGAGCGACAGGGTGCGCGGCCATCCGGGAGCTGCGCGTTCTGCGAGCGCGCTGCGCGCCCATGCGTCCGCGCGTGCGTACTCGGCTGCAAGCTCACGAAGCGTGAACGTTCCTCCTACGCGTCGGCGGAGCTCCATCGTCACGGCCTCGAGCTGAAGGTTCAGGCTTTCCTCTCGCGCAGGATCGAGCACCGCCTCCGCGAGATCGCGATGCGCGTTCTCCCACTCGAGCCTTGCGATCTCGACATCGGCCGTCACGAGGCCGCAGACTAACTGCACGCGCCAGACCGGAATCCGCTCGCGCGAACGCCCGTCGCGCCAAGATTCCTGGACTAGCTCGGTTCGCGGACAGCCTCCGAACAGCACTCGTGTGCCGGCCACGGAGGCTGCACGTCGGCGAGGATGCGCTCGCCGAGGAGGTACCCGGGACGAGCCAGCGCGTACGCCGCGTGGGCATGGAGGCATTTGAGGTGCGCGGACGAGCTCGCGCCTCCGATACCCAGCTCGAGTGACGCGCCACCATCCGAATCCCCGCGCGCGGCGAGCGCATGCCGGAGTCGGCGCTGTTCGTCGCTGGCGCTCACAAGCGACTCGGCGAGGGTTGCATCCTCCGAAGCTTCCCGGCTCCAGCGTTCGACGCCTCCCGCGGCCTCGAGTCGAGCCAGCGCCGCGACGAGATACGAGCACGTGATGTAGTACATGGTCGGAAACGGCTCGCCGTTCAGGTCATAGGGAGCCTGCTCGGTGACGGCGGGCAGGCCGAAGGGGCAGCGGACGGCCACCTGGCGGAAGGCGCGGGGCTGTCGCCCGAGCTGCAGTGCCACCACGGCCCGGTCATCCATCTGACGAAGACTAAGTAACTGCGCAAGACCGGAATCCGCTCGCGCAGATTCCGGTCGCGCGAAGATCCCTGAAGGCAACCGCTTCGCGGTTGCGGCGCCACTCCCAGGACCCGCTTAAGGACGAGCGGACCTGGCGCTGCGGGCCTGTCGCCACGCCGGGATGCCCTTGACCACGAAGAGCTGCTCGCCCGGCTTCACGTAGCCGATCCTACGAGCCTCGCGCTCGATCGCTTCCAGGCTCGTGGAGTTGACGAGTCGCAACTCGAGCTGGGCGTGCGCAATCCTGAGTGTCTCGACCTCGGCGCGCCTCGCGGTGAGGTCGTTGCGAGTCTCGAGGTATGACGCGAGCGGCCGGTAGTAGAGGTAGACGGCGATACCGACGATGGCGACACCCCAGAGGAGTCGAAGCCGCCTGCGCTGTACGCGTGACTGCTCTGCCTTCCTCGAGGAAACCCGTCTTGTCGCCTTCCCTGCCACGACGCCAGGTTCAACGTGGACGGCACGCTACCTTCCGCGTGAGCTCGCCAGAGGCGACGCTCGCAGCCCCCTCGTCAGGCGATGTCCACCTT
This sequence comes from uncultured Thermoleophilia bacterium, assembly GCA_963827525.1. Taxonomy (GTDB): domain Bacteria; phylum Actinomycetota; class Thermoleophilia; order Gaiellales; family Gaiellaceae; genus GMQP-bins7. The sequence continues at coordinate 8,753 of CAWHBH010000012.1, forward strand.
GATCACGTTGGTCGAGCCGGGGATGTTCACGGCGGTGCCCGCTGTGAGGACGACACGGTCGCCCGCTTCGACGATCCCTGCGTCGCGCGCGGCCTCGATCGAATGACGCCAGAGATCGTCGACGTCCTTGGACTCCGGAATCACGAGCGGGGTCACCCCCCACTCGATGGCCATGTGCTGAAGCGACGTGACCACATGGGTGAGCGCGACGACCGGCCTGCGTGGCCGCAGGCGCGCCACCGCCGACGCCGTGCGACCGGTGAACGTGGGCACGAGAATCGCCTTCGCACCCAGCGCCTCGGCCAGGTCGCACGCGGCATTCGACATGGCGCGGCCTACGGTCGGCTCGTCGGCGGCAGCGGGCAACTGGTGTCGGTAACCGAGGCTCGGCTCGACCGCACGCGCGATGTTCGCCATCGTCGTCACCGCCTCGACGGGATACTCGCCGACCGCCGTCTCGGCGGAGAGCATCAACGCGGAGGTTCCGTCGAGGATGGCATTCGCAACGTCCGAGGCCTCCGCGCGCGTCGGCTCCGGCCTGTGCACCATCGTCTCGAGCATCTGGGTCGCGGTGATCGCCGGCTTCCCGCGATCGAGGGCGGCGAGAATGATCCGCTTCTGAAGGAGGGGAACCTCCGCGGCGCCGATCTCGACTCCGAGATCTCCACGGGCGATCATCACGGCGTCCGCGGCGTCGAGGATGGACTCGAGTGCCGTCACTGCGTCCTTGAGCTCGATCTTGGCAATCACCCACGCCTGCGATCCAGCGGAGTCGATCTTGGCCCGAAGCGCCTCCACATCCATGTGTGTGCGGACGAACGACTGAGCCACGTAGTCGACTCCGAGCGCAAGCGCGAACTCGAGGTCCACGAGGTCCTTCTCCGTGAGCGACGGCACCGGCAGCGGCACGCCAGGGATGTTCACGCCCTTGTGCGGCTCGACCAGACCGCCGGTGACGACCCGGCAGAGCGCCCGGGCGTCCTCGACGCGCTCGACACGCAAGCGCACGAGCCCGTCGTCGATGAGAACCTCGTCGTTTGGCTCGAGCACCGAACCGAGCACGTCAGGAGCGACTGGAAGATCGCCGGCGCGCGCGGACTCCTCACCAGCGACGACGACCGACTGGCCGACCTCCAGCTCGACGGGCGCTTGTAGGTCTCCGACTCGGATCTTCGGCCCCTGGAGATCGGCGATCAGCGCGAGCGGCCTTCCTACGTCCGCCTGCACCGCGCGCACCCGGTGGGCGCTTTCGAGGTGCGCGTCGTGGGTGCCGTGAGAGAAGTTGAGCCTGGCGCCGTCCATTCCGGCTTCGACCAGCCGACGAAGGGTCTGCTCGTCGTTCGATGCCGGGCCGATCGTGGCGACGATCTTCGTCCTGCGTCCGTGCGGAGTCACCCCGTCAGGCTAGATGATCGATGCCACGATCTCGCGCGTCCGGATGCACGATCTGGCGCGTCAGGGCCGCTTCCTCCCGGGCGGAGGCCGCCAGGCGGCCTCGCGCCGGGCGTGCGCTTCGCGACGGGAGAGCGCCACCGAGGCGTCCGGCCTCGCCGCCGCTCTCCCGTCGCGCCCCTGAGCGGCCAACTCACGCCCCGGAGACGACGATCTCATGGCATCAATCATCTCGAGCCTTGAAGGCGGCGAACCCCGGGTATACCGCCTCGTCACCAAGCTCCTCCTCGATGCGGAGAAGCTGGTTGTACTTCGCCACCCGGTCCGTGCGCGACGGCGCGCCGGTCTTGATCTGTCCCGCGTTCACCGCGACCGCGAGGTCTGCGATGGTCGTATCCTCGGTCTCGCCCGAGCGATGGGAGATTACGGTCTCGTACCCGGCGTTCCGGGCGAGCTCGATCACGTCCAGCGACTCCGTGAGCGTGCCGATCTGGTTCACCTTCACGAGAATCGCGTTTGCGACACCCTCGTCGATCCCACGTTGCAGGAAGTCGACGTTCGTCACGAAGAGGTCGTCGCCGACCAGCTGGACCCGAGCGCCAAGTGACTCGGTGAGGGCCTTCCAGTCCTCCCAGGCGTTCTCGTCGAGCCCGTCCTCGATCGACAGGAGCGGATAGCGGTCGGCGAGGGAAGCGTAGAAGTCGATCATGGCTTGCGGGTCGAGAGTCCGACCCTCCGCGGGCAGTTCATAGTTACCGTCGCGGAAGAGTTCGCTCGCCGCAGGATCGAGTGCGATGCCGACTCGCTCGGCGTGGCCTGCACGCTCGGCGGCCTCGAGGATGGCTGCGATCGCCTGCTCGGTCGATTCGAGATCGGGTGCGAACCCACCTTCGTCACCGACTCCGGTAGCGAGGCCGCGATCGTGCAATACCGCCTTCAGATGGTGAAAGACCTCTGTGCCGATGCGCAACGCCTCGGTGAACGTCGACGCGCCAGCCGGCACGACCATGAACTCCTGGAAGTCGAGACGGTTCTCGGCGTGCGCGCCGCCATTGACGACATTCATCCAAGGGACGGGAAGCGTGCGGGACTCGGGCCCACCGAGCCACCTGTACAGGGGGAGCTCCGCATCTGCGGCCGCTGCTTTCGCGGCAGCGAGCGAGCATCCTAGGATCGCGTTCGCCCCCAGCCGACTCTTGTTAGCCGTACCGTCGAGCTCGACGAGCAGCCGATCGAGTCCACGCTGATCCTCGACGTCGAACCCCGCGAGCGCCGCAGCCATCTCGCCGTTCACGTTCGCAACCGCAGTCAGCACGCCTTTTCCGAGATACGCGTTGGGGTCGCCATCGCGGAGCTCGACCGCCTCGTGCTCGCCCGTCGAGGCACCGGACGGCACCGCCGCCCTCCCCAAGGACGCCCGAGGCGAGCCGGACATCGACCTCGACCGTCGGGTTACCGCGCGAGTCGAGGAGCTGTCTCGCATGGACATGTGCGATAGCACTCACAGGTCAGCTCCTGCCCTGTGAGCGTGGAGGGGCGTGGGGAACCGGGAGGTTCCCCACGCTCTCAGGAAGAAGGGGGCGCACGGGGGAAACATGGTTTCCCCCGTGAACGCGCGCTGGAAGCGCGCGTTGCTCATCCAAGCGTCTCCTTCGCGCGGTCGTAGTAGCCATCCTGGGCCTCGAGGTCGAGCGTCCGCCACTCCACCCCGTCCCCAGCTGCCAACTCCGCGGCCGTCTCGACGCGCTCGATAAAGCGGCGCGTCGTGGCACGCAGTGCTAGCTCCGGATCGACGTTGAGCTTTCGGGCGACGTTCACCAACGTGAAGAAAACGTCGCCGACCTCGTGAAACACCGCAGCATCGGCCTCCGTCTCGGGAGGTTGCTCGCCCACATGAGTCGACCGCGGCGACGAGCTCGTCGATCTCTTCGCTGACTTTCGCGAATGGGCCCGCCAGATCCGGCCAGTCGTAGCCGGCGGTTGCCGCCCGCCGCTGCACCTTGCGCGCCTGGAGCAACGCCGGAAGCGACGGCGGGCACGTCGTGGAAGATGCCCTCCCTTCCCTCCTGCTCCGTTTTCAGCTCCTCCCAGCGCTCGCGAACCCGCTTCGCCGTCCGCGCCTCGCCGTCGCCGAACACGTGTGGATGCCGTCGGACGAGCTTGGCGTGGGCCTCACGCGCTACGGTCTCGAGATCGCCGTTGCCGCTCTCCTCGAGCAGCAGAGCGAGAAAGTAGACCTGGAAGAGAAGATCGCCGAGCTCGCCCCTCAGCTCGCCGTCGTCGCCGGCCATCGCGGCGTCGGCGACCTCGTACGCCTCCTCGACGGTGTGGGGCACGATCGTCCGCGCGGTCTGCTCGCGATCCCACGGGCACTCCCGGCGAAGCTGCCGGGTCAACTCCTGAAGGTCGAGGAGCGCCTCGGCAAGGCTCATCGATCGGAGACCTTACTCGGTCTCGGTCGGTGCCTCGGGAATCTCCGGCGGCTCGTAGCCGGCCGCGTAGCTGACCTTGCCGTCGTACTCCGTGCGGAGATCGTCCGCCCATGCGGCCATGGCCTCGGATTTCTTCTGCTGGAGCAACGTCGTGCGGATCGACGCCTTCACCTTGGCGAGCGGGGTCGTCTTGGCGGGTCGCACCGGCGAAACCGCCTCGAATGACGTGGTAGCCATACTCGTCTTCACGGGCTTCGAGAGCTCGCCCTGATCCAGCTCGAACGACGTCGTGTCGAACTCGGGCACGGTTTGACCGCGCGAGATCGTGAGCTTGCCGCCCGAGTCCTTGCTGCCGGGGTCCTCCGAGTTCTCCTTCGCCAGCTCGGCAAAGTCGGCGCCGCCAGCGAGCTCGGCGTAGATCTCGTCCGCCCTGGCCTTGCTCTTCTCGAAGTCGACCTGCCCGTTTGCGCCCTTCTCGGCGATCAGGATGTGCCGGACGTCGCGGGATTCGGGCGTTCCGTACTGACTCTGATTCTGCGTGTAGGACGCGAGCACCTCCTGATCCGAGACCTCGACGTCCTTCGTGACCTCGTCGAACAGCTCCTGCGACAGAACCGAGGTCTCCAGCCCCAGCCTGCGCCAGTCAGCCGGTGTCAGGCCTTGCTCCTTCAGCGCCCTCTCGTACTCGGCAAACTTGCCGTCGAACTGCGGACTTCACGAGCTCGTCCTCGGCCTTGTCGACATCCTCGTCCGTGATCTCGATACCGAGATCGTCGGCCGCCTGTCGAAATTGCTCGCGCTGGACGAGGATCGCCACGTACTGCGTCTTGAGATTCTGGTACTCCTGCGTACCGGCCTTCGGGAACTCCCGCTTGTCCGCCTTGTAGCCGTTCTTTGCGAGGTCGATGAACTGGTCGAACTCTTCCTTCGAGATCTCCGTGCCGTCAACGACGGCCACGAAGCCCGAGGGGACGGTGGCGTCGCTCGCCGCACGCGGACGCGACGAGAGCGGCAGTCGCCCCGAGGACGGCAAGTGTGATTCGCAGGAGGTTCATCGAAGCCCGTCCGTTATAGCCGAGTGGGTGTTAGGCAGACGTTGCGGACTGTTGGAAAGCTGAGACGTCATCGGCTCTGGCGGCATGAAAAAAGCCGCGACTTACGCGGCCAAACGGGCCTGGACAATAGCATCGGGCAGTTCCAACGCGCGCTCGAGACTCTCGACGCGCAACGAGACCTCCCGCTTGGATGTCGAGTAGATCGCGGTCGGTGTGGCGTCGATGAGCGAGCGGACCTCCCCGGAGCCGAGCGTAAGAGGTCCGACGGTCGCTCGGCCTCCTCGATAGACGAGGTAGTCGGCTCCCAAACGGGCCAGCTTCAGCTTGGCCTCCTGGATCGCAAGCAAGTTCGCGACCGGCTCCGGAAGCGGCCCGTACCGGTCCTCGGTGGCTGCCACGAGCTCACGGAGCTCGTCCTCGTCCTCCACGAGCGCGATCCGGCGGTGGAGATCGATCTTCAGCGCCTCTGCGGCGATGTACGACGCGGGGACGTAGGCGTCTACCCGGGCGTCGACCCGAACAGGGCGTGCGACGACGCGTCTGCTTCCGGAGAGCTCGGCGACGGCCTCGTCGAGCATCTCCACGTACAGCTCGAAACCGAGCGCGGCGACATGCCCCGACTGCTCAGGCCCGAGGAGATCGCCGGCTCCGCGAATCTCGAGGTCACGCATGGCGATCTGAAAGCCGGAGCCGAGCTCCGTGTGGTCGGCGAGCGTCGACAACCGCGCGCGCGCTTCCGGTGTTAGCTCGGATGCGTCCGGGTAGAAGAGGTAGGCGTACGCAAGGACATCCGAGCGGCCGACGCGTCCGCGGATCTGGTAGAGCTGGGCGAGCCCGAGCGCATCCGCCCGCTCGACGATGAGCGTGTTCGCCTGGGGGATGTCGATGCCCGACTCGATGATGGTCGTCGAGACGAGGACGTCGGCGTCTCCGGCGAGGAACGCGTGCATCCGCTCTTCGAGCTCCCGCTCGGCCATCTGGCCGTGCGCGACGAGGAACCGCAAGTCCGGGCAGAGCTGCTCGAGCTTCTCCTTCACCTCGTCGATGGACTCGACTCGATTGTGGAGATAGAACGCCTGGCCGCCGCGTGCGTGCTCTCGTTCGAGTGCCGTCTTCACGAGCTCGTCGTCGTACTCGCCGACGGTCGTGCGTACGGGTCGGCGGCCGGTGGGCGGCGTCTCGATGATCGAGATGTCGCGCAGGCCCGAGAGCGACATGTGCAGCGTCCGCGGAATCGGGGTTGCCGATAGAGCCAGCACGTCCACCTCGAGTCGGAGCGAGCGGAGGAGCTCCTTCTGCGCGACACCGAAGCGCTGCTCCTCGTCGAGGACGACGAGGCCCAGGTTCTTGGGGATCACATCGCGCGAGAGGACGCGGTGCGTGCCGATCAGGACCTCGACCTTCCCTTCTTTGAACTCTTCCAGGATCCGCGACTGATCTGCGCGTGTGCGGAAGCGCGACACCATCTCCACGCGCACCGGGAAGTCGCGATAGCGCTCGCGGAATGTGTTCCAATGCTGCTCCGCGAGAATCGTCGTCGGGCAGAGGACGAGCGTCTGTCGGTCGTTCACGGCAGCAGCGAACGCCGCCCGGACCGCGACCTCCGTCTTCCCGAAGCCGACGTCGCCGCAGACGAGCCGATCCATCGGCCGTGGCGCCTCGAGATCCTCCTTCACCGCCTCGATCGCCTGCAGCTGGTCGTCCGTCTCCCGATACGGGAACGAGCTCTCGAGCCGCTCGAGCCAGTCGCTCGAGAGGTCGAGCGAATGCCCAGGTGCCTGCTGGCGCTTCGCGTAGAGAGCCAGGAGCTCGCCGGCGAGCTCGCGTACCGAGGCGCGAGCTCGGCTCTTGAGGTTTTGCCAGGCCTTCCCGCCGAGCTTCGAGAGCGACGGCGCCCGCGCGTCCGCCCCGATGTAGCGCGTGACCTTCGGAAGCTGCTCGTGCGGGACATACAGCCGATCCTCGCCCTTGAAAGCGAGGTAGAGGTAATCGCGTGTGACGCCTGCGACCTCCTTGGTCTCGAAGCCGAGGAGTCTCCCGAGGCCATGGTCCTCGTGAACGACGTAGTCCCCCGTACGAAGGTCTGCGAACGACTGGAGGGCACGCCCGAGCCTCGCGTCCGCGCGTGGCGGTCGCTTTCGGAACACCTGCGTGTCGGGAAGGACTGCAAGACCGAGGTCTCGCCAGACGAATCCGCGACGTGCCGGGCTGACGACGAATCGAAGCGCAGGGTCCGCAGGCAACGACTCGGCGCCCTCGTCCACCTCAGCGTCGACCTTGCGGAGCAGGCGCTGTGTGCGAAGCGCCTCGCCACGGTGCGGGAACGTGACGACGACACGCCTCCCCTGGCGAAGCATCCCGGCGAGCTCGTTCTCCGCCTCGGCGAGACCGCGTGCAGCAATCGCCGGCCGCTGCGCCTCGAACACGTGGGGCTGAGACCGTGGGAGAGGCTCGAGCTGCGCGGTGCCGTTCAGACTCTGCGGCGCGAGCCCTTCTTCCTCCCAGAGCTTTCTCACGTCGTCCGCCTGCCAGACGATGTCGGGTGGGCGCTCGAGCAGCGGCACACGGTTCTCGATGCGATCGACGTCGAGGTCGCGTTCGAGCCGCTCGGAGTCGAGCCGGTGCTCGCGCGCCGGATAGATCACCGCCTCGTCGACGCCATGAAGCGCGCGCTGTGTGAACGGTGAGAACGCCCGAATGTGCTCGATCTCGTCACCGAAGAGCTCGATGCGAAGGGGCTCGCGTCCGGTACTGGGGAAGACGTCCACGAGCCCTCCACGAACCGCGATCTGCCCACGCTCCTCGGCCCGCTCGACACGCTCGTAGCCGGCGAGCGTGAAAGCTTCGACGAGGCCGTCGATCCCTGGCTCGTCCCCCGGCGCGAGGCGCACGATCCCTGGTCGTTCCTCGACCGGCGGCATCCCTTCGGCGAGCGCGCGTGCCGAAACGCAGACGAGGCCGCCGTCAGCGAGCACTGCGAGCGCTCGAGCGCGCTCGCCAACGAGGTGAGCCGGCGGCTCGAGCCCGGAGCCGAGATGCACACCCCGGCTCGGAAGAAGTGCGACGCGCCCAGGATCGCTGTACCACGCGACCGCCTCGGCGGTGTCGCGAGCCTCTTCATCCTCGGCGAGTAGGCAGACGAGCGGACGCGCAAGGGTCTCGTGCAGGGCGGCGATGAGGAGCGGGAGCGCGGGCTCGGAGACGCGAGCGGAAGCGGGGAAGTCGTCCAGGAACGCGCCGAAGCGCTCACTCGAGGCGAGCTCGGCGACGAGACCGGAGAGAGCGGATCGGGTCGGGTCCATGCGACTGGCGGGAACTGCGTCCCGCGGGGTCATCGTAGCGCCTGCCTGTCAGGCGGGATCGCTGGTGTGGAGCCAGACGAGGGGTTCTCCCCGATCGGCGAACCCGTGGCGTTCGTAGTGCGAAAGGCTCGCCTCGCTCGGCCAGACCACGAGAAGCTCGACGTCCGTCTCGAGCGCCCAGGTCGTCACAGCATCGAGGACGCGCCCACCGATACCACGACCGCGGAACTCGGGTCGGGTGTAGACGTTCGTCACGTACCCGATCGCGCGGTGTTCGACGATCGGGCGCGGGATCTTCTCGATCGTCCCAACGAACACGTGCGAGACGATCACGCCGTCCTCAACAGCGACCCACACGATCCACTGTCCGGATTCAATGCCGTTGCCGACTAAGTGCGCGAACGATTCCTCGAAGTCGCCTCGCAGGACTCCCCCGTCGGTCGGATCTTCAAAGGTGAAGGTGCGCCGCAGCTCTGTGAGCTCTGCGACATCGTCGACTGTGGCGGTGCGAATCACGACGCCATCTGCGGCCCCAACGCTAGCGCCTCTCACCAACCACCCCCATGGGCACCCCCGTGCCCTCTACAAACGCTATCGAGCAAGCGCTCAACGATGGGTAACCGCACCGTCGAAGAACTGCACCAACGCGCCCACCAAGCGTCAGTTGAAGCGCTGTTGTGCCGCTTCAAGTCCTTCCGACACCAGGGCCTCGATCGCGTCGGCTGCCCGAGCGACGATCGCCTCGCGATCCTCATGCGCCTCGAATGGCGCTAGCACGTAGTCGGCGACATCACGCGGGTCGCCCCGCCCGGGCCGTCCCACACCGATCCGCAAACGAAGGAACTCCGGCGTTCCGAGCGCTTGAGCGATCGACCGCAAGCCGTTGTGTCCCGCGAGCCCACCGCCCAGTCGCGCCTGCAGTCGGCCCGCGTCGAGATCGACGTCGTCGTGGACGACGAGCACATCCTGGGAGGCAACCTTGAAATACCGCGCCGCGGCAGAGATCGAGCGGCCGGACTCGTTCATGTATGTCTCGGGCTCGAGCAGCGCGATGCGCGAGTCGCCCATCCGCGTCTCGCTCAAGCGACCGTTGAACTTCGACTTGAACGTCGCATCGCCGCGTCGCGCGAGCTCGTCGACGACCATCCAGCCCACGTTGTGGCGATCCCCGCGCGTACTTCGCGCCAGGATTGCCGAGACCGGCGATGAGCAGATCGAGCGTCGAGGCAGACTCGCCTCGACGAAACAGGCGCACCGCTATTCCTCGGCGTCGGAATCGGAATCGGACGGCTCGCCCTCCTCGGCGATCTCCTCCGCTTCCGGAGCACCCTCGGCAGCTGCCTCTTCAGCGGCTGCAGCGTCTGCCTCTTCGATCTCCGCGTACCCGCGCGGCATCGACACCGTTGCGATCACAGTCTCGTGCGGGTCATCGAGGAACGTGACACCCTCGATCGCCGGGATGTCCGCGAGGCGCAGTACGTCGCCGAGCTCCAACGCAGAGACTTCGACGTCGACGTGCTCGGGGACGTCGGCGGGGAGTGCCTCGACCTGAAGCTCACGGGCGATGAGCGAGAGCACGCCGCCGGTCTTGACACCCGCGGACTCACCGACGAGGTGGACGATCACGGTCGCGTGGATCGGCTGGTCGAGCCGGACTTCACGCAGGTCGATGTGCGAGATCGTGCCGCGGATCGGATCCTGCTCGTACTCCGCCAGGATCGACGGGTGCACGGTCGTCTGGCCCTTGATGACGACGTCGAGAATCGCGTGCAGCCCGGACGGGCCGGTCATCGCTGTTCGGAGGTCCCGCTCTGGAACCACGATCGCCCGCGAGTGGCCCTTTCCGTAGAGCACACCGGGAATCAGCCCCTGCGCGCGGAGACGCCGTGACGGGCGCGAGCCGCGATCCTCGCGCTCGAGCACCTCCAATTTCAGCCTGTCTCCGGACACGGCCGCGGATTGTAGCGGCGCGCGCGACCAGTGAGCTTCGATGTGAAGCACCTGCGCCGCGGGCGCGGAGCGGCAGTCATCAGGAGTGTTCGCGCGCGCAGGATCCGCGCGAGCGGATTCCCCTCTTGCGCAAAGAACTAGAAGAGCTGGTTCTCTCCGCCGAAGATCGCGGACACCGAGTCGTCGCTGAAGACGTTCATGATCGTTTCGGCCAGCAGGCCGGACACGGTGAGGACAGTCAGGTTCTCGGGCCGCGCGCGCGGGTCGATCGGCACGGTGTCCGTGACGACGATCCCGGTGATGTCGCTCCCTTTGAACCGGCTCAACGCATCGCCGCAGAACAGCCCATGCGTCGCGAAGACCCAAACGTCCTTGACGCCGTGCTCTTTCAGCGTCGCGACGTTCGCGAGCAACGTTCCCCCGGTCATGATCACGTCGTCGCCGACGATTGCCACCTTGTCGCGGACGCGGCCCGCAATCTCCGTCACAGAGGCTTCATCGTGTGCGGGCCGGGTCTTGTGCATGATCGCGAACTCGGCCCCGATCATCTCCGCAAACCGAACGGCGAGGCGCGCGCGGCCCGCGTCCGGCGAGACCGAGACGACGCCTTCACCAGCGAGGCCGAGGTCGCGGAAGTGGCGCGCAAAGAGCGGCAGCGCAGTCATGTGGTCGACCGGAATCGTGAAGAACCCTTGGACCTGTCCTGCGTGGAGGTCCATCGTCAACACGCGATCGGCGCCGGCCAACTGGAGCATGTCGGCCACGAGACGGCTCGAGATGGGCTCACGTGGTTTCGCCTTGCGGTCCTGGCGCGCGTACGGAAACAACGGCATGACCGCGGTGATTCGCTTCGCCGACGCGAGCTTCGCGGCCTGGATCATGAAGAGCAGCTCCATGAGATTGCGGTCGACAGGCTCAGAGCCGGTCTGCAGGATGAACACGTCGGCGCCGCGGATCGACTCCTCGTAGCGGCAGTACGTCTCCCCGTTCGCGAACGTTGCCAGCTCGATCTCGCCGAGCTCGACTCCGAGCTTCTCGGCGATCTTCAGTGCGAGCTCCTCGTGAGAACGACCGGCGAAGACCATCAGCCGCTTCTGCGGAGTCAGAGGTATGGCATGCCCGGTGTTCATCTCACGCAATACCGAGGGGACGTCGAGCCCCGGCAGCGTCTGCTCAATCGTTCCGCTGTCCACCGCGTCCTTCCTTGTTCACCTGGGTTGCCCGCGCAATTGCGAGCGCCCCCGGAGGCACATCCTCTGTGATCACGGAGCCGGCTGCAATCCATGCGTCGTCGCCGATCGTTACAGGAGCGACGAAGGCATTGTCGACTCCTGTCCTGACGTTGCGCCCAATCGCCGTGCGTTCCTTCACGCGCGTGTGCTCCTGGTTGGCGGTGATGTTCCCTGCCGCAATGTTGGTATCGGCACCCACGTCCGCATCACCGAGATACGTGAGGTGGGGCACCTTGGTCCGCTCACCGATGACAGAGTTCTTGATCTCAACGAACGTGCCAGCCTTCGCACCCGCCTCGAGCACCGTGCCGGGGCGAAGGTAACAGAAGGGTCCCACGAGGGCACGAGGGCCTACGATCGAGTCGATGAGTACCGCATGTGGGCCGACCTCCGCACCTGCCGCAATCTTCGTGGCGCCGCGGATTACGGTGAACGGGTGGATGACGGCGTCCGGCTCGACGGTTGTCTCGGCGTCGATCCAGGTCGTCTGCGGATCGACGATCGTGACCCCGGCCAGCATGTGCGCGATGTTGATCCGGTCGCGGAGTGCAGCGGCTGCCTCAGCAAGCTCAGCACGCGTGTTCACACCCTCGGTCTCCATTGGATCTCCTCCCTTGTGCACCGCAACGCGTCCTCCGTCGGAGACGAAGAGCGCGACCGAATCCGTCAGATACAGCTCGCCCTGCGCGTTGTGCGGCGAGAGCCGGTCGAGCACCGGCCACAACCTATCGGCTGAGAAGACGTAAATCGACGAGTTGACCTCACGCACGGCGCGCTGCTCGGAGGTCGCGTCTCGATGCTCGACGATCGCGGCGAGCCCCCCGTCGGCGTCGCGTAGCACCCGTCCGTACTGCTTCGGATCGTCAGGCTCGAACGAGAGAACGGTCGCCCATGCGCCCTCGCGCTCATGCGTTTCGATCAACGCGCCGAGGAGAACGGGGGTCAGAAGAGGGGTGTCGCCCGAGAGCACGAGGACGTTGTCCGCTCGGCCTTCGAGCGCATGACGCGCGCTGCGAACGGCGTCCCCGGTACCCAGCGGTACCTCCTGCACCGCGACCTCGAGCTCGTCGAACATGTCCGCGGTCGCAGGCGCGGTGACGACGACGATCGGGTCGGCCCCGAGCACCTTCGCCGACTCCAGCACCCAGTCGACCATGCGTCGTCCCAGGATCGGATGCAGGTGCTTCGGGACGTCGGAACGCATCCGCGTGCCGAGTCCGGCAGCCATCACGACCGCTCCGAGCTTCGCCTTGTCATTTGTGCGCACTGAGGCTGGGGCGCCAGGATTCGAACCTGGGATCACGGGACCAAAACCCGTTGCCTTACCACTTGGCCACGCCCCAGAGCAGGACGGTCATCTTGCCACTCGCGGCGGCTCCGCCGTTCTACACCGGTCGGGCCAGGAGGGTACGCCCAGCTGGACGCAGGCTCGTCGCGGCGCGCTCGGCGTCGTCCGAGCGCTCGAACAGGCCATAGACCGTCGGACCCGCACCGGAGACATCTGCCCGGAAAGCGCCTAGTCCTTCGACTTGCTCGGCCAACGGCGACGAGACGAGATCGTTCTTCGGCAGACGCGCGAGGTCGCGCGAGCTCTCGACGCCGGCCAGAGCTTCGAGTAGCGCTACCCGCCGTTCCGCGAACCCTGTCGCACCGCTTCGCTCGTCGAATCTGGAGTAGATGGTTCCAGTCGATTTCTTCGACTCCGAGTCCGGGACCACGAGTACGACGTGGTAGTCCATCGGGAGCTCGAGTGACGCGAGCTCCGTTCCATCTCCGGTCCCGAGCTGCGCTCCCTCGCGTAAGAAGAACGGAACGTCTGCGCCCAGTCGTGCAGCAATCGCGTGCAACGCCTCCGGAGCCAACGGTTCGGGAAGGTCGGCGTTGGCGAGGAGCAAAGCCGACGCCGCATCCGAGCTACCTCCGCCGAGGCCGGCGGCCACGGGAATCCGCTTCTCGATGCGCGCCCGCCAGCAAGGGGACACATCGGCGGCCGCCGCAAGAGCCGCTAGCGCTTCGCGAACCAGTGTGTCGTCCTCGAACCCTTCGACGCTGAGGGCACCGGCCGGCTCGAGCTCGATGTCGTCCGCGAGGTCGATCCTCTGCAGCACGGTCATGACCTCGTGCTTGCCGTCGTTGCGCAGCGGTCCCACGACAAGGGACAGGTTGACCTTCGCGAACGCCTGCCCCCGCTTCATCGCATTGCCTCCGCGAGTGCAAAGAACTCGAGCGGCGTCAGCTCCTCGGCGCGCACTCCAGCTGTGCGGTCGATCGCGGCGAGCGCCTCCTCGACGCGCACCCGCGATGCAAGGCCTGCGAGAGCAACCGAGTTGGCAAGCATCTTTCGGCGGTGGGCGAACGCAGCTTCGACGACTGGTCGAACGTCCGCGAGCGATGGACCGGCAATCCGCACGAAAGCGACGAGCGCGGATTCGACGCGGGGACGCGGTCGAAACACGGTCGGCGGCACCGCGTGGAAACCCGTCTTCCGCGCAGCCAGCTGAACCAGCACGGAGACCGCGCCGTAGGCTTTGGTGCGAGGCTCGGCGAAGAATCGCTCGGCGATCTCGCGCTGCACCATCACGCACCAGCGCTCGAGCGATGGAACGTGCTCCAGCGTCTCGACGACCAGTGGCGTTGCGACGTTGTACGGGAGGTTCGCGATGAGCTTTCGTGGCCGCGGTTCGAGAGCGGCGAGATCGAGGCGTAGGGCATCGCCGAAAATCAGGCGGACGTTCTCACGCCCGGCAAGAGTGGCGGTCAGCGGCTCCTCGAGAGTGCGGTCGATCTCGACCGCATGGACATACTCGATGCGCTCAGCGAGGTAGCGGGTAAGAACCCCGAGGCCGGGACCGACCTCCAGCGCGACGTCGTCCGGCTGCAGATCCGAGAGCCGGCCGATGACGCCCAGGATGTTCTCGTCGACGAGGAAGTGCTGGCCGAGAGCTTTCTTCGGGACGACGTTCACGGCAGGCTGAAAGCGGCGGCGGCGTTTGCGTGGGTCGTGCGGGCGAGATCATCGAACTCCTCGTCGCGCACCTCGGCGAGCGCGGCGATCGTATGGACGACGTGCGCGGGCTCGTTGCGCCTCCCTCGGACGGGCTGGGGCGAGAGGTACGGGCTGTCGGTCTCGACGAGGATCAGATCGCGAGGCACGGCTTTCGCCGCATCTCGCAGTTCTGGCGCCTTCGGATACGTGACGTTCCCCGCGAACGACACGTAGTAGCGCGCGCTCGAGCGCCACCGGGAGCAACGCCGGGGACGAAAAGCAGTGGAGGATCACCGTGCCGCCAAACGGCGCGAGAGCTTCGGCAGTCTCATCCGCGGCCTCGCGACTGTGGATGACCACCGGAAGGGAGAGCTCATCGGCGAGCTCGCAGCTGCGCGTCGAAGAGCCGACGCTGCTCGAGCGGCGTTGCGAACTGGCGAACGGAGTCGAGTCCTGTCTCTCCGACGGCGACCGCCTTCGGGTGGGCGAGCAGCTCGCGGAGCTCGTGAAGCCGTTCTGCCTCAGGCGTCGCCGCCTGGTGCGGATCGACGCCGAGAGCCGCGAAGACCTCGCCGTGCTGGTCGGCCATCGCGAGCGCCCTTCGGCAGGACTCGATGCCGGTACCGATGGTCACGATCCTGCTCACGCCAGCGGCGAGCGCTCGTTCGACGAGGGTCGCTGCCGGCTCCTCGCACGCGTCGAGATGCGCGTGCGAGTCGGTCACGCTGCTGGTGCGGGGGTGTCGATACGCGGAAAGATCGGCGATGCGGCGACGATCCCGGTCCGTGCCGGCGTGCGACCGTACGCAACCTCATCCCAGCCGTTCTCGGCGGGATCGCAGCCGAGCGCATCGAGGATTCGAGCTGACGTCTCCGGGAGATATGCGGCCAGTGCTATCGCGACTGCGCGAAGGCCGTCTGCGAGGTCGTACAGCGTCCGTTCGAGCTCGTCTCGCTGCGTCTCGTCCTCCGCGAGCTTCCAGGGGGCCTGGGTCTCGACATGTCGGTTGAGGCCCCTGACAACCTCCCAGATCCTCTCGAGCGCCCCGGTGAGGTCATAGACGTCGAGCCGGCCGGCAACTTCGTTGCCGAGGCCCTCCAGGAGCGCGCGGATCGGAGACTCGTCGCTCGCGCGGGCCGGAAGGTCGCCGTCGAGGAAACGAGCGATCATCGCCGTGGTTCGCGAGACGAGGTTTCCGAGATCGTTGGCGAGCTCACGTTCGTACCGTTCGTGGAGGCTCTCGATCGAAACGCTCCCGTCCTGGCCGAACGAGACTGCGCGGATGCTCCAGAACCGGACCGCATCCGCGCCGTAGACGTCCACGAGATCCAGCGGATCGATCACGTTCCCGAACGACTTCGAGATCTTGCGGTCGTCGATCAACAACCAGCCGTGGACGAACAGCTGATCCGGCACCTCATAGCCCGCGGCGAGCAGGAGCGCCGGCCAGTACACGCAGTGGAAGCGGAGGATGTCCTTGCCGAGCAAGTGACGCACGACAGGCCAGAACTGCGGACGGAGATCGTCGCCGGGCCGCGCATACGTCAGAGCGCTCAGGTAGTTGACGAGTGCATCGGCCCAGACGTACGCGACCTGGTCTGGATCCCATGGGATCGGAACGCCCCAGGGCTGGCCCGCGCGGCTGATCGAGAAGTCCTGGAGACCGCCGGCGATGAAGCTGCGGGCCTCGTTGTAGCGGAACGACGGGAGAACGAAGTCGGGCCTACCCTCGTACAGGGCGAGGAGTCGGTCTTGGTACGCGGAGAGGCGAAAGAACCAGTTCTGCTCCTCGATCCACTCCGGAACCGTCTGGTGGATCGGGCACTTTCCGTCGATGAGCTCGGCTTCGGTCTTGAATGCTTCGCACCGGACGCAGTACCAGCCTGCGTACACGCCCTCGTACACGTCGCCTGCGTCGTAGATTCGCTGCAGGAAGTCCTGCACGAACGCCTTGTGGCCGTCGTCGGACGTGCGGATGAAGAAGTCATTCGTGGCGTTGACCCTGCGGGGCACCTCCTGCCAGACGCCGAGGATGCGGTCGGCGTACTCCTTGGGCTCGAGCCCTTGCTCGGCGGCCACCCGCGCGACGCTCGACGCATGTTCGTCCACGCCCGTGAGAAAGAAGACGTCCTCCCCACGCTGGCGATGATGGCGCGCCAAGATGTCGGCCGCGATCGTCGTGTACGCGTGCCCGATGTGGGGTGTCGAGTTCACGTAATAGATCGGTGTCGTCACATAGAAGGCCATCGCTAGCAATCATAGGCAGTCGCTTTCGGGTCACTCGCCGAGCTCCAAGGCCCGCGAGCGCTAGCGCGAGAGCGAGAAATGCGACGGCTATGCCTAGTCCGCCGACGCGCCAGCCTCGCTCGCCTCGCCGCGTCGGAGCCCGTCCTGCCACGGGAGGGCCGGGGTTCAGCTCGCTGACTGTGCGATCGAGCTCCACGGCTGCGAGCGGCTTTGCTCGTCAGCCGATCGGGCGCTCGCACGGCTATCGGAGCCGAGCCTCGCACTCGCACACCTCGCCGCTCCGACGTTGCGCCACGCTCAACGCGCTTGTCAGAGCGCAGACGCAGACCGGGACGCGCACGACCCTCGAGCCGCGCTGGCGGGCGTGACCCGATGACAACCTCGGAACGTTCGGGTGCGTGCGTGGCACTCGCGCTCCCGTTCGAGCTGTGCCCAACACTCGACGGCGGCTCGTACGCATAGCCCTGGCCGGCCGAACCTGCGGGCGTCCGAGGCGGCGCTGCAGGAGCAGCAGGCGCAGCCGGAGTCTCCACCGCTGTAGGCTCAGGCGTCGGGGAAGCAGGCTGCTGCGCCACTGGAGGAGCCGCGACGGGCGGAGTCACAGCGGCCGGGGGCGGAGGCGGAGCGACCTCAGGAGTTGGGGCGGGCGGCGCCGCGGGTGCCGGCGGAGGGTTGGTGGCAAGCCGCGGCGGAAGCAAGGACAGCGGATCGACATACGTGTCGTCGTCTCCGACGCGCACGCCGAGATGGACGTATGGCACATCGTGCTCGGGATCTCCGGATGGACCTGGCTCGGCGATTGGATCCCCCTCCCCGACATGAGCACCACGCTTCACCAGCAGCGGTCCGAGATGCGTCAGGGAGGCCTTGTGGCCACCGCCCGTTGCGATGGTGACCGTCAGCCCGTGCGTGGGTACCTGCCCGGCGAAGGTGACCTGGCCGCTCGCGGGAGCCAGCACCGCACGCGCATCGCCCAGCGCGATGTCCACGCCACGGTGCTGCCCGCCGGCATAGCGGTCGGCGGAGACCGAGAACTCGCGGAGAACGGGCTCCGTCCGCAGGCCATGTCCACGCCCACGAGGAGGGAGCGATGACGAGCGCCGACACGATCACGCAGATGCCGACGAGGGCTCGGTTCGTTGCCCGAAGAGCGAACATGACTCGACGTTAGCGCCTGAGTCGAGCGGGAGCAACGCAATTGACGGTCTTGTTACAGAGTGCCGCGATAGAGAGCGTTCTTGGATGACCCCGTGAGCCTCGAGACCACATCCGCCGCCTGCCGGCGTGGCACTCCGGCAGCGACGAGCTCCCTCACGGCCTCCAGTGCGTCTCCTCGCTCGTCGACGACGCTCCTCGCGCCGCCGGAGGGCTCGCCGAGCACGACAGTGATCTCACCCTTCGGGGGCTCGGTGAAATGCGCAGCGAGCTCGTCGAGAGTTCCCCGCACGACCTCTTCGAAGCGCTTCGTCAGCTCGCGGCATACCGCCGCCGACCTCTCCGGCATCTCCTCCGCCAGTACGGCCAAAGACTTGGGAAGCCGGCGAGGCGACTCGAACGCGACCACAGCACCCGGCCATCGTGCGAGCGCACGCCCGAGCTCGCTGAGCTCACCGGCTCGGCGCGGGAGATATCCGACGAACTGGTAGCGGCCTTCCGCGAGGCCGCTGACGACCAAAGCGGTCTCCACCGAGGATGCTCCGGGGAGAACGGTTACGTCGAGGCCGGCCGCGGCAACCGCACGTATCAGCCGGGTACCAGGATCGTTGACGCCTGGCAGGCCGGCATCGGATACGAGCGCCACTCGCTCACCCCGCCGAAGCCGACCCAACACCTCCCCGGTGCGCGATGCCTCGTTGTGGCGGTGGTAGCTGAGCAGTCGCGCTTCGATCGCATGCCGATCGAGGAGGATCCGCGTGCGTCGGGTGTCCTCGCAGAGGACGGCGTCGGCCTCCCGCAGCTCCGAAAGCACGCGAAGCGTCACGTCCTCGAGGTTCCCGATCGGGGTCGCGCAGACCGCCAGCGGCACTACCTACCCCCGTCGAGCGCCTCGAATCCGACGAGCGCGGCTCCTACGAGACCGGAGTCCGCGCCGAGCTCTGCCGGTACGACCTGCAAGGTCTCGTCCGCCGGAGGAAGAGCTTCCCGGCGAGCCGCCTCCCGCGCAGGTGCGAGCACCAGCTCTCCCGCCGCAGTTCCGAAGCCGCCGCCAACGACCGTGAGGTCGGGGTCGAAGATGTTGACGAGCGACCCGATCGCAGCACCGAGCGACTCACCGATCTGGGCGAGCGCCGCCCGTGCTTCCGCATCCCCGGACGTGGCCTTGTCGATCAACGTGTGGGCGTCGGCTTCCTGGCCGTAGAGATCGCGGGCCGCTCGATTTCCCGCGTGCCCTGAAGCAAGCACCTCCAGATGCCCTCGGCCGCCGCAAGCGCAGAGTGGGCCGCCCTCCTGGACGACGACGTGACCGAGCTCCGCCCATCCTCGAAAGAGGTGCCCGTCGATGACGATTCCGCCGCCGACCCCCGTCCCGAGCGTGAGCATGACGAGATTCGCGCAGCCCCGACCGGCTCCCAGCTTCCACTCGGCCAGCGCAGCGACGTTTGCATCGTTCTCGACGCCTACGGGCAAGCCATGGCGCTCTTTCGAGCGCGCGACCAGATCGACGCTCTCGAGCGGAAGGTTCGTCGCGCGCAGGATTCGCCCCGTACCGCGCTCGAGGTTGGCGGGGACCCCGTAACCGATCGCTACGACACGCTCGTCGAGAAGCTCCTCGACAGCTGCGTCCAGCGCCGCCAGGACGTCCGCCTCCAACTCGCCCGGGCTGTGCACCACCTCATGCCGTGCGACGATCTTTCCGTCGCGATCGACCAGGCCGGAGAGGATCTTCGTTCCGCCGACGTCCAGTCCGATAACGAGAGGAGCGGCCACGGCGCGGGCTACCATAGCGGCCCGAATGGCCGAGGGAGACAAGCCTTACCGGCTGTATCGCGGCGGCCGCAAGAAGGGCAAGGTCCCCCTCGAGAGAACGACGCGCCCCTCGACTCAGCCCTCGCAGACGCCCGATTCGCCGGGCCGACGGCGACGCTGGGGCCTCTGGATCGCGCTCGCGCTGGTGGGCGTCGTACTCCTCGTAGTCGCCTGGGGTGTTATTGGCTACCTCTCGTTCTCGAGCGGAGTCGAGAAGGCGAACGATCGGCTTCCACAGAGGGCCAAGGCGAGCCTCGCAGACCGGGACGGCTCACTGCTGTCGGACCCCACGACGATCCTCGTCATCGGTACCGATGGGGGTCGCGCGCCCGGCCGTGCCGACGCGAACAGATCGGACTCGCTGCTCCTGCTGCGCACCGATCCTGGCAAGCACCGCATCGCCTACCTCTCGATCCCGAGGGACCTCAGGGTCGAGATCCCCGGCTACGGAACGGCGAAGGTCAACGCCGCGAACCAGATCGGCGGACCGGCGCTCACGATCAGGACCGTGCGAGGGCTCACCGGTCTCCCCATCGATCACGTCGTCGTCGTCGACTTCGACGGCTTCCGTGAGCTCATCGATGCGCTCGGCGGGATCGACGTGAACGTCCCGAAGAAGATCCTCTCCAACCCATTCGACTGCCCCTACAAGCCGGCGCGCTGCCGCGAGTGGGAAGGCTGGCGCTTCGCGAAGGGTCTGCAGCACATGGACGGTCGACGAGCGCTCGTCTACTCCCGGATCCGCACGAACCAACTGGACCCTTCCGACACGGACATCAGCCGCGGGAACCGCCAGCAGGCCGTTGCGGACGCGGTCGGAGACAAGATCGCCAGCGTCGGAACCTTCCTGCGCCTTCCGTTCATCGGGGACTCTCTCGCGGCGCCGCTCGCGACCGACCTCTCGGCAGGCGAGCTGGCGCGTCTTGGCTGGGTGCGGTTCCGCGCGGACTCGAAGGGCTCTCTTCGTTGCCGCCTCGGCGGGGAACCGACGGCGATCGGAGGCGAGTCGATGCTCCTCGGCTCCGAGGACAACGTCGCGGTGATCTCGATGTTCCTCGGACGTTCGGCGCCTCTCGCACCGCCGAAAGGCACGCTCTACGGCGCGGGCTGCACGCGACGCTAGCTGTCTAGGTCGAGTCGGTCGAGGAGGGCTTGGGCTTCGTTTCGCTCGCCGCTTTTTCCGCCGGTTTGTCTGCGCCCTTCTCGCTCGACGCAGGCTTGTCGCCGTCCTTGGCCTTCTTCGTCCCCTTGCCGTAGTCCGTCGAGTAGAAGCCCGAGCCCTTGAAGTGCACCGCGACCGGGAAGAGGATCTTCTCCACCGGCCCAGCCCCACAGACGACACAGACCTCGGAGGGCGGATCGCTCATCCGCTGGAAGACCTCGAACGTATGCCCGTTCGGGCAACGATACTCGTAGATCGGCACGGTACTACGAAGGCTAGATGCTTGATCGGAAATTCACGCGGGCCGGATGACGGCCACGACTCGCGCCATTTCGATCAAGCATCAGTGGTCTCTCCGGCCGCTACAACGCGGAGTGCTCCCGGTCCCGTTCGCGCTCGTCCTCGAGGAGCTCGAGATAGCACGGCGCGCTCTCGAATGCGGCCAGTCCGCGCGGTCGCCCGCGCCGGCGTTGGGCTCGGCGGCGGCGGTTCATCGCGGCAAGTGCCGCCGACGCCCCGACCAGGCTTCCGAGGACGAATGTCCGTAGACCTTCCCGACGCTTTTCCCCTTCCACTGCACGCTGATCTTACGATCGTCGCGCATCGCGATGCCTCATCGTGCCACCCTCGGCGATCTGACCCTCGACGTGATCGTGACGGCTAGCCGGCCCGATCGCGGACGGAGGCGACACCGATGCCGAGATCCGGCTCGCGCCCGGGGGCCAGGCGGCAAACGTCGCGGCGTGGGCGGCCTCGCTCGGCGCGACCGCTCGGTTCATGGGTCGAACCGGGGACGACGACGCCGGCTCGATCGCCCGCGCACGACTCCGCGAATACGGGGTCGAGGTCGTCGGGCCGGTCACGGGAGAAAACGGGCTCATCTGCTCGCTGGTCTCGCCGGACGGCACCAGGTCGATGGCAGCCGACCGCGGAGCAGCGGTCAACCTGGAGCCGAGCGAGATCGATCCCGCGTGGCTCGAGGGATGCGATCACGTTTTCGTCTCCGGGTACGCGCTCATGCGGGAACCTGTTCGGAGCGCCGCCCGCCGAGCCGTGGGCCTGGCCCGAGGCGCTGGCGCTCGCGTGAGCATCGATCTCGCGTCGTGGAGTGGGATCCGCGACTCAGGAGCAGAGGCATTCCGCGATCTCGTGCTCGAGCTCCAGCCCGACGTCGTGTTCGCGAACGAGGACGAGGAGAGAATCGTCCGCGGTCCGCTTCCGGGCGCCACGTGGATACTGAAGCTGGGAGCGGGAGGCTGCTCCTTCGACGGTGACGAGCGCACGGCTCTGGCGGTGGAGCGCGTCGTCGACTCGACGGGTGCAGGCGACGCGCTGGCCGCGGGCTGGATCGTCGGCGGACCCGACCTGGCTCTCGAGGCTGCCTCGCGCTGCGTCCAGCAGCTCGGAGCGATGCCGTAGGTTTGGCGTGTGAACGAGCTCGTCTCGGTTTCTCCCGAAGTTCGTAGCGCCCTCGACGAGGGCAGAGCCGTCGTTGCTCTGGAGACGACGCTCGTCGCGCACGGCTTCCCGGCTCTGGAAGGGATCGAGGTCGGGCTCGAGAGCGAAGCCGCGGTGCGCGCAGCCGGGGCGACACCGGCCACGACAGGCGTGCTGGACGGCAGGATCCGAGTCGGCCTCAGCGCCGACGAGCTCACGCGTTTCACCCCGAGCGCACGCAAGCTCGGCCCGCGCGACCTCGCTGCCTGCGCCGTCGCGGGCGACGTCGGGGCGACGACGGTCGGCGGGCTGCTCATCGTCGCACGAAGCCTCGGGATCGGCTTTCTCGGTACGGGCGGGACGGGTGGCGTTCATCGCGGGTACCCGAATCCACTCGATGTCTCAGCCGATCTCATCGCGCTCGTGAGCTCGCCCGTGCTCGTGGCGTGCTCCGGCGTGAAGTCTCTCCTCGACGTGCCGGCGACGATGGAGCTCCTCGAGACGCTCGGCGTCCCGGTTCTCGGCTTCCGCACGGACACGCTGCCGCTCTTCTACTCGGCGAGCGGCGGGCCGTCCGTTCCGCAGCGTGTCGAGGAGGTCGAGACCGCCGCCCGTGTGGCCGCTGCACACTGGCAGCTCGGTGGCTGCGGCCTCCTGCTCGCGAACCCTCCGCCGGAGAGCCTCGACGTCGAGGACCTGATCGAGGACGCGGTCGCCGAAGCCGGTCGTAAGGGCGTGTCCGGCCAGGCGGTGACGCCGTTCGTGCTCGCGTTCCTGCACGAGCGCTCGGGCGGGCGCACGCGCGATGTGAATCGCAAGCTGGTCGTCGCCAACGCACGGCTGGCCGGAGAGGTAGCGGTAGCGTTCGCCGCGCTGTGAGCCTGTACGACCTGGTCCGCGACCTCCCGCTCCACGTCGAGAGCTACGCGCTCGCGGGCATCGAGCTGCAAGCGCGAGTCGATTTCCTCCGCAAGACGACCGTCGTCCAGCTGCAGGGCGCGGGCGACGAAGGGATCGGCGAGGACGTCACCTATCACGCTGAAGAGCACGACCGCCTCCAGGCGCGGGGACCCGACTTGCCGCTCGAGGGATCCTGGACGCTACACACGTTCTCCGAGCACCTCGCCACGTTGCAGCTCTTCGAGCAGGAGCCGGCGCAGCACGCATATCGCGACTATCGGCGCTGGGCCTTCGAGAGCGCCGGCCTCGACCTCGCGCTCCGCCAGGCTCGGATGTCACTCGGCCAGGCCGTTCGCCGAGAGGCCAAACCGGTCCAGTTCGTCGTCTCCATGACGCTCGGCGAGCCTCCGTCGACCGAGCGCCTCCACGCCTGGCTGGAGCTCTACGGGAGCATGCGCTTCAAGCTCGACGCGAACTCCGCGTGGGACAACGCGCTCGTAGCCGAGCTCGCCACCACCGGCGCCGTCGATTCAGTCGACTTCAAGGGGCACTACAGAGGCACGGTGGTCGAGACGCCGCCCGATGAGGCGCTCTACCGGCTCGTGGCCGAGGGGCTGCCGGACGCATGGCTCGAGGATCCTGCCCTCACTGCCGAGACGGAACCTGTGCTCGAGCCGCATCGCGATCGCGTCACCTGGGACGCGATCATTCACTCGGTGGAGGACATCGAGACGCTTCCGTGGCCGCCTCGCACGGTGAACGTCAAGCCCTCGCGTTTTGGCTCCGTCGAGCGACTCTTTGCCGCCTACGACTACTGCGAGGCGCATGGGGTCGGCGCGTACGGCGGCGGCCAGTGGGAGCTCGGCCCTGGACGAGGCCAGATCCAGCTCCTCGCATCGCTGTTCCACCCGGACACCCCGAACGACGTCGCACCCCGCGAGTTCAATCTCGAGCCTCGATCAGGCCTGCCCGAAAGCCCACTTCAGATCGAGCCGCGCACCACCGGCTTTCTCGCGCTCTGACGCGAGCGAGGCAAGCCTCCCTACTTGAAGCTTTCGAGGAGCTCCTCCACGGGGAGAAGCGGAAGCGACTCGAGCTTCGCGCTCCCGCGCGCCCCGAGCGCGACCGAGACCCGCGCGATCGTCATGTCGTCGGGCGCCTCGACGATGTTGACGAAGTCGTACGCACCGAGCGCTGCCCACTGATGCAGCACCTTGGCGCCCATCTCCTCCACGTCTCGATTGACCTCGCGGAGGCGGTCGGGATTCGCGTGCAGCGTCTGTACGCCCTTCTCGGTCAGCGTCGTCAGCATGAGGTAGGTCGGCATCTCACTCCTCTCGTTGTGCTTCGCCGCGCGAGCGTAACCGAGCGTCTTGGTCGACGTACAGGAGCGCGCCGCCGAGGAAGAGCAGCGGGGCGAGAACGACATCCGAGAGGAAGATCGCCGTCCGCACGGTGTTGTCGGCCTGCGACTCGAGCAGGAACGCCAGGCCGAGGCGCATCAGGAAGAACAGGATGACGAGCGTCGCCAGCGACCCCGCCGCGTGGATGTAGTCCACGCGTGCTAGCTCGAGACCCCGTCGCAGCGAGCCTGTGAACGATGCTTCCTCGACCATCGCTGCCGGCACCGCGAGCCCGATCAATGCCAGCCAGAGGACGCTCGCGAGCGCGAACCATGGAAAGAGGAGAGCTGCGGGCACGAAGACGACCGTGCCGGCGGCCACAGCGACGAGCCACGATCGAAGCGGCGCGCTCCTTCCGGTCACGAGCACGGTGGCGTAGGCGTACGCGGTCGCGAAGACCGGCGCGGCGCCGACCAGGATCACTGCGACCGCAGCTCTGTCGATCCCCACGGTCAGCTGGTTGATCACGCCGACGACGATTCCGAGCGAAAGCGCGCGCAAGAAGTGCTGGCCGTACAACCGGATCGACTCGGCGACGAGCTGGCCGACGGTCCGCCGCTCCGGCGGGAGCGGCGATGGCAAGTCCCGCTTTGCTTTCGCTCCGCGCGCCATGCGGCGGAACGCTACTTCGCTGCGGCAGCGAGGAGCCGGGGCAGTGCGTCCGAGATCGCCTCGAGCGCGCGTCCGATCCTCCAGCGCGCGCGGTCTCCTTCCGAGAGCTCGTTCGAGATCGCCCTGACCTCGATCGCCGGGACGCCCGCAAGCGCGCAGGCCCGCAGAACGGCAAAGCCCTCCATCGCCTCCACGCGCAGCTCGCGGTGAGCGTCGCGGCCGGATCCACCGACGGCAGCGCTCGTACCGATCGGCAGGACGAGAGCCTCGGGAACCGCCTCGCGCACGGACGCAAGGAGCCCGGCGTCCGGCTCCACGCGCTCCACGACGGGAATCTCCGCCGAGATGTCGCAATAGACGGCATCGCTGCCGATGACGAGGCCGCCCGGGGTGATTCCACGCGCGCCTGCGATTCCGACGTGGAGCACGGCCGGTGGTGGCCGGAGGGCCAGCTCTCGGGCAGTGGCGACCGCCGCCTCGATCGGCCCGACACCACACACGAGCCCAGGGCGTTCACACAGCTCGATCTCGGTCGCGGCAACCAGGAGAATCTCGGTCGTTTCCTTGGACTTGGCCATGGTCTCGTTCGCTGATCCTACGGCTCCGCGATCGTCGCCGAGCGGCGCGAGCCGGTTGCAGGAAAGTCGAGCCTGAAGACCGGGTGACGTGGCGCTTCCGCGAGCCACTCCTCGTCCGATGAGTCGAGCGAGGCCTCAAAGAAGGGGCGCGTGACGCGCGAGCTTCGGTAGTACTCGAGAAGGACGGGAACTGCCTCGTCCGGCGGGAGCTCATCCACGACGAGACGCTCGCGACGACGCCCGCGACGAAGCTCGACTTGCCCGGCGGCGCGCGCGTTCTTGACCCAGTTTCGGTCGCCATACGGAGCGACGAGCCACCGCTCGTCGCCGCGCTTCACGATCGAAACGGGTGTCGACCAGAGCTTTCCGGTCTTACGCCCCTGCACCGTGAGGAGATGAGTTCGTGGCCCCACCAGCCCGAGCCGAGCGAGCGGTCGAACGAGGGCATTGAGCGCGCGCCTGCCCGGGCTCGAGCGGTACGGCTTCAACGTCTCACCCACGGTGAGAAGTAAACCGGCACGCACGCCATGACCGCCCTTTGGGGCGGTCGTGGCACCTCGGGTCGAGGTGAGGTGACCCGTATCAGTGAGCCAGCGGCCGGATTCGCATGTGGCGGAAGGTCAGCACGAGTCCGACTGCGAGCAGGATTCCAACTCCGAACGCGACTCCGATCTGCGGCCATTCGAGCTGGTTGCCGGAGTCGATCGGCTGAACCACAGGGGCTCCGGAGATCGGGACAGCGCGCTCGCCCGCCTCGCGATAGCCGCTCAGCGAGCCGGTCGTGCTCTCGCCGCGAGCGTACAGCGCTGGAGGCCCTCACCGCGAATCCTGAGCGCCTTCAGCCACCCGGCTCGAATGGCCGATGGTTGCCATCTCGTTTGCCTTGAAGAACGCGACGGCGTCCGGTTCCTGCGAGCCGGCGAGCCTGCCTTCGCCGAACGCGGTAGGAACAGCGACGGTCAGCGCCGCAACTGCAATTCCGATGATGAGTGAGATCTTGCGGGTCATGGCTCCTCCTCTTTCTGCTCCTGGTGGCCCTCGTAACCACCTGAGTCGAGGCTAGAGCGCGGAGGGCGTGCCCGAAACGGGGGAATCCCCTGGGTTTGACGCCGCGACCACCTGAGTGGCACGGGACGAGAGCTTGCGGGCCAACTCAGTCCGCGAACGGACGCCGAGCTTGCGCGAAGACATGCGAGAGGTGCCCCTCGACCGTGCGCTCCGACAAGAAGAGAGCTGCCGCGACCTCGCGGTTCGTCTTTCCTTCGGCGACGAGCACCGCAACGCGCTCCTCGGCGGGCGTGAGCGCGCCCGGCGTGGCCGCACGGCCGCTGATCCGTCGAAGCTCGGCGCGGGCACGCTCCGCCCAGAGCTCAGCGCCGATGCGCTCGAAGATGAGCGAGCGCCACCTCGAGCGTCTCCCGCGCCTCGCGCCGTCGTTTTGCTCGGCGCTGCGCTGCGCCGAGTGCGAGCAGCGTGCGTCCGTGCTCGAGCGGAAGCTCGACCTTCGCGTGCCACTCGAGAGCCTCCACGTACGCCGCGAGCCGCGCCGCCGAGATCGTCCGGCCTGAGCGACGAGCAGGCCTCGACAGCGCGCGCTGTGGCGAGCCCCGACCGCGTTCGAGCCGCTCGCGTTCCCTCGTAGCCGTCGAGCGCTCGGCGTGCTTCGTCACGCGGCCCGAGCTCGATGAGCGCCTCGATGTAGTCGGCGATGAAGGGAACGGCGCCAGGCTCCACGATCGCCTCGCGGCCGAAGGCGTCGAGCAGACTCGAGCGTGCGGAGCGCCCCGTCAGGGTCTCCGCGCGAGAGCGCGAGATGCCCGAGCGCCGACGCGAAGATCCAACGGGCGCACGAACTTGTCTCGTGCACCAGCTCGAGCGCCTGCGTCGCTCAGCCAGCCGTCGCATCGTCGGTGCGGCCGAGTTGCGCCTGGACGAGGCCCTCGAGTGCGAGGCTGAGCCCGAGCGAAGAGTCGGCTGCCCGGACTGCTCGGCGAGCCTCGTACCCTTCGCGCGCCGAGCTCGAGGGCCGTCTCGAGATTGCCGAGAGCGCAGCTCGACCTCGCCCGAGGAGGACCAGGAGCCACGGCCGAGCGCTCTCGTCGCCGAGCTCGTCGCGCGCGCTGCATCAGGTCGGCGAGAGCGACGCGCGCCCGAGTCGAGTGAGTCGGTCCAGGCCCAGTACTCCGCAGAGCGAGAGCAGCGGCTGATCCAGGACCGGACGGTCCGCCGCGAGTGTCCTGGAGCGCCAAGGCCCGCTCGCGCCGTCGCTCGCAGCAGTCGTGCCGACCGAGCAGCGTCTCCGCGCGTGAGCCGTGGTCAGGAACGTGTCAGCGGCGAGCGCCTCATCGCCGAGCTCGTGCAGCCAGCGCCGACTGCGACTGTCCGTGTGTTCGACTGCCTCGTCGAATCGCTCGAGACTCGCCAGATGACTGCACGCGGCGAGCGCCCTCGTGGGCGACTGCGAGCGTCTGGCGATCGTCGCTCCGCCTCGTCGACGACGTGGGCGAAGAGCTCTCGGCGCCTCGTCAGGTGCCGTCGTACGAGGCGGATGCGCGCGAGCACGACAAGCGCGCTTGCCCGCTGCGGCCCGGCGGAAGCTGGCGCGATCAGGTCGCGCAGCTTTGCCTCGGCCCGTCGCGAGTCACCGGACTCGAAGTGCAGGTAAGCGGCCTCGACACGGCTCTCCGCACAGCGTCTCGTCCTGTGACCGGTGGCGTGAGCTGCTCGGCGCGCTCGAGGAGGAGCGCAGCAGGACGAGGTGCACCGCGCAGCGCGCGCGTGCTGCGCGGCGTCCTCGAGAGCCGCCGCGACAGCCTCGTCCGGCTCGTCAACGGACGCGGCCAGCTGCCACGCGCGCGCTTCGGGATCCTCGAGCAGCTCGGCGAGGCGCGCGTGGATCTCCGCACGACGCTGCGGATCCGCCGTCTCGTAGCGCGCCGGCGGCGAGCAGCGGATGGGTGAAACGGATCCGGTCGCCCTCGAGTCTCGACGATGCGAGCCTCGAGAGCAGGCATGAGACCTCGTCGCTCGCTCACACCAGACGCCGTCTCGGTGATCGAGATCGGTCGGATGCGCATGCGCGGCAGCGGCGACCAGGAAGTCGCCGACTCTCGGGTGGCAAGGGCAAGCAGACGGCCGTGGACAAGCTCATGGAGCGAGTCGGGCACGGGTAGGGGCTTTCCGGCCTCGACGGAGACGCCCGAGCGAGCGAGCGTGCGCACGATCTCGAGCGCGTAGAACGGGTTCCCTCCCGAGGCCTGGTGCACCTCCGCCAGAAGGGGTCGAGGTAGAGCGACGCCGAGATGCGCCTGCACGACCTGGTGCAAAGCGAAGGAGGATCGAGCGGCCCGACGTCGAGGTCGCTGCAGCGACTTGCCGGCGTCTCGCCTCAGCTCGTCCAACAGCGAGCTCTCGAGTCCCGCGCGGCGGGCGAGACAGGATGCCGACGCGCTCGGCCCCTCAGTCGTCCGCGCCGCGTACGCAAGCGCCGCTAGCGGAGGCCGCGTCGAGCCACTGCACGTCGTCGATCGGCGACGAGAAGGTCGCGGGTGCTTGCGAGGCCTCGTAGCGCGTTGAGGAGCGCGACCCCGGCGGCGTGTGCATCCGGCGCCGGGCCCTCGACCTCCTCGAGAACGAGTGCGCGCGCGAGCGCTAGAGCGCTGTCCGGCCGCAAGCGGTGCGAGCGCCTCGTCGAGAACGGGGTCGAGGAGATCACCGAGCGCGGAGAAGCTGAGCGCCGTCTCGCTCTCGGCAGGTTGTGCCTGCAGCACACGACAGCCCTGCCGTCTCTGCCGCCTCGACTCCAGCCCGCCAGAGCGTCGTCTTCCCCGTTCCGGCCTCGCCTTCGAGTACGAGCGCTGATGCTCCCTCGGAGACCCCGGTGACGAACTCGCGGAGAGACGCGAGCTCAGCCTCCCGGCCGATGACAGCGGACATGTCCCGCCGATCGTACGCCCGTTCTAGCCCCTCGGAAGGAAATTGCGCTAGCGAGCGGAGGAGTCGGGTGTAGCGGGGGAATCGCTTGCGTTTGAGGTAGTGGCCACCGGTGTCGCGTCGGAGGCGAGCGCGCGGGTCAGCTGGCTCCTCGAGCGCACTCCGAGCTTCCCGAACACGTGGGACAGATGCCCCTCGACCGTGCGCTCGGAGAGGAAAAGGGCTGCTCCGACCTCGCGGTTCGTCTTTCCCTCAGCCACGAGGGCGGCGACGCGCTCTTCTGCAGGAGTTAGGGCGCCGGGAGAAGGGGCGCGGCCGCTGATCCGCCGCAGCTCGGCGCGGGCTCGCCCCGCCCACAGTTCGGCACCGATTCGCTCGAAGAGGGCAAGGGCTGCCTCGAGGGTCCCGCGTGCCTCGCGCCGGCGCCTCATCCTTCGTTGCGCCGCACCAAGAGCGAGCAGCGTCCGACCGCGATCGAGAGGGAGACCTCGACTCGTTCGATGCCACGTGAGTGCTTCCTCGTACGCTGTTACTGAGTCATCGATCCTCGCATCGGAGGCAGCGAGAAACCCCCGGCAGCGCATGCAGTTCGCGAGCGCGAGAGGCGCGCTCGAGCCGCACGTGCGTTCCCCTCGTACCAGTCGAGCAGCTCGACAGCCTCGTCGACGCCGACCGAGCTCGATCAGCGCCTCGATGTAGGTCGACGACGAAGCAGAATCGCGCCGGGTTCGGCGATCGCCTCCCGCCGAGCGAAGATGACGCGCAGGGCTCGAGCCTGGGCAACGGCAGCGTCTGGGGCGCCGAGCGCGAGCTCCAGGTGGCCAAGCGCGCCCGCGGCGACGAGCTCCGTGCGGGCCGCGCCACTTGTCTCGCGCACTAGCTCGAGCGCCCGGAGTCGCAGAAGCCGTCGCGTCGTCGACCCGGCCGCGGTGCGCCTCGGCGAGAGCGCGAAGCGCGAGGACATAGCCGAGCAGTGTCCGCTGCCCGGCCTGCTCGCGAGCACTTGACCCTCGAGCGCGCCTCCCTCTAGCGTTGACTCGAGGTCGCCCGAAAGCACAGTCGATCTGACCGAGCATCACACGGATATACGGCATCGAGCTCTCATCGCCGAGCTCGTCGCTTGCGCCGCACATCTCCACGTAAGAGCGTCGCGGGCGCCTCGAGGAGATCGTCATGCCAGAACTGCGACAACCGCGACAGGAGCGAGGCTGCGCGGAGAATCGGCCGGTCCGCGCACGAGGACTGAAGCGCCAGGGCCTGCTCCGAAGTCGCCGCCGCATCTCGGCGACCCGAGCGCCGCCTCCGATGACGAACCTTCGTGGCAAGTGCTTCGCTGCGAGCCATGCTTCACCGAGATCATGGGCGCGAGCCGATCTGCGGCGCTCGTGCGGACGCTCGACCGATCTCGTCGAGACCCTCGCGCAGCCGAAACAGCATCCCAGCAAGACCCTCCTGCGCGACCGCGAGGATCTCGCGATCGCCGCTCGGCCTCCTCGACTGCCTGGACGAAAGAGCTCCGGCGCCTCTGAGGCGTCGTCGTACGAGCGCACGCGGGCGAGAGGCACAAGCGCCCTGCCCGCTCGGGCCCGGCGTGCCTGCTCGAGAGCAGGGTCACGGAGCAGCGCCGCGGGCGCGTCGGTGAGTCACCGGCCTCAGTGGTGTGCCGCCGCCGCTGCCACGACGCGACGCTTCCGGCGAGCTCGGTCGGCAGGCGTCAGCGCCGCCGCGCGCTCGAGCAGAAGCCCCGCCGGCCGCGGAGCCCCTCTCCCCGTGCATGCAGTGCGGCGTCCTCGAGCGCCGCGGCGACAACTTCGTCCGGCTCGTCCACCGAGGCGGCCAACTGCCACGCACGCGTCTCCGGATTCTCGACGAGCTCGGCGAGCCGGGCGTGGATCTCGGCGCGACGCGGGGATCGGCCAGCTCGTACGCACCAGCAGCGAGCAGCGGGTGAGTGAACCGGATCCGGTCGCCGTCAAGCACGACGACACGAGCTTCGAGTGCCGGAGCGAGGCCGTCGTCGCGCCTGACGCCCGTCGCGGCTTCGACGATGCTCACCGTCGGGTGCGAGAGAGCAGCGGCCGCGAGCAGATAGTCGCGGCTCTCTGGCGGGAGCGCTTGGAGACGGCCGTGGACGAGCTCGTGCAGGGACTCCGGCACGGGCAGAGGTTGACCCGCCTCGACGGAGACGCCCGAGCGGCGAAGCATGCGCACGATCTCGAGGGCGTAGAACGGGTTCCCGCCCGCTGCCTCGATGCACCTCGGCGAGAAGCGGCCGCGGCAGGACGACACCCAGGTGATCCTGGACGACGCGGTGCAGAGCTCCGGCCGCCAAGGGGCCGACATCGGTATCGGTGAATCGCTCGCCGGGAAGCGAGCGCCTCAGCTCGTCGAGCAGTGTGCTCTCGAGTCCGGTGCGACGTGAGGCCAGAACGCCGACCCGCTCTGCGCGTAATCGTCTTCCTGCGTACGCGAGTGCGCTGGCCGATGCGGGGTCGAGCCATTGCACATCGTCGATCGCGACGACGAGTGGCTGCTGTTCGGCGAGCGCGCGCAACGCGGTGAGCAGCGCGACTCCGACGGCGTGCGGATCAGGTGTTGGGCCTTCGTCCTCGTCGAGAACGAGTGCCCGGGAGAGTGCTCGCCTCTGCCCGGCGGGGAGCGGGGCCAGGGCCTCGTCGAGCACAGGGTCGAGCAGATCGCCGATCCCCGAGAAGCTGAGCGCCGTCTCGCTCTCGGCCGGCAACGCCTGCAGCACGCGAAGCCCAGACTCCTGAGCTTCGGCGACACCTGCTCGCCAAATCGTCGTCTTCCCCACTCCGGCGTCGCCTTCGAGAACGAATGCCGACGCTCCCTCGGAGACCCCGGTGACGAAGTCGCGGAGAGAAGCAAGCTCAGCCTCCCGTCCGATGACAGCGGACATGACTCGCCGATCGTACGCCCGTACGAGCGGCGCGAACAGGCCGGGCCAGGCGGTCCTCCTTCGTTGATACTCCGATCGTGAGCTACACGATCTTCAGGCAATCCGAGGTGGAGTGGGTGCCTCGCGGCGACGACGACCCACGCTTCGTGGCGAGGCTCTCCGACTCGATGACGCAGTCTCGGGCCAACATCTGGCGCTACCCGCCGGGCGCGAAGGGCAAGCGCCACGCCGACCATGCGCAGGAAGAGGTCTTCGTCGTGCTGGAGGGAGCGCTGACTGTGGATCTCGGCGATCCGCCCGAGCGGCACGAGCTCTCGCGTGGCAGCGTCCTCGTCGTCGAGCCCGGGACGGCTCTCCAGCTGCGGAACACCGGGGACGAGGAGCTCGTCCTCTTCATCTACGGCGCCCCGCCCGTCACCGGTCAGGCCGAGTTCTTCGCAGACATCGCGTAAGGCTTACGCGACGGTCGGCGCCTCGACCTCGGCGCGCTCGAACACGAGCTCGCCGTCCCGAACGTCGACGAGGACGGTGTCGCCCTCGACGAACCGCCGCTCGAGAAGCGCTCCCGCGAGGGGGTTCTCGAGCAGCCGCTGAATCGCCCGCTTGAGCGGCCGGGCGCCGTACGCCGGATCCCAGCCCTCCTCGGCGAGCAGCTCCTTCGCGGCGTCTGTCAGCTCGAGCTCGATCTTGCGCTCCGCAAGCCGCTCGCGAAGCCGTGCGAGCTGGAGCTCGACGATGTCGGCGAGCTGCTCACGGGTGAGAGGCTCGAACGTGACGACCTCGTCGACGCGGTTGAGGAACTCGGGCCGGAAGCGGTCCCGGAGCTCGTTCATCGAGCGGATGTTCGAGGTCATGATCACGACGGTGTTGCGGAAGTCGACCGTTCGCCCCTGGCCGTCGGTCAGCCGTCCGTCGTCGAGCAGCTGCAGCAAGACGTCGAACACCTCGTGGTGCGCCTTCTCGATCTCGTCGAGGAGGAGTACCGCGTACGGGCGGCGCCGAACGGCTTCGGTCAGCTGTCCACCTTCCTCGTAGCCGACGTACCCAGGCGGCGCGCCAATGAGCCGGGCGACGGTGTGGCGTTCCTGGTATTCGGACATGTCGAGCCGGACGAGGGCACGCTCGTCGTCGAACATGAACTCGGCGAGCGCGCGGGCGAGCTCGGTCTTGCCGACGCCCGTCGGGCCGAGGAAGATGAACGAGCCGATGGGCCGGTTCGGATCCTGGAGCCCTGAGCGCGCCCGGCGAAGCGCGTTCGCGACGGCTTCGACCGCTGCGTCCTGACCGACGACCCGCTGATGGAGCCGCTCTTCCATGTGGATGAGCTTCTCGACTTCGCCCTCTAGCAGCCGCGAGACGGGAATCCCAGTCCAGGAGGCGACCACCGCGGCGATGTCGTCCTCGTCGACTTCCTCCTTCACCATGGGTGTCTCGACCCGATCCTCGCGCTCCGCGAGCTCCTTCTCGAGCTCCGGGAGGACTCCGTACTGAATCTCGGCGACCCGGGCGAGGTTGCCCTGGCGCTCCTCCCGTTCGGCCTCCATGCGCAGCTCGTCGATCTGCCGCTTGATCTCCGCGACGCGCTGCAATCCCTCCTTCTCGCGCGACCAGCGCGCAGCGAGCTCGTCACGGCGCGACTGCGCCTCGGCGAGCTCGCGTTCGATGGGCGAACGCACGTCGTCGGGCTCGTTGGCCATTGCCGCCAGCTCGATCTCGAGCTGGCGGACACGCCGATCTGCCTCGTCGAGCTCGACCGGCGAGGAGTCGATCTCCATCCTCAGCCGTGAGGCGGCCTCGTCGACGAGGTCGATCGCCTTGTCGGGGAGGAACCGGTCCGAGACGTAGCGGTCGGAGAGCACGGCCGCGGCGACGAGCGCGGAGTCCCTTATCTCGACGCCGTGGTGCGCCTCGTAGCGCTCCTTGAGCCCGCGCAGGATCGCGATCGTGTCCGCGACCGTCGGCTGACCGACGAAGACGGGCTGGAACCGCCGCTCCAGCGCGGCGTCCTTCTCGATGTGCTTGCGGTACTCGTCGAGCGTCGTCGCACCGACGGCGCGGAGCTCGCCGCGAGCGAGCATCGGCTTCAGCATGTTGGCCGCGTCGACCGCGCCTTCGGCAGCGCCTGCACCGACAATCGTGTGCAGCTCGTCGATGAAGAGGATGATCTCGCCCGCTGCGTTCTGAATCTCCGCGAGGACCGCCTTGAGCCTCTCCTCGAACTCGCCGCGGTACTTCGCGCCCGCGAGCAGCGCCCCGAGGTCGAGCGCCCAGACGCGCTTCCCTTTCAGCCCCTCCGGCACGTCGCCGGCAACGATGCGCTGAGCGAGCCCCTCGACGATCGCCGTCTTCCCGACGCCGGGCTCTCCGATCAGCACCGGGTTGTTCTTCGTCCGCCGGGAGAGAACCTGGATGACGCGCCGGATCTCCTCGTCGCGGCCGATGACCGGATCGAGCTTGCCCGCTTCGGCGAGAGCGGTCAGATCGCGCCCGTACTTCTCGAGCGCCTGGTAGGTGCCCTCGGGATCCTGGGACGTCACGTTCTGCCCGCCGCGCACCTCCTGAAGCGCCGCGAGCAAAGCGTCCCGTGGAACCACGTCGAGCGCAAGCAGCAGGTGCTCGACCGAAACGAACTCGTCACCGAGCTCGCGCATCTCGTCGAACGCCCGATCGAGAACACGGCTGAACCGGGCTGACGCCTGCGGCTGGACATTCCCGCCGGAGGTCGTCGGTTGCTGCTGGAGTCGCGCCTCGGCCTCCGCGCGGAGATCTGCCGCTCCGTAGCCGGCTCGATCGACGAGCGTGCGCGGCAGCTCCTGGTCGAGGATGGCGATGGTGAGATGGTCCGGAGTGAGCTCAGGATTGCCCATCCGGCGGGCAAGCTCTTGCGCGCCTGCGACGGCCTCTTGCGACTTGAGCGTCAGCCGGTTGAAGTCCATGGTCAGCTCCTCCTCGCCGGGTGTTGCGAGGGTCGGTAGACGACAACCTCGCGCTTGTATGACTTGTGGACGGAGGCGATCTCTGCCCGCAGCTCACGCTCCAGCCGCTCTATGCGTGCTCTCGCGCGATTCAACTCGTCCTGAAGACGGAGCACCTGCTCGACGCCGGCGAGGTTCAGTCCCAACTCGGTCGTCAGCCGCTGGATAAGCCGCAGCCGCTCGATATCCCCGTCCGAGTAGAGGCGAGTGCCACCTGGGCTCCGAGCGGGTCGCACGAGGCGCTTTGCTTCGTAGAGCCGTAGCGTCTGCGGATGCATCTCGACGAGCTCTGCGGCAACCGAGATCATGTAGCGCGGGCGCTCGGGCATCAGCGCCGCACCCGCTCCCAGCCACGCTGCCGGGCGATTCCGAAAGCCACCAGCGCGCAGCCGATGACGACCCCGACGATCTGAGGCCAACCGCCATCGACGAGGGCAAGCTCGACGAGGTTCAGGATGGTGAACCCGACGCCGAGCGCCAGAATCGCCGGCCACCAGCTCCGCGCCGGCGCGGTCACGAGGCGAACACCTGCTCCCGGGGATTCTCGCGCGACACCTTCTGGTACCCCTCGAGCGCATCCCGTTCCGCCTTGCTCAGCTTCTTGGGGATCGTCACCTTCACGCGCGCGAGAAGATCGCCGCGGCCGTTTCCCTTGAGCTGGGGCGCGCCGTGGCCTTTCACTCGCAAGAGCTTTCCGCTCTCCGTCCCTGCGGGGATCTTGAGTGCGACGGAGCCATCCGGAGTCGGAATCTCGACGCTCGCGCCGAGCGCAGCCTCCGCGAACGTCACCGGGACGTCGAGGACGAGGTCGGCGCCACGCCGCTCGTACAGGGGTGACGGCTCGACCTCGACGACCACGTACAGATCGCCCGCCGGGCCACCGTTGCGCCCTGCCTCGCCCTTGCCCTTCAGTCTGATTCGCGTGCCGCTTCGCGCTCCTGCCGGGATCGTGACTGCATACCGCTTGGTCTTTCGCTCGCGTCCAGTGCCTCGGCAGTTATGACAAGGCTTCTCGATGATCGTGCCGTTCCCCTGACAACGTGGGCAGGGCTGCGAGAACGCGAAGAGCCCCTGCGAATCGGAGACGACACCGCGCCCTCCACATTGAGGGCATACGACAGGCGAGGTGCCGGGCTCCGCACCGGTCCCGTGGCAGACGGAGCATGCGGTCTCGACCTCAACCGGGATCCGCACCTGAGCGCCCTTGAGCGAGTCTTCGAAAGAGATCCTCACGTGCGCCTCGAGATCGTCGCCACGTATCGGCCGCCGACTCCCGCCACGCTGCCGCGTGCCGCCGCCGAACATGCCGCCGAAGAGGTCACCGAGGTCGCCGAGGTTGAACTCCTGGAACCGGGCTCCGCCCACGTCGGCGCCGTCGCCGGGAAAGCCGCGAGGGCCTTCAGAGCCGAACGTGTCGTACGCTCGACGCTTCTCGGAATCGGAGAGGAGGTCGTAGGCGGACTGCACCTCCTTGAACTGCTCCTCCGCGTGTGCATCGTTCGGGTTGCGGTCCGGGTGGTACTGACGAGCGAGCTTCCGGTACGCCTTCTTGATCTCGTCGTCGGACGCGTTCTTCGGGACGCCCAACACTTCGTACGGGCTGCGCGTCATTCCGCGACGATCACCCGAGCCGGTCTGACCACCTTGTCGCCGAGGCGATATCCGCGCTGGACGACCTCGAGCACAGAGCCCGGCTCAGCGTGCTCGTGAGGCTTGCTCAAGAGCGCCTCGTGGACGTGAGGGTCGAACTGTCCGTCAGTCTCGATCTCGACGAGCCCCTCCTTCACGAGTGCCTTTCGCAGCGACTGCTCGACGAGCTTCACGCCTTCGCGCACTGCCTCGGACTCGGACTGCAGATCGGGCTGATCGAACGTCGTCGGGGGAACCACCTCACGGTTCCCCCGAACCCCCTCCCTTGGTCCGCTATCGCGGACAGGCGGCTTTGCCGCCCGCTCCAGATCGTCGAGGATCGGAAGAAGCTCCTTGACCAGCCGCTCGTGGGCGTGCCCGACGAGGCGCTCCTGGTCCCGCGCAGCCCGCTTGCGGTAGTTCTCGAACTCGGCCTGGACGCGCTGGAGGAGGTCGAGATATTCGTCTCGTTTCGCCTCCGCGTCGGCGAGTCGGCCTTCGAGGTCGGCAGGCGGGCCTTGTGACAGAGCGTCACTCAGCCCGCCGTGCTCAAACTCGCCGCGCGCGACCTCGGCGTCGGCCTTAGCGCCCGCAGGTGGCTCTATGCGCCCCGAAGTCACGACTTCGCTGTCTCTTCTTCGTCGATGACCTCGAAGTCGGCGTCCTCGACGACTTCGTCCTCCGACGAGTCGCCGTTTCCGGACGGCGGCGGGGCCGTCTGCGCGGACGCCTGCGCGTAGATCGCGTCCGCGAGCGAGCGAGAAGCCGCCTCGAGTGCCTCCGTCTTGGCCCTGATCTCCGCGACGTCCGAGCCCTCGAGAGCCTGCTTCAGCTCCATGATCCGACCTTCGATCGTCGAAGCCTCCGCCTCGGGCAGCTTGTCGCGATGCTCCGCGAGCGTGCGTTCCGTCTGATAGGCGAGCTGCTCTCCTGTGTTCCGAGCGTCGGCGAGCTCGTGCAACCGGTGCGCTTCGTCGGCGTGTGCCTCGGCCTCGGAGATCATCCGCTCGACCTCGTCGCCCGAGAGGCCCGACCCTCCTTCGATACGGATCTGCTGCTCGTTCCCCGTTCCGAGGTCCTTCGCCGACACGTTGATGATGCCGTTCGCGTCGATGTCGAACGAGACCTCGACCTGCGGCGTGCCGCGCGGCGCGGGCGGGATACCCACGAGCTGGAACTTGCCCAGCGTCTTGTTGAAGGCGACCATCTCCGACTCGCCCTGGGCGACGTGGATCTCGACCGAGGGCTGGTTGTCCTCAGCGGTCGTGAAGACCTCCGACTTGCGAGTCGGGATCGTCGTGTTGCGCTCGATGAGCTTCGTGAACACGCCACCCTTCGTCTCGATGCCGAGCGACAGCGGCGTCACGTCGAGCAGCAGGACGTCCTTGACCTCACCCTTGAGGACTCCGGCCTGGATCGCAGCGCCGATGGCGACGACCTCGTCCGGGTTGACGCCCTTGTGCGGATCCTTGCCGATGAGCTCCTTCACCTTCTCCTGCACGGATGGCATGCGAGTCATGCCGCCGACGAGGACGACGTGCTCGATGTCGTCGGCCTTGAGACCGGCATCGGCGATGGCCTGCTTCGTCGGCTCGACCGTGCGCTCGAGAAGTGCGTGCGTGAGCTCGTCGAGCTTCGCCCGCGTGAGCTGGAGATCGAGGTGCTTCGGCCCTTCCGGCGTCGCCGTGACGAACGGGAGGTTGATCTGCGTCGTCATCGTCGACGACAGCTCGATCTTCGCCTTCTCGGCTGCCTCGTACAGGCGCTGGAGCGCCATCGGATCCTGACCGAGATCGATCCCCTGGTCGCGCTTGAACTCCGCGATCATCCAGTCGACGATCGCCTTGTCGAAGTTGTCTCCTCCGAGGTGGTTGTCGCCGTTCGTCGCCTTCACCTCGAACACGCCGTCACCGAGGTCGAGCACGGACACGTCGAAGGTGCCGCCGCCGAGGTCGAAGACGAGAATGGTCTGCTCCGCGCCCTCCTTGTCGAGTCCATACGCGAGCGCCGCAGCGGTGGGCTCGTTGATGATGCGAAGGACGTTCAGGCCGGCGATCTTGCCGGCGTCCTTGGTCGCCTCGCGCTGAGCGTTGTTGAAGTACGCAGGCACGGTCACAACGGCGTCCGTGACCGGCTCGCCGAGATACGCCTCCGCATCCGCCTTCAGCTTCTGCAGGATCATCGCGGCGATCTCCGGCGGCGCGTACTCCTTGCCTTCCGCCTTCACGCGAACGTCCTCGTTCGGCCCCTTGGCAACTTCGTAGGGGACGATCTTCATCTCCTCGGAGACCTCCTCGTACTTGCGGCCCATGAACCGCTTGATCGAGAAGATCGTGTTCCGCGGGTTCGTGACCTGTTGTCGCTTTGCGGGCGCGCCGACGAGCCGCTGGCCGTCACGACCGAAGGCGACGACGGACGGCGTTGTGCGTCCGCCCTCGGCGTTCGGGATGACGGTGGGCTCCGATCCCTCGAGGACGGCCATGCAGGAGTTGGTCGTGCCGAGGTCGATGCCGATGGTCTTTGCCATGGTCTCTCCTTGTTCTTGAGTCCTTAGATGTCGAAAATCTGAGTGTTACCGTAGCAGATCCTCGGCAAAGGAGAACCGAAGCGCCAGCCGAACCCGTCTGCGATGCCGATCTTCTCGGAGCGTCGGATTGCGAGGATGGAGCGCGCGGCGACGACCGGGCGGGTCATCCCCTACCTCGCCGCAGTCACGGTTCGTCGTGACGGTTGGCTCTGCCTTCTTCGTCGAGGTCTTCTCGCCGAACAGCTTCGACTCGTTCGGAGACGCCCTGTGGTGGGCGGCCCAGACGGTGACGACTGTCGGCTACGGCGACGTCGTACCTTCGACGGACGGGGGCCGGGTCGTCGCAGTCTTCGTGATGGTGTTCGGCCTGGCAGTGGTCTCCCTCGTCACGGCGATAGTCACGTCGGGCTTCGTCGCCCGCGCGCAGCGCATACGGCGGGAGGGCGAGCTCGCGGAGTATCCGGCGGTCCACGAGTCGCTCGCCCGAATCGAAGAGCGGCTCGAGCGGATCGAGCAGCGCCTGCGCGGCTAGCGGTACACCCCGATCAACACACCGCCGCAGACCACGAGCGCAGCCCCTGCGACTAGGCGAAGCCCGACGCGTTCCGATCTTCCGAGAACGATCGCCGCGAGCGCGACACCCCATAGCGACTCGGTGGCGACGAGCGGCGAGACGACGGTCACCAGGCCCCGGTAATACGCCTCGAACAGGCAGGACGTACGAGAGGCCGAACAACACGCCGGCAGGCGCGAACGCGCGCGCATCCTGTGCCCGGACCGGAGCGCGGCCGACGACGACGAACACCGTCATCAATGCAGCCCCCGCAGCGAGCGTTGAGATCGCGGCGACGCCAGGTGACACATCCGTGTCGACCGAAAGCCACCGGATCAGGTTGTCGCGGCTCGCGAACACGATCGTGGCCATGAGCGCCAGCGCGAGCCCGCGCTGTCGAACGTACTCCGGCCGCTCTCGCTCGCTGACGAGCAGGAACCCGCCCGCCACGATGAGCGCGGCACCAGTGACGAGTGCGGCCTCGAGCGGCTCGCCGAGGAGGACGACCGCGATCGCGATCGAGAAAAGCGGCGCCATACCGATGACGACCGACGTCCGTGCGGCTCCCGCTTCACGTACCGCGAACGTGAACAGGAACTGCGAGAGCCCGGGACCGAGCAGCCCCGCGAGCAGGAACGGCCATACCCCCGTCGTGAATCCGCCCTGTGCCGCCGCGAACGGCAGCACGACGCCGAGCGCGACCAGGACCGTGAACAGCGCCCCGCCTTCGGCAAGCGCGCCCCGCCGAAACGCCCAGCGCATCGCCACGGTCGTCGCGCCGAAGAGGATGGCCGAGGCAATCGCGAGTAGGACCGCGTCCACAGCTCAGCGGCCGCCTTGGCCGGCGATCCGTCGGAGGGCCCGTGCTGCGGACGGCTCCGCGAGCAGGATCCCCGTCATCATCACCGCGCAGCCCACCCAGCCCGCCCATCCGAGCACCTCGTTGGCGAGCAGGACTCCAAACAGCGCGGCAAAGGGCGCCTCCAACGTGAACACGAGTGCGGCACGCGCCGCCGTGGTCTGCGCCTGCACCCAGGTGGCGATGAGGTAGCCGAGCGCGCCGGCGAAGAGCCCCGTGACGAGGAGCGCCCCCCAGACCGTCCCACCGCGCGGTACTTCGAGCTGGCCTAGCGACGCGGCGATGATCGTGAAGCCGACGAACGACGTCGCCATCTGCAGGAACGTCAGCGCTCGCGGGTCGTAGCGGGGCGCATAGCGCTCCATCGCAGTGATCTGGAACGACTGGAACACCGCATTCGCCAGGACGAGCGCGTTTCCCAGCGCCGATCCGCCGGGGACACCGCTCAAGAGCAGAAGCCCGACCACCGCCAGCACGACGCCGGCCCACAGCGCACGGGGCACACGCGTCCCGAAGAGCGCGAGTGCAAGCAGAGGAGTGAAGACGACGTAGAGCCCAGTGATGAACCCGGTGCTGGCGACCGTGGTCAGCTCGAGGCCGGCCGTCTGTAGCCCGTACGCCGCGGCAAGCAGGAGCCCGACCCCGG
The DNA here is from genome assembly GCA_963827525.1 of uncultured Thermoleophilia bacterium. Taxonomy (GTDB): domain Bacteria; phylum Actinomycetota; class Thermoleophilia; order Gaiellales; family Gaiellaceae; genus GMQP-bins7. Next base: position 50,450 of record CAWHBH010000012.1, read on the forward strand.
TCCCGGCGACGTACCCCTCGCGCGGAAGCGTTCGCAGTGACTTCCAGGCAAAGGGAGCGAGTGCGACCGTCGAGATCGCAAAGCGCACCGCGAGGAACGCGAAGAGCGGATAGAGGGCGAGAGCGTCCTGAACCTGGACGAACGTGACGCCCCAGATCGCGGTGACGCCGACGAGGGCGAGAAGAGGGCCACGCCGAGTCACCGCACGGATTCTCTACGCTCTTCCCGATGGGTCTCATCGACACGCTCGGCCGACCGCTGCGCGATCTCCGGATCTCGGTCACGGACCGCTGCAACTTCCGCTGCGTCTACTGCATGCCCAAGGAGGTCTTCGGCCGCGACTACCGCTTCTTGCCCAGACGGGAGCTGCTTACTTTCGAGGAGATCGAGCGCGCGGCCCGGGTCTTCGTCGACCTCGGCGTTCACAAGCTTCGTCTCACCGGTGGCGAGCCCCTCCTGCGGCGAGACGTCGAAGACCTCGTCGCTCGGCTTGCCGCCCTCGGCGACCTCGATCTCACCCTGACGACGAACGCGGCTCTCCTCGCTCAGAAGGCCGAGGCGCTCGCGAACGCAGGCCTCACTCGTGTGACCGTCAGCCTCGACTCTCTCGACGACGAGGTCTTCCGCGCCATGAACGACGTCGACTTCCCGGTCGCACGCGTCCTTGCGGGGATCGATGCCGCAGCGGACGCCGGCTTGCCCGTGAAGGTAAACGTCGTCGTGAAGCGTGGGCTCAACGAGGGCTCGGTCGTCGACATCGCACGCCGGTTCCGCGGCACTGGTCACGCTGTGCGGTTCATCGAGTACATGGACGTCGGCGCGACCAACGGATGGCGACTCGACGACGTCGTTCCCGCAGCCGAGATCGTGACTGCCATCGGCGCCGAGTTCCCGCTTGAGCCCGTCGAGGCCGCCTATCGCGGCGAGGTCGCGCAGCGCTATCGCTACCGCGACGGAGCGGGAGAGATCGGAGTGATCGCGTCGGTGACCCAGCCGTTCTGCGGTGACTGCACGCGTGCGCGGCTGTCGGCGGACGGAAAGCTCTACACCTGTCTCTTCGCGATCCGAGGCCACGATCTCCGCGCGATCCTCCGCTCGGGTGCGACCGACGAAGAGCTCGACGCGGCGATCAGGGCAGTGTGGGAGCGGCGAACCGACCGCTACTCCGAGCTTCGCACCGAGGAGACCGGAAGCCTGCGCAAAGTCGAGATGTCGTACATCGGCGGCTAGCTGCTCAGTGCTTTCCGCCGTACGTACAGTCGTAATTCGCCGGTGAGAACCGAGCAGGCCTAGGACGCAGGGAGCGCCAATATTCAAGAATATTGGCGCGACTGAGGACGACGGCATGCGAAGTGTTCACAACCGCGCGAAGCGTGGCTGTACGTACGGTGGGAAGCACTTACGCCGTCGGTTCCGACGCAGGCGCGCCAGCCAGAGCGCGCCGCTTGAGCAAGCCCCGCCCCGGCTCGACCGTTGTCCGGCTCGAGCGCAGGATCGTGGCGACGGAGACGAGCACCGCAGCACCGGCAACGATCATCTGCACCGTGATCTCCTCGCCGAGCAGCACCCACGCGAGGAAGACGGCGACGATCGGGTTGACGTACGCGTAGGTGGACACGAGCGACGTCGGCGCCGAGCGGAGCAGCCAGACGTAGGTCGAGAAGCCGACGAGGCTGCCCGCGACGACGAGATAGCCGAGGGCGAGAGTCGCGTCACGCGTCCACTCAGCTTCCCCGAACTCTCCCGACAAAAGCGAGTACGCCGTCAAGAGGATTCCCCCGCAGACGGAAGCCAGACCGGCGGAGACCAGCGGGCGCTTGGGGAGGGGAGCGCCGCGCGAGTACAACGATCCTGCAGCCCAGCACATCGCACTCAGCACGATCACGAGGGCTCCCAGGCGGTCGACGGAGCCATCGCCGAACGGGTCGAAGAGGAATGCGAGCCCCGCGAAGCCCAGTGCGATTCCGGCGTAGGTCGAGACCTGAAGCCGACGTCCGAAGGCAACACGGTCGAACAGCACCATCCAAATCGGGATCGTCCCGACGAGGAGCGCGGCGACACCGGCAGGAACGGTCTGCTGGGCCCAAGCGAGAGCACCGTGGCCGGTAACGAAGAGAAGACCGCCGAAGATGAAAGCTGCGACGATCTGCGGCCGACCGATGCGGTCGTGAGCCCCGTCCCGGCGAGGGAGTGCAAACGCGAGCAGAAGGCCGCCCGCGACGAGATGGCGAACCGCCATAGCTGTGAACGGAGGGAGATCTCGGACGGCGATCGCCAGCGCGATGAACGTCGAGCCCCAGACGACGTACACGGTCGCCAGGGCAGCCCACACTCTCACGCCGTGCCGCGCAGCCATAGGTGCAGGATGCCCACAGACCACAATCAGCTCCAGTCGATTCCCACTCCTGCCCGATCACGAGAGCTGATCGGGCAAGCCCGCACGGCCGAGTGCCTCGACCGGGGGTTGTCGACATACGCACGTGGCCTCTCGTTAGAATCGACCCCTCGTGTCGAGCTTCGTCGCCGAGACATCGCGGCGCCTGCCACGCGGCTGGGCGCACCTAGGCCTCCAGTTCGTCATCTGGATGGGCTTCTACGTCGTCTACCAGGTGGCGCGTGGCGCGGCGGACAGGAGTGTCGCGAGCGCCTTCCAGAACGGCGAATGGGTGCTGCGGCAAGAACGCGAGCTGGGTGCACTCTTCGAGCCCGCCATCCAGCGGGTCGTCGACACCTCGTCGATCCTCGTAACGCTCACCTCGTTCACGTACTGGCTCTCGCAGTTCGCCGTTGTCGGCGTCACGCTCCTCTGGGTCTACTTTCGCCACCACGAGCGGTTTGCCGGATTCCGAAACTGGCTCATCGCCGCGAACCTCGTGGGGCTCGTCGGCTACATCCTCATGCCTACGGCGCCGCCGCGGATGTTCCCCGAGTGGGGCTTTGTCGACACGCTTGGACAGTTTTCGTCCATCAACCACGACAGCGGCCTCATCTCCTTCGCCTCGAATCCGTACGCGGCCATGCCGAGCCTGCACGCGATGGACGCGCTGATCGTCGGCATCGTGATGTTCGGTCTCGTGCGGTCGCGACTCGCAAAGGCGCTCTGGCTGGCTTGGCCAATCTGGGTTTCGTTCGCGGTCATCTCCACCGGCAACCACTACTGGCTCGACGTCGTCGCCGGGTTCGTCTCTGGCGGTGGCGACAGGACTCGCCCTTCGACGAGTCCGCACGCTGCGTCCGCAGCGCGCATGAGCGAGCGCGGGCGGCCCCCGGACTCCGAGGGGGCGCGCGTCAATCAGCTCGACCGGGTCAAGCAGGAGTACACAGCCGCCGCGCGGCAGATCCTCGTCCGGTCGATGCGAGGCGTCGCGAAGACGAAACTGACACCCGACATGCTCACGCTGGCGGGTGTCTCGCTCTGTCTCGGCGGGTGCAGTCCTCGTCGGCTTCGAAGACCGCAACGAGAAGCTCTTCTTCTGGCTCGGCGGCTTCCTGTTCGTCATCGGCTCCGATAGCGGACATCCTCGACGGCGCGTTGGCGCGCGCGGCGAGCAAGGGGACGGTCTTCGGCGCGTTCCTCGACTCGACCTTCGACCGACTCGGCGAAGCGGCCATGCTGGCGGCGATCGGGCTCGTGTTCATGCGCGACGGCAACGAGATCGCCCTCGTCGCGACCTTCGCTGCCGTCATCGGCTCGTTCCTCGTCTCGTACACGCGGGCGAAAGCCGAGGCGCTCGGCCTCCGCGCCGACATCGGGTTCGGCTCACGCGTCGAGCGCGTCGTGCTCATCACGGTTGGCCTCTTCCTGGCGCCGTGGGACTTGCTCCAGTGGCCCATTTACCTTCTCGCTGCGATGGCCTGGATCACCGTCTTTCAGCGCATGCTGTTCGTCCGCAAGCAGCTGCGCGAGCTCGCCGAGCAGCCCGTCGCCTGACGCGCGGGTACCCGCGCGTCACATACGCGCTCGACGACTGCAAACGTCCGGAGGCCACCCCCAGCTGAGGGGATGAGACGCAGGTGCTAGAGTGCTAGCACTTTGACTGCTAGCAATTCAGAGAAGAGAGCAGGCATCCTGGTCAGGATGCCTGCTCCGCTGAAAGGGGCGCTCGTCAGAGAGTCTGCTCGCCGCAACTCCAACGTGAACGATGTGGCAGTCGGCATTCTCGCGGATACATTCGGTATCGCATATGCGCCGAGCGGCCGCCGCCGCAAAGTGCTAGCAGGTGGAAGCCCAGTCATTCTCCTCCGTGTTCCACAGGAGCTCAAGGCCGAAGTTCAGGCGGAAGCATCCAGCTCGGGCGCCAACGCAAACGACATCATCCTCGCCGCGCTCGCTGATGGGCTCGGCGTCCCCTCACAGAGCAATCGCAAGCGAAAGGAAACGATGGCCACTACCAATGGATCCAAGAATGGCGCCCGCTCGAAGGACAAGGTGCGCGTCGCGATCATCGGTGTAGGCAACTGCGCCAACTCGCTCCTCCAGGGAGTCGAGTACTACAAGGACGCAAAGTCTGAGGACTCGGTTCCCGGGCTCATGCATGTCGATCTCGGCGGATACCACATCTCGGACATCGAGTTCACCGCTGCGTTCGACGTCGTCAAGGGCAAGGTCGGCGTCGATCTCGCCGACGCCATCTGGGCGAAGCCCAACGACACCATCAAGTTCGCGACTGTGCCGAAGACCGGCATCAAGGTCTCCCGCGGCATGACGCACGACGGGATCGGCAAGTACATGGCTCAGGTCGTTGAGAAGGCGCCGGGCCAGACGGACGACGTCGTCGGCATCCTCAAGGAGACCGGCACGGACGTCGTCGTCAACTACCTCCCAGTCGGCTCCGAGATGGCGACGAAGTGGTACACGGAGCAGATCCTCGAGGCCGGAGTCGCGATGGTGAACTGCATGCCGGTGTTCATCGCGCGCGAGCCGTACTGGCAGAAGCGTTTCGCGGACGCTGGCGTGCCGATCATCGGCGACGACATCAAGTCCCAGGTCGGCGCGACGATCACGCATCGCGTCCTGACCACGCTCTTCGGCGACCGCGGCGTCCACCTCGACCGCACGATGCAGCTCAACGTCGGTGGCAACTCGGATTTCCGCAACATGCTGGAGCGGGAACGCCTCGAGTCGAAGAAGATCTCGAAGACGAACGCTGTCACCTCGATGCTCGACTACGACATCGGTGCGGACAACGTCCACGTCGGCCCGTCCGATTTCGTTCCGTGGCTCACCGACCGCAAGTGGGCGTACATCCGTATGGAGGGCTCGTCCTTCGGCGACGTGCCGTTGAACCTCGAACTCAAGCTCGAAGTCTGGGACTCGCCGAACTCGGCCGGCATTGTCATCGACGCCGTGCGGCTCGCGAAGCTCGCGCTGAACAACGGAGTCTCGGGAGCGCTCGAAGCTCCGAGCGCCTACCTCATGAAGTCGCCGCCGAAGCAGATCCGCGACGACGAGGCGCGCGAGCAGATCGAGCGCTTCATCACGAAGAACGCGGTCGCGAAGACGAGGAAGGCTGCAACGAAGGCGTGAATCGCCGGCGCTTGGCGCGCATCTTCTGGATCGGCGCGGCGGCGAGCCTTGTCGTCGCCGCGCTGGTCGCTCTCGCCGCGGTTCTACGAGGGGACTTCTCCGACACCGACGGCCGCATCCTCGGAACGCTCGCGGCCGCTGCTTCTTGCCGGGGGAACGCTGATCTCCGGGCTGGTCCTCGTCGAGCGTGACAACGCGCTCCTCGGGCGTGTCGCCGTCGGTCCTCTCGCCCCTCGGGTTCTCGTTTCTCGTCTACTCGATCTGGGATTTCGTCTTCGACGGCGGCGGAGACGAGCTGGCGCTGGGGCTGGGCAGGCGCGCTCATCCTCATCGCATCGCTGGTCGCCGTAACGGCACGCCTGCTCGCCCGCAGTCTCACGTCGTTCACGCCTCTGGCCTTTGTCACCGGCATCCTGGGAAGCGCCGCGGCCGCGCTGTCGATCTACGCAGTCTGGAACAACGAGTCCGACTCGATCGGCAAGGCGCTCGCTGCTACTCTGGATCCTCACAGGCGCTCTGCCTACTTCCTCATCCCCGTTCTCGAACGGTTCGCGCGCGGAGACGCCAGATCCGGAGGTACGCGTTCTCGCCTCGCTCGACGGCGTCGAACTCGTCCTGACCCGATCGCGAAACGGACTCGAGGTCGAACTCGCGCCAGGCGAGCGCCTGGCCCTTCGCCGGCAGCCCTAGCCCGAAAGGCGGGACGCCGAGTCGTCGGCGACGAAGCCGACGCGCTTGTGCGAGGCGTCGCAGAACGGCTTCGTTCGCGAGTGCCCGCAGCGACAGAGCACGATCGCGCTCCCTTCCGGGAGCACGAACTCGTTCCCGTCTGCGTCGATCACCCGGACCGGGCCCTCCACCTTGTAGGGCCCGTTCGCGCGGGCCTTGATCGTCACCTGGGTCATTCACAGCAAAGTACAAGCAGCGCCGCGGCCGCGAAAGCGGCCGCCTTCAGGGATTTCGCGCGATCAGAGTCCGCGGTCGCAGATTCAGATGCAAGCAGCGCTGCGGCCGCGAAAGCGGCCGCCTTCAGGGATTTCGCGCGAGCAGAATCCGCAGTCGCGGATTCTGCTCTTGCGCACAGTGGGGGCTACACTCGCCCGACCGTGGGCCTCCGTATCTGCTTCGTCACGCCCTTTGCGTGGTCGCAGCCACACGAGGTCAACGCGCACGTCGCCGGCGCAGCAGCCGCGCTCAGAAAGCGCGGGCACGACGTCACCGTGCTGGCGCCGTCGACACGCGCGCGCGACCTCCTCGCAGGACGACGGGCGCTTCAACGCGGCGCCGACGCCGAGGTCATCGCCGTCGGACCCGCGATACCCATCTCGCGGCGAACACACATGGGCGTGCCGGTCGCGGTGCGCGCCAATCTCAGGCTCGCACTCGCTCGAGGACGCTTCGACGTGGTGCACGGGTTCGAACCGGGTCTGCCGAGCCTGTCGTACCTCGCGCTCACCTCGACAGACGCTCTGACCGCGGCCACGTTCTTCTCGACCGAGCGGCTCGGGTACCCCGCCCGCAGGTCGAGGAGAGATCGGCTGCGAATCCGAGTCGATGCGCTCCTCGCCACCTCTGAAGAGACCGCCATCGCCGCCGCCGAGCGCTTCGAGGGCGACTACAAGCTCGTGCCAGTGGGCGTGGACACGACAGTGTTTCGGCCGGGGCGCAAGCGCAGACTGATCGCGGTCGAGCTCGAGTCCGCCGGCAGACTCGTCACGCGCGCTGTGATCCGGCTTCTCCGCGAGCTTCCGGACTGGGAGCTCTACCTCCTGCACACCAAGCCGCTCGGCGTTCGGCCCTCGATTCCGCGCTCGCTCCGACCACGCGTCCACGTTCGCTCGGCGCGCCGAGAGGGCCATCGAGCCGCGATCCTGGCCGAGACCGCGATCTTCGTCCCGGCACCGTTCGGTGAGCAGCGTCTCGAGCTCGAAGCTCGAGCTTCCGGCGCAGCGATCGCCAGGGGCGTGACACCGGATGACGTCGTGGACGAGGTGCGGAGACTTGCCCAAGGCGAACCGGAGCTGGCCCAGCTCGCGACCCAAGAGCGTGCAGCAGCGGAACGTCACAGCTTCGACCGGGTTGCGACGGAGCTGGATGCGCTCTACTCGAGGCTCACGCGAAAGCGTCGTGCCCGGGTCGCGACGGCCGTCGACGCACTCCCAGATCGTGAGTGGATCGTGGTCGATCTTCACATGCACACGGACTGGTCGCACGACTGCTCCATCCCGGCGAGTGACCTCATCGACCACGCTGAGCAGATCGGCCTCGGCGGCATCGCGGTCACCGACCACAACGTCTTCGGTGGTGCTCTGGAGGCCGTCGAGCTCGGCCGCGGTCGCGACCTCGTCGTGATCGCCGGCGAGGAGGTCAAGACGGACGGCCAGGGCGAAGTCATCGGCCTGTTCCTGAGCGAGGAGATCCCGCGGGGAATGTCGTTCGCCGACACGATCCAGGCGATCCGAGAGCAAGGTGGCCTCGTCTACCTCCCCCACCCCTTCGATCGCATGCACGCCATTCCGGACCCGGCCACGCTGCACCGTCACGTTGCAGAGATCGACGTCTTCGAAGTGTTCAATGCGCGCCTGCTACGCGACTCGTTCAACGACGAGGCGCTGCGCTTCGCGCAGAAGTACCGGCTCCTGATGGGCGCCGGCTCGGACGCGCACGTCCTCCAAGGCGTCGGCACGGGAGCCGTACGCATGCGGCGATTCGACGGTCCCGAGGAGTTCCTCCTGTCGCTTCGAACGGCCGAGATCCTGCGCCGGCCGAAGTCGCTCGCGTATCTCCAGTCGCTCAAGTGGGTGGCTCAAGTCAAGGAAAAGGTTCTCTGAGAGAGAAGGTGCTTGGGACTCCGTGCCCGCGGCCGTGCCCACCGACGAGATCTACGAGCGCTACCTGAAGAAGGCCATCTCCGAGATCAACGAACTCGGTGACGAGCTCGCGCGCGCCGGCGACGAGCTGAGGATCCCGGTGCTCGGATCGGGTCATCCGCTGGCCGACGTCTTCCTCTTGAAGTTCGCGCCACAGCCGACCGAGATCCAGGAAGGCGTCGCCTTCTTCGGGCGTTCCGGCCAGGCGGTGCTGAAGTCGCTCCAGAGGCTCCGCGTCGATCCGCTTGCCATCTATGGGACGAACTGCCTGAAGTTCGGCACCGAGGATCCGGCGGACGCCGCATCCTGGCTCATGCGCGAGCTCCACATCGTCCAGCCGAAGCTCATGGTTGCAATGGGCGAACACACGATCTCGTTCGTCAACGATCTCCGGTTCCCGCTTGTCCGACGCGATCGACGCCACCAGTCCCGGGGCCGTGCAGCGCTTCACTCCGACGATCGACGCTCTCGTCACGCCGGACGTGGACGAGTCGCTCGACGAGCAGCCGGCGAAGACGGCGTTCTGGAAGGCCTTCAAGGCGCTCGGCCCGTGGTGGGCGGAACAGCCGCCGTACTGACGAGACGACGTGCGGGCGCGCTCGCCGCGCTGCTGGTCGCGCTGGTCGCATACGGCGCGACGGCGCAGCACCTACCCGGACTTCCTTCGGGTCTCGACGTCGTCTTCCACAGTGCGGTGGTCTTCCCCGTGTTCGCGGCCACGATCTGGCTCGGGCTCCCGCTCGCGCGAAGTGGAAACAGAGCTCTTCTCGCCACTGCCGCCGTCGCCGGCGCCGCGGCGGTCGTTCTCACACTGCTCGAAGTCGACTCGGCGGCAAATGTCGCCAAGCTCGCCTGCTACGGCGTTCTCGGCTTCTGGTTCCTGACCCTGTTCGAGGAGCTCTGGTGGATCACGCTCGTTGCCGTGCTCGTGCCGTGGGTGGACATCTGGTCCGTTGCGGCGGGCCCGACCGAATACGTGGTCGAAGAGCGACCGGGACTCTTCGACCGGGTCTCCGTTGCATTCCCGAGCCCGGGCGAAACGGCGACGGTGAACATCGGCCCGCCGGACATCCTCTTCTTCGCGCTGTTTCTCGCGGCGGCGGAGCGGTTCGGACTTCGCGTTGCCTGGACGTGGGTCGGAATGACAGGTTTGCTGGCCGCGACGCTCGTGCTGGTGTGGTACTGGGACGATGTCGCCGGGCTGCCGGCTTTGCCCGCCGTCTGCCTCGGCTTCCTCCTCCCGAACGCCGATCTCCTCTGGCGAAACGTCCACGAGGCGAGGGCCGGCGCTACGCCTCCCGAGTGAGAAGCGACACCGACTCGACATGCGGTGTGTGCGGGAACATGTCCACGGGACAGCACCGTACGAGCTGGTACCCGTAGTCGTCGCGTAGCACCTGCACGTCGGACGCAAGAGTCGTCGGATTGCACGAGACATACACGATCCGTCGAGCAGCCAGAGCTCCCGTTCGCCGAAGAGCCTTTCCCGCCAGGCCCGCACGCGGAGGATCGACGATGACGACATCGGGAGCCATCCTGCCTTCTCGACGAGCTCCTCGAGAGTCTGCCCGACGTTCCCGGCGAAGAACTGCGCATTCTCGATCCCGTTGAGCTCGGCGTTCTCGATTGCGCACGCGATCGACTCCTCCGAGATCTCGAGGCCCCATACAGCTCGCGCGTCGCGGGCGAGCGTCAGCCCGATCGTGCCGGTCCCGCAGTAGAGATCGAAGACGTTCTCTGATCCGGTGAGAGCGGCGAAGTCGCGTGCCAGCTCGTACAGCCGCTCCGCCATCTCGGTGTTCGTCTGCAGGAACGCGGACGGGCGCACGCGGAAGCGCAGCCCGAGGATCTCTTCCTCGATCGCCTCCTCGCCCCAGAGCAGCTTCGTCGGGAGATTGGTCTGCTCGGCCGGGGTGTCGTTGATCGCCCAGTGGATCGAGCGCACCTCCGGGAAGCGCCGGAGAACGTCGACGAAGTACCCCGTCTCGAATCGGTCGCCCGGCGCGGTGACGAGGACGACGAGCGCCTGGCCGGTGTTCCGCCCCTCCCGGACGACAAGGTGACGGAGGTACCCCTTCCCCGTCGCCTGATCGTATGGCTCCAGACGCTCCTCGCGCGCCCAGCTACGAACAGCAAGCCGAATGGCGTTGCCCAGGTCGGTGGTGAGCAGACACTCCTCGATGTCGACGATCTCGTCCCAGCGCCCGGCGCGGTGGAACCCAAGCTCGGCGCCGTCCTCTCCCGCAGAGAAGGAGTACTCGAGCTTGTTGCGGTAGCCGTAGACGGATGCTGCCGGCACGATCTGTTCGAGCGGCGGATCAGGGATCCGCCCGATTCGGATGAGCGCATCGCGAACCTGCTTCTCCTTCTCGGCGACCTGAGCCTCGTAGGCGAGGTCTTGGAAGCGACAACCTCCGCAGACGCCGAAGTGCCTGCACGGAGCATCGACCCGCGCTGGACTGGGCTCGAGGACGACCTGGGCGATCGCCTCGGCGAATCCGCGCTTCGTCTTGGTCACCTGCGCGCGTACACGATCGCCGGGCAGTCCGCCCCGCACGAAGACGACGAAGCCGTCGTGCCGAGCAACTCCGTTGCCACCGTACGCGAGCGACTCGATCGAGAGCTCGAGCTCCTCACCTTTGTGTACCGGTGCCGCCACGTGGCCAGAGTACGTCAGGCCACATCCAGCCGGGCTATCCGAACATGACCGAGGGCGCGGAGCGCGACCGTCGGCGGCGCATTCTCCGACTACCGCAAGACCGTGATGACCACGGAACGATCTCGCGGTCCGTCGAACTCGCAGAGAAAGATTCCCTGCCAGGTCCCGAGTGCGAGCGAACCGTCATCGCGCAGAGGGACGACGACGCTCGGGCCGATGAGCGCTGCCCGCACGTGGGTAGGTGCGTTCTCGTCGCCGGGCTCGACGTGCTCCCAGGGCCAGCCGTCCTCGACTATCCGCTCGAGCGCCGCCTCGAGGTCGCGCGCTACCGCTGGGTCCGCATGCTCGTTGATCGTCACCCCCGCGGTGGTATGAGGGACGTAGACCAGAACCGCCGAACCGTGCTCGCCTGCGATCGTGTCGCGAACCTCCCGCGTGATGTCGAGCACGTGGCTTCGCCGCTCGGTCCGGATTCTCAGCTCATGCATGTGCGAGGGCGACGTAACAGTGGCGCTAGAGCGCTCCGCCGGCGGCGGGTGGAGCACCAGCCTCGAGCGGGTTCGCACCGCCCGCCGCTGCGCGGGCGAGATGCTCCTCGACGTGCAGCAGGTTGTCCCTGCCGCGCTCGACCACGGCCAGCAGCTCGGTCATCGAGGCAACTTCCTCGCGCTGCTCCTGGAGAAACCAGTGGAGGAACTGCTCGCCCACCAGCTCGCCTTCCTCGCGCGCAAGCTTCACGAGCTCGACGATCTGGTCCGTAACTCGCTTCTCCTGCGCAAGGGCCAGCGAGACCGGTGCGACTGCGTCCGCGAACTCCGTCTGCGGAGCGTCGACCCCCGGAATCACGATCTTCTCGTCGGCATCCAGGAGGTACTGAACCATCATCATCGCGTGGTTCCGTTCTTCGACCGCCTGGCGGTAGAAATGTGCTGCTAGCTGCGGCAGGGTCTGCGCGTCGTAGTACGTCGCGATCGCGATGTACTGCTGGGACGCGGCGAACTCGTAGCCGACCTGCTCGTTCAGGGACTCGGCAAACGTGGACATGACGCGACTCTACCCAAGTTGCAAGTTGTAACTTGGATCGATGGCGGGAGTACCGCAGAACCTCAAAGGCCGCAGCTTCACACGCGTCGCGGCGTGGTCACGTGACGAGCTCGAGACGCTGCTCGACCTAGCTGACGAGCTCAAGGCCGAGCGAGCACGTCGACGTGAACTTCGGCTTCTCCCAGGGCGAACGATCGGGCTGATCTTCCACAAGCCATCGACGCGCACGCGGGTCGCTTTCGAGGTCGGGATCGCGGAGCTTGGCGGAATGGCGCTCTTCCTCCCGGCGGCCGAGCTCCAGCTCGCTCGCGGCGAGTCGTATCGGGACACGGCGCTCGTGCTCTCGCGCTTCCTTTCCGCTCTCATGATCCGCACCTACGACCAGGGGGAAGTCGAAGAGTTCGCCGAGCACGCAGCGATCCCGGTCATCAACGGGCTTACGGACGAGTCCCACCCGCTGCAAGCGCTCGCTGACGCGATGACGCTGCGCGAGCGGTTCGGAACGCTCGAAAGCCTTCGACTTGCATATGTCGGCGATGGAAACAACGTGTGCCACTCACTGATGCGTCTTGCCGGCCGCTTCGGAATGGACTTCGTCGCAGCAACGCCCCCGGGCTACGAGCCCCGTCCGGACTTCGTGGAAGCCGCTACGCAGGATGCGCACTCGAACGGCGGGAGTGTCGAGGTCGTCACCGACCCAGAGGACGCAGCGCGCGACGCGCACGCCGTGTACACGGACGTCTGGACGAGCATGGGCCGCGAGGACGAGAGCGAGGGACGGATGCGAGCGCTCGAGCCGTACCGGATCGACGAAGCGCTGCTCGCACATGCCGACGCGGACGGTGTCGCCATGCACTGCCTCCCTGCACATCTCGGTCAGGAGATCACGGCGGACGTGCTCTATGGCCCCAGGTGCCTCGCATGGGAGCAGGCCGAGAACCGTCTGCACACACAGAAAGCGCTGATGGCCCTCGTGATCCGGTGACCTTCGAGGATCAGGTACGCGCGGCGCTCGACGAGCTTCCGCCGCACATCGCCCAGGCGCTCGAAAACATCGCGGTCGTCGTGGAGGACGAGAACGCCGAAGATCCCGATCTGCTCGGCCTCTACCACGGCGTACCCCTCCCTGAACGCGGAGACATGGCAGGTGCGCTCCCAGACAAGATCTCGATCTACAAGATCCCTCTCGAGGAGTCATTTGCGGACCCTGCGGAACTCCGTGAGGAGATACGAATCACCGTGCTCCACGAGCTCGCGCACTACTTCGGGCTGGACGAGAATCGCATCGCCGAGCTCGGCTACGACTGACGTTTGAGCTCCAGTCAGCGCCGGGAATGCGATGGGCAGGACGCACGTTTCAGCCAACGTGACACCAGACCAGATTCATACCGAGATCGAGCAGCTCTCGGAAGAGCGCCAGGAGTTGTGGCAGCGCCTTTCCGAAGGGCTGGACTCGACCGTCAAGACCGAGATCAAGGATCTCGACGTTCGCCTCCAGGAGCTCTGGCAGGCGCTTCGCATGGAGAAGGCGCGCCTCCGCTTCGGCGAGCGCGAGGAGATCGTGCGCCGCGCCCGTGCGGAAGAGCGGCTCGAGCGCGCCGCGTAACGGCGCTCGAGCAGGAGAACGTCCGTCCCGCGCATATCATCGATGCGTGGGACTTTTCGCTCGTCGCCAGCCCGAGCACATCTCGATCGAGACCGAGCAGGAGCGTCTGCGTGCGATTCGTATCGCCGCGGAGGAGGAGCTCGGCCGGCTTCGGCGTGAGCTAACCGAACGCGTCGCCGCGGTCGAGCAGCGTGAGCGTGAGCTCTCGGACGCCCTCGCTCGAGCGAATCGAAACCCAGGTCGACCGGTATCCGCGGGCGACGATGCAGCCCTCGCTCATGCGCAAGTAGGTCTCGCCGCACACGCGCAGAACCTGAATCGCCGAGAGCTCCACCTTGCCGCGCGCGAGCGGGCGTACCTGAAGATGGAAGCCGACCTCGCGCGACGCGCGGCGAGCGCAGCGGAGACCCCCGAGGAGCGCCTCGCACACATCGAGGCTCGGCTCGCTGCGCTCCAGGAAGCCGAGAAGGCGTTCGCCCGAACGCAGGCGGAGCTGGCGATCCAGAGCGAGGAGCTGGCCGGCCGCGAAGCCGCCATCGCAGAGCGCGAACATTTGAGCGGCGGCGGGACGCCGATCACGAGCCGTGCAGAGCTCGTCGAGATCGACGAGCGCCTGCGGCGCCTCGAACATGAGACGCGAGAGGCGTCACCCGAGCGAGGCTTCGGTGACGGGCTTCGTGTTCTCGAGCAGAAAGGCTTTCGCGGGTCCCCACCGGGCTCTTGAACCATCTCTAGACTTGATCCTCCCGGGGCGTTAGCTCAGCTGGGAGAGCGCCGGCTTTGCAAGCCGGAGGTCACCGGTTCGATCCCGGTACGCTCCACCTACGAAGGCGCTGGAAACAGCGCCTTTTCGTTGTCACTCCGGCGACGCCGACGCCATCTGGGCGCCAGAACGCTCGGAGCGTGTCTCGAGCCTCGCGCGAATCGCGTCCTCGGAGTCGCGCGCGAGGTGGCCGTAGGTCCGGTCGATCATCGCGACGGACGTGCCCATGAGGCGCGCGAGCTCGAAGATCGAGATGCCGGCGGCAAGCGCTTCGGTCGCCGAAGAAGACCTCGGGCGTGTCGATCTGGACGAGCCGTACCTTCCAGCCGTTCCTGAGAACCACCGTTGCGGAGTTGCCACTTGCCGGACGGCAGCTTGCGGACGTGGCCACCCGCTGTGCGTGCGTACGAGTGTCGGGAGCAGGCCGCCGCGACGGGCCAGACCGCCATCGACGGCCTTCTCCCATGTGATCCCGGCCGAGGGGTCGTACCGGGACAACTGAGATACCCCGTCCCCGCACTTTGAAAACGAGCGCGGACCTGTTGCCTCGTCTTTGAGGGACCGCTCACTCGCACCGTTACCCCGGATCCGTTTGCAGTCACGAACGCACGGGTATCCATGAAGCTCGCGCAACTTCGGGGGAGGGGCGCAGTCCGGTGACGGTCTGGCCCGGCGCTAGGGACTGACGGCAGCCCCTCCCCCGAAAAGAGGGGGCAGCGATCGCGGCGAGCCCTTCGTCGACACCGGCAAGGGTTTACGCCTGTCAGATTCGGGGATCTCTAGAGCACACGAGCGACGAGGTGTGGCATGCCCGCAAAGGCGTTTGTGATTCGCTTTCCCAACGGTGACTTCGAGTACGACGTCACCCGACGCGCGATTCCGTCCATCGGCGAGACGGTGCGCAAGCAGGGTCTTCTCTGGTCGGTCACTCGGATAACCCACGACAGCTTCCAGCGAGTCGGCGTCGAGACCGTGCATGTCGAGCGTGTCGATGCAGGGAATCCACGTAGCGCCAGTTCGAGCTTCGTAAGAGAATCGTTCTCCGGAGTGAGCTGTGTCTTCTCCGACTGGGCTTCGTCCACGTAGCCAGATCGTGGGGACAGTCGCCGCCAACACTAGGACGTTCTCGTTTGCCGGCTACGAGCGACGGCTATGAAGCGAACTCACGCAAGGGAGGGGGGCTCGTAACCGGCGTCGGTCTGGCCCGGCGCCGGGTCCTGACGGGCAGCCCCTCCCCCGCCTGATCTTGACAGCGAGAGACGCGAGGAGACACTTACTCACCGGGCACATCTGCAAATCTCTGCGAAGGCCGCGATGCGCTGGCTCGGGCGGTACCTCGCTGAGAGCTCGCCCTGCTCCAGCACTTCGCGGAGATCACGACGAGCCTCGTGAACGGCGAGATCGAGGCACTTAGGCGCGCTTGAGTCGGACGAGGACCTAGCCCCGCAGCGATTTGCACGTCTCGGTGGAGGTCTAGTCCACCGGGCCGGTATAGCCAGCGTAGGGTTGCCCATTGACGCCGTTTGCAGCGCGTATTGCCTTGACTCCTGGCTATGCAAGCCGGCGCGCTACCACCGATTCGCTGAGCCGCCGCCTGTCGGTGCGCGTAGTCAGCGATGCGTCGACTTTCGCCGCCGTCGCGCTGGACGCGGCGCTACCCCGACGCGCGGCAAGGATGGGGCCCCCAAAGCCGAAGGGCTCAGAAAGAGCGGAGAAGAACGTCTACGAGCACTGTCAGTAGCACTGAGGCGGCGAGCGAGAAGACGATGCAACCCGGCGAGCAACCGTAGACGCGTACCACGCCCTCTCGCTCGTCGCCTCCCTCAGGCATTGTCGACAGCGCTGTGATTAGCGCGCTTGCGTTGTCTCCCGTTTGTCCGATGCGACATGTTTCGAGGAATCCGGCGCCTACCTCTTGGCCGTGGTCTTTCTGCGGGACGCTCGTCGCGACTTGGCCGACGAGCGGCTTCCGTTTGCGACCTCGCCCGTCGGATCCTTAGACAGACCTGCCTGCACACGCAGCTTCTCGGCAATCTCGGCGATCACCTCCGGCGCGTAGTCGGGAGCGAAGACCGCCGGCTGCGAGGGCAAGTCGTAGGACGGAACTCCCTCCGGTGCCTCGTCGACGACGACGAGATCCTCACCCGTTTCCGGATGCAGGCCGTTGAAGACGGCGGCGAGCTCGAGATAGTCCGTTGGCGAAAACCGGTAGAGGCGGAGGTGGTCGCCACGCTTGATGTGGGGTTTGCACTCCGGGATTTTCTCCGTGGGAATGCGCGGAGTGGGGAAGAGCTTCATCAGGTCAGCCCCGGTGAGGGGCTCGAGCGCGCGCGCGCGTAGGCAACCTGGTGGACACCACCGCGGACGAGCAGGTAGCCAGTCAGAGCCCGAGCCGCCGGATGTTCGACCATCTCGTAGACCTTGACTTGTTGTTCCGTGCGCCCGTCTCCAGGAAGAAGTTGTGCGTCAAGTCCTCGACCAAATCCCCTGAGGAGAAGATGTAGTCCCCGGTCCACGGACGCCCCTGCGAGTTTTGTGGGAGGGCACCCTGACCACCGGCGAGGAAGTGATGCGGGTTGCCCACTCCTTTGAGGGGAGCCAGCGACGCCTTGGGAGCTCGCCCGTCATCCATCGGGGTAGCACCCGTGAGCATCGTATTAATCGCCGCCGCGACCAACTCCACGTGCCCGAACTCCTCGGCCGCGATGTTCGCGACCAGGTCGTAGAAGGGTCGTGCTCCTTGGCGGTTGCGGAAGTTGAACGATTGGAACGTGTAGTTCAAGAATGTCGACATCTCGCCGAAGCGTCCGCCAAGCAACTCCTGCACCGCAGCTGCGCCTGTGGGATCTGGCTCCGGAGGGCGGGGGTAGCTCTGTGGCGATGCGATCGATCCGTCGGATCATGAACCTCCATAGGTCGTAGGAGAGCCTCGTATACCCATGCCGTACTCGGCCAAACACCGCGATCGGCGAGCCCCTCGGTTGCCGCCAGCCGCGTGGACCACACGGATATTGGGTACACGAATCGGGTGAGGCTCCTCGAACCAAACAGCCACACGGCGCTGGAGCGGTGGCGGTGTTTGCGTCCAGGGCACTGGTGGTGGTGCTCGCGGTTGTTCTGCTTGTCGCGCTTGTCGTTCGCTGGGAGTCGCCCAGCGTCAACAACGATTGGGGCGGGTTGTCCTTTTCCAGTGAACAGTGTCAGCGCGTGACAGACAGGAGGAGCGGCCGCATCTCCGAACCCCATTGAGTCAGGCTCTGCGTGTCCGCCCGTCGTGACACGTGGAACGCGAGCGACGCAGGCTTCAACGATAAGACGGGCGGCAACCGACGCCCCAAGAGACTTAACAGCCTCTGGGGCGTCGGTTGCCCTGACTAGGTCAAGCGCGAACCGCGTGGCCGTTGCGGCGTGTTACGACGCGGTACAGCACGAGCAGGATGATCGAACCGACGATGGCCGTCACCCACGTGGAGATGTCGAAGAACTCATCAAGCGGGTGCGCGTCGAACAGAGCCGCAGCGAGAAGTCCACCGAGAAGCGCACCGACCATCCCGATGATCGCCGTCACGATATAACCGCCAGGGTCGTCGCCAGGCATCAGCGCTTTCGCGATGACGCCGGCCAGAAGACCCAGAATGATGAACGCGATGATGCCCATTCCTTACTGTCCTTTCCGAGGATGACATGAACGGGACATCTGTCCCCCGGACGTGAGCTGACGAAACCTCATCGGGACCCACAGGTTGCGGCGATGCCGGCCGGTGAGACTCGGGCTTCGTACTCAGATCGCCCACCCCGGTGGCCTCACAATCCAAGAAGCTCACAGCCAAAGCGCGTGAAGGACGACGACCTCCACTCCTTCTAGGACGTCATCAATCTCGCGCCGGCACCACGAGCTCCGCGCCGACAAACCGCGAACTTGTAGCTGGCACGCCAGCGGAGGGATTGAAAAGGCGTCGTCCGTACGCGTTCGTTGGGGTTGGTCCGAGTGCTCGAGGTACAGAAAGTTCTGCTCCCAATGAGACCAAACGTGTTTGTCTCATCGCTTTGGTGGGAATCGGTCATGTCCCGACCACAAGCGAAGGGAGCAGACGCATGGCGAACGATACGAGCGGCAGCCAAGGCGGGGCGGTCGCAGAAGTGAAGGAGAAGGGTGAGGAGCTTGTCTCCAGTGCCCAGGAGCAGATCACGACGAAGGCCCGTGAGCTCGGCGGACAGGCCGAGTTTCAGATCCGCGAGCAGCTCGACCAACGCTCGACGCAGGCGGGCGAGCAGGTGCAGTCGATCGGACACGTGCTGCAATCCGGAGCCAATCAGCTCCGAAGCGACGGCAAGGATCTGCCCGCACAAGTCGTCGAACAGGTCGCTCGACGTGCGGATGATCTGGGCCGCTATCTCCGGTCGGCGCAGGCCGATCGGATCCTCGGAGACCTCGAGGGCGTTGCACGGCGCAGACCGTGGGTGACCGCCGGCGTCGGTGTGCTTGCCGGCTTCGTGGCCTCACGGTTCGTGAAGGCCTCTGGCGATCGCCGGTACGAGGGCGTCCAGAGTTACGGCGGGGGCTATTCCTCTCACCCCGTCCAGCGCAGCCTGGCGAGCGGGGGCGCGTAGATGGCGATGGTCGAAACCGGCAACTTCCGACAGCGCTCCACCGTCCAGCTCGTCAAGGACTTCACGAATCAGGCGAGCACCTTGGTTCACCAGGAGGCGGAGCTCATCAGGCTCGAGTTCGTGGAAAACGTCGAGCTGGCGAAGGCCGAGATGGCCGACAAGGGGAAGAAAGCCGGCCTCGGTGTGGCTGCGCTAGCGGCAGCCGGACTCGCGGGCCTGCTGGCTCTCGGGACGCTCACGGCCTTCTTCATCCTCGTCCTCGACGGAGTGATGCCCAACTGGACAGCAGCGCTCTGCGTCACGTTGCTGTGGGCTCTTGTGGCGCTCCCTTTGGCGCTGTACGGGCGCAACAAGATCCAGGACGTGGGCACTCCGGTGCCCGAGAAGACACTCGAATCGGTCAAGGAGGATGTCGCATGGCTCAAAGATCAGACGAGCTGAAGACGGAAATCGCACAGACGCGCGAGCAGATGAGCGCGACCGCCGACGCGCTGGCGTACAAAGCTGACGTGCCGACCCGGACGAAGGAGTGGGTCGGAGAGAAGAAGGAGGCTGTCGTCTCCGCCGTCACCGGCGTCACGGCCAAAGTGGGTGACGCGACGCCCGAAGGCGAGGAGGTCACTAAGAGCATGGGTCGCATGAAGCGCGTCGCAGAACGAAACCCTCTCGGTCTCGCGATCGGCGGGGCAGCGGTTGGTTTCATCGCCGGTCTACTGGCTCCGTCGACGCGAATCGAGGACGAGCGGCTCGGCCCGGTGAGCGACGAGGTCAAGTCGACGGCCGCGGAGGCTGGGCGTGAGGCTTTAGACCGCGGGAAACACGTGGTGCAGGAGGCAGGAGAGACGGCCATCGAGACTGCGAAGGAACGCGGACGCGAAGAGACAGAGGAGCTCACCTCGAGTCTCGAGGACAAGGCTCGTGACGCAGTTGCAACCGAATCCCAGCCGTCGGCGTTGCCGAATGGCGAGAAATCTCCACATTCCCGATAGGAGGCAGAAAAGCGATGAAGACAATCGAGGAATCGATCGAAATCGAAGTGCCGGTGTCTACGGCGTACAACCAGTGGACGCAGTTCGAGTCGTTCCCGAAGTTCATGGACGGAGTCGAGCGCGTCGAGCAGAAGGGCGACACGCAGCTTCATTGGGTGGCGAAGATCGCGGGTGAGAAGCGCGAGTGGGATGCCGAAATCACCGAGCAGCACCCGGATCACCGTGTCGCCTGGAAAGCGCTTAATCAACAGGGGCCCAACGGCGTCGTGACCTTCCACAAGCTCGACGCCTCGCGCACGAAGGTCATGGTGCAGATGGAGTCGAGCCGCAAGGGATGAAGGAGTCGGTTGGCAGTGCGGTCGGGATGGACAGCCACACCGTCCAAAGTGACCTTGAGTCCTTCAAGGAGTTCATCGAGTCGCGCGGCGGCGAGACCGGCGCTTGGCGAGGGGACGTCGAGAACTAAACCCTACGTGAGGCATGGCGACGCAAGAGCGTCGCCATGCCGTCCCTTTAGAGCGTTTGCGCTGAGGGATCGGGGGGTACACGCAGATACCCCAAGACAGGAGGGAGTACCCGATGACGGCCGCGAAGGATCAGTCTATGCCCGAAGAGGAGACCGGCTACGGCGCCGCCCAGGATGGGGATGTGCGCGAAGCGCCCGATCAGGTACAGCCCGATATCCGGGAGCCAGCGAAGCCAGAGGTCGCCGATCAGGACAACTACGCCAACACGGACGACGAGGAATCGTGAGGACGAAGCGGCCGGGAGAATTGAGACTGCGAAGTGTTCGTGAGCTTGAGGCGGCTTCCGCGCACTTCACGTTTGTTTAGAGCTAACAGGCGCGTGGTATGCCGTTGGGCATGATCAGTGAACTCCCCCAGAACCTCTCCGCCCTCACTCCTGAACGCATGGGTCACGCAGCGGGCGTACGAGACAAGCGAATTTCTGCTCTGTTCAAACGCTGGCCCACCCTGAGCAAGGTCGAAACGAGCGAACTCAAACGGCTCTACAACGAACGGCTGCGCTTGGCCAAATCTGTCGGCACGATGCGTAGGCAACGTCGGATCCGCCGTGGTTCTGGCGGAGACTGAGTTCGTCTAGACGTCGTCTGTTAGCACGCAAAAGTGCCTTCGACATTCCCCGTGCTCGCGGCTCTACCGCCTCGCTGCTCTCTTCGCCTCGACCGCAGGGGTGAGTTGCGTGTTCCCTCCTGTCGGAACTGCCCGTGGCCATCAATCGACGCCGTCCAGGGGCGTACATTGGGCGGGAGAGCTCTCGTGTCTTCGCGTCCACGGGTGGCGGCGGTTGGAACCTCGCTGGAAAGGATGCGATGACGGGCTGTAGTCGGGACGATCGCGCCGCGAAGAACGAGAGTCTCTTTCGCGAGCACAACGAGAGCGTGAAGATGGACAACGCGGTCCATCACCGGGTCAATCCTGCTCTCGCGGAGTGGATTTGCGAATGCGCTGCCGAAACCTGCGCGGTTCCGGTGCAGATGACGGTTGCTGAGTACGAGTCCGTCCGCACGAACGCGACGCACTTCTTGGTCGCACCGGGCGAAGCCCACATTACGGCCGACATCGAGCGCGTCGTCAAGCGCGCAGAACGCTACTGGGTCGTCGAGAAGGTCGGACGAGCGGCCGAGGTGAGCAGGAAATTTGATCCTCGTTCGCGACAGCGGATCGGGGGCATGTAAGCGGGAGAGAGCCTAGAGCGCTCTAAAGCGCAGCGGAGAAGCGGATGGTCTCGGCCCGGGTGAGCCGTCGGTTAACTAGCGTTGCCTACATCTGCCAGGCCGTTCTCGACGTTCCCTTCCCCTCGGTCGGGGGGCGTCCCTGTAGTAGTCGGCCTGGTGCTTCCTTTGGGTGCGCGACGCGCTCGGACGTCGGCAGGGGGAGGATCACCGACACGGAGGGCTAACG
>CAWHBH010000013.1:0-68526 GCA_963827525.1 uncultured Thermoleophilia bacterium
GCTGAACTAGATCGACTTGCTAGACAGCAACCACTAGGCTGACATGACCGCGCCCCAAAATGCCAGACAGCCCAGTAGACAGACCACCAGGCCCCAGTTCATGGGTTCGCGAATCCGGTCGTCAGCGCCAACGGTCAGCGGAAGGTCACCGGTCTTGTGGGCGGCGCGGGCCGCCCGTTTATCCGCCTGTACAGCGCGCGCGCGTTGCCGCGCTGGCTCCCGTACACGGCCTTCGGGTTGACCACCCGCCGGCCGAGGCGCACGTACCCCGTGGGGACGTTCATTCCACGAGCGAACGCAGCGATAACTAGACGTCTCATGCGTCTTCCTTTCGTCTCTGTGATCGAGACCGCATCCCGCCAGACTCCAATGCGCCGAAAAGTGAGACGCGGGTCCGACGGTGGTGACCTCCTGGGCCACCCGAATTGATTACCTCATTCGAGGGACAACGTTAGCGCCGCGTACACGCGCCGTCAGTGACCCAAGCGGGTCAACTGGGCTCGGTGGCCCCTGCGGCGAACCGGGGCATGAGCGGACTGTCGGCTCACTTGCAGCGCTTCGGCAACGTCGTTCCAGGTAGCACCCTGCGCTCGCGCGTCTGTTGCTGCGAACTGCATCACGCGGCCGATTTCGCGCTCGAGCACGCCAAGCGCTCGCAACGCCAGGAGCGGGTCCGTGGTCACGCGGAGCATGTAGACAGCCCCGTCGGCCTCGTCTGAGAAGTGGTTCAGATACCACGGGCGTGGTGTGGGGCTTTCGGTCTCCAGAGTGCCATTCAGCGCACGTGCGCTCATGCGTAAGCGTCGAGACCTTTGCGAGCGTCCAAGCTGACGCCACGAACGTGCCAGGAATTGACCCAGTTGTGTCCTATCGGGGGAGGTAAACCAAGCCCATGCTTCCTGGGAACGGGCGATCACTGTTGATTGCCTGAAAAAACAGGAGATGAGAATGAAGAAGATTCTTCTCGCGCTGACCGCGGTCATCGCGATTGGTATTGCGGTGCCTGGGTCCGCGTTCGCGGCAGACACGACGGTGGTCGTGACGCCGAGCGCGCTCAACGGCTGGACGGTGGCGCCGGACGGGACGGTGCCTTGGGCGTTCGACAACGGGGCGGCTTCGCTCGGGGCCGGGAGCCTCGGGTTCGGTCCGATCGACGGGGCGGCCGGTGCGAACAAGTTCGTTCTCTACGCTCCGTACAGTGGTCTGAGCTCGGACCTCACGGGGTTCAGGTACGACTTCTATGTGGATCCAAGCTCGCCCGGCGGAGCGGCTGACGGGCAGCACTTCTACGCCAACGTCTACGTCGACGACTTCACCAACGGGATCGGAACGTTCGGCCCTGACGCCGCGCCGGGCGGCTGGTATGACTGCCGGTACGACTCGGTTCCGGCGGAGGGTGAGGACGGAGGCTGGACGACACACTCGATGGACGACACCTCGTGGACGAACATCGCGGACCGCCGCGATGGGGCTTGCCCTGCGACGCTTGGTGAGCTCGCATTGGGGAGCACGGTGAAGTTCATCGCCCTCAACGGTGGTCAGAGCACGTCCTCGGACGCCGGGCTGAAGGGCGCGTACGACAACGTCGTCGTCACAACGTCGTCCGACAAGACGACATACAACTTCGAGCCGGCGAATGCCTGCTTGACGTCGACCAGCGGGACGACGATCACGCTGCTCGCCGACTGCACCGTCACGAACACCGTGACTGTCCCGAGTGGGTTCACGCTCGAGGGTCTGACTAGTACAACCAAGATCACGGCACAACCGGGCGGCTCGTTCGACGGCGGGATCGTTGCGAACGAGAACGGCCAGCCGATGACCGTGAAGAACCTCACGATCGTCGGTCGCAACCTCAGTGTGAACTGTGGGGCCAAGCTCGCGGGCATCCGGCTCGTGGGGGCAGGAGGCATGATCGACAACGTCTTTGTCAACGGGCTCCACCAGACCGAGAACGGCCACGTCGCAGGCTGCCAGACAGGGCACGGCATCGAGGTGGATGCTCGCGCCGTCGCCTCGCCCGTCGCCGTCACGATCAAGGACAGTGAGATCGTCGACTACCAGAAGACCGGCATCCTCGTGCGTGGCGATGTCCACGCGACGATCACCGGCAACACCGTCGCTGGCTTCGGGACGAGTCCGCTCGCGACGACTTTCATCGCGTCGAACGGGATCCAGATCTCGTATGGCGCGAGCGCGTTCATCAAGGGGAACACGATCAAGGACAACTACTACTCACCTAAGGCGTACTCGTCCGCTGGCCTGATCACCTTCCAGGCGAAGGGCATCACTTCAGGCTCAGCGAACTTCAAGAAGGACCTCTTCCTCGACAACACATTCTCGGGGAACGAGGTCGACTTCATCGGCGGTCGCGGCGGTAATCCCGTCTAGCGCCCCCTCACGACAACGCTGCAATCTCGGGAAGGCCCGCTCCGGCGGGCCTTCCTGTGCGAGGCTCAACGATGACGCTCGGCGCGCCGATCAGCCACACTTCCGTGATGGCCACCGGCCTGCCAGTCGGCGGCGACGTCGAGCAGGCTCTGGAGAGCGTCGGCGTCCCGAGCTACGTCCTCGACGATACGGGAGTCGTCCGCTGGATCAATGCGGCAGCCGAGCAGCTTGTCGGCGACGTTCGCGGTCGCCACTTCACCTCCGTCGTCGCGCCCGAGGACAGCCGACGCGCCCGCGAGCTGTTCTCCCGGAAGGTGCTCGGCACCTCCCCGGCCACAGAGGCGACCGGCGTCTTGGTTTCGACCGCCGGAACGCGGGTGGCCGTGGAGCTCAGCGCGGTGCCGCTCATGAACGGTGAACGGGTGGTCGGCGTCTTCGGACTGATCGAGGAACGCCCCGACGACAGGCCCACAGCGCCACCCCCGCATCTCACCCCCCGCCAGGTCGAGGTGCTTCGTCTTCTGGAGCAGGGCCGCTCGACGAAGCAGATCGCCGCCGAGCTCCACCTGAGCACCGAGACGGTCAGGAACCACATCCGCCGTCTCTTTCGGGCCCTCGGCGTCAACTCCCGACTCGAAGCCGTCGCCGCCGCCCGGGGCCGCACGCCCTCCTGATTCGACGCACGGGGCCTGTCTTGTTCTTACACCCGGCTCAGCGACAGTCTGTGTGGTCCTGGCCTGGCCCTAGGGGGCCGTCGCCGTGGCCGACTCGCTCCTGCCAGGGGAGGCAGTACTCATTCTGTGCCGAGGCACCCAACAACATCGTGCCGAGCAGGAGAGCGACCACGAGGACAGCAACTGTGACTTTTCGCGACATGAGCGGAATGTCGGCATGAACCTGCCCCATGGCGAATCTCCCATTGGAGTGAAGTGCCGCCTTCCGGCTACCTTCGGATCGAGGAGCGCGCGAGTTCGAGGCGGGCGCTGAACTAACGCGCCGTTTCTCTGGGGTGGAACTCAGAATCCGAGCCAGTCGGGCAGCTGCGCCACCTGAAGCTGGACGTCAAGTGCCAAGACCCCGAGCGAGAAGACTGCGCTTGCCCCCGATGCAAGGGTGAATGGGCGGCGGAACTTCCTCTCGGATGCCGGCAACTCTTCCGTTAGGCGCTCGCGGATCCGTCGAAACGCGGCATCCGTCTCTTCAATCGCTTCTTCTTCGCGTTCGGGCGCGGGCAGCACGGGATAGTGAGAGCTCGTCTGCTTACTTTGCGCGGGCGTCTGCTCGACCACCTCCACGATGTAGTCGTAGTCGTGGAGGTGTTCGGCGTCTCCTGACTCTGCGTCTTCAGGCTCGTCTGCGAACACCGGCTGAAGAGGCGCGTCCTCTTCGATCGCGGCCGGAGCCTCCGCAAGACTTGCTCGATGACGCAGCCAGGTGTCTTCGGCAGGACGAAGACTGCGCCGGAGTTCGGCCGCTAGCCATGGGTCGACGAGTGCTAGCTCGGGACTCGCGAGCGGGGATTCGCCGACCACAAGACCTGGTGCCGCAGCCATTCAGCCGGCTTGCGGTTCCGCGGGATCGAGCACGGCGTTGAACCGAGCCCCCCGCCAGGAGACGGAGTCGACTCCGAGCCTCCTGATCTCGTCGTCGCTACAGCCGAACGAGCGCACGTAGTCGACAACAGCCTGTAGCGCGCTGACCGAGTACTGGGTCGACACGATCCGGCGTCCTGAATGAATCTCGTACTTCTTGCTCATCGTCCTCTCCTTCGGGGAGGCTGGCTGGGACGGGGCACACGTGCGCCCCTTACCGGCCACTTCTCCCCATGCCGCGTGGGGTACCGGAGGGGCGAGACCGCAGCCGCCGCATTGGTCGTCGCCCCGGATTCCGGCTATCTGAGTAACAAGACGCGTGCGGAGGCGATTACTTGCGCGTTCGCCCTACAAACCCCTCGAACGGGTCCCCAAAAGGGGTAGTGGCCTAGACTCGACAGAGCGCCAGGGTCCGTCAGAAGGCGGCGGATTGGCGGGGGCGGTCAGGGTCACCGAGAGGTGCCATCACGGGCACAAGCCGTTTCCCGAGCGTCTCTGGCGGGAAGCCGGTGGGTGCGGCGTAGGAGCGCCACGCCTTCGAGCTCCAGTTCATGCTCCGCGACGGGCTAGACATTGCTTGTCCAACTCGCGCCCGGAGCGCATACTTCTCCGGAGGCCGGGCGCGGCCTCCTCGTTAGGAGGGGACGAGGACTGACGGCGTCGACGTTCTCCTTCAGCGTCCGGCCCACCATCAGAGGCGGGTTCCCTCGCTACTAGCCATCAGTCTCTGATGCCCCAAAAAGGGCATGGTGGCTGTAACGCCGATGCGGACAATGTGCGTGAGGGTCGGACGCAGTCCGCCTCCAGCGGGGGCGACGAGGGGGCGATAGTGCCGCAGCTATCCCTCCCTCCTGCGTCCGGGCCTTGTCTTGCTCGCGCCGACAGGCGCATACTCCGTCCGAGGCCGGGCGTGTGGCTGCCCGTCACAAGAGGGGGCCACGGTCGGGGGGACGGGAACGGCCGTCGGTTCCATTTCATCCCGCGCGTCCGGCCTCGCCAGCAGAGGCCGGTTCCCTTGCACGAGTGAGGAATCGGGCTAGGAGCGCGTCGATACGTAGCGCCCCCGGCAAGGCTCAGGCCGTTCGCAGCGCCTCGATCGTCGCCGTGGGGACGATCCCTTCGACGCGGCGCGCCAGTTCCGCGTCCAGGGTTACGAACGCGTCCGCCTGCAGCTGGGTGAGTGCAACGTACTCGGCGTCGTAGGTCTCGGCCCACCCCAGCTGCTCGGCGAGGTCCCAGGCCCGACGCCGGAGCACGGCGTCGCCGAGGAGGCGGATCGGCATAGCCCGGATGCGGGCGAGCCGGTCGAGGGCGACATCCGGCGCGATCTCGCCCCCGTGCACGGCCTCGTGTAGGGCCGACAGCGTCTGAGAGCGCAAGAGCGTCGGCGCAAGAAGCTCGTGCTCGGCCGGGACCTCGATCTCCTCACTCACCAGGTGGAGGACGGCGCCACAGTCGACGACGAATCTGGTCACGCGGCTGTCCACGCTACCGCAACCTTCGCTCGCGCAGCAGCAGCCCGGCGGCGCATCCTGCCGTCGGCGCGGGACGTCAGCTACCGCTGCGTCGATCGGCCCGTCACATGGGGATCGGGCTCGTAGATGCGGCACGAGCGCCGGCTCGGCATGCGAGTTCGAGCGCGCGCGTGAGCGGATCGCCTGTCGCCAAAGCGACGAGAAGCGCCGCTCCGAACGCGTCGCCGGCACCAAAGGCCGATTGGCGGGCGGCTGGCTCTACCGCATGGCGTTCGACCCGATCGCCCTGAGCGGCGATCGCGCCCTTCTCTCCGAGCTTGATGCACGCAACCGGAAAGCGCAACGCGAGCACCCGCGCTGCATCCTCCGGGCCGGCACCGGTAAGCGCGCGTGCCTCCTCGACCGTTGCCAGGATGACGCTCACGCCTCTCGTTGTGTCGTAAAAGTCGGCCTCGGCAGCCGCGGCCGCAAGCTTCGGTGATGCCAGGTCGACGCCCGACCAATCGCCTGTGAAGCGCTCGAGCGCTGCCCGAGCCGCGCGTGCTGATCCACTCTGGAACAACGCGAAGCCGGAAACGAGGAGCGCCTGAGCGTCGATGACTTCGGGAATGTCCTCAGGCGAAAGCCGAGCATTCGCGCCGCGATACGCCACAACGGTCGCAGACGAAGGGCCGACGGTCAGCGCAACCGCTGCGCCGGTAGGGAGCTCCTTGTCGCGCGCGAGTTGAGCTCCGATGCCGCGGTCGGCGAGCGCCGCCGCAATGAGGTCACCGGAGAGATCGACGCCGATGCGCCCGACCACGCTCGCCGACGCACCCGACGTCAGAGCGGCAGACGCCGCGTTCACTGCCGATCCTCCGGCGCGCACCGACACATCCGCGTGGACGCGTGCGCCGGGCGGCGGCGACTCGGAGCACACAACGTCCAACATCACGTCGCCGACGGCGACGAAGCTCGTGCGGGAATCAGGCAGCAGGTCTGCGGCCTGTCAGCGAGAGGATCTCCTCCACCGCAGGTGCAGCGAGAAGACGCGCTGCGCGTTCCGGCGCCAACGTGCCGGCGAACGTCTCGATCAGATGCCCCGCCTCGTCGTATGCCACCTCGGCCGTGCGGTCGTCGCCGACTGCATGCGCAACCTGCCCGAGCGCCGCCTGTGCCTGCCAACGGGCCGGCGGCCCGATGAGCCCGTCCGCGAGTACCACGGCGGAGCGCAACGAATCCAACGCCTCCTCTCGGCGCCCGAGGAGCGCGAGCGCCTGACCGAGCAACGTCAGAGAGCGCGCTTCGTACTTTCGCCGCCTCGTTCTGCGCGCGACCTCGATCGCGCGTCCGGCCCATTCGACGGCAGACTCGGGACTCTCTGCATGGAGGGCGATCTCGGCTCGCGCGCAAAGGAGCCGTCCGGCGATCAGCCAGGTCGTCCAGCCCGTTGCCTTCTCGGCCTCCTTCCACAACGACGGCCAGACCGCCTGAGCACCTCCGACGTCCCCGGCGAGGAGCTGCGTGAAGAGGAGGTCGGAGCCGGCGAACTGCCTGGGCATGCCGAACGTCCCCGCGGCGGACAGCTCGAGCGCCTCGTCGCTGCGGGCGCGCGCCTCGTCGAGGTCGTGCAGCTCGCGATAGGCGAGCGCCGAGTAGTTGAGGAGGCCCCGCGTGTTCTGGCCGAGCTCGCGGGCGATCTCGAACAGCTCGTCCCAGATCGCGATCGCCTCTTCGTGCCGCCCGAGCCCGGCGAGCGCGAGGGCCTCGAGTCCGCCGCCGCGAAGGAGGGACTCGGCGCTGTGGACGTCCTTCGCAAGAGCACGCGTTTGCCTCGAGAGCTCGACCGAGCGTTCGTACTGACCTACCCAATAGGTCGTGTCCGCATGCAGGTGCAGGTGGTGTCGCAGGTCAAGGGGTCTCGTCCCCGGCACCCAGAGCTCGAGCGCCCGCTCGCCGAGCTCGAACGCCCGATCGAGATCGCCCTCGGCACCTCGCATCGCGAGGCCCTGGCTCTCCATGGCGAGGACGGCAGGAACCGCCGTCTCGTCACCGAGCTCCTTCGCAAGCGGATCCGCCTGTTCGACGGTTGCGAGTGTCTCGGCATCGCGTTCCGTCCAGACCCTCGCGTGTCCAAGCGCGATCAGCGCCTCGAGCTTTTCCTGCCCGTGCAGCTCGGGAACTAGCTCACTCAGTTCCTGGCGTGCGCGCTCGTAATCCGCGAGCTCGACCAGTGCAACACCTCGTTGCAAACGGATCTCGCGCCGCAGGTCGTCGTCGTCGGCGAGTTCCAGCGCCTTGGAGTACAGGTCGACAACAGTGTCCTGAGCCCAGCTTCGACGCGCCGCGTCGGCGGCGGCAAGGAGATACGGAATCGCGCTCGCAGGTTCGCCAGCCTCGCGCCAGTGATACGCGAGGATCGGCGACAACGTCTCGGTCGCACCTGCGATCGTCTCCTCGATGTGACGCGCCACGGCGGCGTGGCGCTCGCGCCGCGCCGCCCGCGGCACGGTTGCATAAGCGACCTCACGAATGAGCATGTGCTTGAACGTGAACTGGACATCACCGGAAAGCTCACTCGACGGATCGCGGCGCACGAGATCGCGCGCTTCGAGCAGACTGAGTGCCTCGTCGACGTCGGTGTCGATTCCTTCGAGCGCTTGCAAGACGCCGCGCCAGAACGTCTTTCCGACGACGGCCGCAGAAAGAAGAGCGCTGCGTGCATCCGAGGGGATGGCGTCGATGCGCGCGGCAATCGCCTCCCGGACCGTCACGGGCAGCTCGTCGCTGTCTCCGAGCTCGACCACCGACGCCGCAAGCTCTTCAAGGAACAGTGGATTGCCTCCGGCGACTTCGACGAGCCGCGCGAGATCGAAAGCCGGCTCGCCTGCTGAGTGGACGAGCTGCGCGGCGAGTGCCTCGGCTTCCTCCGGTGGCAAAGGGTCGAGCGGGATCGTGGTCTGCGCCACGAAGCCGCTCCCCCACGTCGGTTGCGCTTCGAGCAGCTCAGGACGTGCGGCCGCAACAAGCATGACGGGTGAGTCGCGGAGATGCTGTGCCAGGTAGCCGAGCAGCGCGATCTCGCTGCCGTGTGCCCAGTGGACGTCTTCGAGGATGAAGACGGTTGGTTGGGCGAGGCCGGCGCACTCGATGAAGCGTCGTGCGGCGAAGAACAGCAGCAGCACCTGTGGCACCCCGTCATCGGGAGCCAGGCCTAGGAGGAGCGCGAGATAGCGGATCGTGTCGGGGACCTCGGCCTCTGGCATGAGCTGCTCCACCGCGAGCTGGAGCTTTTCGCGAGCGACTGCGGGTGTGTCCGAATCCAGAATGTCGCTCGCCTCGTGAACGATGCGCGCGAACGCCTGGTACCCCGCTTGCTCCTCGTACGGAAGACAGCGTCCGCGCAGGATTCGCCCGCCCTCGGCCGTCACGAGCGCGGAGAGCTCCCGGCAGAGCCGAGACTTTCCGATCCCGGGAGGCCCCATCATGGTGATGAGATGAGGTCGGCGTTCCGAGACGCATCGCGACCAGAGCGAATGCATCAGCTCGAGCTCGCGTGCGCGCCCGACGAGTGTATTTGCGGCGACCGGCCGTTCTCCCGGCGCAAGTGACGGCTCGATCGCCAGCCATGCGGTCAACACCTCGGCCTTTCCTTTGGCATCGACCGGCTCGGACTCCTCATAGCGGATCGCGTGCCGCGTGGCGCGATGTGTCTCCGCTCCCACGATCAGGCGTCCGGTCGGTGCAGCTGATTGAAGCCGTGACGCGGTGTTGACGACATCGCCCATGGCCAAGGCGTCACCGCCTCGCGTCATGCCGACGGCGACCACAGCCTCGCCGGTGTTCACTGCTGCGCGCGCGGCCAAGTCGAGCGCATGCTCTCGGTTCAGCTCGCCGATCCCCTCGAGGACACGCAGGCCCGCCCGCACGGCACGCTCGGCATCGTCGCCGTGCGCGACGGGCGCGCCGAAGACGGCCATGACTGCGTCGCCAATGAACTTCTCGAGCACGCCACCGTACCGTTCGATTCGCCGCTTCGCCTCCGCGTAGTAGAGCTGCAGCTCCTCGCGTACGTCTTCCGGATCGGCCCGATCCGAGCGTGCTGTGAAACCGACGAGATCCACGAACAGGACGGAGACGAGCTTCCGCTCCTCACGCGGCGAGCTCGAATCTTCCAGCCGACGCGCCGCAGCTGCTGCAGAAGCGCGACCGCGCTGCGTTCCCTTCACCGCAGCTCGGGCAACGACGAGAGGCTTGGTCGACGGATCCCTCAACGCCAGACATCGCCTGACAAGTCTCCCGCTTCGCTTGGGCTGTGCCAAGCGCTGTTGCGTGCTTGTGGACCCGTCGCTTGGTCGATCGCACCCGTCCGAGCTCGGTGAGCCTCCGCGCCGGGTCGCCGAGCTCCAGTAGCCGCCCGTCGCGTCCGTTCTGGCCGGGTCCCACCTGGCGTTCGCTTGCGTCGTGCTGAGTCTTAGACGGCTCCTTCGTACGAGTCCCGCAGATAATCCCGCTTCGCGCCCTCGTCGCGATCGGAGCGGAGGTAGGAGCTCCACGCCTGCTGCTCGTGCCAGACGGCCCCGAGCTCCCACACGCAGAAGGTAGGGCGGTGCGTCCCCTCGATCGGCCACGGACGGAACTTGACCTCTCCGTCTCCGTCCTTGGCCCAGACCGACTCCCAAAGCTCGTTGTCGTTCCGCCAGGTCGCGATGAGGAGAAAGTAGAAGCTCGCGCCGCAGCGATGCAGGATGACGAACCCCAGGTCGCCGGAGATGTCGAGCGCTCCTGACTTCGACCCATCCCGCAGATTTCGTCGGGCGAGGGCGCGGATCGCGAGCGGGACGGGAGCGTCTGCCGGGGCGATGTCGTACCACTTGAGAACCGTGGTCCCGAGGGTGAGGCTCGGCTCGGGCCAGACGTGCTTCGAGACGTGCTGGTAGTCGGACCGTACCTCGGCGACCTGCTCCAGGGCACTCATGCCTCGTCTCCCGCGGGCGTGAACTCCATCACCCAGTTCGTCTCCCAGGTCTCGCCGTCGTCCTCCGAGAACGCCTGCTCCCAGCGAAGCGGCGGCGTCGTGACACCGGACCACGTGAACCGCACGCGAATCGGGCGCCCCTCGAAGGTGTCGTCTCCCTCGAAGACACCGATGTCTCCGGAGAACGAGCCGAACACGGGTGGCTCGAGCACGCCGCACCGCCGACTGTCCGCCCAGTAGATCGACCACAGCTTCGTCTTCGGATCGAAGAAGCGGAACGACATGCCGATGAAGCCACCGTAGAAGTCGGTGCGGTACTCGTCCTCGTTCCCCATTCCGTCGAGCAGGGGACGGGCAACGCTGGTCGCCTCGAACTCGTCCCACACGTCGGAGCCGGCGAGCCGCTTTCGGAGCCGCCTGTTGTGGATGTTCCAGCTGCCGAACAAGAAGTCGAAGTCTCGGGCTGTGCTCACGGTCTGCGCTGCAGTGGTCATCTCCACCTCCGGTGCGTCGTATTGCGAGGCAGGCTATTCGATTAATAGGGCGATTTTCGCCCTCTATCTCTGATTGACTTCGCGCGTGGTGCAGACGCCAACCGCTCGGCTGCTCGAACTACTCGAGCTTCTCCAGACGCAGCCACTCACGACCGGTACCGAGATCGCGGACCGCCTGGGGATCGATCGCCGTACGGTCCGGCGCTACGTCACCGCCTTGCAGGATCTCGGGATCCCGATCGAGGGTCAGCGCGGCGTCGGCGGCGGCTACCGCATTCGCCCCGGCTATCGGCTTCCTCCACTCATGCTCGACGACGACGAAGCGGTTGTCGTGGCTCTCGGGGTGATCGCGGCTGGTCGTCTCGGGCTGACGGCGTCGAGCGAGTCGGTCGACGGTGCGCTCGCAAAGATCCACCGCGTCCTCCCGGACGGCCTGCGCCGCCGGGTCGAGGCGCTGGAGACCAGCCTGGACTTCACGACCGCAGCGCCGGCCGGTGCCCCGGTCACCGGCGAGACCGTGCTGCTGCTGGCCGACGCGATACGGAGGCGCCGGCGGCTTCGCATCGCCTACAGGTCGTTCTCGGGCGACAACACCCAGCGGGAGCTCAGCCCCCACGGCCTCGTGGTTCACTCCGGACGCTGGTACCTGGCGGCGCACGACCACACACGCGACGATCTGCGTACCTTCCGGGTCGACCGGATCCGCCGCGCCGCCCTCGTGACGGAGCCCGCGGTCGCGGCTCCGGACGGGTTCGACGTCGTGGTGTACGTCAGCCGCTCGCTTGCTCGCACGCCCTGGCCGAACGAGGTCGAGGTCCTGCTTCACCTCCCGCTCGACGAGGCGGCAAGGCGCGTGCCCGCGACGCTCGCAGAGCTGGTAGAGGCGGATGAGGGGACCACCACGCTTCGCATGCGGGTCGGCTCGCTGGATTGGATGGCCTCAGTGCTCGCGGGTCTCGACTGCCGATTCACGATCCGCGAGCCGGCCGAGCTCCGCGCGAGCGTCCGCGCACTCGCCGAGCGCATGCTCGAGTCGGCTCACTCTGCTCCGGCGTAGGGCCGGAGAACAGATCACGTCCCGCTCCCTGGCCTGACGAATGCTTCCAGCCGAGTCGCCTCGTCCTGGAGCTCGCGGGCGGGCGAGTCGTGGCAGCGGAGCGAACGGCTCGAGCCGCACGCGGCCCTGCTCGAGCGACCACGTTCCCGCGACGAAGCCGTCTGACAGGAACGTCTGCGCGACGTCCCCGTTCTTTGCGATCACGACCTTGCGGTATTCCTCCGGAAGGACTCGCCGGCGGTCGGCATGGCTCAGCAGGAGGTTGTCCCACCTCGGGAGGAAGCGCGGCGGTGCGGGAATGTCGCCCGCGGGCAGCGGCGCGCGCGGTAAGTCCAGGAGCTCGCGTCCGAGCTCGTCTCGCAGGCGCCTCAACTCGAGTCGGGCAAAGGCGGGCTCGAGCATCTTGAGTGGGAGCCCGCTCCACTGCGCGACGTCGGCGCGGGTGGCCGGACCGAAT
The DNA here is from genome assembly GCA_963827525.1 of uncultured Thermoleophilia bacterium. GTDB lineage: Bacteria > Actinomycetota > Thermoleophilia > Gaiellales > Gaiellaceae > GMQP-bins7. Next base: position 12,424 of record CAWHBH010000013.1, read on the forward strand.
GCCGCGAGGTACCGACGGAGGAGATGAGACGCAGCGGCCTCGCCGCTTGCACCGTCAGCCCCGAGCCACCACCGCGCGGTCACGAACGTGCCGCCGGCCGTGTGCGACCGCCACACCGACGATGACGGCGCGTTGACGAGCCCTGCCATGGCGACCAGCAGGTACCAGAAGAGCCAGGGTTGCCGGTCTTCTGGAGTGAGCTTCGGCTGGCCGAGCAGCGCGAGGAGCTCGGGGCGCGTCCGTGGCCGCTCTGCGGCCAGCTCGGCGAGCCGCTCGGTGAGTCGGTGGATGTCCGAGTCGGGCCCGACGGCTCCGAGCTGCTGCCGAGCCCACTCGACACGTCGTTCGCGAAACAGCCCGGCGTAGGCGAGATAGTCCTTCGCAGTTACGAGATGCAGCGTCGTCCGCATCAGCGTCGCCTTGACGACGTGCCTCCGTGCCACAGCTCGCACGAGATCCGCTTGCCGGAAACCCTCGACGCGAGACCACAACCCGAGGTACGGCGAGGGAGGCCACTGGGCCTGGAGGCCGGCGACTCGCTCGATCGCTCGGGTAGGCGACACGCGCTGGCGGCGTAGGAGAAGCTGTCGCGCGAGCGTGGCTCGGTTCAGCTCCCGAAGCGTCAACGTCCGCACGGGCTGACGATACGCGCGTCGCGTGCGACCGCGCGCCCCGGGCGTTTGCAGGCATTTCGCACGACGTGGCGAACCCGGATCGCCCAGGATGCGAATCTCGCTCGTCGTTCTCGTGCTCGCGCTGGCGGGCTTGCTCGCGGTCGACCTCGAGCCCTCCGCTGCGCCACGCAAGGCTGCTGCCACCGCGCCGCGCACAGTTGCGAAGCCCGCTCCTCAGACGGTCGAGGTCGCGTTCGTTCGGAACGGCAGGCTCACGCGGGTCGAGCGGGTCGTGCCCAAAGGGGTCGCGAAGCCGTTGCACGCTCTTCGAGAGCTCGTCCAGGGTCCGACGCGAGTCGAACGGCGCCAGGGGATCCGGACGGCGATTCCCGAGGGAGTGCGACCGCGCTCCGTCCGCGTTCACGGCGAGGTCTGGCTCGCCAGCTTCTCTCGCTCCCTGGTCGGAGCCGGCGCGGCGAAGACGAAGCGGGCGCGTCTCGCGCAGATCGCCGCGACGCTTGCACCGCTGGGCTCGCAGCAGTTCGCAGCTGTCGCGACGGAGGGTCGCCTGGTCACGACGGTCCGCCTGGGCATGCGTCCCGATGCATGGCGCGCCGAGACGGGGGAGAACGACTATCGATACGTGGTTCGCGGGATTCAGCTTCGACTCTGGATGCTCGGTTATCTCGACCGCAGGGACGTGACCGGCTCGCTGGACTACCTGACCGAGCAGGCGCTTCTCGCTTTCCAGGGTTGGGAAGACCTGGATCGGACGGGAACCGTCACCGGCCAGACACAGGTGGCGCTCTTCGACGCGTCGCTCCCGAAGCCGTCTGCGCGGCGTGCGGGGAAGCGGGTCGAGATCCACCGCGATCGCGGAGTACTGCTCATGATCGAGGACGGCGAGGTCGTTCGCGCTGTGCATACGTCGACGGGGGCGGGCGGAGCGACACCCGCGGGCTCGTTTCGTGTCTACGTCAAGGCGCTCATGTCCTGGTCCGTCCCGTTCCACGTGTGGATGCCGTTCGCGGCCTACTTCCGTGGCGGCATCGCAACGCACCAGTCACCCGACGTACCGTCGTATTCCGCGTCGCACGGTTGCGTTCGCCTCCCTGAGGGCGAAGCCGAGCGCGTGTACCGGTTCGTCGAGATCGGCACGCCTGTGGTCGTTCGTTGAGCTAGACGCTTGATCGGAAATGCGCGCGCGACTGCGTCGGCGACGGTTCGCTAGCCGGAAGAATCGTCGACGGAGACAAGTCAGCGTCGCTCGAGTGGCCGCGGCTCCGGGGGCGACGTCTCTTTGGCACAGAGTTGACACACGGCTTCGCCAGTGCAGCCGTACCCTCGACATGTGCTTCGGATCGCCGCCACGGTTGCTCTGGTCGCCTGCGCAGCCGTTGTCGCCGCGGCCCCGGCGTTCGGCCACTTCGACTCGACCGATCGTTACACGCATCGCGCCTGTCCTGCTAACGCCACCAATCGAACCGATCCGGTCAACGTCGTCTTCACGGCTTGGGGCACCTGGGGTCGCGCCGAGAGTCAGATCGCCGCGCATGCAGGGTGGGGCTCGACGTCCGGGTCGAGCCAGTCGTTCGTCGACCACGGCGGCTGCTTCTCCATGCACATCCAACTCGCGAGCGGGCATGGCTCGAGGTTCCACGTCCGCGTTCGGGGCCAGCACCAGGATCCGGTGCTCGGTTGGGTGGCGACGGCCGGGGCGCACCACGAGGATCTCGTCCTCTTTCCTGTTCCCTGTGGCCACGCTGTCGATGCGAACGGCTCCGGTGGCAGCGGGTTCGACCAGGGACGAGACGAGCTCACGCGCCGGGTCGTCGCCGGCGGCCATGCGGCTTCCCGGGTGTGGTGGGGGAACACGCAGAGCTTCAAGCAGTGCGACGGTGACTACGCGTCTTCGGACGGCTGGACGGAGCTCATCGCCCTCCATCAGGTGAGCGATTGACGCGTCTGCTGCTGAGTGGCATCGCAGCGGCGGCCACCGTTCTCTTGCTCTCCGGCGCCGGGCGCGCAGGAGCCGGAGATCGGGAGTCGACTTCGGCGAGCCGATTCACGCTCGCGCACGCCCACGCGTTCGAGGATTACCCCCTTTACTTCGCGGGCGATCGAGCGGAGGGCTTCCCGCTCGTCGCAGTGCTCCGCCGCGCGGACGCGGCCGATTTCGTCTCGTTCGTCTACGGCGACTGCACGGCCGCCGACGACCCGGGTGTGCGCCTCCGATCGAGATCCAGGTCTGGCCAGCCTGCCGCAGGCACCTCGGTCTGTACCGCGACAACCCGTCCTTTGCCGGCTCGGCTACGGATCGGACGACTGTCCGTGGGGTTCCGGCAGCGGTCTTCGACGACGGCACACGGCTCGAGCTGCAGACCGGGCGAGCGACCGTCGTCGTCTTCGCGGAGTCGCGAGCTCGTCTCGGAAGGGTTGCCGGCGCGCTTCGTTCGCTCGAGGCGCCCGCCTCCCGAGGCGGGGCGCTGGCGGCTCCGGTCGCCGGCGCGCTCGAGGGTGAACTCGACTGCTGACGCGCTGACGACTCGCGGCCGCGTGGCAAGATCGGCGAGTGCCCGTGGACACGATGCGCGCGATTCGCAAGCGCGAGGCCGAGCCTGGGCTGGTGCTCGACGAGCTGCCGGTACCGACACCGGGGCCGGACGAGGTCCTGATCCAGATCGAGGCGGCGAGCATCTGCGGCACGGACCTCCACATCAACCGCTGGGATCAGTGGTCGTCGGAGCGCGTGCACCCCCCACTCACGCTCGGGCACGAGCTCTGTGGGACGGTCGTCGCGGTCGGCAACAGCGTCCGTGACGTCGCAGAGGGCGAGTACGTGTCCGCCGAGAGCCACGTCACGTGCGGGGCGTGTTTCCATTGCAGAACGGGCAAGGCGCACATGTGCGAGCGGACGCAGATCCTGGGCGTCGATCGGGACGGCGGGTTTGCGGACTACGTCGCGGTTCCGGCCTCGGTGGTCTGGCGGAACGACCGCGCGAAGCTCCAGCCCGAGATCGCGTGCCTGCAGGAGCCGTTCGGCAATGCGGTGTTCGCGACCTCGACGCAGGAGCTCGCAGGACGAGCCGTCGCCGTGCTCGGTTGCGGGCCGGTGGGACTCTTCGCGATCGCGATCGCCCGTGCTTTCGGTGCAGGGCGCCTGCTCGCCTCCGATCACGTTCCGTACCGGATGGAGCTGGCACGCAAGCTGGGTGCGGACGACGTCGTCAACGTCGACGAGGTCGAAAGCGTGCCCGAGTGGTTCGCCGAGCACAACGAGGGCGTGGGCATGGGCGTCGTGTTCGAGATGTCCGGCGCTCTTCGTGCAATCGAGGACGCGTTCGGGATTGTCCGGCACGGAGGCAACGTGGTGCTCTTCGGCATCCCGTCCAGGCCCGCGACCATCGACATCGCCGAGTCGCTCATCTTCAAGAACCTCACCGTGAGCGCGGTGAACGGGAGGGAGATCTGGGAGACGTGGTACACGACCCGCTGGCTGCTCGAGCACGGTGTCGTCGATCTGCGACCGTTGATCACCGCCGAGCTTCCACTCGAGCGCTTCGAAGAGGGTTTCGCGCTGCTCGAGACGGGCGAGGCTTGCAAGATCGTCCTGCGACCGAACGGAGCTGGTGCATGAACGTCGTCCTGAACGAGCAGGTCGGAGCAGAGCTCGACGCGCTACGCGCGGCACGAACGTACAAGCGGTTCCTGACGCTCGAGTCGGCACAGGGCCCGGTCGTCCGCATGGCCGGGCACGGCGAGGTGATCGTCCTCTCCTCGAACAACTACCTCGGGCTTGCGGGACACCCGGAGGTCGTTCGCGCCGGAATCGAAGGGCTCGAGCGCTACGGCGCCGGGACAGCTTCCGTGCGCTTCATCTGTGGAACCTTCGAGCCTCACCACCGGCTCGAGCGTGCCCTCGCGGATCTGTCCGGAACCGAGGCGGCGCTGACCTATGTCTCGTGCTGGAACGCAAACGAGGCGGCGATCCCGAGCCTCACCGACGAGCGGACGGTGATCCTCACGGATGAGCTCAACCACGCAAGCCTGATCGATGCGATCCGCCTCTCGCGTCCTGCCAAGAAGGTGATCTATCCGCACTCGGACATGGACGCGCTCCGCGACGGGCTCGCCGCGGCTCCGCACGACGCTCGGAAGCTCATCGTTACCGACGGCGTGTTCTCGATGGAGGGCGATCTCGCGAAGCTGCCGGCGATCGTCGAGCTCGCCCGCGAGTTCGACGCGGTCGTCATCGTGGACGACTCGCACGGCGTCGGGGTCCTCGGGGAGACGGGTCGTGGGACGGTCGAGCACTTCGGGCTTCTCGGTCAGGTGGACGTCATCACCGGGACGCTCGGAAAGGCGCTCGGCGGCGCCGCCGGCGGATACGTCGCCGCCTCGGAGGAGGTCTGCGACCTGCTCGCGCAGCGCTCGCGGCCCCAGCTCTTCTCGAACGCCCTTCCTCCGACCGTCGCCTGCAGCGCGCTCCGCGCCGTCGAGCTGATGCTCGAACAGCCGCAGCTCCTCGCCCGTCTCCGCGAGAACAGCCGCGCTTTTCGGGAGATGCTCGTCGAGGCGGGCTATCGGCCGCTAGACGGCGAGGCTGCGATCATCCCGATCATCGTGGGTGAAACGGCCGAGGCGATCGCGCTCTCGGGGCGCCTGCTCGGCGAAGGCGTGTTCGTGACCGGGTTCGGGTTCCCGGTCGTCCCGGAGGGAACCGCGCGAGTGCGCGTCCAGATGTCGGCCGCATTGGAGCCCGCGCAGCTCGAATCCGCGATCGAGGCATTCAGGCGCGTTCGCCCCGAATAGGGGACGAGGAGTTCGCCGACAGTCCGCGAACATACGGGTCATGAAAAACGCACCCGTAAACCTCGTGGGCCTCGGCCTCATCATCGCCGGCGTCCTGTTCGCGTACTTCCTGAACTTCGTCGGGATCATCATCGGACTCATCATGATCCTCGGCGGAATCGTCGCGCTCTTCATGACGTACAAACGCAAGAAGTACGCGACCTAGCACGCCGGCTGATCGCAGCTACCGCTTCGTAAACACGAAGTCGTTGGCGCGCGCCCGCATGTGGCAGCTCTGGCAGAGCTGTCCCTGCGCGAGGACGGTGTAGCGCGCGCCGGAGAGCTGGTACTCGACGTACTTCCAGCGCCCGGCGGTCTTGCGCATGACGGCGACCTGGCCCGGCATCCCCTTGCGGCCCGCTGGCTGGATCGACTTCACGATGACGGTGCCGTTCGGGTACTTCGATCCGACCTTCTTCTTGCTCGCGTAGACGTTCTTCACGCCCTGGTGCGCGCTCGAGAGCGGCCCGGTGCTGGTGAAGGGCTTCCTGTTGATCTTCGGCCACTTCTGGTAGCCGTCGGTATAGGAAGGAAGGCCAGCTGCTGTCGTCGATGCCATCGCGACGACCACTGCAGACGCGGCGACAGCGACCCCGATTACGACGGCGATCACTCTCCGGCGCACCGCTGGATCATGCCGCGTACACAACCCGGAGGGAAGAGCCGAGTGTGAAGCCCTTCGGAACAGCACCTCCGCGCTCGCGCGGCTCGGTGGCTGGTTGGGGTTGCGCAGAGCGTTCGAATCCAGCAAGACTCTCTCCACTGGAGGTGCGGGTGAGCTCGGAAATCGCGACCAGCATTCCGGAGCAAGCGGCAGGGCGCCGGCGGCCTGCGACGCGCCGGCAGCTGAGGGTGCTTGCCGTGCAGCTACTGGGGCCGCTCACGATGATTGCGGGTGTCGTATGGGCGGTTGCGCAGCCGTACCGCATCGTCCTTCTCGACCCCGACGGGAAGGGCGCCTACGACTTCCTCTTCCAGCCGCCACTCCTGGTCGTCGTCGTGGGCCTCGTCTATGCGATCGGCATCGCGCCCGGGCTCGTCGTGGATCTCGAAGTCGAGGAGCATGATTCCGCGGCCTGAGACCGCGCACTGGTTGGCGGCGGCGTTCGCGCTCCTGCTTGGCCTCGTCCTCGTCTCGGAGGTCATTGTGGGGACAGAGGTCTTTCGCAGGCGCCCGTGGCGCGCCTACCTCTGGCCATCACTCGCGCTCGGCTCGGGCGTGGGGCTCTGGGTCATCACCATCTTCTCGACCTTCTCCACGATGCACCTGGTCGCCCACGCTCTCTGGGCCGAGGCGGCGATGATCGCGGGCGGCGTGCAGCTCGCGGTCGTGCGCGGAAAGCTCTCGAGCCCGCACTGGTCCTTCGTCACCGCCGCGGCGTTGCTGGTCTCCGGAGTCGCGTTCCTCGTGCACGAGCCCAACGATTGGCTCTACTCACGTTCGGCATTCCTCCACCACGCAATCGGCTGGCTGCTGGTCGTCGCTGCGCTCTTCCCGATCGGCCAGGCCTTGCGTCCGAGGTGGTCGCTCTGGCGGGCGGGATTCGCGCTGACATTCATCGTCCTCGCGCTCCTCCTCTTTGCCGACCGCGACGTGGCCCCCATCTTCGGCCGCTTCGAAGGAGGCGCGGGATGACCCGGCGGCTCCTCGTCGTGCTCATCGTAGTCGCGGGTGCGCTCGTGGCTCCGAGCCTTGCAGCCGGACATGTCACGCTCGAGAGCGCGACGCCGGAGGTGCAGTCCTCCCTCGGCACGGCTCCGACACAGATCCTGTTGCGCTTCACCGAGCCTGTGGCCGTCTCGCCTACCGCGATTCGCGTCCTGGCGGCCGACGGCACCGTACTCTCGGGCGCCGCGAGAACCGCCGCAGGAGACCGCGTCGTCATTGCTCCGGTTTCCGGGCTCGCACGCGGGTCGGCGTACACGGTTCGCTGGCGTGTGAGCGGGCAGGACGGGCACTCGCCTGCCGGTGTCTTTACGTTCGGGGTCGGAGTTCCAGCGCCGCCGCCTACCGAAGCAGTCGGAGCCGGCGCGACGACCTGGAAAGACGATGTCGCGCGCTGGCTGCTCTTTACGGCGCTTGCCCTCGTCATCGGGCCCCTGGCGCTGCGGCTGCTCGTGCTGCGCGGACCTGTTCCCGAGCGTCTCGAGCGGCGGTTCCACCTCGTTCCTACCGTGGCGACGCTCGCGGTCATCAACGTCGGCATCGTCGCGTTCGTCCTCCGTGCGTCGAACGCGCTGCAACTGCCGCTCCCGGATCTCCTCTACGGCGACCTCCAGCCATTCGCGGAGAAGACCCGGTTCGGGATCGCTTTCCTCGCGCTGACGCTCGGCTTCGGCATCGTCGCCACGCTCCTCCTGTTTGCCTGGGTCGCAGACCTGCCCGTGCTTCGCGTTCCGGCGTTGGCCCTGGCCGTTGTGCTGGCGTCGGGGATCTCGCTCTCCGGCCACCAGGCAACGCTCCCGAACTCCGGCAAGGTGTCCGAGCTTGCGGACTGGCTCCACCTCGTCTCGGCCGCGGTCTGGGTGGGCGGACTCGCCGCGCTTGCGTTTGTCGTGTGGCCGAGTGCGCCGGCACTTCGCGCCCGCGCGTTTCTTGGCTTCGCGCGGCTCGCCATCGGGCTGGTCGGGGTGATGGTCGTGGCGGGCGCCTACCTCGCGCTTGTACGGCTTCCGACCCTCTCCGACCTCTGGGAATCCGATTATGGGCGCGTGTTGTTGGTGAAGCTCGCGATCGTGGCGCTCGCGCTCTCGTGGGGCGCGCTCCACCACTTCGTCGTTCGGCCGCGCCTGGAGGCGGGCGAGCAGCCGCGTGTACGGCCGAGCCTCGTCGGAGAGACGTTCGTCGCCCTTGCGGTGCTGCTCGCGGCAGCGGTGCTCACCAACGCGACGCCGCCTGTGGCGAAGCCTGGGCCGGCGGCCGCCCCGTCTGCCCGGTAGAACGTCCTCGATGGAACACGGGCACGATCACCGGGTTGACTCGGGCCGCAGCCGTGCGCTCGCTCTGGCGCTAGCGATCACCGCGTCATTCACCGTCGTCGAGGTCGTCGGTGGAGTCCTCACCGGGAGCCTCGCAGTCCTTGCAGACGCGGTGCACATGCTTTCGGACAACGTCTCGATCGCCCTGGCGCTGGTCGCTGTCTGGCTGGCCTCGAAGCCGGCAACTCCGGAGCGCACGTTCGGCTACAAGCGCGCCGAGGTGCTCGCAGCCCTTGCGAACGGCGTCACGCTCGTTGCGCTTGCGATCTGGATCTTCGTCGAGTCGTTCCGGCGCCTCGAAAACCCAGCCGAGATCCTCGGGGGCTGGATGCTCGCGATCGCCCTCGTCGGAATCGTGGTCAATGTCGCCGCGGGCGCGATTCTCTATCGAGCGCGCGACAACAGCCTCAACGTCGAGGCGGCGTTTCGACACGTGTTCGCCGATCTGCTCGGCTCGTTCGGGGTCGCCGCCGCAGCAGTGGTCATCCTCGCCACGGGCTGGCTCCAGGCCGACGCGCTCGTGAGCATCCTCATCGGCGTCCTCGTTCTGGCGAGCTCCTGGTCGATCCTGCGCGACGCGACCACGATCCTGCTCGAGGGAGCCCCGAAGGGAATCGAGACTCGTGAGGTTGGGCAGCGGCTCGCCGGCGCACCGGGTGTCGTCGAGGTTCACGACCTCCACATCTGGACGATCACGTCGGGGTTCCCAGCGCTATCGGCGCATGTGCTCGTCGGCCGGGGCGAGGACTGTCACCAGCGGCGCCGCGAGCTCGAGCTTCTCCTGAGGGACGAGTTCGGGCTCACCCACACGACTCTGCAGGTCGATCACGTCGGCGAGGCGGGTCTCGTGGGACTGGGCCGCTTCTGAGGACTAGATAACCAGCACCGCGGCGCCCCGGAGTGAACCGCGACGGAGCCTGTCGAGCGCTTCGTTCGCCTCTTCGAGCGGGAACGTCGCGACCTCGGTGCGCACCGGAATCGTCGGAGCGAGTGCGAGGAACTCGTCGCCGTCTGCCCGGGTGAGATTGGCCACTGAGCGGATTGACCGCTCGCCCCAGAGGAGCTCGTACGGGAAGGACGGGATGTCGCTCATGTGGATTCCCGCGCAGATCACCGAGCCGCCCTTTCGCACCTGGCGAAGGGCGGCGGGAACCAGCTCGCCCACCGGCGCGAACAGGATCACGGCATCGAGCTCCTCGGGCGGGCCTGCCAGCGCGTCGCCCGCCCAGGCGGCGCCGAGCGACTTTGCGAATGCCTGCGTCTCGTCGTCTCCGGCTCGGGTTCCGGCGAAAACGCGACGACCCTGAGCGACCGCGACCTGGCAGACGATGTGCGCCGACGCGCCAAACCCGTAGAGGCCGACTCGCTCGCCATCGCCGGCCAGACGTAGCGAGCGGTATCCGATAAGCCCGGCGCAGAGGAGCGGTGCTGCCTGCTCGTCCGAGTATCCGTCCGGGATGGGGAAGCAGTAGCGCTCGTCCGCGACTGCGAGCTCCGCGTAGCCGCCGTCGATGTCGTAGCCGGTGAAGAGCGCGCGGTCGCACAGGTTCTCAAAGCCCGCGAGGCAGTACCGGCATTCGCCGTCTGTCCAGCCGAGCCACGGCACGCCAACACGAGCGCCCGCCTGGTATCGCGAGCCTCCCTCGAGAACCTCGCCGACGATCTGATGCCCGAGCACGAGCGGAAGCTTCGGCTCGGTGAGCTCACCGTCGACGATGTGCAGGTCGGTGCGGCACACACCGCACGCGCGAACCCGAAGCAGGACCTCGCTCGCCCCGGGGGCGGGGTCGGGAAGCTTGGCGAGCCGCAGACGCCTGCATGCCGTGTCCAGGACCATCGCGCGCATTCCCGGAGTCTGCCGCGCACTAGACTGGGCCGCCGCGTGGGACGACCTAGAACGTTCGCGTGTCGAGCGCCTGCGTGACCCGCTCGTCCTCTCCGTGACCGTGCAACAGCCGGTCGAGGAGATTCAGCGCCGCCGTCGTGCCGCGGTCGAAGCGGACGCGCACGAGTGCGCACGCTAGTCCATTACGCTGACTCGGTGCGAGAGCTCGTGGACTACCGCTCCGAGTTCCCGATCCTCTCGAGCACGACGTATCTCGTCAACCACTCGCTCGGAGCCATGCCCCGCCAGGCTGCCGACCGTCTCGCGGAGTACGCCCGAATGTGGGCGGAGCGCGGGATTCGCTCCTGGGCCGAGGGCTGGTGGGAAACGCCGATGCGGGTCGGCGACCAGGTCGGGCGGATCATCGGCGCGCCTCCGGGCTCCACCGTGCTGCACCAGAACGTCGCGATCGCCGAGGCGGTCGCATTGTCCTGCTTCCGGCCGGTCGACCCGGCCCGAAACCGCGTGGTTTACGAGCGCGGGAACTTCCCCTCGGTTCGCTACCTCTACCAAGCACAGCCGGATCTGGAGGTCGTGGTGTGCGAGGACGACGCGGAGATCGTCGAGCGGATCGACGAGCGGACGATCCTCGTCCCCATCAGCCACGTCGTCTTCAAGTCGGGCGTGATTCAGGGCCTCGAGCCGATCGTGGCGCGCGCACACGAGGTCGGCGCATACGTGGTTCTCGATTGCTACCAGTCAGCAGGAATCGTTCCCTTGAACGTCACGCGCCTCGGTGTCGACTTCGCCGTCGGCGGCTCGGTCAAGTGGCTGTGCGGCGGCCCCGGGAATGCCTGGCTGTACGTCCGCCCCGATCTGGCGGAGCGACTCGAGCCGACATACACGGGCTGGCAGGCCCACTCCCGCCCGTTCGCATTCGAGGAGGAGATGGAGTACACGAGCGGTGCTGCGAGGTTCCTCACCGGGACGCCGAACCCCGCCGCGCACTACGCCGCGACCGCGGGCTACGACATAGTCGAGGAGATCGGCATCGACCGGATTCGCGAGAACTCGCTGCGCCAAACACAACTCCTGATCGACCTCGCCGAGGAAGCCGGCTTCGGCGTTGGCAGTCCGCGCGACCCACTCCGACGCGGCGGCACGGTCACGGTCGACGTTCCCGAGGCGGCGGCTGTGTACGCCGAGCTAGAGGAGCGTGCCATCCTCTGCGACTTCCGGCCCGGCGCGGGGATCCGCATCGGGCCGCACTTCTACAACACAGACGACGAGATGAGGTTCGCGATCGGCCAGATCGCAGAGATCCTGGAGACAGGTGCATACGCGCGGCACGTAGGCGCCGTCGCGCTTCATTGAGTGAGCCTCGGTCGGGGCGAGGACCGCTGGACTCCTTGCCTCGTAACGTCATACGATCACGGCGGATGTCGCTGCAAACGAGCGAGAAGTTCCTCCAGGAGATCGTCTCGACAGTCTCGTCGTCGCTCGAGCTCAAGGAGGTGCTTCGTGCCGTCGTGCGACTGATGTCGGAGGCGAGCGGCGTGCACGCATGCTTCGCATACCTCGTCGAGGACGGTGGCAGCCGGCTCGTGCTGCGCGCTGCGTCGCCGCCGTACGAGCGCCAGGTGGGCAAGGTGGCGTTCGAGCGGGGAGAGAGCCTCGCGTGGTGGGCTGCGGAGCACGGCGAGCCGGCCTTCATCCGTGATGACGCGCTCTCGGACCCGCGAACGAAGTACGTCCCCGAGCTCGAGGAGGAGCGGTTCCAGTCCCTGCTGGCCGTGCCGATCATCGACCGGGCGGGAGAAGCAATCGGCGTGTTCACTGCTCATACCGAAGCGCCCCGCGAGTTTTCCGACGACGAGGTCGACTTCCTCGTCACCTCTGCGTCGCTCGTGGCGGGCGCGATCGAGAACGCCCGGCTCTACGAGGAGACACGACTCCGCGTGCTCGAGCTCGAGCAGCTGACCGACCTCGCCGAGGCGATCGCGCGCGCAGAGGCGATCGACGACCTGCTGCAGACCGTTGTCGCCGACGCGCGCCCGCTCCTCGCCGCACGTGCGTGCCACCTCTATCTGCTCGATCCTGCACGCGAGGAGCTCGACCGGCGTGCGAGCGATCCTGAGCCTGGGAACGCGCGTCAGACGCTCGGTCTTGCGGAGCTCGGGCCGGAGCTCGCGCGCGGCGGCAGGAGCACTCGGCTCGCAGTCCCGCTGGTCGTGAACGGCGAGCTCATCGGGCTTCTCGTTGCGGATGGCAGCTCGCGAGTCGAGCTCGGCCGGGCGGTCGCCAGCCAGGTCGCGGTCGGCGTGAAGAAGGTTCAGGTGATCGAGCAGCTGACCGAGAAGAACCTGATCAAGGACTTCTTCGAGGAGCTCGCGGGCGGCAGGCCGCGCGGAGATCTCGAGGGCCGGGCTGCCCGCCTTGGCTGCGACCTCGATCAGCCGCATGTCGTTCTCGTCGCAGAGCCCGCGAACGAGTCGCTCGAACGCGCATTGCGCAGTGCTGCCCCAGGGTCGCTTTTCGATCGTCGCGAGGATTCGCTACGCGCGCTCGTCAAGCTGCACCCGGCGGTCAACGGCGACGCGTTTCTGGAACGGCTTCGCCGCGCGCACGGCGTCCTCGAGGAACCGACGTCCGTCGGTGTGTCGAACGTGTGTCAGGGCGAGGCGACCTTCGCAGACGGTTTTGCGGAAGCGCAGCAGGCGCTTCTGGGCACGGTCGTGCTCAAGGGAGCATCTGCTGTCCTGACCTACGAGGATCTCGGCGCCTACAAGTACCTCCTCCGGGTCGCGGTCGACGGCGGCATCCGCGATGCCACCGTGGACGCGGTCTCGAAGCTCGCCGACTACGACACCCAGCGCGGTGCGCAACTCGTGGCGACTCTCGAGGAGTTCCTGCGCCGCCACGGCTCGATCAGTGCGACCTCCGAAGCGCTCTACGTCCACCCGAACACGCTGCGCCAGCGGCTGCGGCGGATCGGCGAGCTGTCCGGTCTCGACCTGCGTCGGGACGACTGGCTGCTGATCGAGATCGCCGTGAAGATGGTCAAGCTCGAGCAGGCTCTGGGAGCAGCGAAAGCGCACACATAGGTGCCGAGAAGGTGTGGAGAAACCGCACCTTCATTCCGGTCGAGACGGGTGGTAGGTCTTTCTCCTCGACTTCTGAGGGAGGTGTAGCTATGGCGACCGCGACTGCCGATTCGATCTGGAAGGACATGGAGAAGCGCGGCATCGAGTTCGTCTTCGCGCAGTTCGTCGACATGTACGCACGGCCGAGCGCGAAGCTCGTTCCAGTCGGATCGCGCGAAGCCTTCGACGGCTTGCTCGAAGACGGCGCCGGCTTCGCCGGCTTCGCCGCCGGAGAGATCGGCCAGGTGCCGAGTGATCCGGACATCGCCGCAATCCCCGATCTCGCGACGTACACGCCGGTTCCCTGGCAGGGGAACCTCGCCCGCTTCGCCTGCGACGTCACGGTCGAAGGTGAAGAGTGGCCGTACTGCCCGCGCACGATCCTTCGGCGCATGCTCGCCCGCGCCCGCGAGAAGGGGTTCGAGTTCAAGATGGGGCTCGAGCTCGAGTACTTCCTCGTCAAGCAGCGCGAGGACGGGTCGATCGAGATCGCAGATCCCTACGACACGCTCGAGAAGCCGTGCTACGACATGGCCGGCCTCACGCGGCGCTACGACTTCCTGACCACCGTCTCGCGCTATTGCAACGGCCTCGGCTGGGGGAACTACGCGAACGACCACGAGGACGCAAACGGCCAGTTCGAGCAGAACTTCACCTACGACGACGCCCTCGTGAGCTGCGACCGCGCGATCTTCTTCCGCTACATGGTTCATACCCTGGCGGAGCAGAACGGGATGATCGCCACCTTCATGCCGAAGCCGTTCACCGAGCTGACCGGGAACGGCTGCCACTTCCACATGTCGCTCTGGGACGGCGAGACGAACCTGTTCCTCGACGAGTCGGATCCGCGGGGGCTCGGGCTCTCGGAAACGGCCTACAACTTCATCGGCGGCCTGAAGACCCACGCGCGCGCGACGAGTGCGCTCACTGCCCCGACGGTCAACTCGTACAAGCGCCTCAAGGTCGGGACGACAGCCAGCGGAGCGACCTGGTCGCCGGTCTGGATCTCGTACGGCTACAACAACCGCACCCAGATGCTGCGCATTCCTGGGCCGGGCCGGATCGAGGACCGCACGATCGACGGCTCCTGCAATCCATACCTTGCGGCCGCGGCGGTGCTCGCGGCCGGTCTCGACGGGATCGAGAACGGCCTCGATGCCGGCGAGCCGAACTCGGAGAACCTGTACTCGATCCCGTACGACGAGCTACGCGCGCGGGGTCTGCAGACGCTGCCTACGAATCTCCTGATGGCGACAGTCGAGCTCGCACAGGATGAGGTGCTGCGTGCGGGTTTGGGAGCAGCGCGTGACGAGGACTACGTCGACTACTTCATCCGCGTCAAGCTCGACGAATGGAACCGCTACCACGAGCAGGTCACGCCGTGGGAGATCCGCGAGTACCTCACGCGCTTCTAGCGAGAGCGGACGACGAGATGTTGCAACAGTCTGTTGCAAGCATGATCGCTGTGGAGACTTTCTCCATACGCGCGGAGCCAAGTTCGGCCGAATAATGCGTTGTCAGGGCGTGTTCGGTATGTACCTTCTGAACATATGTGCGGGATCGTAGGACTCTTCGCGAAGTCGCCCGAGGTCGAGGAGCGTCTGGGCGAACACCTCGCGGCAATGCTCGTCCAGATGTCGAGCCGCGGTCCCGACTCGGCGGGGGTGGCGGTCTATAGAAACCCGGCTCCGAGCGGCTGGTGCAAGCTCACGCTCTACTCGTCGGATCCCCAGGAGCAGTGGGTGACCATCGGCGAGGGCCTGGGCGACGCATTCGGGGACTGCGAGGAGCCCTCGATCCGTGCCAGCCACGCGGTTCTCGTCGTTGACGCCGAGGCCGCCGAGGCGGAAGCCTGGGTTCGGGCGAACCGCCCGGACCTGCGCGTGATGAGCGCGGGCGAGGTCATCGAGATCTACAAGGAGACGGGGCTTCCGAAGGAGTTCGCCGCCGCGTTCCACCTCGAGGACTTCACGGGCACCCACGCGCTCGGCCACACGCGCATGGCGACCGAGAGCCGCGTCACGACGGAGGGCTCGCACCCGTTCTCGACCGGGCTCGACCTCTGCCTCGTCCACAACGGCTCGCTCTCGAACCACAACCGGCTCCGGGAGAGCCTGCGACGCGAGGGCATCGAGTTCCAGACCGAGAACGACACCGAGGTCGCCGCCGGGTATCTCGCCTGGAGGCTTCGCGAAGGAGCGACGCTCGAGCAGGCGCTCGAGGGATGCCTGACCGACCTCGACGGCTTCTACACCTTCGCTGTCGGGACTGCGGATGGGTTCGCCGTCCTGCGCGACCCGATCGCGTGCAAGCCCGCCGTCCTCGCCGAGACCGACGACTGGGTGGCGATGGCGTCCGAGTGGCGTGCGATCGCAGTTCTCCCGGGCGCCGCCGATGCGCGCGCCTGGGAGCCGGAGCCCGAGGTCGTCTACGTCTGGGAGAAGGCAACGGTCTGATGACGGTGGCGGCGACCGAGACCGCCGAGCTCGAGGTCGTCGACCTCGAGACCACCTCTGTTCGCGAGCTCAACCAGCGACTCCACGACCTCGCCGCTGGCGCTCCCGGTCCCCGTCGCTTCCGGATCCTCAACCCCAGCGGTGCGCACGCCCTCGCGTGCGGTCTCGACGCAGAGATCGACGTCGAGATCGATGGTCACGTGGGCTACTACTGCGCCGGTATGAACAAGCGCGCGACGGTGCGCGTGACGGGCAATGCGAGCACCGGAATCGCCGAAAACCTGATGTCTGGCCGAGTGATCGTGGAGGGCAATGCGAGCCAGTCGGCGGGCGCGACGGGGCGGGGCGGCCTGCTCGTGGTTCGTGGCGATGCTTCTTCTCGGTGCGGGATCTCGATGAAGGGGATCGACATCGTGGTCGGTGGCTCGGTCGGCCACATGAGCGCGTTCATGGCGCAGACCGGCTCTCTGGTCATCTGCGAGGACGCCGGTGATGCCCTCGGCGACTCGATCTACGAGGCGCGCCTTTTCGTGCGCGGCTCGGTGGCCGGCCTCGGCGCCGACTGCATCGAGAAGGAGATGCGAGACGAGCACGTCGCGCAGGTTGCCGGGCTACTCGAAGCAGCCGGGTTCGACGCCGACCCAGCCGACTTCCGGCGCTACGGCTCGGCACGCCAGCTCTACAACTTCAAGATCGACAACGCCGGCGCGTACTGATGGCAGTGGAGACGGATCGCCCCTGGGGCCTTCGCGAGTCCTATCTCTTCGATCGGAACACCATCGCCGAGATCCAGCGCGCGGCGCGCGAGGGCATCTACGACATCCGCGGCTTCGGGGCCAAGCGGCGCCTCCCGCACTTCGACGATCTTCTCTTCCTCGGCGCGAGCATCTCCCGTTACCCGCTCGAGGGGTACCGGGAGAAGTGCGCGACTGACGTCGTGCTCGGGACTCGCTTTGCATCCAAGCCGCTCGAGCTGAAGATCCCCGTCACGATCGCGGGGATGAGCTTCGGCGCGCTCTCGGCGCCGGCGAAGGAGGCCCTCGGGCGTGGCGCGACCGAGGTCGGCACGTCGACGACCACGGGCGACGGCGGCATGACCAACGAGGAGCGTGAGCACTCGAAGACGCTCGTGTACCAGCTCCTTCCCTCGCGCTACGGCATGAACCCGGACGACCTGCGTCGTGCCGATGCGATCGAGGTCGTCGTCGGCCAAGGCGCGAAGCCGGGCGGCGGCGGGATGCTCCTCGGCCACAAGATCTCGGACCGGGTCGCCGAGATGCGCAGCCTCCCGAAGGGAATCGACCAGCGGAGCGCATCGCGCCATCCCGACTGGACGGGGCCTGACGATCTGGAGATCAAGATCCAGGAGCTGCGCGAGATCACCGACTGGGAGAAGCCGGTGTTCGTCAAGGTCGGTGCGACGCGGACGTACTACGACGTCCAGCTCGCCGTCAAGGCAGGCGCCGATGTGATCGTCGTCGACGGCATGCAAGGAG
Organism: uncultured Thermoleophilia bacterium; assembly: GCA_963827525.1. Lineage (GTDB taxonomy): Bacteria > Actinomycetota > Thermoleophilia > Gaiellales > Gaiellaceae > GMQP-bins7. The sequence goes on from CAWHBH010000013.1 coordinate 29,788, forward strand.
GCACGGCTGCGACCCAGGACGTCTTCATCGAACATGTCGGCATTCCGACGCTTCCGGCGACGCGAATCGCGGCGGAGACACTCCAGGAGCTGGGGATGCACCGGCAGGTGCAGCTGATCGTGTCGGGTGGGATCCGAGGTGGGGCAGACGTCGCGAAAGCGCTTGCGCTGGGTGCCGATGCGGTCTCGATCGGGACTGCGGCGCTCATCGCGATGGGCGACAACAGCCCCGAGTACGAGGAGCAGTACCGCCAGATAGGGAGCTCGGCCGGGTTCTACGACGACTACCAGGCCGGGCGCGACCCGGTCGGGATCTCGACCCAGGACGAAGAGCTCGCGGCGCGTTTCGATCCCGTCGTCGGTGGCCGGAAGGTGGCGAACTACCTGCGCGTGCTCACCCTCGAGACGCAAACCCTCGCCCGCGCCTGCGGGAAGTCGCACGTCCACAACCTCGAGCCCGAGGACCTCGTCGCGTTGACGGTCGAGGCGGCCGCGATGGCGAAGGTGCCGCTCGCCGGCACCGACTGGATCCCGGGCTCGAGCTCAGGCTCGTAGGCGGAAGCACTTGGACGCGCGCCCCTCAGAGCTGACCCTGCACCTGGAACGGTCTCTGCACGCGCCCGCTTCGCTCGTTTACGAGGCTTGCACGGAGCCGGAGCTCCTCGCGGAGTGGTGGGGTCCGAACGGGTTCACCACTCCCGGCATCGAGATCGATGTTCGCGTAGGGGGCCGCTATCGAATTGCGATGCAGCCGCCCGAGGGCGAGCTGTTCTATCTAAACGGGGAGTTCCTCGAGGTGGACCCGCCCACTCGGCTCGCGTACACGTTCCGCTGGGAAGACCCCGACCCCGACGATCAGGAGACGGTCGTCACGATCTCGCTGCGGGACGCCGGGGAATCCATGGAGTTCATCGTCGATCAAGGCCCGTTTGCCACCGAAGCACGACATGACCTTCACCACGCGGGCTGGACGGAAAGTCTCGTGCGGCTGGAGGGTGCGTTGAAGTTGCGGGGAGGGTGAGAGCGGCTCAGAGCTCGCGCATGCTCTCCAGCACCGTTTCGAGCGATTCGCCCGCGTTGATCTCTTCCGGATCCTTCGTCGCGGCCGGCGTCTTGGCCAACGTGGCGTAGATCTCAGCCATCGCCTCGAAGAGGGCGGGGGTGAGACCTGCAGCCGACTGCGTTGCCGCGATCTCGTGCATCTCGCCGACGTACCGTCCCGATTTCGAGGCGGCGGTTGCGAGCCGCCGCTCTACCCGCGCGACGAGCTCGGGCGCGCCGCTGCGAAGGTCGGCCAGTACGTGCTCGAGAACGCCGTTCGCATCTGCAGCGAGAAGCGCCTGCGCGAGCAATGCAGTGCTGCCCTTGTAGACCGAGGCGGTGCTCATTTTCACGGCCGATGCCGATCCAACTCGGTCCCCGACGACGATCCGCTCCACGCCGTCGAAGGGAAGGGCAGCGATCTCGGTAGCGCGCGCCCCGGAGAGATAAATGCGGGTGGTGCCGGCCTTCCACGGCGGCGGTCCCGAGATCGAGCCGTCGACGAGATCGTGTCCGGCTTCGGCGGCAACGGTCTCGATCCCGCGTGCTGTTCCCGGTGCGATCGCGTTCAGGTCCGCGATGAGTGGCTGGGTCGCATGGTCGACAGCTGAGCGCACGACGTTCTCCGAGGCAACAGATGCGGCCCCGGGTGGAACTATCGACAGGACGACGTCAGCCGACCGAACCACCGCGTCGAGGTTCGGCACGAGCTCGATCTCGGCGTGTTTGGCGAGACGCGCGGTTCGCTCGCTGCGCCCCGCGACAGTCGCCACGACGCGTACCCCACCGCGGATGAGCGCGGCAGCTATCGCGCTGCCCATGGCGCCGGGGCTGACGATGCCGACGGTAGGCACGGGAGCGAGCCCGTCAGCAGCGGGTCACGTGGGCCGAGACTGCGAGCCAGCGCCCGTCGCGGCGCGCCCAGACATCTGTGTACCGGCCTGCGCCGGCCTGGCCATCAGCCTGGGTGTAGGTGGTTCGCGCGTGGATGATCGCGATGTCGCCCAGCAGGCGGACCTCGACCTCGTGCGCCTCGAGGCCGTCGATCACGACGGGTCTCGTCGTCTGCTCCAGGAACGCGTCCCGATCGACGAGTGATCCATCGGGATTCGAGCACACGAAGTCAGGGGCGAGGAGCTCTTCGAAACGGCCGACGTCGGAGTGCTGGACCGCGTGGATGTAGTCGCGGTTGAGATCCAGCAGCACGTCGAGATCGGTCGTTGGAGTCGTCGTCGGCATCTGTTTCACTCCTCGGCGGGGAACTCGATCGCAGAAGCGGCATCATGACACCGGCCGGCCCGAAGCAGGCTCATCACAGACGTCGTGCGAATGACCTCAGTCGGCGCGCCAGCCGAGCTCGTGCGAGATCGTCTCGGCCCGCTCGAGGAGGAGCGGGAGGGCGGTTTCGACGGCGGCGGCGTCGAATCGAGAGCTCGGGCCCTGCAAGCGCGACGATCGCCTCGAGCTCGCCGCGGCTCGAGCGGATCGGGGCGGCGATCGCGGTCAGATCCGGCTCGCGTTCGCCGGCTGCCTCGGCGTAGCCACGCTCTCGCACGATCCCGATCTCGCGGGCGAGCGCCTGCGCGTCGGTGATCGTCCGCGGCGTGTACGCGCGAAACGGCCCCTCTGGGAGCTCGCGTCCGGAGAAGGCGAGCATCACCTTTCCCGCGGAGGTCGCATGCGCGATCGAAGGCCTGCCGAGCCGCGAAACCGGCTGAATCTGATGTGAGCCCGGTACGAAGTCGACGGTTATCGCGTCGTCGTCTCCGGGCACCGAGAGTGTCGCCGTTTCGCCGGTCGCCTCCACGAGCGCCACGAGATGGGGCCGCGCGACCTCCCGCACGTCGAGCCGGGCGAGGACGGCGTTCGCAAGATGGATGAGCCGGATGCCGAGCCTGTAGCGACCCGAGGTCGGCACACGCTCGACGAGCCCGGTGGCGGCGAGCGTACCCAGCTGACGCGATACGGTGCTCGGCGTCATCCCCGTGCGTCGTGCAATCTCGTTCGTTCCCAGCTCTCCCGCGTCGGCGAGAGTGTCGAGGACCGCGATCGCTCTCGCGGCGGCGCCAATTCGGCGGGTGGAAGGTTGACGAGTGCGGGACATCCGTGTAGGTTCGTTGCGGATTCTGGCACAGCGTTGCTGAGAGTGCAATTCACGAACTGATGTCGTTTCTCCTCTCGTGCCCTTTCTGTGGCCCCCGACCGGTCGACGAGTTCGCCTACTTCGGCGAGGTCACGAAGCGACCAGAGCAGTCTCCGAGCCTTCGTGAGTTGACCGATTACGTGTACTTCCGCGACAACGTCGCGGGTGTGCAACGCGAGTGGTGGCAGCACCGCACAGGGTGCGGCGAGTGGTTTCTCGCCGAGCGCGACACGCGAACGAACGAGGTTCTCGAGGTGTCCCTCCCCGAGCCGAGCAGAGGGCCGACGCCGTGAGAATGGATCCTCAACAGGACGAGCGAATCGATCGCTCGAGAGCGGTCGCCTTCTCCTTTGCGGGCTGGAAGATCGTCGGGTTCGAGGGCGATACGCTCGGCTCAGCGGCGTACGCGGCCGGAAAGCGTGTCTTCTCCCGGTCGTTCAAGTACCACCGACCTCGAGGGCTGCTCTGCTGCTCGGGTCACTGCCCGAACTGCCTGATGACCGTCGACGGCGTTCCGAACGTTCGCGTCTGCACCGAGCCGATCCGCGAGGGCGCCGTCGTCGAGGGGCAGAACGTCCGCTGGTCGCTCGATTTCGACTTCATGTCCGTGACCGACAAGATCGGCGGCCCGTTCACCCCGGTCGGCTTCTACTACCGCACGTTCATCCGGCCGCGGCGACTGTGGCCGCTCTACGAGAAGTTCCTGAGGAGCGCCGCCGGCCTAGGGAAGCTCGACGAGCACGCAGGGCACTCCCGCCGCTATGACACCGAGCACCGGGAGGCACGCGTGCTCGTCGTGGGCGGTGGACAGGCCGGCCGTGCGGCCGCACGGGCTGCGGCGACCCGGGGTCCGGGCGTCGTGCTCGTCGACGAGGACGCCCGGCTGAAGGGAATGCAGCTCGAGGGCGTCGAGGTGCTCGCGCCGGCTAGTGCGCTCGGGATCTGGGAGGGCGGGCTCGTTCCCGTCGACGCCGGCACCGTTCTCTACCGGTTCCGCGCCGGGCGGGTCATCGTCGCCACGGGAGCCACCGAGCAGCCGCTCGTCTTCCCGGGGAACGACCTCGTCGGGGTGATGCTCCCCGGCGGTGTGCGCCGGCTCATCCGCGAGTTCTCGATCAAGCCGGGCAACCGCGCAGTCGTCCTCGCGGCCGACGACGAGGGGCTCGAGATCGCCGACGACCTTCGGGAGGCGGGGATCGCCGTGCCGCGCGTCGTCGACGTCCGGGAGCTCAGACCCCGCGAGCTGGCAGCTCAAGGCGGCAAGGGTCGCGTGCGACGACTCGTGCTCGACGGCGAGAGCATCGACTGCGACCTCGTCGTCGCCTCGGGAGGCCGACAGCCCGCCTACTCGCTCCTCGCCCAGGCCGGAGCGCGCATCGAATTCGATCCCGAGCTCGGCGTATTCGTTCCGACGGAGCTCCCGGCAGGAGTCGAAGCGGTCGGCAGTGTGACCGGCGAAGGTCTGGGCAAGATCGATCCGGAGCCCGCGTACGAGGGCGGAGGAAAGTGCTTCGTCTGCGTCTGCGAGGACGTGACCACGAAGGACATGAAGCGCGCGGTTGCGAGAGGGGTTCGACTCGATCGAGCTCGCCAAGCGCTACACGACGACGACGATGGGCCCGTGCCAGGGGAAGCTCTGCCATCTCCCGAGCATCCGGCTCTACGCGCAGGAGAACCGGATGTACGAGGCCGCGATCGGGACGACGACAGCACGCCCGCCTTGGGCGCCCGTCGAGCTCGGGCTCCTCGCGGGCCGTGACCTCACTCCGGCGCGACGGACTTCGATGCACTGGAGCCACGCTGAAGCAGGCGCGACGATCCTGTGGGCGGGCCCATGGAAGCGCCCCTACTCCTACGGTGAGAAGCCAGAGGACGAGGTTCGCGCCGTTCACGAGTCGCTCGGCGTGATCGACGTCTCGACGCTCGGCAAGCTCTTCGTCGAAGGCCCCGAGGCGGTCGGATCTCCTCGAGCGCCTCTACCCGAACCGCTTCGGCGACATGAAGCCAGGTCGGATCCGCTACGGCGTCCTCACCTCGGACGGCGGGCGGATCATGGACGACGGAACGATCGCGCGCCTCGCCGACGACCTCTACTACGTGACGACGACCTCGACCGGCGCGGACGCCGTGACCGCGTGGTTCGAATGGTGGAACGCGGTCTGGGGCTACGAGGCGGAGATCGTCAACGTCACTGGCGCGATCTCCGCGGTGAACCTCGCCGGCCCGCAGTCGCGCGATGCGCTGCAGCGACTGACGGAGGCCGATGTCTCCAACGAGGCGTTCAAGTACCTCGACGCACAGGAGATCGAGGTCGCCGGAGTGCCGACTCTCGCCTTGCGGATCGGCTTCGTCGGTGAGCTCGGGTACGAGCTCCACTTCCCCAGCCCGGCCGGCGAATACCTCTGGGGACGGCTCGTGGCTGAGGGCGCGCGGCCGTTCGGCCTCGAGCCGCAGAGGATCCTCCGGCTCGAGAAGGGCCACGTCATCGTCGGGCAAGACACGGACTCGGAGTCGAACCTGTTCTCCGCGGGGATGTCGTGGCTCCCGAAGCTGGACAAGGACGACTTCGTCGGGAAGTACGCGCTCGAGCACTTCGCGCAGCGCGAGGAGAAGGAACGGCTCGTCGGCTTCACGATGGAGGAGGACGTGCTCCCCGCCGAGGGCGCTCAGATCGTCATCGAAGGCCTGCCCGCCGGTCGCGTGACGAGCGCGCGGCGAAGCGAGGCGGTCGGGGCGGTCATCGGGCTCGCGTGGGTTCCCACGGACCGCGCTGCGAGCGGCACGCGCATCGAGATCCGTGTCGATCGCCTGCGACGGGGCGCCCGCGTCACACACGGGGCATTCTTCGACCCCGCAGGCGAGCGGATGCGCTCGTGAGCCGTGCGTTCCTGTCGCCGTCGCGCTGCGAGCCCGGGACGTTGACCTCTCCGCTACGGCGTGCTCTCGAGGGCGTCGATCCTGGCGCCGTCCGCGACCTCTGGCTGGACGGTGTCGTCGAGATCCGAGGCGATCTCGATCTCGTCGAACTTGTCGAGGGCGAAGAGCTCGTGACGCTCTCGCCGCGGCGCGGCTTCCTCTTCACGGGAAGCGATCCGGCCGATGCGGCCGAGCGGCTACGCGCCTGCAGGGGTGCTCGCCTACGACGCAACGGGCGCGCTCGCCGGAATTGCGATCGAGAGCGCGCAGGTCATGCGCCGGCTCACCGATCTCGACCTTTCCGACCTTCCGGCGGCGGGTCCGTTTGCTCATGTGACAGCGATCGTCCTTCGCGACGAGGACGGCTGGTTCAAGGTGTACGTCCAGCAGGAGCTCGGCCATTACGTCGCCGAGGCCGTCGTCGACGCCCTCGCGGGGCTCGAGAACACATGAAGGACATCTTCTTCCCGAAGCGGATGTGGCGGCCGCGGCCCGAGCTCAAGCGGCGTTACGAGGTCGTGATTGTCGGCGGCGGCTCCCACGGGCTCGCGACTGCTTACTACCTCGCGAAGAAGCACGGCATCCGCGACGTCTGCATCCTCGAGAAGTCCTACATCGGTTCAGGCGCCTCGGGCCGAAACACGACGATCATCCGCTCGAACTACCGCACGCCCGAGGGTGCGGCGTTCTACGGCGAGAGCGTGAGGCTGTACGAGCGGCTCTCGAGCGAGCTCGACTTCAACCTGATGTTCTCGCAGCATGGGCACTTGACGCTCGCACACTCGGATCGCGCGATGATCACGATGCAGGAGCGCGCAGAAGTCAACAAGCTGCTCGGGATCAACTCGAGCGTTGTAGGCGTCGAACGGATCCGCGAGCTCTGCCCGCAGCTCGACCTCTCCGATCGTCCCGCGTACCCGATCATGGGCGCTCTCTACCACCCGCCCGGCGGGATCATCCGTCACGACGCGGTCGTGTGGGGCTTCGCTCGCGCAGCCGACCGGCTCGGTGTCGAGATCCACTCCAACACCGAAGTCACGGGCTTCGAGCGCTCGGGCGATCGCATCACCGCCGTCGATACCTCACGGGGACGGGTCGAATGCGGTCAGGTCGTGAGCGCCACGGCAGGCTGGTCGTCGCTCGTCGGCGGGCTCGCGGGCGTTCGGCTCCCGATCACGACGCACATCCTCCAGGCCTTCGTCACCGAGCCGGTGAAGCCGTTCCTCGACGTCGTCATCGTCTCGTCGCAGCTCCATGTGTACATCTCGCAGACCGACCGCGGTGAGTTCCTCATCGGGGCGGAGATCGAGCCGTACACGACGTACAAGAGCATTGGCACGCTCTCGTTCCTCGAGTACTCGGCCGCCCATGCCATCGAGCTCTTCCCGCAGCTCGAGCGGACGAGGGTGCTCCGCACGTGGACCGGCCTCTGCGACCTGTCTCCGGACTACAGCCCGATCCTCGGGAAGACGGAGCTCGACAACTTCCACGTCTCGACCGGGTGGGGGACATACGGGTTCAAGGCCGCCCCGATCGTCGGTGTCACGCTCGCCGAGCTCGTGGCGAGTGGAAAAGCTCCTGACCTGATCGCCCCCTTCGCGCTCGAGCGATTCCACACCGATACCCTCGTTTCCGAGCTGGCCGCTGCGGCCGTGAGCCACTAGCATCTAGCCTCTCGCCGGGATGTCGACGGTGATGCCATCCAGCCTCGAGATCGCGCAAGACGCGACGCTTCGCCCCATCCTCGACGTCGCGGCCGACGCCGGGCTCCTTCCCGAGGAGGTCGAGCCGTACGGGCGCTACAAGGCCAAGGTCGACCTCGCCGTCATCGAGCGGCTCGCCGACCGGCCCGACGCGAAGCTGATCAACGTCACGGCGATCACACCGACGCCGGCCGGCGAGGGGAAGACGACGACGTCGGTCTCGCTGACGCAGGGGCTGGGCGTTCTCGGCCGAAAGCCGGTTCTCTGCCTGCGCGAAGCGTCGCTCGGCCCGGTCTTCGGGGTGAAGGGTGGCGCGGCGGGTGGCGGCTACGCCCAGGTCGTCCCGATGGAGGACCTGAACCTCCACTTCACCGGCGACCTGCATGCGATCACGGCGGCGAACAACCTGCTCTCGGCGCTGATCGACGCGCACCTCATGCACGGCAACGAGGCTGGTCTCGATCCGCTCGCGATCTCCTGGCGCCGCTGTCTCGACATGAACGACCGCTAGCTGCGCGAGGTCATCACTGGCCTGGGAGGGCGCGCGAACGGGGCCCCGCGCCAGACCGGGTTCGACATCACGGCCGCGAGCGAGATCATGGGGCTTGTCGCGGTCGCCCGCGATCTCGCCGATCTCCGTGAGCGGCTAGGGAGGATCACGGTCGGTCAGACCTTCGAGGGCGAGCCGGTGACCGCCGAGCAGATCAAGGTCGCCGGCGCGCTCGCGGTGGTGCTCAAGGAGGCCATCAAGCCCAACCTCGTGCAGACGCTCGAGGGGCAGCCCGCGTTCGTGCACTGCGGCCCGTTCGCCAACATCGCGCACGGCAACAACTCGCTCGTCGCCGACCGCGTCGCGCTCAAGCTCGGCGAGTACGTCATCACGGAATCCGGCTTCGCCTCGGACATGGGGATGGAGAAGTTCTTCGACATCACGTGCCGCATCGGCGAGCTGCGGCCGAGCGCGGTCGTGCTCGTCGCGAGCATCAAGGCGCTCAAGCACCATGCGGGCCAGCCGGACGGCGGTCTCGATGCGATCGAGGTCGGTGCACAGAACCTCGCGCGCCACATCGGCATCATCAACGGCTTCGGGCTGCAGGCCGTCGTCGGCGTCAACAAGTTCCCGTCCGACACGCAGGAGGAGCTCGAGCTCGCGCGCAAGCTGTCACTGGAGCACGGCGCGTTCGCGGCGGAGATCAACACCGCGTTCGAGAACGGCGGCGAGGGAGCGACGGCGCTCGCGGAAGCCGTCGTCGCTGCCGCGGATGAGCCAAACACGTTCGACTTCGCCTACTCGCTGGACGCTCCCATCGAAGAGAAGATCCGGCTCATCGCGACGAGGGTCTACGGCGCCGACGGTGTCGAGCTCCTCCCTCCGGCGAAGAAGAAGGCGGCCGAGTGGGAGCAGTCCGGCCTCGCGCAGCTCCCGATCTGCATGGCGAAGACCCATCTCTCGCTCTCGCACGATCCCGCATCTGAAGAACGCTCCCACGGGCTTCACCGTGACGGTGCGTGACCTCCGGCCGTATACGGGAGCGGGCTGGATCGTCGCTCTCTGCGGCGAGATGATGACGATGCCGGGGCTCGGAAAGAACCCTGCAGCGTTCGCGATCGACATCGACGAGAACGGCGACACGGTCGGGCTGTTCTAGCTCGGCAGGGCCGCGCTGCCCGAGCGGTCGACCCGCGAAGGCGCTAGGCCGAGGCCGAGAGCGGCTGGCCGAGTCCTCCGGTGAGCCCGAGCGAGGTCAGTGCCCGATCCTGCCAGTCCGGGTACTGCCCGACGCAGGTCGGGCACGCCCGAGCGCTCGAGCCGCGGACCGCCGGATGGTCGACAGTCGAGCCTGGGGGCAGCTCGACGCGGCCCCAGGCTGCGCCGGAAAGCAGGCCTTCGGCCTGCTTTCGGCTACAGATCGCGCAGTGGAGGTAGAGCGCCACCTACGCTCAGACTACCCCCACGGCCCGATGAAGGGGGCCTCGAGATCCGTCATGAGGATGATCACGACGACGACGATGCAGACCAGCGAGAGGATGAGCATGAACGGCGCGAGCCACGACACTTCCTTTTGGAGCGGCGGGAAGTCGATCTGCTTCTCCATGGTTCCTCCTCTCTAGTCCGCTGACGGCGGCGTGGGGGTTGGCGCACTGAAAGCACCGCTCGCACGAAGCGCGGCTGCCTGCGCTTCGAGCTTCCGCTTCTCCAGCACGAAGAAGCCGATGATCGACGCCACCATCAAGATGCAGCCGAGGACCGTGAGGATGTACGTGCCGGTGGAGTTGGCCCCGCCGAACGTCCAGAAGTCCGTGACGGTCTCACTCCACTCGTCGTACGGGAACGAGTCGAACATGGCTCCTCCTCAGGCTCCGACTTTGGTGGTCGGCTTGCCGTTCGCAGATCGGTATGCCTCGAGCAGCACGTCGGCGGCCTCGACCTCCTCGCCGTCGGGCATGATGATGACCTCCGGCACGCGCTCGAACTCGGGGAAAAAGTCCTGCTGGAACTCGGCCAGGTCGAGGCCTTCGAGCTCCACCTCGGCCGGGACGCGCAGAAGGTTCATCTTCTTGAGACCCCAGCTGAGGATGAAGCCAGGGAGGAACGCCAGCGGCAGAAACGCCATCATCCCCATCAGCTGCCCGCCGAACGAGACGGGGATGTTGTTTACCCCAGTGGGATAGCCGCCCGCGAAGATCCCCACCAGGAAGACGCCGTAGAAGCCGCACACGCCGTGCACAGCGACTGCACCGACGGCGTCGTCGACGCGCAGCTTCTTCTCGATATAGCCGCCGGCCCAGACGGCGAGGAGCGCACCGGAGAACGAGAGCAGGTACGCGAGGGACGGGTGGTAGACGTCGGCGCCGGCAGATACCGAGATGACGCCTGCGAGGCCACCTGACAGCGTCCAGAAGGGGTCGCCCTTGCTCGCGAACCAGCCGCCCGTGAACCCGCCGGCGAAGCCGACCGTGATCACCATCGCGATCGCCCCGAGCGTCGTCGGCGAGAGGTAGATGTTCACCCAGCCCGGAAACACCGTGGACTGGATGAAGAGGCAGGCGGCGTAGAAGCCGTAGAAGCCGGTGAAGATGAGCATCAGCCCCATGAGTGTCATGTGGGTGTTGTGGGGTTTGAACCTCCGCGCGCGACCGGCTATGTCGTACTTGCCGATGCGCGGACCGAGGTTCAGCAGGACGCCTAACGTGAACGCCCCGGCGACGCCGTGGACGACCAGTGACGCGATGGAGTCGTGGAAGCCATACCGCGTGGTCAGCCATCCGCCCGAGCTCCAGCCCCACGCCGCGTCCATGATCCAGACGACGGAGCCGAGCACGACCCCGAGGAATAGGAACGCCGACAGCCGCACCCGCTCGATGAGCGCACCGGACATGATCGAGGCGGTCGTCCAGGAGAAGAGGAGGAACGCGAGGAAGAAGACAAGGCTGAGATGCCCGGTGAAATTGCTCTCCATGTTCGGGCCGAGGCCTGAGCTCCATGGTGCGGTGAGCCCGCAGAAGCCGGGAACGACATCAGGACTGGCGTGGCCGCTCTTCGGCCAGCCTTCTTCGAAACACCCGTAGATGTACCAGCCGAAGTAGTAGAAGGTCGGCGTGACGACGGCGATCGTGAGGATGTTCTTCATCGCCGTCGACATGACGTTCTTGCGTCGGGCGATGCCCGCCTCGTACGCCATGAAGCCGACGTGGATCAGCCACATGATCACGACCGTTACGAAGTAGTAGAACTCGAGCAGGACCAGCGAGTCGAGCGCGAGCGCCTTCTCGAGATCCTCGACGGTCGTAGTCGTCTGGGCCAACAGCGTCGAAACGAGCGACGAGACCATGCGCATCCTCCCTCAGGCCGCACCGGCGAACGTGGCGCAACCGTATGAGACGGCGCTCGCGCGTTCCATGTGCAGGAAAGCTGGCCTTGTCGCCTGCCTTATGGAGACTTGCTACATACGCGGCTAGGACCCCGGCTCGACGACCGCGCCCGTCGTCGCGTCGACGATGATCAGGTGTACGCGGATCGCGCGCCCCCGCGGACCGACGTCGTAGAGGGACACCGCCCATCGCGGTTGCGGTGGGATTCCCTGCTGGAAGAAACGCACCTGGTGCTTGTCGGGCTCGAAGTCGGTCGACTCGCGCGCGATCACGACGGCCTCGTCGGCCGTGACGTTGCGGCCTGCCGAACCGCAGCTCCGGGACACGCCAAACGCGACCAAGAGGACGACGACGAGGGCGACCAGCCGGAAGATCCAGCTGTCGCGAAGATCGCGAGCGACCTTGCGATTAGGCGAACTGGCGTCGTCGGTAGAGGGCGTAGGCACGCAGGAAGAGGTAGCCGACGAAGTGGGTCATGAAGACGAGGAGCAGCCACCAGACCCACCGCGTGTAGTGCACGTCCATCGTCCGGAGCTCGATCACCGTCAGGTAGAGCGTGACTGCGAGCGTCAGCACCAGGAGCCAGGGCGTGAATCCGAGCACGAGGAAGATGAGCACGCGAGGGATCGTATGGCTCCCGAGCCGCGACTGTCAGCGAACTGTCGCACAGACGTACGTCTGACCGCAGCGCCGGTCAGAATCGCCGAGGTGGACGTCAAGGACATCATGCTCGACCTCGGCGTCATGCTCGGCGCGGGTCTCGTCTGCCATCTGGTGGCCGACACCCTGCGCATTCCTCGCATGCTCGTCCTCCTCGCCGCGGGAGTGTTGCTCGGCCCGTCCGTCCTCGATGTGATCGACGTCCCGCTCGACTCGACCGGCGCACAACTCCTGCTCACCCTCGGCGTGTCCTTCATCCTCTTCCACGGCGGGCTCCAGCTCTCGACTCGTGTCCTCGGCCGGGTGTCAGTGGGGCTCGGGCTGCTGGCGATCCCGGGTGTCGTCATAACCGCGCTCGTCGCGGGCTCGATTGCGGCCTTCGCGTTCGACCTGCCGTTCTCGACGGGTCTCCTGATCGGCGCGGTGTTGGCACCGACCGATCCGGCAATTCTCATCCCGCTCTTCGACCGCATCGGCATTCGGCAGAAGATCGAGCAGACCGCGATCGCCGAATCGGCGCTGAACGACTCGACCGGCGCCGTCCTCGCCCTCGTCTTCGCCGGTGTCGTGCTGAGCGGAGACGCGTCCGTCACCGATCCTGCAGTCGACTTCGTCGAGGACCTCGGGATTTCGACGGCACTCGGAATCGGCTTCGGCATCCTCCTCTCGTTGGTTGTCTCCGATCGCCGGGCCGGTGTATGGCGTGAGTCTGCGGCGATCGCGGTCGTCGCTGTCGTCGCGGTCGGCTACTTCTCGATCGACTCGGCGGGCGGCAGCGGCTACCTGGGCGCCTTCCTGGCCGGGCTCATCGTCGGCAACATGGATCGGCTCCGCCTCGGGATGCGGTCGGGGCACGAGCGGGACATGCGGGTCGTCGTCGACGACGATCACCGAGGTGGTGGTGATCCTCGTGTTCATCACTCTCGGCGCGAATCTGCCTTGGGGCGACATCTGGGACAACTTCCTCCCCGCGCTCGCTGTCGTCGCTGGTCTCATCCTGCTTGCCCGGCCGGCGACCGTCCTTTTGTGCCTGCTTCCCGACCGGCGTGGCCGCTGGACTCGTCAGGAGATCGTCTTCCTCGCGTGGACGCGCGAGACGGGGGTCGTCGCCGCGGCGCTGGCGGGGATCATGGTCGGTCTCGGAGTGCCCGACTCGGAGCTGGTCGTGACGACCGTCGCGCTCGCAGTCGTGGTGACGCTGGGCGTGCAGTCGACGACGAAGATGTGGCTGGGGCGAAGGCTGGGCCTCGATGAGCCCGTCCCGACCCTCGGCGACGCGGCCGATCTGGCAGCGCCTTAGCGAAAGCACTCAAGACCAGGGATAGGGCGAGCTCGACACGGGGTGCAGGTCCCCCGTCGCGAAGCGCTCGAAGCGGAACGGGTAGAGGAGGCGCGAGTGCTCGCCCACGAGCACCGATGCGACCTCTTTCCCTACGCCGATCATCTTGTAGCCATGGTTCGAGTCGAGGATCGCGTAGAGGTTCGGCCGGAAGTAGTCGAACACCGGGAAGTTGTCGACGGTGAAAGCGCCGACGCCACCCGAGCGGGCGATCTTGTACAGCGGTCGGCAGCCCTCGAAGCGCGACATCGAGTGCGAGAGCCCCGCGCAGAAGAGATCCGGGAACGACGGATCGATGTCGGTCGTGGAGGGGTACGGGTCGAGCACGACGTCGCCGTCGACGACGAGTGGCGACGCGCCCCCCTGCACCGAGTGGCGGTCGCGCTTGAAGTAGATCCCCCAGAGCTCGTCGGTCACGAGCTGACCATCGTCGGTGTAAAGGGGGGCGTCCGTGTCCAGGTGGATCACGGGCGGTGCTCCGCCATCCGCAGTCGCGAAGAGCAGCGGGTCGATGCCGACCTCGCCCTCCTGCAGGTTCCAGTACGTCCACATCGGCTGGTCCCTGGCGACGTCTCCTGACGGCGTGTGCACGTCGATCGTCTCCGGAAGCTCCAGCATGCGCCAGAAGTCCTTGGCCCACGGCCCGGGTGCAACGACGACCTGCTCACCGACCTCGACCCGCCCCGCGGAGGTCGCGACCGCCGTGATCGAACCGTCGGCGCCGTTCTCGAAGCCGGTGACCTCGACGCCGGTCAGAACGGAGACGCCCGCTTCGCGGCACTTGCCGTGGAGCCCTTCGACGGAGTCCATGTTGAAGGCGAACCCGCCTTGGCGCTCGTGGAGGCACACGGTGACGCCCTTCGCGCGCCAGTCGGGGAAGAGGCCTTTCATGTGCGCGTCGACGCTCGCCTCGCCGAGGATGAGCTCGGAGCGGTAACCGATCCGTTCCTGGCGCTCGAAGGTCGCCGTGAGATCCGACTCCTGTACTGCCGCGCCGAGCGCGATGTAGCCGACGGGGTTGTATGCGTACGCCTCCGGATCGGACTCCCACACCTCGACGCAGGCCTGCATCAGCTCGCTCATGGCGGGCTGGAAGTAGTTGTTGCGGACGACCCCGCACGCGATCCCGGAGGCACCTGCCCCAGGCCTCGACTTGTCGAGGACGAGAACGTCGTCACCCGAGCCGAGGCCACGCGCGACGAGCTCTTTCGCGAGGTGGTACGCAGTGGAGAGACCGTGGATCCCGGCGCCGACGACGATGAAGGACGCTCGCTTCGGGACATCCATGTTATTGCCTCCACGACAACGCTGTTGCGGACTCGTCTACGGGACGGTAGCACGTCCAATCGTGGCGACCACCGTTACTCCGGTGTGAGCTGCCAGCTCGGGAGGCTGCGTGCGCGCCGTCTGAGTCGCCGTCGCCATAACGGCATGAACCAGATGAACCACGCGGTGAGCAACACCGGGAAGAGCAGCAGCAATCCACCTGAGACGGTGAGCGCGAGAACACCGAAGATCGCGGCCATGCCGAGCGCGATGCCGATCACGGCGAGCCGGTAATTGCGCATCTCGCGCATGATTCCCCAGTACGCATCAGCTGGAATCTGCGTCGTGTTCCAGCGACGGCCGCACTTCTCGCACGTCCACGTTTCGCCGTAGGGAACGTACCGAAGCTCCCCGCAGTGGCACGTGACAGTGATGGGCGCCCCCTTCACGCCACCGATCGTAACGCTGCTTCGCCCACCGGTTGAGTCTGGCCGTCGAAGGTGTTACGGTCGCGCGATTCGGCGGGTGGTTCCGCCCGGGTCCGGCTAGGAGGTGCTTCGTGACTGAGGCTGTCTACGCTGGTGCGGTCATCGAGGAGCGGCAGCTCCTCAAGTCGCTCCGCTGGTACGACGGGTTCGTCATAGCGCTCGCGAACCCGGGCTTCCTCATCGGAGCTCTCGGAGGCTCCATCGGAGTCCTCGGAGGGTGGGGCGCGATGACTTTGTGGGGGATCTCTGCGGCGATCGGGGTGCTCCAGAACTGGATCTATTCCGAGCAGGCCGCGATGTTCCCCGACAAGACGGGCGGGATCTCCCTCTATGCGCACGAGGGCTGGCGCAAGTATTTCACCCTCGTCGGGCCGGTCGCGACGTTCGGCTATTGGTTCGCGTGGTCGAGCGTCCTAGCGAGCTTCGGGCTCCTGATCGGCGGCATTGTCCAAGCCGAGTGGTTCGCGAGCGGCGACCCGTGGGTCGCCGCGGGTGACAGGTGGAGCTTTGACACCGGACCGGTGACTGCCGGTTTCCCGCACGTCGTTGCCGCCCTCCTCATCGTCGCGGTGTGGCTCTTCAACATCTTCGGCGTTCGGCCAGCCCTCTGGGTCGGGTACGCGACTGGGGCGCTGATGATGATCCCGCTCGGGGTCTTCATCTTCCTGCCGTACCTCACCGGGGACTGGGAGAGCTCGAACATGACGTGGACCGTGCCCGACTGGCAGACGGCGATCGCCTGGCTGTGGATCATGGGCTGGTCTGCATACGGCGTAGAGGCCTGCGCGACGTTCGCGCCCGAGTACAAGGACACGGTCCGCGACACGTCGCTCGCCCTCCGCAGTGCGGCAGTGTTCTCGCTCGGGGTGTACATCCTCCTACCACTCGGGCTCGGCGGCACACTGCCCCAGGAAGAGATCGCTGCGAATCCGTACGCGTTCTACGTCCCCGCCTTCGACCTGCTCGTCGGCGGGGCTTCGAACCTCATGGTGGTGTTACTCATCGCAAGTCTTGTCCTGTCCATGAACACAGCTACCGCGGACGGCTCGCGGGCGCTATACGGGATCGCCCGCGACGACATGACGCTGAAGCAGCTCAACCACCTGAACCGGTTCCACGTGCCGGCACGGGCCATGACGGTCGACATGTTGATCAATCTCGCCCTTGTGTTCTTCGTGGGCAACATTCTCGCTATCTACGTCGTGGGCAACCTCGGCTACATCCTCGCCCACGTCTTCGCGCTCAGCGCGTTCGTGCTGTTGCGCAGGGATAGGCCGGACTGGCCGCGGCCGATCAAGCTGAGTCGTCTCTGGGTGCCGATAGCACTCGCATTGACTGCGATCAATCTCTTCTTCACCGTGATCGGCGTCTGGTACACGGAGAAGATCGGCTACGGCGGTACGAAGGAGGTCCTCTACGGCGTCGCCATCCTTCTGATCTCGATCCTGCTCTTCCTCTTCCGGAGGATCGTGCAGGACGGCGAGAGGCCCCACTGGCGTGAGGAAACGCCGACGATGCCGGCGTAGTCCTCAATTCACCGGTTGAGCGAGAGGCGGGCTGAACCCCGCCTCTCGCATGACGTCAGAATCCGTCCAGAGATGGAAGGCTCGAGACCCCCGGAGTTCGAGGTCGCTATCGACAA
Source organism: uncultured Thermoleophilia bacterium (assembly GCA_963827525.1). Classification (GTDB taxonomy): domain Bacteria; phylum Actinomycetota; class Thermoleophilia; order Gaiellales; family Gaiellaceae; genus GMQP-bins7. Next base: position 46,858 of record CAWHBH010000013.1, read on the forward strand.
GGCCATCGCTGCCCCCGAGGCATTCGGGGCCTCCTTCGACGAGGCCCCGTTCCGCAGCGAGCTCGAGCTCGGTGCAGGGCTCGACGGAGACCCTGCTCTTGCGTTCCGAAAGTACGCTCGGCATGTTCGCGACCGGCGTGACGGTTTTGACCGCGCGGATCGCCGAGCAGGTGCACGGGATGACCGCGAACGCATTCATGTCGGTCTCCCTCCAGCCGCCGCTCGTGCTCGTCTCGATCGACCGACGCGCGAAGATGGGCGCCCTCATGCACGAGGGCACGAGGTTCGGGGTGAGCGTGCTCGAGGCGCACCAGACAGATCTCTCCGACCGCTTCGCCGGCAGGGTTGCCGACGATGTCCCCGAGCCGACCTTCGAGATCGTCCACGAGACGCCGCTCGTCGGAGGCGCGCTCGCACATCTCGTCGCACGCGTCGTTCGTTCGTACTGGGGCGGCGACCACTCGCTCTTCCTCGGCCAGGTCGAGTTCGCGCACTACGGCGAGGGGCGCCCGCTTCTCTTCCACGGGGGCCGGTACGAGCGACTGGTCGACGACCCGCGCGTCTTCTCGATGCTTCCGCGCGAGCTCCTCGATCCGATCCTGGCTCTCGGCAGCGAGCGGTCGTACGAGGACGGCGCAGCCGTGATGAGCGTCGGCGAGCCGGGCGACGAGCTGATGCTCGTCCTCGAGGGCAGCGGTGCGCGTCCGCCGGCCCGGACGCGACATCACACTCGGCGTCGGGGAGCTCATCGGCGAGATCGAGGTCCTCGATCCCGGCGGGGGACGGATCGCCGACATCACCGCCGAGGGGCCGGTTCGGTGTCTCGCCGTCTCCCGCGACTCCCTGCTCGCGGCGCTCGAGGCTGACCCGAGAGCGGCGATCGCGCTCATCGAGGTGCTCGCCGAGCGCTTCCGCGAGACCGCTTGACTCTGCGTCTGCGTCCAGGGCTGCTCGGTGTCGGCGATCGGGCTCGCCCTTGCGGACTCCTCGATCGTCACGCTCGCACTGCCGGACGTGCTTCGCGAGTTCGACGTCGGCATCACGACGGTCGCGTGGGTGATCACGTCGTTCAATCTCGTCCTCGCGGTGGTGGCGGTACCTGCGGCGTACGTGTCGCGGCGGCGTCCTCGGGAGGCGTTCGTCGTCGGCGTCGTCGTGTTCGCAGGCGCGTCGCTCGCATGCGGTCTGGCTCCCTCGTTCGAGGTGCTCGTCGGCGCGCGCTGCGTTCAGGCCGTCGGAGCGGCCCTGATCGTCACGGCCGCGCTCGACCTCCTCTCGCAGATCGAGGGCAGCGACGAGCGAGCGCTGCGCATCTGGGTGGCCTCGGGCGTGCTCGGCGCGGCGCTCGGGCCGGCCGCCGGCGGGATTCTCACGCAGCTCCTCGGCTGGGAGTCGATCTTCCTCGCGCAGGTTCCACTCGCGCTCGCGTTGCTGCTCGCGGCGCGCGGCGTCGACGCTCGGCCCGTGCCTCCTCCGGCCGGGCGACCGTCGGCGACGGCGAATGCGGCGCTGCTTCTCGTCGCCGGCGGCCTCGTCGCCGCGCTCTTCCTCGTCGTTCTCCTCCTCGTCGACGGCTGGGGGATGTCTCCGGCCGCGGCGGGCCTGGTCGTCACGGTCATGCCGGCCACGGCGCTCGCAGTCGGGCGCCTGCGGCCGCAGTCGCTCGGGATCGTCCAGGGCGTCGCGTGCGGCGTGATCCTTCTCGCAGGGGGCTTGACTGGCCTCGCGCTCATGCCGCGCGCGGGCTGGGCGTGGACGATCCCACCCCAGATCCTCGTCGGAGCAGGGCTCGGCCTCACGGTCGGAGGGCTCACCGAGCTCGCGCTCCGCGGCCGGCCCGATCAGGTCGTGCACGGCGGCTGGACGCTCGCCGCCCGGCACGCCGGTGTCGTCCTCGGGCTGCTCCTCCTCGCGCCCGTGCTCACGACCGCACTCGAGGAGAACCGCGACGAGGCGATCCGCGCCGGTGCGGCTGTCGTCCTCGACAGCGAGATCCCGCCGCTCGACAAGCTCGGGGTCGCGCAGGACGTCCTCGACGAGGTCGACCGCGCGGACGAGATCGGTGAGCTGCCCGACGTCGAGCGCGCGTTCGAGGGTCGCCCGGACGACGACGAGTGGCGCGCGCTCGTCGACGGACTCCAGGATCAGCTCGACCGCGCGGTCACGAGCGCGTTCTCGGGGCCGTTCCTCCTCGCGGCTGCGCTCACCCTGTGCGCTCTCGTTCCCGTCGCGTTCTTGCGGAGGCGGCCCACGTGAGGCGCTTCGTGCCGCTGCTTGTGGCGCTTGCCCTCGTCGCCGCCGTCGTCGTGCCGTACCTCGCGCTCGGCGGCGGGCGCTTCGAGCCGACGCCGGTTGCCGACCCGTGCGAAGCGCGCGAGCAGCCCGACGCGGAGGGGCTCGGGGAGACGCTCGAGCGGATCGCGCTCGCGTCGGTCGACGGCGTCGCGTGCGAGCTCGGCGTCTCGCGCGAGGATCTCGTCCTTGCGCTCCGAAGCGAGGAGTCGCTCGCCGCGTTCTCCGACGAGCAGGGACTCGATCGCGACGAGCTCGAGCAGGCGATCACCGACGGTCTCGTGCGCGCCGTGGACGACGCGGACGAGGCGGATGCGCTTCCGGGGTTCGTGGCCCCACTCGTGCGCCGCGCGGCGGAGTCGGTGCCGCCATGGCTCATCCTCGAGACGCTCGAGTCGCTCGGAAGCTTCCTGCCGGGCTAGTCGAGATCCGGCAGCTCGGAGAGCCAGGGCGTGCGGTAGCCCGACTCGTCCCACATGACCGGGAAGAACGACTCGTCGAGCGAGAGGTCGCCGCGGCGGCTGGTAGCGCGAGTAGGTGACGTCCACGTTGGTCTCGTGGAAGCGCGACTTCGACGGGGAGCATGTGCGAGACGAGGGCCATCCGCGCAGTCGTCGCGCTGCGAGTTGGGCGACGAGCCGTGCCAGGTGAGGCCGTGGTGGAACGAGCCGCCCCCGGCCTTCGACGACGACCGGCACGATCTCGAGCTCCTCGCCCTCGGGCGCAGCGGATCGTGCTCCTGCAAGCCAATCGTCAGGCGCGTGAAACTGTGTGCGCTCGGGCGGCGACTTCGGCCACGTGTGCGAGCCGCGTACGAACTCGAGCGGGCCTGCGTCGAGGGCGGTGTCGTGGAGCGAGATCCAGCACGTGATCATCTCCGGCGGTACGAGGTAGTCGGCGTACGAGGAGTCCTGGTGGAAGCCGATCGCCTTGGTTCCCGGCGGCTTCCAGAGGACGTTGTCCTGGAGGATCCGCACGCCGCGGTAGCGCATGAGCTGCGCGGCGAGCCGGCCGGTTCGCTCGGAGAGCACCTGCGCGGCCACGACGTTGTCGGACTTCCAGGCATTGCAGAGCTGGCGCGTGCGATCTTCCGGGTCGCGACCCGGAACCCAGTTCACCTCGTCCGGCCTGATCCCGGTCTCGTACTCGCCGTCGAACAGTCGGAGGTAGCGCTCCCGCAGGAGCTCGAGCGCCCGTTCCGGGACGAGGCCTTCCTCCACGACAGGAAGCCGTCGCGATGGAACGCCTCGACCTGCTCGGGCGTGAACGCTTCGACCATCCGAGCTACGAGCGCGGCCGGGCCTTCTCCGGGTCGTAGAAGGGGAAGCGGACGACCGTCGCCGGGATGCGCTTCTGAAGGCCGTCGAGCTTGCCCACCTCGACGGCGGTGCCGAGCTCCGCGTACTGGACCGCGAGACGGCAGAGCGCGATGTTCTTCTTGAGGATCGGGCTCCGCGTTCCGCTCGTGACGACACCGACCTTGCGTCGGCCGACGTACACCGCGTCGCCGTGGCCGGCAGTCTCGTTCCCGGCGAGCTCGAGCCCGACCAGCGTGCGCTGCGGGTGCGCCTTTCGCTCTTCGAGCGCGACACGGCCGACGAAGTCGTCATCCGTTTCGAGATCGACGGCGAAGGCGATGCCCGCCTCGAACGGATCCACCTGATCGTCGAACTCGGCGCCGGCGAAGATCAGCCCCGACTCGATTCGGAGGATGTCGAGCGCTTCCAGCCCGAGCGGCGTGAGCCCGTGTTCCGCGCCCGCCTCCCAGATCGCATCCCAGACGGCAGGGCCGTCGGAGGGATGACACCAGACCTCGTAGCCGAGCTCACCCGTATAGCCCGTGCGTGAGACGACGATCGGGATCCCGTCGTACGTGGAGATCCTCCCGACGGTGAAGCGGAACCACTTCAAGTCCTCGAGCGAGGTCTGCGTGGGGGGCGTCCAGACGATCTTCTTCAGGAGCTCGCGGCTCTCCGGCCCCTGGACGGCGACGTTGTGGAGCTGCTCGGTCGAGGGCTTCACCCACACCTTGAGCTCGTGCCGGTCGGCCAGCTCCTTGAGCCAGATACCGTCGTACTCGTCGCCTCCGACGAAGCGGAAGTTGTCCTGTCCGAGGCGGTAGACGGTGGCGTCGTCGATCATGCCGCCCGTCTCGTTGCAGACCGCGGTGTACGTGACCTGGCCAATCGAGAGTCGGCGCGCATCGCGCGTGATCGCCCGCTGGACGAGTGCCTCGGCGTCCGGGCCGAGGATCTCCCACTTGCGAAGGGGGGAGAGATCCATGACTGCCGCCTTCTCGCGGCAGGCCCAGTACTCGGCGATCGCGCCCTCGTTGTCGAAGCAATGTGGGAGCCAGTAGCCGCGGTACTCGACGAAGCTCTTCGTGAGCTCGCTCGTGCGCGGATGGAAGGTCGTCTCACGCGTCAGCACCGGGTCGGCATCTGCCGTCACGCGGCGTGCGATCGCGACCGAGAAGGTGTTGTCGGGCGCGTACACGCGAATGTGGATCGGGGTGATCTGCCAGCCGTTCGCCGGGTCGATGTCGTCAGGGCAGGCGGACGACGAGCACACGAGGTCGCTCATCGCTCGCAGGAGCACGTAGTCGCCGGGCCGCGACCACGGCTCGTCCATCGTGATGACCATGTTCGCGTCGAAGCCGGTGTTGTAGAAGAAGTTGAGCGCCTCCCAGCCCATGCGCGGTGCGATTCCATACGGTGTCACCTGCCCGTTGAAGTTCTCCGAGCAGTTGACATGGCCGGGGTAGCCCTTGTCCTCGTAGTACTTCGCCGTGCAGGCGAGGCCGAACGTGTCGTGGCGGCCGACGGTGTCGCGGATGACCTCGATCAGCGGATCCTGATCCACGTCGTAGAACTTCCCCTGCAGGCCCGGTTGCGGGTACGCCTGGCCCATGAGCGAGCGGGTCGTCGTGGCATCGAGGCCGCGCTCGAGCCCGCTCTCGAGCTTGCGCCGATGGAAGGCGAGGAAGTCGGAGCACTGCTTGCCCTCGACGTCGATGATCTGGATGAACTCGCCGGCGCGGACTTCGTACGCGAGAGCGGTTGCGGCGTCGACGCGGACGTCGAGGCGCGGTTCGGCGAGCGGGGGCGGCAACTCCTGCTGGTCGTACGCGCGAGCCGTGGTTCGTCGAACCTCGACCAGGATCTCGGACGGGGGCGGCGCACCGTCGACGATGCGGCCGGCCGGAGCGGCGACGACTACGGTGACGGCGCGCTCCGCGCGGAAGGCCTGGGACGAGCCGGGTGGGGACGTCTCGCCGAAGAGCTGGATCGCCATGGCCTCGCTCGGGTCGAGGCCGCGTGAAGCGAGCTCTCGAACGAGCAGGCTCCGCCCTCGATCGCGGAGAGCCTCGCGCAGAACGCTTGCGGGTGCCTCGGCAGCCGCACCGACCGCAGCTGCGTCGTCGCGACCCGCTGCGTCGAGCACGGTGACCTCGGCGACCTGACCGCCGTCCTGGTCGACGACGGCCATTCGCTCGTCCGGCGCGAGCGCGAAGACCGTCGCCCCACCTGGCCGGACGAGGTATGTCTCGAGAAACGGGTCCTCCGGCAGGAGGCCCCGGATCAGATGTTCCGGTGACAGTCACCTCAGGCGCCGGCCGCGGGCGCCTTCGCCTCCTCCTCGGCCGCCTGTGCCATGAGCTGATCGGCGAGCTCGCGCTTGCCGTCGGCATCGAGCTTCTTGATCTCGTTCTCGACCGCGCGTCGGTTGTACGACTGGTTCCAGTAGTCGAGCGCCTCGAACCCGAGCAGAACCGCCTTGCCGACGAACTGGCGGAGCACCTCGTTCGTCGGGCCCATCACCCAGCCCGCCTTCGCGTCGCGCACGTAGCGCTCGAGCTCCATGTCGCGCTTGTATCCGGAGCCTCCGCAGGCGTGGAGCATCTTGTCGACGACATGGGCGACGTTCTTCGCCGCCTCGAACTTGATCTGCCAAGCCCAGTGGAGGAAGTCAGCGCGGGCGAGCTCGCCGACGGCGAGAACGCGGGTGTTGTCGTTCGTCGCCCGATCCATGGCCTGCGCGACCGAGTAGACGAACAGGCGAGCCGCATTCGTGTCCATCAGCGCCTCGCCGACGTAGTCCTGGATCGTCGGGTAGTCGGCGACGCGCAGACCGACATCGACGTGGCGCTTGCGCGTCGTGTGGCGCTTCGCGATGTCGATGGTGCCGAGTGCGATCCCGTTCCACACCGACGAGGAGCCGATCAGGAACCACGGGTCGACGGACTCGTCGTTCGATGCGGCGCCGTCGCCCACCGGCCCCACGATCTGCTCGCCGGAGACCTCGACGTTCGGGACCTCGAGCGGGCCCGACTGGTTTCCCCTGAGCCCGAGCGCGTCCCACAACGACGGCTGGGACTCGACGTCGTCGCCGTCGATGACGAACACCGAGAGGTCGTCGTAGCCAGTGAAGTCGGGGCTCGTCGTCTGCACCACGTAGAAGTCGGCGAATCCCGCGGAGGTCGTCCACGACGCCTTCTTCCGGACCTTGAAGCCCCCGTTGACGCGTTCTGCTCCGGACGAGATCGGGTACCAGAAGTGCGATCCGGTCTCGGGATCCGAGTACGAGAGGGTGCCGATCTTCCCGCTGTTCAACGGCCGGATGTAGCGGTCGATCAGCTCCGGCGTCGGCCGCAACATGATCGTGTTGACCGCGCCGATGTGCATCACGTAGCACATGGCGGTCGAAGCACAGCCGTAGCGCGAGATCGTCTCGCACGTCATCGCGTAGGCGACATGGTTCTCGCCGAGCCCGCCGTACTCCTCGGGGAACGGTGAGCGCGAGAAAGCCGTGCTCGCCGAGCAGCTCGAGATTGCGGCGCGGGAAGAGGAGCTCGTCGTCCGAGCGCTTGGCGTTCGCACGCATCTCCTTCTCGCAAAGCTCGATCAGGGTTGCGCGCAACTCCTTCTGGCGCTCGGTCAGGACCCAGTCCGGATCCCACTCGTAGCCGAGGCCCCAGAACGGCTCGTCTCCCCACATCTTCTCGGACATGCTCACCTCCACCGTGATTGGCGTTCTCGCGCGCCATCGTAGGCTGTGCCCGACCTTCGGGGCAAGAAGGGTCGCACACGAGCCCGCCGCTGCCCGCCAGCTCTACGCGTCTCGGCGCGACATCGTCTCAGCGGCGTGCGAGTGCGCCATGTCACGACGCCGTAGAATCGCCGCGTGTCGCTCGTCGCCGATCACATGACGCGGAGCCTCCTGACGGTCTCCCCCGAGGCGACTCTCGGCGAAGCCGCCGCGCGGATGGCCGAGCGTGGCGTCGGTGCAGTCGTCGTCCTCGAAGGGGATGCGATCGCGGCGATCCTCACCGAGCGCGACGTGATGAGGGCGGTCGCGTCCGGCCAGGACGGCAGCGCCGCGGTCGCGGACTGGATGACGCGGCATCCGGACACGATCGAGCCGACGGACACGACGGATCACGCGGCCTCGCTGATGATCCACGGCGGCTTCCGTCACCTGCCGGTGATCGAGGACGGCATTGTCGTCGGCATCGTCTCGATCCGCGACCTGATGCGGGTCGCGCTCGACGACCGCTCTCCTCGCGGCGTCTGAGAAGCACTAAACGACCACTCGGTCGAGCCACCGTTCGAACAAGGCACGTCCGACCGTCCGCATCTCCTCGGCACGCTCCTCGATCGAGCTGAGGAATGCCGGTGCAGCCTCTCCGCCGAGAGTGCGTTCCAGCGAGGCGACGTATTCGGGAACCTCGGCCCACTCCCGCGCCATCTCCGCGGAGACCTCGAGGTGGAACTGCACGCCGTAGGCACGCTCCAGGCAGAAGGCCTGATTCGGGTAAGCGGGCGAGCTTGCGAGTCGAACAGCGCCGTCGGGAAGGTCGAACGTGTCGCCGTGCCACTGCAGCGTCACGAGCTCGTGAGGTGCTTCGCCGAAGACGGGATCCGAGCGGGCCTCGCCGGTCAGACTGACGGGCAGCAACCCGACTTCGGGCTCGGGGCCGGGGTAGACCCGGGCTCCGAGGGACGCCGCGAGGAGCTGGACGCCGAGGCAGACGCCCCAGTACGGCTTCCCGGCGCGCACCGCTTCCGAGACCAGCTGCTTCTCGCCGGTGAGCCACGGAAGCTCGGCGTCGTCGTTCGCGGACATCGGCCCACCCATGGCCACGATCGCGTCGAACTCACGCCAGTCAGGGAGCCGTTCCCCCTCGTCGAGCTCGACACGATGAAGCTCGGCGCCGCGCTCGCGCAGCACGTCCTCGAAGACTCCCGGCGGCTCGCACGCGATGTGCTGGAGGACAAGTGCCTTCACGCCGGCGAGACTAGCGGCGAACCCCAACCTGCAGGCGGGCTTCGTCTTTCGAACGAGCACGTCAGTGGCCGGCCGGCTTCTCCCAGCCTTCGAGCACCGGCGCCTTCCAGTCGGCGCCTACCGTACGCGAGCCCTCGACCCACGAGCCCGAGCTCGGGTTGCGGAAACTTGCAGTGGATCTCTTTGAGCTGGATGCCGTACGAGCCTCCGCTCGTCAGGTGCTTCATCAGCACCTTGCGGGCGATCTCGTCCTCGCGTCCTTCGGGGATCGGGAAGTAGATCTTCAGAAAGGAATTGCTGTAGCGGTCGAAGACTGCGGGGACGCCGTCCTCCTCGAGGAGCGCGATGTCCTCGAGCCAGTTGATGTCGTCGCCGGGAGTCAACGCGTCGAGATCGAGGTCTTCGACGAGCGAGATGTCCTCCTGGTAGGGGAACCGCTTCCCCGAGAGGAACTCGGCGTCGAGCGACTTGGTCTTCTCGGGCTCGGCGTAGGCGAGCTCGTGCGTGGGTTTCGTCGCTCATGAGCCGGTTCCCGGATCATGAGCGTGGAGGGGGTGGGGAACCGGGAGGTTCCCCACGCTTCAGGAAGAAGGGGCACGCGGGGAACAGGTTCCCCGCGAACGCGAGCCGAAGGCGAGTTGCTCATTCCACCGTTCGCAGGTCCGCGATCTGGGCGGTCTGATTCGCGGTGAGCTCGTCCTCCGCCTTGATCGCGAGGAGACGCTTCACCTCGGCGAGGATCTCGTGCTCGGTCTGGCCGACCGTGTAGTTCGTTCCGGCAAGCGGCACGCGCGCCATCGCGGAGGCCTCGATCGTGAGCGCTGCGAGATCCTCTGGTTCGAGCGAGTGGACGTTCGTCTTGCCGCAGGCTCGAGCGAGCATCTGCAGCTCCATCGTCATCGTCGTCAAGAAGTTGTAGACCCGCAGCGACGCGTCCTCGACGACCAGTCGCTTCCGCAACTCCGGATCCTGGGTCGTGATTCCGACCGGACAGCGGCCCGTGTGGCAGTGGTAACACTGTCCGGCCGGCACGCCGACGGTGCCCTCGTAATCCGTGACGCCGGGGATCTCCTTGTTGCAGTTGAGTGCCATGAGCGCCGAGTGCCCGATCGCGACCGCCGTCGCACCGAGCGCGAGTCGCTTTGGCAACGTCGGCGCCGTTCCGGATGCCGCCGGCGACGACGAGGTCGATCTCGTCTGCGAGCCCGACGTCCTCGAGCGCGCGCCGCGCCTCGGGGATCGCGGCCATGAGCGGGATGCCGGTCTCCTCCGTCGCGATGTGCGGGCCTGCGCCAGTACCGCCTTCGGCGCCGTCCAGGTAGATGATGTCCGGCCCGCACTTCGCCGCCATGCGGACGTCGTCGTAGACTCGAGCCGCGCCGAGCTTGAGCTGGATGGGCACCTGGTAGTCGGTCGCCTCGCGGATCTCCTGCACCTTCAGCGAGAGGTCGTCCGGGCCGAGCCAGTCCGGATGGCGAGCCGGAGAGCGCTGGTCGATGCCGGCCGGAAGCGAGCGCATCTCAGCGACCTGCTCGGTCACCTTCTGGCCCATCAGGTGCCCGCCGAGGCCGACCTTGCAGCCCTGGCCGATGAAGAACTCGATCCCGTCCGCGAGCATCAGGTGGTGCGGGTTGAACCCGTACCGCGACTGGATCACCTGGTAGTACCACTTCGTCGAGTAGTCGCGCTCGGGCGGGATCATCCCGCCCTCTCCCGAGCAGGTCGCGGTGCCTGCCATCGACGCGCCCTTCGCGAGCGCCATCTTCGCCTCGAGCGAGAGCGCGCCGAACGACATGCCCGTGATGTAGATCGGGATGTCGAGCTCGAGCGGCTTCTTCGCGAAGCGCGCGCCGAGCACGGTCTTCGTCTCGCACTTCTCGCGGTAACCCTCGATGACGAAGCGCGTCAGCGTGCCGGGGAGGAAGACGAGCTCGTCCCAGTGCGGGATCGGCTTGAAGATCGAGAATCCGCGCATCCGGTAGCGGCCGAGATCGGCCTTCATGTGGATGTCGTTGATGACCTCCGGCGTGAAGATCCGGCTACGCCCGAGGACGTTCTTCTGAGAAGGGGCGGTCTCGTCGGCCATGGCTCCTCAGATCACCAGCTTCCTCTCCGCAGGCTCGAGCGAGTCGTAGTTGTAGAGCACCTTGCCGCACACGAACTTCTGGAACTCGGGCGGCGAGCCGAGCCCGTAGATCCTGAACTTGCGCTCGATCAGCTCGGTGTCTGCATCCGTCCACTCCCCGGGGACGCAGTCGATCCCGAGCGACTTGACCTTGCCGGCCACGTAGATCGTCCCGTCGTACATCGAGTCGCCCAGGCCGGGGCCGACGTCGCCGCCGATGATGATCCGGCCGCGCTGCATCATGAACCCGGTCATCGAGCCGGCGGAGCCGAGCGTGATGATCGTGCCGCCCTTCTGGTCGACGCCGCTGCGGGCGCCGACGCGGCCCTTCACCACGAGGTCGCCACCTCGCAGCGCAGCGCCCGTGAGCGAGCCGGCGTTCCCGTCGACGACGACGACGCCGGACATCATGTTCTCGCAAGCCGACCAGCCAACCCTGCCCGTGATGTGGACCTCGGGACCGTCGATGAGGCCGCAGCCGAAATACCCGAGGCTGCCGTTGAAGGTGATCTTGCAGCGGGTGAGGAACCCGACCCCGAGGGAGTGCTTCGAGCCCGGGTTGTCGATCTCGACCTCCTTCACGCCCAACTCGTAGAGGAGCCAGCGGAGCTCGAGGTTGATCGTGCGCGTCGTCAGGTCCTGTGCATCGAACCGTGCGCGCGTGCCGTCGATCTCGGAGATCTTCGGCACGTCTGCGAACGGCTCGGCAAGGCCTCTCGCGTCATAGGTGATCCTGCGTTCTCCTACCGCTGCCACACCAGCACCTCGCGCTCGTAGGGGTCGTAGGTCTCGATCTCGCGCTCCAGAATCGCCCGAATCGCGATCTCCTCTGAGGCGATCGCGACGAGGTCGTCCGACTCGTAGAGAACGAGCGGCTTGGCGGCCAGCTCGTCCTTCGCGACGCCGAGCTCGTCCTTCGTCACCGCGATGTACGTGAAGACCCCGTCCAGCTCGTCGAGCGAGGAGTGCATCGCCTCCTCGAGCGTCGCGCCCTCGCTCATCTCCTGGGCGAGGTACACGGCGATGATCTCCGAGTCGCACTCCGACATGAACCGGCGTCCGGCCCGCTCGAGCCGGCGGCGCCACATGAAGTAGTTCGTCAGCTGTCCGTTGTGGACGACGGCGACGTCGGAGTAGGGGTAGGCCCAGTACGGGTGGGCGCCGGCGATGTCGACCTCGGACTCGGTCGCCATGCGCACGTGGCCGATCGCATGTGTCCCCGTGAACGACGAGAGGCCGTACTGCTCGTGAACGGTCTCGGCGTCACCGAGGTCCTTGATGATCTCCAGGGTGCGGCCGAGCGAGAGAACTTCCGCCTCCGGGATGTCCTCCACGAAGTCCGCGAGCAGCTTGAGGTCGCCCTCGTACTCGAAGGAGACCCGAAACGCGTACGGCGTCTCCTCCTCGACCTCGTGGATTCGAGCGCCGAGCGAGGCAAGCCGGGATTCGACTTCGACGCGGTGACGGCGGAGGCGGTCCGCGAACTCGAAATCGCGGGGGGTGTTCGCGTCCGCGAGCTTGTAGCGCATCACGAGATCGCCGTTCTTGGAGGCGCCATAGAGCGCGTATCCGGTCGAGTCCGGCCCGCGGTGCTTCATCGACTGGAGCATCCGCGTCATCTCGTCCCCGATCGGGTGCTGCGACCCGTCCCGGTAGATGATCCCTGCGATCCCGCACATGTGCGCTCTTCCCCGCGTTACGGCAGCACGTCGAGGTACTCGTCGCGGTCGAAGTCGGTGACGGTCGCGCAGAAGCGCTCCCACTCGTCCCGCTTGTAGTGCATGAAGACACGGTACATCTCGCCCGGCAGCGCGCTTTCACGACGTCGTCGGCCTCGAGCGCCTCGAGCGCCTCGCCGAGGGTCATCGGAACGCGCCTCACTTCCTTGCCGGCTTCGATCGCCTCGTAGATGTTGCCCTCCTCGGGCTCGCCCGGATCGAGCTTGCGCTGGATCCCGTCGTCCATGACCTTGATCAACCCTGCGAGCGCCAGGTACGGATTGACCGCCGAGTCGACGGACCGGTACTCGAAGCGGTCCGGCGACGAGATCCGCAGGGCAGTCGTGCGGTTCTGGTACCCCCAGTCGGCGAAGACCGGAGCCCAGAATCCCGTGTCCCAGAAGCGCCGGTAGGAGTTGACCGTCGGTGCGGTGACGCAGGTGAGCCCGCGCAGGTGCTCGAGGATGCCCCCGATCGCCTGCAGCCCGGTCGCGCTCGGCTTGTGAACGTCGTCGGTGTCGGGCAGGAAGGCGTTCTCCTCGTCCTTCCAGAGCGAGATGTTCGTGTGACAGCCGTTGGCCGAGACGCCCATGAACGGCTTCGGCATGAAGCAGGGGAAGACGCCGAGCTCGCGACCGACCTGTTTCGCGATCTGGCGGAACGTCGAGAGGTTGTCCGCGGTCTTCTCTGCGCGGTCGAAGCCGAAGTTGAGCTCGATCTGGCCCGGCGCGTCCTCGTGGTCGCCCTGGATCATGTCGAGCCCGAGCTTCTGCCCGTACTCCACCATCTTGTGGATGATCGGCTGGAGCTCGGAGAACTGGTCGATGTGGTAGCAGTAGGGCTTGGTGACGCCTTCGACCGAGGGCTTGCCATCGGGGCCCAGCTTGAGCCACATCATCTCGGGCTCCATCCCCGCCCGCAGGTGCATGCCCGTCCGTCCCTCGAACTCCTCCTGGATGCGGTGCAGGTTCCCGCGGGAGTCCGAGGTGAGTACTTCGCCCGGCCCCTCGCGATCCTCCCGGTTGCGGAAGCACGTGCACCAGACCCGGGCGATGCGCGAATCCCAGGGCAGCACCTGGAACGTCTCCGGCTCCGGTATCCCGACGAGCTCCCAAGCCTCCGGGCCGTAGCCGATGTAGTTGCCATGGCGGTCGACGAAGAGGTTCGCCGTCGAGCCGTAGACGAGCTGGAAGCCCTTCTGGGCGATCGTCTCCCAGTGGGGCGCCGGAACGCCCTTGCCCATGATGCGGCCGGTCACGGAGGCGAACTGGTAGTAGACGTAGGTGACGCCTTCGGCGTCGATTCGCTGCCGAACGTCCTTCACCCGCTCAGCACGTCCTTCGGCTTCGACGAAGCGCTCCAGGTCGGTCGCCACCATGCCTCCTCTTCTCCCGCGTCCGAAGTTTGGTCGTGCGGGAGCCTAAACAGCTGGTTGCGATCGTGCAGCGTCTAGCCTGTGCCGCGTGGCCGAGCCGAAGACGGACTATCTGACCGCCGCGCAGCGAGCCGAGCTCGAGACCGAGCTGGCCGAGCTGGAGGGGCCTAAGCGCGCTGCTGCGATCGAGGCGATCGCCACGGCGCGGTCGTTCGGCGACCTCAGCGAGAACTTCGAGTACCACTCTGCGAAAAACGCGCAAGGCATGCTCGAGGCGCGGATCAAGAAGCTGCGGACGCGGCTGGCGCACGCGGTCGTCGTCGAGCACGACACCGACGAGCACGTGGGCGTCGGGTCGATCGTCGAGATCGCCGACGAGGACGGCGAGACGATGGAGGTCGTAATCTCCGCGGTCGGCGGTGTCGGCCCGGACTCGCCGCTCGGGCACGCGCTCATGGGCGCATCGATCGGCGATGTCGTCGGCGTCGAGGCGCCGAGGGGCTCCTGGAAGGCGCGCGTGCTCGCGATTCGTCGCGCGTAGATCTTGCGGATGGCGGGCGGTTAGCTAGCCGTGGGCTTCCGCACGTACGTGACGAACGAGAACGGGGTCCCGGTCTCGGACACGTGCTTCTCGCGCGACTCTTCCTCGAACGCGGCACGATCCCAGCTCGGGAAGAACACATCTCCCTCCACCTCTGCTTCGATCTCCGTCAGTAGCAACTCGTCGGCCAGCGGGAGCGCCTCGGCATAGAGCTCGGCACCACCGATCACGAAGACCTGTGGCGCGGAGTCCAGCAGGTTGAGTGCATCTGTGAGCGAGCCCGCACCCTCAGCTCCGTCGGCGTGCCACGCACGGTTGCGCGTGACGACGATGTTCCGCCGGCCCGGAAGCGGACGGAAGCGGTCAGGCAGGGAATCCCAGGTTCGCCTCCCCATGAGGACCGGGTGCCCCATCGTGAGCGCCCGAAAGCGCCGTGCGTCCTCTGGAATCCGCCAGGGGATCGTGTTGTCTCGACCGATCACGCCGTCCCGCGCGACCGCCGCGACGAGCGAGACCTTCACACCGCGACAGGCGCCCGGATCGCGGGGTGGTGCTGGTAGTCGAGCACCTCGAAGTCCTCGAACGAGTAGTCGAAGATCGAGGCAGGGCGCCGTCGTAGATGCAGCGAGGGGTAGGGATACGGTGCGCGCTGAAGCTGGGTCTCGACCTGCTCGCGGTGGTTGTCGTAGATGTGGCAGTCCCCGCCCGTCCAGATCAGCTCGCCGACCTCGAGATCGCTCTGCTGCGCCAGCATGTGCGTGAGAAGTGCGTAGCTCGCGATGTTGAACGGGACGCCGAGAAACACGTCTGCGCTTCGCTGGTAGATCTGGCAGCTCAGCTTCCCGTCGGCGACGTAGAGCTGGAAAAACGCGTGGCACGGTTGCAGCGCCATGTCCGGGAGATCGGCGACGTTCCAGGCGCTCACCACGATGCGCCGTGAGTCGGGTTCCTCCCTGAGGAGACGGACGGCCTCAGCGATCTGATCTACCGATCCGCCGTCCGGAGTCGGCCAGCTGCGCCACTGCACGCCGTACACCGGTCCGAGATCCCCGTTCTCGTCGGCCCACTCGTCCCAGATCGTGACACCCTGTTCCTGCAACCAACGGACGTTGCCATCGCCGCGGAGGAACCAGAGCAGCTCGCGGGCGACCGAGGGGAAGTGCACCTTCTTCGTGGTGACGAGCGGGAAAGCCCTCGCCGAGGTCGAACCGCATCTGATAGCCGAACACGCTGACCGTGCCCGTGCCCGTGCGGTCGTGTTTCGGCACGCCTGAGCTGAACACATGGCGCATGAAGTCCTCGTACTGCGAGCGCACGGGGCCAGCTTGACATCGCAGACACCGAAGATAGCCGCTCGCCCGGAGGCCACCGCGCGGCGGTTTACACGCTTGCCATGTCCCACGAGGACGGTCCACGCTTACCCGCGGCATGGCCGAGATCCCCACCGGCGCTGTCACCTTCCTCTTCAGCGACATCGAAGGGTCGACACGACTCGTCAAGGAGCTCCGCGACCGATATGGCGCAGTTCTCGGCGATCACCAGCGGCTGCTTGAGAGCCGCCTTCGCTGCTCACGGCGGATACGAGGTCGATACGCAGGGCGATTCGTTCTTCGTCGCGTTCGCGAGTGCGCGGGAGGCGCTCCTCGCGGCGGTCGAAGGTCAGATGGCGCTGCTTGGCACATCCATGGCCGGACGGGAGTGGAGATCAAGGTGCGAATGGGCTTGCATACCGGCCAGGCGGTCGCAAGCGACGGACGCTACACCGGACTCGCCGTGCACCGGGCGGCACGGATCGGCGCCGCTGGGCACGGCGGCCAGATCCTCGTCTCGCAGGCGACGCAGACGCTGCTCGAAGACGAGGAGGAGGACCTGCACGTCTTTCTGCGCGACCTCGGAGAGCAGCGGCTGAAGGATCTCGATCGGCCCGTTCGCCTCTATCAGGCGGCTGCCGACGGTCTCCCTGCATCGTTTCCGCCACTTCGCGGTGACGCCGACCGAGCTCCGGCATCGGAGACGGCGCTCGCTCCGTCGTTCTGGACACGGCACCGACTCGCCCTTGGAGCCGCCATCGCCCTCGCGCTCGCGGTCGTGCTCGGAGCATTCCTCCTCACGAGAGGTGGCTCGGGCGGAGGGCTCGGCGCGGTGCAGCCCAACCACGTCGGCGTGATCGACACACGGACGAACAGGATCGTCGCCGAGGTCCCGGTGGGGATCCGACCGGGGCCCATTGCGATCGGTGCCGGCTCGGTCTGGGTCGGCAACCTCGAGGACCGCACCATGACGAGAATCGATCTGGCAGAGCGGACCTTCGCCGGCGACGGTCACGCTCGATGATCGGACACCGACAGGAATCACGTTCGGCCTCGGCGCGGTGTGGGTGGCGCACGGCTTGCTGTGGTCAGCTCTCGAGGGTCGACCCACAGTTCGGCAAGGTGACGCAGTCGATCGACGTGGCCGGCACTGCGTTCGGCTCCCCCAACGGCAGCGTCGCAGCTCGGTGCGGGCTCGGTGTGGGCCGTCTTCGGCGATTCGACATTGGCCCGAGTCGACGGCGCGGGAGAGCTCCTGGGCGAGACCTTGGCCGGTTCCCAGCCCGCGGGAGTCGTCGTTGCGCCCGGCTCGGTCTGGGTGAGCAATTCCGGCGACGCAACTGTTCAGCGCTTCAACCCGGCCACGTTCGAGCAAGGTCCGGTGCGCGCGTACGGCGTCGGCCGGCGACCGGCCGGCATCGCCTACGGCGAAGGAGCGATCTGGGTTGCGAACGCGTCCGACGATTCCGTCACGCGAATCGATCCGGCTGGCAGGCTCGACTCCGCACGATCGACGGTCGGACGCGGGCCGACCGCCGTTGCGGTGGGATCCGGCTCCGTCTGGGTCGCGAACACGGCCGAGAACACCGTCTCGCGCATCGACCCGGCGACGTACGACGTCGTGGAGACGATCGAGATCGGAAACGCGCCGTACGGGTATTGCCGTCAGTGACGAGCTCGTCTGGATCACCGTGCAGGCGCCGTAGACGGCCGTGCTAGCTCTCGAGGCAGACGGCCGTCAGGTCGAGGACGGGGCGGAGAACGATGCAGCCGACGCGTTTCGAGACGAGCGTCGGCTCGTTGAGGAAGCCGAGTGCGGCCGAGGGCGCGGGGTCTCGCGCGAGAGCGGACGTCGAGTGCCCCGTACGCACTGTTGCGGAGACGCGCCTTCGGATAGGCGCGCCGCTCGCCGCATCTGCCGGTCGTACGGCGCCCGAGGCGAAGCGGGCGAAGTTCGTGCCGCCGATGAAGCGGCTGTCGAAGAGCAGAGTTGATGTACGCGTAGGGATCGATGTAGCTCGGGCTCCAGAGGCCGAAAGCGAGGTCCCACGGCTCGCCCGGCGTCCGAGCTTGTTGAAGTAGGCCGCAGTTGCGCTGTGGATGGGGATGCCCCGCACCTCGACGTCGAGCCCGATCTCCGCGAGCTGCTGCTTGACCAGCTGTCCGATCGCCATCGGGATCGGGGAGCTGTTGACGTAGAGGACGGCCTTCCCGCCGCGAAGGTTGCCGCGTCGCGAGCGTCCGCGCCCGCTGCAGGTCCGCGCGCTCGAGCGGGTAGACGACCTCATCCTTGAATCCCGGCAGGATGGAGGGGAGGTACTGGTCGCTGGGGGGACTCACGAGCGAACTGCCTGCGAGCGCCTGCCGGTCGAGGGCGAAGTTGACCGCCCTGCGCAGACTCGGGTTGTTGCGGAACAGAGGCCGCGCCGAGTTGAACGCGAGCATCCGCAGCGTGAGTCCACGCCTGAGGAACAGCCGCGAGCGATTGATCCCGTACTTCTCGACGAGAGACCGAGAGCCGGATCGAAGTAGATCCCGGCGAGGGTGTGCCCCCAGTCGGCCTCGTCTCGATCGACGCGCTGCAGCACCTCCTGGGGCGATGCGGCACGGAGGTCGACGTCGAAGCCCGCGACGTGATGCGGTCGCCGGCCTCCGTAGTACGGGTTCCGTCGAAGCACGACCCGCTCGCCTCGCCGGTACTCGGTGACGTAGTAGGGGCCTGCTGCCGGGAAGGCGCCGCGTCCTTCGGGGTCGATCGGGCAGTTCCGGGGGCACGGCACAGAAGAACGTCGAGGCCGTCCGGTGCGGGAAGTCCGGCGCAGGCCGCGTCAAGTCGGACGACGAGCGTGTTCCCGCGCGCCACGACCCCGGTGGCGGTGACGGACTTGCCGGCGAGCACGCGGCCGGCGCCGACGATGTCGCGCACGTACTGAACGCCCGGTGAGTTCATCTCGGGCGCGAGCGCGCGGTTGATCGCGCGCGCGAAAGCGCTTGCTCGAACGGGTGTCCCGTCGCTGAACCGAAAGCCGCTGCGCAGCCTGAACGTGTACGTGCGGCCGTCGCGCGACACCGCCGGGAAGCCTGTGGCCACCTCGGGTTGCAGGCGAAATCCCTCTGGCGGTGGCTTGTCGGGATAGGCGAGCAGCCGCGCGCAGGTGGTGTCGAGCAGCGCCCAGCCGGGAGGACTGGAGGCGAGTGCCGGGTCCATGTAGTCGATCCCCGAGAACGAGTTGAGGCTGATCCGGAAGATCCCGCCCTCCTGCTCCGCGCCTGCTCTCGACCCGAGTGCAGCCCGCTCCCCGCCGAGCACTTGGAACCCGCTGGCGAGCGCAACGATGGCTAACAGAACATAGAGCCTTTGGCCGCCCATCGACTCCTCCTCGTCGAGATCGTCACGCCAGCCTACGACCTGCTGGGTCTAAAAACTAGACGGAGTACGAGGCGCCGAACTTCCAAGTCCTAGGACCGCAGCCCGTGCCGGACATAGAACTTGTCGTACTTCGCGCTCCCGCGGGGCTGCACCAATGTCGCCATGCGGATCTCTGGCGGTAGCGCTCACGTCGTCAACAGCGGTGCCGTCGAGCCCTCTTCGACGACCACCCAGCCGTCGAAGTTCGTGAACTGGTAGGGCGCGTTCATCGGAACGACCGCGGAGCCGTCGGCGTTCGTCGAGGAAGCTCCCGCAGAGCGCGGTCGGGTCGCCCGCGTTCGTCAGCCACAGCTCGTACGGGCGCCCGCTCGCCGCCGGCGCGAGGCCATGCGACGGCGAGCTCCATCGGCCAGTTGCCGGCCTCGTCGATGTCGAAGATCGTCGAGCGAAGCGCTCGCACCGACTGCCGCCGCGGTACCGCTCATTGCGACGACGAAGTCGACGCCGGGCTCGTCCGAGCGACCGCCGATGGCCACGCCGACGGCGAAAACGGCGATCGCCAGTGCAGCGGCGATCGCGACCAAGGCACCTCGTCTTCGCTGCGGGTGGAGAGTGAAGGGCAAGGGCAGCTCGGGCGGCGGGCCCGCCTCGACGAGCAACTCGTGGACGCGCTGCAGCCGCTTCCGCTCGCCGGCCTCGAGATCCGTTCCGACGAGCTCGTCGAAATCCGGGCCGCGCTCGCTCATCGAAGCTCCTCCTCGAGGGCATCCGCCAATCGGGCGAGCGCGCTTCGCGTTCGCGTCTTCACGGTGCCGAGCGGGATCCCCAGCTGCTCCGCGACCTCGCTCTGCGAGAGACCGCGCCAGTACGCGAGCTCGATCACTGGCCGCTCGTGCTCAGGCAGGACCTCGAGCGCGCGGTGGACGCGCCACGCTCTCCACGAGGCCTCGGCCTGCTCGGACGGGTCGGGGTCGCCTCCCGGCCCGTCCGCGAGCTCCGAGACGAGGGTCGGGGTCCGCCGATAGCCGTCCGTGATGGCATTGCGCGCGACGGCGTAGAGCCACGGAGCCCCGCTCCCCCGGCCGGAGTCGAACGTCCGAGCGGAACGCCAGATCGCGACGAACGCCTCCTGCGTCGCGTCCTCGGCCCTGCCCCGATCGCCGAGCCGTCGCACGGCCAGCCCGAGAACGGCGCGCGCGTAGCGACGATAGAGCTCGTCGAAGGCGCGACGGTCGCCGCCCGCGACGCGCTCGATCAGCTGGCCGTCTGTCTGCTCGATGCCCACCACACGTCCCATGATCACCGGTCGCGCGTGATACGAAACCGCCTTGATCGCGAGCGACGTAGCCATGTCGATTGCTACGCGCTCACGACCAGCGCGGATTGCGGAGCTCTACTGCGCGGCCTCGTAGCGGGCGGCCACGGCGTCCCAGTCGACGACGTTCCACCAGGCGGCGAGGTAGTCGGGACGCCGGTTCTGGTAGTTGAGGTAGTAGGCGTGCTCCCACACGTCGATGCCGAGCAACGGCGAGTCGCTCTCCATCACCGGGCTGTCCTGGTTCGGGGTGGACCTGACCGCGAGACCGGTGCCGTCCCAGACGAGCCACGTCCAGCCTGAGCCGAAACGCTTGACGCCGGCGTCGTTGACAGCCGTCTTCAGCTCTTCGAGGCTGCCGAACGTCGACCCGATCGCGTCCGCGAGCGCGCCCGACGGCTCACCGCCACCGTTCGGCCCCATGATCTCCCAGAAGAACGTGTGGTTGGCGTGCCCGCCGCCGTTGTTGCGGACGGCCATCCGCTTCTCCTCGGGGATGATGTCGAGGTTCGCGAGCACCGCGTCGATCGGCCGGTCCATCCACTCCGTGCCTTCGAGCGCGGCGTTCAGATTCGTCACGTATGCGGCGTGATGCTTGTCGTGATGGATCTCCATCGTGCGCGCGTCGATGTGCGGTTCGAGCGCGCCGAAGTCATATGCGAGCGGGGGAACGCTGTACGCCATCTGCCTGCTCCTCTCCTTGCGGGGCGGTTCCAGAGGAAGGATATGCTCCGCGGCGTTCCCGCCCCGCCTCTGGAGGAAACCCGGATGTCGAACTTCGTCGAGATCAGGCCCCGTGAGCTGAAGCCGGCGCTTCTGGAGCTCGACGGCATCTCGCGCACGACGATCGAGGCGCACTACCGGCTGTACCAGGGATATGTAACCAAGCGAAACGAGATCCTCGGGCGCCTCCCGAGCGTGGATCTCGGTGCCGCCAACCAGGTGTATTCGGAGATTCGCGCGCTGAAGATCGATCTCACCTTCGCGGTCGGGGGGATCAAGAACCACGAGATCTACTTCGAGCACCTCGGGGGCGAGGGTGGCGATCCCGACGGGGCGATCGGGGGCCTGATCGAGCGCGACTTCGGCTCCGCGGACGCGTGGCGAGCCGATCTCCGAGCGACGGGAATGGCCGGTCGCGGCTGGGCGTGGACCGCGTACGACTGGGACGAAGGCCGCCTCTTCAACTACGTCGGTGACGCTCAGAACACCTTTCCGGTCTGGAATGCGACCCCACTCGTTGCCCTCGACGTCTACGAGCACGCGTATTTCCTCGACTACCAGACCGACCGCGCGGCCTACATCGAGGCGTTTCTCGGGAACCTCGACTGGTCA
>CAWHBH010000014.1:0-69820 GCA_963827525.1 uncultured Thermoleophilia bacterium
CGTTGCGAGATGCCTTGACCACGCCATCGGCGCTGTCCGACTGAGGAGCCCGACGGCGTCGCGTCAAGATGCCGTTTGGCGCCCGACCCGCTGCGACTTGCAGGCCTTTGACCCGCACCCGGCTATGCGAACCGGGCCTCATCGCTCATCCTGTCCCCACGCATGCATGCGCCGTTCGCGGACCGAGGCGCGACTGCTGACTACGTCGCGACGTAGGTACCGAACCAGTTCAGCATCTGGCGATAGGCGGCTGAAGCGGCTTCCCGGTTGTAACGTGAGCCGGTCGGGTTGAAGAACGCGTGATCGACGCCGGGGAAGGTCACTATCCGATGTCGCAAGCCAGCCCTGCGAAGAGCCGACCGTGCTGGCGCGCGGGTGGCGTTGACTCTCGAGTCGAGCTCGGCGTAGACGCCGAGGACGGCAGCCTTGGCGCCCGTGAGGTCCCCGTTCTCGGGGAAGGGCCCGTAGAAGGGAGCAGCAGCAGCCAAGCGAGACTCCTTCGACGCGAGGAGGAGCCACACCATGCCGCCGCCGAAGCAGAAGCCTGTGGCAGCGACCTTCTTCCCGGGGAGGCGGCGGCGGAGCTCTGTCACTCCCGCTTTCATGTCCGCCACGAATCGCGACGGAGGAGCCGCTCCGAGCGCGGCCATCGCTTCGAACTCGTCGGCGAACGACCCCGTACCGCCTTCCTCCGACAGCAAGTCGATCGCCAACGACGAGTATCCGCTCCCCGCGAGGCGCCCCGCCACGGAACGGATCGAATCGTTGAGCCCGCGGTTCTCGTGGATCACCAACACGCCCCCGCGAGGCCGTCGCGCCGCCGCCCACGCACCCAGCAATCGTCGTCCCCGTGGCCCACGAAACGTGATCTCGCGGGTCTGGAGCGCAGTTACCTCGTCACTCGCCGCACCTCGATCCATCGCGGCTTCGGTGCCGGCTGAAACACCCACCACCGCTTTCGCCCGATCCACGATGGCTCCCGCGAGCAAGGACGCGGCGGCGCCCGCGCCCAACCCGAGCAACCCCAACCGGCGCAGCGCCTCGCGACGGGAAACGAGCCCATCGGCATGGTCCTCGGCGATCTCTTCCGCTAGGTAGCGCTGGATCTCCGTCACGACTCGACCCCTCCTCAGACTCCAGAACACCGATTGTCCTGCTCGAAGGTACGACCTGGCAAGGCACAACGGATTCCCGGAGCCCCGCACGGCTGCCCAGCGGGGCTACAGCAGATGGCTTCCGAAGTCGCGCTCGAAGTCGCGCCAGACGCTGTGGATGTGCGTACCGCTGTTCCGGGAGTTGTCGAACTCGAGGAGGAAGGTCGGTCCTTGCAGCCGGTAGTAATGGGGCAC
This sequence comes from uncultured Thermoleophilia bacterium, assembly GCA_963827525.1. Lineage (GTDB taxonomy): Bacteria > Actinomycetota > Thermoleophilia > Gaiellales > Gaiellaceae > GMQP-bins7. The sequence continues at coordinate 1,350 of CAWHBH010000014.1, forward strand.
GCCCGGTCGAGTGCTGCCCGCCCAGCCAAAGCGGGTGCGAGCGATGCCCGCTCGCTCGACGCGCTCGAGCATCTTTCGCGCCATCGCCGGTGGGTGATTCGCGAGGTACGTGCGAATGATCTCGCCCACCCGTTTCTGCGCCGCAGACGGGAGATCGCCGGTCAACATGCCGACTCGCTCGAGCGGCTTCACCAGGACGGCGTTCTGCGTGAGATGGTCGGTCAGAGACACCGACGAGAATACGACCCGCCTTTGGAGCCCGCGGTCGAGCGAGAGCACGATTTCCCGAGCGGCGTCCTCCTCGCGCGCCATCGTCCGGTCACCCTTCGCGACCGAGCGATATGCGCTCCCGGCGCGGGTCGGCCACGCGCCGAGGAAGAACGGCTCGGCGACGAGCGTGTTGCCGACGACGGTGAAGTGCCTGGAGAGGTGGTGCCCTTCGAGCCGCCAGCCCCACGCTCGAGCGCCGGGGGTGCCGAACACGGAGACGAAGTAGAGGTCGGCGTCGAACGGGTCGTTGAAGCCTGTGTCCATGCGCTGTAACACCCCCTGCAGGGCCATGATGTCGAGCGCCTTGCGGTAGCCGGCCGACGAGCTGCTCGTGCGCAGCAACGCGAGCGCGAGCCTGCGCTGCTCGGCTGACACGTCTCGAAGCGGGAGGCCGTTCCGCGGGACCGAGGCAGGCACCGTCCAGTGCCAGCGGGTGCGCTCGGCACTTCGGAACGAGAACGATGCTCGGTCGCGGTCGGCCGCCGAGAGCGAGGCCAGGAAGGCGTGCGCCGCGGCCTCGATGTCCGCCGCGTCGGCCGGTGCGGCCCGTGCAGGGCGGGTGCCGAGCGCGAAACCGGCGACACTGACGGCGGCGAGGCGCAGAGCGGCGGTGCGGTTGAACAGGGGCTCGAGGTAGTCCTCGTTCACGTCGGAGCCTCCTTCTGAGCGGACCGGCCTGTCTGGAAGCATGCCTGGCGATGGCGGCACTGTGGATCCGCATCTGCCGCCGTCGTCCTCGAGACGCGGACTGCATGGGCCGCTGCCCTCGAGGGCGCCCTTCTCATCAAGGAGATCGGACGCATTTCTTGCGAGGGAGTCGAAACGCGAGAGGGCGCGACGGCGGCGATGACGGCGCTCAACGCGGATCATCTCGCTCTCAGCCTCCCGACGCCGGGGGACGACCTCATCGGAGAAGCGGAGGAAATCTGCAGAGCCCGTGGCGCCCAGGTGCTGAGAGCTCCGGGCGGATTGGAGGCCGACCGGCGGGTTTCGGCCATCACCGCTTTTCCCGCCTCGCTTGCACTTAGCGTCGCGCTCGCGCTCCGCGCCGGATGGGATGCCGACAACCCGGAGTGGATCTCCAGCTACTACACGACTGCGAGGAGATCGTCTTGACAGGCGCTCGGAACCTCCGGCTCTATATAGAGCTTGTTGTCGAGCACGACGGCGGCTCTGTTCGATCAGAATCGCGGTCGCGAGCCCGACGCCGAACTGCTTGAACATCAGCATCCCAGACGAGGACGAGGAGGCGATCCGTGCACCCGCGCTGCAGCTCATCGGCGAGAAGGGCGGGGGCGTCCAGACGGAATGGGCGAAGGGGCGCACGCTAGACCTGGAAGCGGCGCTCGAGCTTGCGACGACGATCGAGCACTTGCCCAGTTCCAGCACGCATCGATCATGACGCCGAGGGGCGTGAGGCAACGGCTGACCCGCTCAGAAGCGCAGCTACCCTGGCCGCATGCGATGCCGTCTCGTGCTCGCCTCCAGTTTGTCGCTCGTCATCGTCGCGACATTCGGATCAGCGGCGAGTGGCGCGTCCACGGCCGATCAAGGTGACCTTCGTCGGTGACTCGGTGCCGGCGTCGATCGAATACGTCCCGAGCGCGCAGCGGATTCTCAAGAAGGGCCTCGCAGTCCGTCTCGACCTGAAGGTCTGTCGCCGGCTCGTACAACGAGGCTGCATCTACATGGGCTCGACGCCGTCGACGGCACTCCAGGCAGTGCAGTCCTACAGCCGGTCGCTCGGACAGGTGCTCGTCGTCAACGTCGGCTACAACGAGTCCGAGTACGGCTACAGCGCCGGCATCGACCGCGTCATGCGCGCGGCGCTCGCCCAGGGAGCCAAAGGTGTCGTCTGGGTGACGCTGCGCGAGCAGAATGACATCTACCGGGGGACGAACATCGTGATCCGCCGGGCGGCAAAGCGCTGGCCGCAGATGCAGGTCGCCGACTGGCAGGACTACAGTGCCGGCAAGCCGTGGTTCCGCGGTGACGGGCTGCACATGAAGCCCACGGGAGCGAACGTGTTCGCCGCGTTCGTGCGGTCGCACATCTTCCGCGCGACGGCCTGAGGGCGTTTGGAGCGTAGCGACTCGGCGGGACAAGCTCTCTGCGGGCGCTCCACCGTTGCGAAAGCGGTCTGGTTTTTCGTGTTGATGGCGTCTTAGACTCGCCCGAATGAATCCGTGCCCTGCCTGCGGCAAGGAACTTCCCGGAGAATTTCCGTTCTGTCCCTTCTGCGGCGCCGCGCTCTCCGAGGCCAGGGCGCGTTCGGCGGCGAGGGAGCGGAAGGTCGTCTCCGTGCTCTTCTGCGACCTCGTGGGATTCACCGCTGCGTCGGAGTCGGCAGACCCGGAAGAGGTGGAGGCGCGCGTCGCCCCCTATCACGCTCGTACGCGCGAGCGGATCGAGGCGTTCGGGGGGACGGTCGAGAAGTTCATCGGCGACGCGGTGATGGCCGTGTTCGGCGCGCCAGTCGCACACGAGGACGACGCCGAGCGCGCGGTACGAGCAGGACTCGCGATCCTAGAGGGCATCGACGAGCTCAACGCTGCCGACGACACCCTCTCCCTGTCCGTCCGAATCGGCATCAACACCGGGGAAGCGGTGGTCGCGCTCGATGCTCGGCCGGAGCATGGCGAGGGAATGGTGACCGGCGATGTCGTGAACACTGCAGCGCGCATCCAGTCGGCGGCTCCCGTCGACGGAGTGGCGGTGGGCCACGTCACGTTTGGGGCGACCGAGCGCGTGTTCGAATACGAGCCGCTCGAGGCGTTCGTGGCGAAGGGAAAGTCGGAGCCCATAGCGATGTGGCAGGCAGTCGCACCAGTCGCACGCTTCGGCTCTGATGTCATCCGCTCGCTGACGACACCACTCGTCGGCCGGGAGACCGACCTCGCGCTTCTCCGTGGCCTGTTCGACAAGACGGTGCGCGACGACGAGGTGCAGCTCGTGACCGTGGTCGGCGAGCCAGGGGTGGGCAAGAGCCGTCTCGTCGCGGAGCTCTTCGCGTACATCGACGAACGTCAGGAGCTCATTACCTGGCGCCAGGGTCGCTGCCTGCCCTATGGCGACGGGATCACCTTCTGGGCGCTTGGCGAGATCGTGAAGGCGCACGCTGGAATCTACGAGTCTGACTCATCCGAGCTGGCCACGGCAAAGCTTGATGCCCTCCTACCCGAGACCGATGAGCGGCCGTGGCTACGAGCGCGGTTGCTGCCGCTGGTCGGGGTGGAGTCGGGTCAGCCTCCATCCCGCGAAGAGTCCTTCACAGCCTGGCGGCGCTTCCTCGAGGCGATTGCGGAGAAGGGCCCGCTCGTCCTCGTCGTCGAGGACATTCACTGGGCGGACGAGGCTCTTCTGGCCTTTCTCGAGCACCTGGCCGATTGGGCGCAAGGGGTGCCGGCTCTCGTCGTTTGCACCGCTCGGCCAGAGCTTTACGAACGTCATCGTTCTTGGGGAGCGGGCCTCGCCAACCAGACTGCGATCCGTCTGGGCCCTCTTTCCGACAAGGACACCGCACGGCTCGTCTCGGCGCTCCTCGAGCAGGCAGTGCTGCCAGCGGAGACTCAGCAGATCCTCCTCGAGCGCGCGGGCGGCAATCCGCTATACGCGGAGGAGTTCGTGCGAATGGTGCGCGACCGCGATCTCCTCGATGAGCACGGCGGACTGAAAGCCGATTCCAACGTTCCTTTCCCGGACTCGATCCAGGCGCTCATCGCTGCGCGCCTCGACACCCTGCCTCCCGACCGGAAGCAACTCCTGCAGGACGCCGCAGTCATGGGGAAAGTCTTCTGGGCGGGCTCCGTCTCGGCGATGAGCAAGCGAGATCTGCGCGAGGTCGAGGTCGCACTGCATGAGCTCGCACGCAAGGAGCTCGTTCGACCTTCCCGTCAGTCATCGATGGAACGCGAAGCGGAGTACGGCTTCTGGCACCTCCTCGTCCGCGACGTCGTATATCAGCAGATCCCCCGCGCGGAGCGTGCCGCGCGCCACCTCGAGGCAGCAGACTGGCTCGAGGAGAAGGCAGGAGAGCGGGTTGAAGACCTGGCCGAGGTTCTTGCCTACCACACCTCCGAGGCACTCGACCTCGCGAAGGCCACAGGAGATACGGAGCGCCTGGTCGAGATCGCTCCACGGGCGCGGCGCTTCGCCCTCCTGGCCGGCGAGCGAGCGGCCGGCCTCGACGCCGCGAAGGCCCTGCAGCTTCTCGACCGGGCACTTCAGCTCACCGCCGAGGATGACCCGGAGCGTGCAGCAGTGCTCACCCGGTGGGGAAGCATCGCGAGGGAAGTCGGTCAGATACACGACGCCGTGCGGGCGTTCACCGACGCGGTCGCACGGGCTCGGGCGAACGAAGATCCCGAGGCCCAGGCGGCCGCACTGATCGAGCTCGGAATGGGCGAACTGGATGCCGGTGACTCGCGCTGGAAGGGGCGGGCTGGAGAGGCAGTCGCGCTGCTCGAGCCGCTTCCTCCCGGTCCAGCGCTCGTCGACGCGCTTGGCAACCTCGCCGTCGTGCGAATGCTTGGAGGCGCTCACGGAGAGGCGATCGAGGCAGCGGACCGGGCACTGAGCCTCGCCGACGACCTCGGTGTACCGAGGCCCGCCCGTGCGCTGTCTGGACGCGCAGGCGCGCGCTGCTCCCTCGGTGACGCGGACGGGCTCACTGACGGGCGTGAGGCGATCGATCGGAGTGTTGCCTCCGGCGCGGGCGGGCGGGCGGCGGTCTTCTACAACAACCTGGCGATTGACACGTTCCTGTTCGACGGGCCTCAGGCGGCGCTCGCGATCCTCGACGAGGGCCACGCGTTCGCCGCACAGCGCGGTCTGGTCCGCGCGATGAATCTGATTCAGGCGAGCCGAGTGAGCTTCCTCCCATTCGCAGGGCGCCTCGACGAGACTATCCGCGCTGTCGGCAAGCTCCTGCCATTCGTCGAAGAAAGCGGCGACCTCCTGTCTCAACGGGTGGCGTTGGTGTTCAATGCTTACGCACTCAGCGAACAGGGCCAGCTCGACGTCGACACTACCGAGCGTGCCCTCGCCGGACTGCGCGAGATGGGATCCCTCGAATACCTCGTGGATGGGGTTGCGGTGGCGGCCCAGTGTCGTGTCGCGGCTGGCGATGTCTCCGGGGCACTCGAGCTGATACAGGAGCTCCTCGCTTGTGAGGAGCTCGAAGGAAGCACCGAGTACGCCTACCTGCTACCCGTGCTCGTTCGCTCTGCGCTCGCTGCCGGAAGCCATGAGGCCGGGTCACAACTTGTCGGGAGGGTCGACGCGAACGTTCCGATGCGCAAGCACTCTCTCGGCAGCTGTCGCGCGCTTCTGGCCGAAGCTGGCGGCGACTTTGGCGATGCAGCCCGGCTGTTCGGCGATGCGGCCGAGCATTGGGAAGTGTTCGGCGGGGTGCTCGAGCAGGCCTACGCACTCCTCGGCCAGGGCCGCAGTCTCGTCGCCCTCGGTGCCCCCGGGGCCGATCAGCCGCTCCGTCAGGCGCGGGCGCTGTCCGAGGAGATGGGCGCACGTCCACGGGTCGACGAGTGCGACACGCTGATCGCACGCGCGAGCAAGCTCAGCTCCTAGCGTGGTAGGCGGAGCCCGAGACGGCGAGGGAGGGAGGCTACGAACCGCGTTCCCGCGTTCGGCATTCGCGACCTGCGTCCTCGGCCGCGTCCTTCGCGAGCAGCGCACGCCGAATGAGCGAGCCGCCGACGTAGCGAAGCGGCTCGGGCGGGAACAGCTTTCGGTCGGGCTCGACGATCGCGAGCGACGTCCGTTCGTCGCGGCGATCGAGCGCAAGGCGCGCGAGGATCTCACCCCCCAGGTAGGAGGGTCCTACACCGTTTCCCGTGAAGCCGAAGCCGTGGTGGACGCGCCCCCGGCTCCCGAAGATCGGCAGGTGGGTGGGGGAGACGTCGATCGGTCCGCCCCAGGCGTCCGTGACCGCGCGTCCGCGCAGCTGGGGGAAGAATCGGACGAGGCTCTCGCGAGTCTCGGCTATCACCGCGGGGTCGAGCTCCAGCCGGTCTGAGACCCGGCCGCCGAAGCCCATCGCGCCGCCACCCCAGCCGAAGGCAATACGCCCGTCGCGGGTCGTCCGCGTGTAGTGGACGAGCGTGCGGCTGTCCACGATCGCCTCGCCCCCCGTCCAGCCGATCTCGTCGAGCACCTCCGGGACGGGCTCGGTGAGGACGATGTGACTCGAGGCGACCGCGAGTGACAGCCGATAGCCGGGTAAGCCTGCCGCTGCCGAATTGACGGCCAGCACCGCGGAGCCGCCGCGTACGCGAGCCGTTCGAGTCTCGACGCCTCCTTCGGGGCCGAGCCGCGTCACCTCGGTTCGCTCATGGATCCGGACGCCGCGCTCGAGGAGCTTCGCCCGGAGCCCGAGTGCGAGCCGAGCCGGCTGGACGGTCGCGTTCAGCCGGTAGAGAGCGCCGCCGAGAAAGAGAGGCGAACCACAGCGAGAGCGAACCTCGTCTGCGCCGAGCGACACGACCTCCTCGGGTGCGCCGAGGTCGGCAGCCGCACGGACCGTCTCTTCCCATGAGCCCATCTGCGACTCCGTCGTCGCCACGCGTAGCATCGGTGCCTCGCGAAACCAGGCGTCCACCTCGTTGGCTTCGCACCAGGCGCCGATTCCGCGCACCGCCTTCTCCGAGGCGCGACAGACGGCGAGTGCGGCGGCGTCTCCGGCCTTGTCGCGCAGGGTCGGGGCGTCGCCCCAGAGCGTTTCGCAGAAACCGCCATTCCGGCCGCTCGGGCCATGGCCGCAGACAGCCGCCTCGAGCAGGAGGACGTCGAGCTCGGGCTCCAGGGTGAGTAATTGCCAGGCTGTCCAGAGGCCGAGGTACCCGCCCCCGACGATCACGACATCCGCCGTTGCATCCCCTTCGAGCGGACGGGTTGGCGTGACCCCGCCTGCTTCCTCGAGCCACCAGCCGTGGCGTGTGTGCCGCATCAAGCGGGAGCCAGAGCCCGGCGCCGAGCCAGCGCAATGCTGCACGCGATTACCGCGGCGACCGCGATGGGCGCCGCGAAGCCGAACAGGAGGCTGAGCGCGAGGACGAGGTATCTCGTCGCGGAAGCCAGTCCTTCGCCGCTCATCGGAGCGCGAAGCCTACGCGCTGTTAGGGGTGGCGGACGGGACTCGAACCCGCGACCACCGGGACCACAACCCGGGGCTCTACCAACTGAGCTACCGCCACCGCGCCGAGAGAGGATAGCGCGGGCTCCGCCGAGGCTGAGTGCTCCCCGCCGCAACTACGGTCACGCTTCGCGCCCCTCGCGAACGCTTCGCATCCCGTCGTCCTCAGTCGGGCCAATATGCCTGAATATTGGCCGTCCCTGCGTCCTAGGCATGCTCGGTTCTCGCCGGCGAATCACGACCGTATTTGCGGCGGGAAGCACTTAGTCGCCCGCTAGCACCGCCTGCGTCTGGGTCGTGCGTCCGATATGGCGGTCTGTCGAGTCGTAGAGGTCGGTCTCGACAACGATCGTCGTCCTTCCGCGATGCAAGGGGCGGGACCGCGCTCGTACCTCGCCCTCGCGCACTGCGCCGAAGAAGTTCGTCTTCGACTCGATCGTGACCGTGCGGCCGCCAGTCGGGAGGTTGAGGAATGCGCAGACTGCTCCTGCGGAGTCGGCGAGCGCCATGAGCACTCCGCCGTGCAGCACGCCTCCCGCCGTGCACAGCTCCGGTGCCCACGCGAGGGTCGCCTGGACCTCGTCCTCGCCACCGAACGTCTTTATCCCGAGCGTCGCCCCGAGCGGCATCTGCGCGTTGACCATCTCGGTGATCTCGGGCGCTTCGGCGGGCACGGGTGAGACTCTATTGGCGCCCGCGCGCTACGTGAGCCGCTTCTCGAGGTAGGCCGCAAGCCGCGTGAGCGGGAACGAGATCAGGAAGAAGATCAGCATCACGGTTGCGTAGATCGGGAAGGCCTCTATCTCCCCGATGCCGATCGGCGGAGGAGCGGCCAGCCGCTCCACCTGGCGCTCGGCGGATTCCAGGAGCTCCGGGGCGCCGATCACCTGGGCGATTGTCGAGGTCTGGATGATGTTGACCAAGAGGCTGACGAGCGGAGGCAAGAGCCGCCGCAGCGCCTGCGGAAGGATCACGAACACGTGCCTGCCGATCCAACCGAAGCCCAGCGCCGACGCAGCCTCGTGCTGCTCCTTCGGGATCGACTGCACGGCTCCGCGGGTGGCCTCGGCCACCTGCGCGCTGCCCCACAGCGTCAGAGCGATCGAGGCGGAGATCAGCGCATCGAACTCCAGGCGCGGGTTGAGCACAGGGAACAGGAAGAAGACGAGGAAGAGCGTCACGAGGATCGGGAGCCCTCGCCAGACCTCGATGTAGAGGCGGATCAGCGCTCGTGACGGCATGAACCTGATCGTGAGCACGGTGCCGAAGGTGATTCCGATCAGCAGGCTTCCGGCGAGCGAGATCGCGGCGATCTGAAGGGTGCCCTTGAGCCCCACCTCGAGCATGTACCGCAGGACGGGCTCGGCCCATTCGGGGAGGCTCATCGGGCGTCCTCGGGCAGGGCGAGATGCCGCTCGAGCACCCGGATCGAGGCCGACATCGTCCACACGATCACGAGGTAGGTGACGGCCAGAGTCGTGAACGTCTCGACCGTCTGGAGCGTCAGAGCGTTGATCTGCAGCGCCGTGGTCGTCAGCTCCGGGTAGCTGATGACGTACATCAGCGACGTGTTCTTGACGACGCTGATGTAGGTGTTGATCGAGGACGGTAAGGCGATCCGGCCGCCGATCGGCAGCGTGATATTCAGGAAGGTGGTAAGACGCCCGAACCCGAGCGCCAGACCCGCTTCTCGGAACCGAGTCGGAACGGCCTCGAACCCCGCGCGGAAGTTCTCGGTATTGAAGGCGCCGCCCCAGATGGTGACGGCGAGCCAGGCGACGGTGAACGGCTCGAGGATGATCCCGATCTGCGGAAGCCCGTAGAAGAGGAAGAAGATCTGGACGAGGATCGGGGTGTTGCGGATGATCTCGACGTAGGTAGCGGCGAGCTGGCTGACGACGGGGATGCGATGCGCGCGCGCCGCCCCGAGGACGAGCCCGATGACGAGGGCTCCGGCGATCGCGATCGCGGAGACCTCGAGCGTGCGGCGAAGTCCCGCGAGGAGCTCGTCGCCGTTGTCGGTGATGAACGACCAGTCGAAGGTGACGGACAGGATGTCCATGAGGCGAGATCAAGGAGCGGCCGCGCTAGGCGCGGCCGCTCCTTCGCTTCTTACCGACAGTTACCGCTACGGGCACACCGTAGTGATGTCGACCTTGTTGTAGGCGAACGTCTGCTTCGGCCTCAGGATGTTCTTCGAGAACGGGCCGACCTGGGCAGGTGGGACGGTGTTCTTCAGGATTGGGACGAACATGTCGAGCTTCTTCATCAGGTTGAGCCGGGAGTCGACCCACGCCTTCATGGCGGTATTACCCTGCTTGATCCCGATGCCGTACGGCTGCGAGAGGAACAGGTCGCTCGTGAGCTTGTAGCTCCGATCGGTCACGGCGATGCCGAGGACGGCGGTGTCGTCCCACATCAGCGTGTCCGCGCGACCGTCACGCAGCGCGATCACCGCGTTCGTGAAGCTGTCGGTCACGATCAGCTTCGTGTCCTTGAAGCAGTTCTTGACCCAGCGGTCGTAGATGGAGCCGGTCGTCGTGGCGACGGTCTTGCCGCCGAGGTCCGAGATCGAGCGGATGGATGAGTTGTTCGGCACGAGCAGGCGGCCCGTGCCTTTGTAGTATCCGCGCGAGAAGTCGATGCGTGTGTCACGGTCGACGTTGTAGGTGAACGTCGCGATGACCAGGTCGACGCGGCCGGTCGTAAGGGCGGGCTCGCGCGCAGGGGTCGTCACGCACGTGAACGTGACACGGTTCGCCTTGCCGAACGCGAACCGCGAGAACCAGCGGGCGATCTCGACGTCGAAGCCTGCATGCTGGCTTCGGAGGCCGATGTAGCCGAAGGGCGGTGTGTCGCACTTGACGGCGATGTTCCACCGCTTGCGTTCCTTCACCTCGGCTGGCAGGGGCGGCAGCTTCGCCTGGTCCGCTGCAAAAGCCACAGTCGGGCCCGCCTCACGGGCGGACGCTACGCCGCCCCAGGTGGCGAGCACGGCACCTGCGAGAGCGGTGATGGCGATGACGATCACGAGTCGTCTCATTCCGATCCTCCTTCTTCGTCGAGTGCAAGTTCTTCCAGAGTGTGAGCGAGCTGGGTTCTGCGGAGGAACTGCTGCGTTCGCTCCTCCTTCGGGCTGTCGAGCACGTCGCGAGGCTTGCCTTCCTCGACGATCTTCCCCCCGTCCATGAAAACCACGCGGTCCCCAACCTCCTTTGCGAACTGCATCTCGTGCGTGACGATCAGCATCGTCATCCCCTCGCGAGCCAGGTTCCGCATGACGACGAGCACCTCGCCGACGAGCTCCGGGTCGAGCGCGGACGTGACCTCGTCGAAGAGCATCACATGCGGTTGCATCATCAGCGCGCGCGCGATCGCGACACGCTGCTGCTGGCCGCCCGAAAGCTGGTGGGGGTGCTGGCTCGCCTTCTCCGCGAGCCCCACGCTGGCGAGGAGCTCGCGACCGCGGGCCTCGGCCTCCCTGCGAGGGATCTTTCGGATGCGCCTTGCTGCGAGGGTGAGGTTGTCCAGCGCTGTCAACTGAGGGAAGAGATTGAACTGCTGGAAGACGATCCCGATGCGCTGCCGGATAGCAGACACGTTGACGCCCTTGCGCGTGATCTCCTCGCCCTCGAGGAAGATGCGCCCGGCCTGGATAGGTTCGAGCAAGTTGACACAGCGAAGAAGCGTGCTCTTGCCGCTCCCGCTCGGCCCGATGATGACCAGAACTTCGCCGTGACCGACGCTCAGGTCGACGCCGTCGAGGACGAGGTTGTCACCGAAGCTCTTTCGAATTGTTTCGAGCCGGACCATGGCGACGTCGTGACTATCAGGGGCCGGGACCGATGTCGTCGCGACGCTCATTCCGCAGAGGGGATCAAAGGGAAATGTGTCCGTCCGGTCAAGCTGTTGACGCGAGCACGATCGAGCCGTACCCTGGCTGGGTTCTCGTCGTCCGAGCGAAAGGAGATGACCATGAAAGACGCGTCTGCATCTCCCTCCGGCTCGACGGCCCCCTGAGCTAGCACCTCCTCGGCGGCCGCGAGCCGCGACCTGGTTCGTCCATCCGAGTGAAGGAGCTTTACGTTGTCCGATGGAACCCTGGTCGCCCTCGGGTGGACCGACGAGCTCGAGGCGGCCTTCACAAGCTATTCCGAGCGGGGATTCGAACCCGCGCGCGTCGTCGCGGAGCACCGCGGCGGCTACTACGTCCGCTCCGAACGCGGCGACCTGCTCGCGCACGCCCGCGGGCGCCTGCGAGACGACGAGCTCGTGGGCGGCATGCCCACGGTCGGCGACTGGGTTGCGGTATGCGACGCGCCGGGGGACAACCACGCGGCCATCGAAGCGCTGCTCCCCCGGCGAACAAAGGTGTCGCGCAAGACGCCGTGGCTCAAGGCCGAGGAGCACATCCTCGTCGCCAACGTCGACATGGTCTTCCTCGTCTCCGGGCTCGACCAGGACTTCAACCCTCGACGCTTGGAGCGGTACCTCACCGCCGCCTGGGACAGCGGCGCCGATCCGGTGATCGTCCTGACCAAGCTCGACGTCTGTGACGACTTCGAGAAGCTCGCCGAGGCGGAAAGCGTGGCGGTCGGAGTCCCCGTCGTCGCCGTGAGCAACGTCACGGGCGAGGGGATCGAGGAGGTACGCGCGCTTCTTCGGCCAGCGCGCACGTTCGTGCTCCTGGGATCGTCCGGAACAGGCAAGTCGACGCTCGTGAACCGGCTCGCCGGCCGCACGCTGATGCCGACGGGCGATCTCCGTAACGACGGCCGCGGACGCCACACGACCCGTCATCGTCAGCTCCTCGTCCTACGCGACGGCGCGATCCTCATCGACACACCGGGGCTGCGCGAGCTCCAGATCTGGGAAGGGGACGTCGACAGCGCGTTCGCGGACATCGCCGAGCTCGCCGCCCAGTGCCGCTTCAACGACTGCGGACACAACACCGAGCCGGACTGCGCCGTGCAAGAGGCGCTCGAGACGGGCGAGCTCGATGCCGGTCGGTGGGCGAACTACGGCAAGCTCCAGCGCGAGCTCCGTGCCATCGAAGCCCGGAGCAGCACGCGGGTTCGGCGCGAGCTCAAGCGCCGCTGGAAGGCGCGGGCACGCGAGACGCGGCAGGCACGTCGCTACGGCGGGAAGCCGTGAGTGCGCGGATTCGGTAGGTCGGCAGCCTCACCACGGCAGGAAGCCGTCGCAGTGCCCGTAGGTCTCGCGGACGCCCCGACCCTCGTTACACGATCTCTCGTCGTACTTGTCAACTGCGGTCACGGCGACAAGGGTGGCACCTGCGATGGCCAGCAAGATGAGGATCCTGCGGAACATCGACGTGGATCCTCCCAAATCCCGAGCCCGAGGTGCTCAGCGGTTCTACGCGATGGCCCCGGAAGGACGCTGTCTACCCTTTAGCGATGTTCCTCATCGTCGCGCTCGTCCTCGTATTCCTGCTGCCGTCGCCTTGGAACCTCGTCGGCTTCGTGACTGGCCTGATGCTCTTCGCCGGCGAGGTGCTCTTCTGGAACCACAGGGTGCGGGGCAACCGCAAGAAGGTCGGGGCACAAACGCTGATCGGAACTGCGGCGACGGTGGTCTCCACCTGCCGTCCAGACGGCCAAGTTCGAATTTCGGGCGAGATCTGGGCGGCACGGTGCAACGGCGGAGCCGATGTGGGCGATGTGGTCACAGTCGTAGGCCGCGATGGACTCATTCTCGATGTCGAGCACAGCGACAGCCCGGCGGTCGCCACCTGATCGCGGACGGCCTCAGATCGTCAGCCGCAGCTCGCACGTTGCGTCTGGCACGCCTGCTCAGTGGACGACGACCAGCTTCAGGGCGATGATTGCGAGACCAAGAGCGAGGTTGACCGCGACCGCGACGAGAGTGCCTGTCGGGCCGAGGCGTTCGACTTTGGCGTACCGGACTCCTTGAAGCGCGAGTGTCGCGACTCCGATACCGACCGCGAGCCAAACGGCGGTGCGGCCCCGAAGTAATCCGACGGCACCGAGCACGAGTACCGCCGTCGGTGCCACCGCCGCCAGAGGGATGGCGAGCTCTCGCCGAGCGATCGCGCCGAGCTCAGCGGCGTCGAGCCGTCTGTCCAGTTGCAGGCTCTCGGCGAGTCCGTGCGCGTAGACGTGCGCTACCCAAAGGACGACCACGGTAATGACGACGATCGCAGTTAGCCCCCACAGGTCGTGCTCGAATGCCTTCCCTCCGGCCGCCAAGACAGCAAGGACGACGATCGTTCCGTAGACCGTTCCGGCGATGGTTGTGGGAGACCCATAGAACAGCCGCATCAATGCCTGAACCCGTCTCAATGCCAGAATCATCCCGTAGCGACTCGTCCGGGGTGAAGGTGAGCGGACTTCGAGCAGCATGACGCCGCGTCCGAACTCGTCGCTCACGGAGTTGACACGCTTGCAACGAGCGGCACCGGCGGCGCTTGCCGGAATGCGCCAAAGTCGCGACCACGTCTGCGAACTGCGGCAGCGTCGGCCAGCCGTTGGCCCGAAGACTTCGCGGAGGTGGCCGCGACCAGGCTACGGCGCGGGATCTGCGTCGGACTACCTAGCGAGCTTCCAAATCGCCTCGACGCCTTGCCGTGACCCTTTACGCCACGTCACCAGCGCGACCACAACGAGGCCCGCAGCCACCAGCACCCCCAGCGATCGGATCTCGGATTGCAGCGCCGTGAGGTCGTCGTTGAGGCGCTGCCGTTCAGCAGTGATCTCGCTGCGGATCTCCTCGGTGGTGCGCTCAGACATGGCTCCGAAGCGCCTCTACCGTGCGCTCGGCCTCCTCGATCGCCTGCGCTGGCTTGGGAGGGGAGGCCTTGCGGGCGAAGCGAACGGCCAGGAGTCCGGCGATTGCGGCGAGCAGGAGGATCACTCCCGTGACGATGAGAAGCGACAGCCACAGGGGGAGCGCTTCGCTGATCCCCGCCGCCGCCGAAGCGAAGGCGAAGCCGATTGCATAGACGACAAGAACGCCTGCGAGGAGTGCAAGGCCTCCTGCGACGCCGAGCGCCAGGGCCTTCTTCTTCGTCTCGAGCTTCGCCAGCTCCAGATTCAGCCGTACAAGCGATTGCGTTCGCTGCTTCACGGACTTTGTCCGTGCGACGAAGCCGAACATGGTGTGAGCCTACAACGATGTTCTCGTTACGAGGGTGCGTCAGTGTCCGGCGTTCGGCGCCGGGCCGACGACTCGGAGGCCGAATCTCTCGTAAAGCGTGCCGATCTGGCTCATGTCCGGCGGGTCGGGCGGCATTGCCGCCATGAGGTCGGCGAGTTCCGCAAAGAACCGCTCGAACCCGGCCAGTCGACCCCAGAGTCGCGCGATCCTAGGCTCTTCTCAGGTGCCGTGAATGGCCCCGAGGAGGCCCAGGAACGTGAGTCCGTGGTTGACAGAGGAGATGGGTTCGTTACGTTGCCGGCGTGGCGTTCAAATGGGCAGCGCGCGGAGACTCGGCCGCAGCGAGCGCCTGCAGAGCTGGCGCTCGTACACGCTTATGCTCGGCCCTCTGAGATGGCGAGCGGCGAAGTCCACCGGACGCAGCTCGCGCACGAGCGCACGTATCTCGCGTGGTGGCGTACTGGTTTGGCCGGGATTGCGGCGGGATTCGCAGTCGGGCGTGTCCTGCCCGAAGTCGTCGGCGGCACGAACTGGCCGTACATCGCACTGGGAACCGCGCTGGCGGCCTCCGGGCTGGCGGCCATGGTGTACGGGATCGTGCACTACCGGGAGCTGCAGGCCGCGCTGCGGGAGGAACGGGAACCGCACACCGGTGAGGGTTTCCTGCTGGCTCTCGCCGCGGTCGGGATCGCCGTGGGAGCCGTGTCTGTCCTGCTCGTCCTCCTCGCTCCCTGAATTAACCGCCCCGCGTCTACCTGACACCGCTCGGTGCCGCAACGGGTACGCGCTGCTACTCCCCCGCGGGAGGTGCTCGGGCATCGGGGCCTTGTCGCGGGCGGCTGAGTCCGGGGCGGCACCGAGGACAGCACCGCTTGTGCTCTCGTGACCCTTGCGGCAAGTCTGGCCGGAGGTTTCATGCCAAATCCGTATGGCTGCTTCGGTCGGAGTGGCCCCGGGAGGAGTCGAACCTCCGCCCACAGATTCGAAGTCTGTCGCTCTATCCACTGAGCTACGGGGCCGCTCAAGGCACGGTAGCGAGATCGAGCGCTACGCCGCGCGCTCGGCTTCGAGCCTGTCTCGCACGTGCGCGACCAGCACCCGGACGACGCCTGGGTCGAACTGTTGTCCGGCGAGGCGCATCAGCTCGTTCAGCGCTTCCTCCGGCGCCAGTGCCTCGCGGTAGGGACGGGTCGCGAGCATCGCGTCGTAGGCGTCGCACGCGCATACGATCCGTGCCGCGAGCGGAATCTCCTCTCCGGCCAGGCCGTCGGGATAGCCGCTTCCGTCCCAGTGCTCGTGCGACGAGCGAACGACCTTGGCCACGCTCCGCAACGCAGGAGAGGCCCGGAGAATGCGCTCGCCGACGATCGTGTGCTGGCGGATGAACGCCCACTCGCGCTCGTCGAGAGGCCCAGGCTTCTGCAGGATCTCGTCCGGAACCGCCAGCTTTCCGAGGTCGTGGAGCTGTGCCGCTCGCGCGAGCTCGGCGAGCTCGTCCCGGCGGAGCCCGAGCACTCGGCCGGTTTCGACAGCGAGCGCGGTGACACCCTCGAGATGAGCCTGCAGATCGGGTTCGCGCTGCGCAAGCGCCTCGAGGAGGGCGGCCATCGTGCGGTCGCTTTCGCCGCGCCTCGAATGCTTCTGCGCGTAGAGGCGCTCGTCAGCGATCTGGAGCGCTTGGCTCGCGTCGGTGGCCTCCTCGGGGAGCATGACGGCGCCGAACGAGCTCTCGATCTGGAACCCCTCTCCGTGCTCGGTGAGGGCCTGGCATGCCCGGTCGATCAGCGGCTCGGCCTCGCCCTCGCCGACCACCGCGACGAGGCAGAATTCGTCACCGCCGAGCCGATAGGCAGCACCCTGCGATCCTGGAACGGCGGCGAGCTTCGAGCCGAGGCGCGCCAACAGGGCGTCTCCCGCGGGATGACCGAAGGTGTCGTTGTAGCCTTTGAATCCGTCGAGGTCGAAGATCATCAACAGGGACAAGTCGACATGCTCGGCGCCGAAGCGCCGCTCGAGATCGACGAGCAGCTTGCGGCGGTTGCCGAGACCTGTGAGTGCATCGGAGGTCGCCTCCTGGCGCGTGAGCTCGAACAGCCTCCGGTTCTCGCGGAACGTCAGCGCCAGTCGGACGATCACGAGGAGCAGGACCGCGGTGGCCAGTCCGATCGCCAGCGCATTGAACCTTACGTAGTGGTCGTAGACGAGGATCGCCGTGGCGAAGAAGTGCGCACACGGCTGGAACCGCCAGGAGTGGTCGACCTTCGACCTCGAGCCCGTCCCTGCTGCGGTCCTGCGCCCAGGCGGCCGAGGCGACCAAGAGCATCGAGGTCGGCCAGAGGATGTCGATCCACGTACCCTCGACGTAGGTCCCCTCGGCCGACTGGAATAGATAGACGCTGTCCGCCGTCGCCGTCGCGAGTGCTCCGAGCCCGAGAAGCAGCCACCGATGACCGGGCTTCCACCCGCTCAGAGAGAAGACGCCGAAGACGGCAGAGAGCAGCAGGACGTCACCGAGCGGGTATGCAAGGTTCGTGACCACGGCCGAACGCGAGCCTTCGGTGCTCTCGAGGACCAGCTCGACGAGGACGGCTGCACCGACAGCTGCCGCGGTGAGCGAAGCGGTCACTCCATCGAGCCAGAGCGTGCCTCCGATCGAGCGAGCCCGGGATCGGAGCAGGAGCACGATTCCCACATACAGCAGCACGTAGAAGCCGATGAACCCCGCGTCGGTCATCGACGGATACGTCTCCGGCTCGAAGGCTGCGTACCACACTTCGCCGAACACCCACGAGCCGAGCGCCGCGGTGATCGCGATCCAGGCGGCGCGGTCGCGCTTCACCAGGTAGGCGTGAGATCCGGCTGTGATGCATGCCAGGATCATCAAGCCGTTGTAGAACCAGACGTTGAAGAACTCCGAGTAGCGGGAGTCCTCGGGCGCCGCGAGGATGAAGATCGCGAACACGGTGAGACCCACGGCGGCAGCCGCGCGCGTCGCGTAGATCCACCTGCGATGAGGCATCTCCGAACGAAAATCGGCTTCTGGCCACTGCTCCTTGAGCGCTCGACGGCTTCCGAAGCTCTGACGTGCGCCTCGGCGAAGCGCGAAGAAGTTGCGAGCCGCGCTCGCATACCCCCGCTTTCCAGGTCGAAAGCGAACGACCTGGGGACGTACGCCGATCGGTCCGGTCCGTCCGACGAGGGTCCTACCCTCGCACCATGGCACTCGGGTTCGTGGTGTTCGGAGCCGCGTTCCTGGTCGGGCTCGGGCTCGGCACGTACACCCGACGGCCTCTTTCGACAGCGTTCCTCGTTCTCGGCAGCTTCACAGCTTTGCTCGTCCTGTCGGCGACCGGCGAGCTCCTCGGTGCCGCGGCGGTGCTCGTCATCGTGTTCCTCGTCGGACTCGTCGCCGAGAGCATGCGCGAGACATTCGCGATCATCGTCGGTCGCTACTAGGCGGAGTCACTACTCGCGATCGCCGATCTTGTCCTCGAGCGCGGCGCCGCTGTCTCGGCGCCCAAGAGCACGATCGCCGCGAGCAGGTAGACGAGCAGCAGGAAGGCGAGAACGGCGCCGATGGGGCCGTAGACCGAGCTGAAGTTCGAGAAGCGTGTGGCATACACGGCGTAGCCGTAGACGGTGACCTCGAACGCGATTGCGGCGGCGAGGGCGCTCGGCCACAGCAGCGCGAGCGGCATGGTCACAGGCGGAACGAACCTGTACAGGGCGAGCAGTGCGGCAAAGACCACGAGGGTCGACGTGCCGATCTCGGCGAGGGTGGAGACGGCGGTGGCGCCTCCCGTCCAGCCGAGTGCGTCCGGAGAGGTCGGACCCGGTCTCCACGACGAGGCGGACGATCACCGAGAGTCCGAAGGCGCAGACGACCAGCGCGCCTGCCAGGCCGACGATCGCGAAGTCCCGCAGCTTGCTGCGAACGAATGCAGGTCCTGAGTCACGGCCCCAGATGACCCGAAAGGCGATCCTGAATGACGCCATCATCCCGCTCGCGCCCCAGAGCAGGAACGCGAGCGCGATCAGTCCGACTATGGGCGCAGACGCTCCGGAATCGGCAAGCGTGCGGTCGACCGTCGCCTCGAGCTCAGTCCCTGGAAGCTCCCCGAACAGCCAGTCGACGAATTGCTCGCGCCTCGAAGACGGTAGGAAGGCATCGAGGATCGTCAGCAGGAGCGCGACGAACGGCACGAGCGAGAAGAGGACGCGATATGCGATCGCGGCGGAAAACTGTGAGCCGGCGTGTCGGCTGAATGCGGCGAGGATCTCGGTGACATAGTCCCGCGCACGCTGGAAGGTCACTCGCACGCGGCCACCCTTCCAGAACACGGCGAGCTAGGGTCGGAGGACTCGAGGCAGCGCCGCGGCCGCAACGCGGCCGCCTTTAGGGACCTTCGCGCGTGCAGTGCAGTGCGGGCGGGAGGACTCGAACCTCCAAGAGCCGAAGCCCAACGGGACCTAAACCCGCCGCGTCTGCCAGTTCCGCCACGCCCGCGTGACGAAAGGATACGGCGCGGCTAGATGCGTGATCGGAAATTCACGCGGGCCGGATGACGGCCACGACACACTGCGCCGGATCGCCACCCTTGCGCGTCGCACAGGCTTCTAGCCTGCACGACGCGTAAGTGCGGCGCCCGGCTTGGTCGTGACCGCCCCCGACTGCGCGCCAATTTCCGATCAAGCATCTACGAGAAGCGAGCCAAGCGCAGGAAGTCGATGTCGTGGCGTGTCGTGCCGTCGAGCGCGAGATCGGCGAGGATCTCTCCGACCACCGAGCAGAACTTGAATCCGTGGCCGGAGAAGCCGGCACCGACTACCGCATTCTCGGTCTCAGGGTGCCGGTCGATCAGAAAGTGCTCGTCGGGTGAGGGCTCGAAGAGGCATGTCTTGAGGGCGATAGTCGGCCCGGCGCCTTCGGGGAAGTACCTCTCGGCGAAGGCCCGTAGTGGCGCTTCGTCGGCCAGGGACGGTTCGCGGGAGATCGTGTCCGGATCGCCGCTCTCGCCCGAGCGCTCGTAGCGACCGAGCTTGAAACCCGGGATTCCGAACGCCGGGAAGCCGTAGAAGTGCTCGCCGTCGAGAACGAGGTTGAAGACCGGCAGGCGGTCGGGGGCGAAGAGCTCGGGCTTGGTCGGCTGCAGCCAGGCGAGGGCCTGTCGCGCGCCGGAGACGAGACCCGCGGGAAGCCTCGCGACGTCCTGCGACCAGGCACCTGCGGTCAGCACGAGACGCTCGGCCTCGACGACGCCTCGGTCGGTTCGAACCGATACGCCGCTCTCCACCTCGCCCCATTCGAGGACGCGTTCCCGAGCTCGAACGACGGCACCGTGCGCGAGCGCTGCCGTGTACATGGGCCACGATGCAGCGCTCGGGAAGCACGAACCCGCCGTCGGGTTGGAACACGACGGGAAAGTCGGCCGGGAGGTGGTACGCGGGGAAGCGTCGACCGACCTCGCGCCCGTCGATCGTCTCGTGCCGTAGATCGTGGTCTGCGCAGGAGCGCAGAACGCCGTCGTAGATCCGGTCACCCCCTTCGACGATTCCGGTGATGTGGAGGAGTTGCTCACGAGCTTCGGCCTCGAGCTCGCGCCAGAGCTCATAGGCCCGTCGGAGGAGCGGGACGTAGTCGGAGTGCTCGAAGTACGCGAGCCGGATGATCCGAGTGATTCCGTGCGACGACCCCATGTCGTTGGGGATGTCGAATCGCTCGACTCCGAGCACGCGCTTCCCACGGCGGGCGAGGTGATAGAGCGCCGCGCTCCCCATCCCGCCGACGCCGACCACGACGCGTCGTACCGCTCACTCATCTTCTTGGACAGGACTGTCATCTCGCTTCGACTCGCCAGTGTCGGGCGACTTGTAAGGGACGTCGGCGTCGCTCGATCCGCCGCGACCCTACTCCAGGCTGGTTGAATGGCCGCGTGTCCACCACTGCAGTAGAAGAGCTGGGAGAGAACCGCGTCCG
Source organism: uncultured Thermoleophilia bacterium (assembly GCA_963827525.1). Lineage (GTDB taxonomy): Bacteria > Actinomycetota > Thermoleophilia > Gaiellales > Gaiellaceae > GMQP-bins7. The sequence goes on from CAWHBH010000014.1 coordinate 21,884, forward strand.
CCTGAAGGTCGACGTCACGCCCGACCAGGTGCAGCACGCGGTCGAGCACGCGATCTCCGACCTCTCGGAGAGCGTCAAGATTCCCGGATTCCGCAAAGGGAAGATCCCTCAGCCCGTACTCGTCTCGCACCTGGGCAAAGATCGGATCTACGCCGAGGCCGTCGACAGCCACATCGGCGGCTGGTTCTGGAGCGCGGCTTCCCGGAGCCGCGTTCGCCCGATCACGGAGCCCGACTTCGACTTCCAGCTCCCAGGCAACGCCGACGAGGCCTGGAGCTTTACGGCGACAGTCGAGGTGCAGGCGCTTCCCGAGATCGTCGACTGGACCGGGCTCGAGGTGCCGCGCGCGGAGATAGAGGTGCCGCAGGAGTCCGTGGATGCCGAGCTCGAGGCGTTACGCGACTCCGTCGGCGAGCTCGCTCCAGCGGACGGCCGCCCCGCCCGGGAGGGCGACACGCTCGTAGTCGACCTCGTCGACTCCAAAGGGGAAGCTCAGCGCGACACGGTCGTCGAGCTCGGCGCCGGCCGCATGGCCGGCGAGCTCGAATCGGCGCTCCTCGGGGCCTCGGCCGGCGAGACGAAGGAGGTCTCCTTTCCGCTCGCCGACGGTACGACGTCGACGGTCGAGATCACCGTGCGCGAGGTACAGGAGAAGATCCTGCCGCCGCTCGACGACGATCTGGCGCGCGCGGCAAGCGAGTTCGACACCCTTGCCGAGCTGCGCGAAAGCATCGAAGGCACGCTCCGGGAGCAACTCGACGCGGAGATCGATGCGGCGTTCCGCGTCTCTGCGGTGGACGAGCTCGTTCGCGCATCAGAGGTCCAGCCTGCGCTGCCGCTCATCCGCTCTCGAGCAACGGATCTCCTCACCGGATTCGTGCGCTCGCTCGAGCGCCGTGGCATCTCGCTCGAGACGTACCTCGCGGCGAGCGGCGGAAGCGGCGAAGAGCTCCAGCGCCAGATGGTGCTCGAGGCCGCCGTCTCGATCGCGCGCGAGCTCGCTCTCGAGGCGCTCGCCGAGCGGGCCGGGATCGAGATCTCCGACGACGACGTGAAGGCATACCTCCGCGAGGAGGCGGAGTCGGCCGGTGAGGACGACCCGGAAGCGCTCATCGAGGACGTATGGGCACACGGTCAGCAGGAGTCGATCCGCGAGGATCTCCGCCTGCGCGCCGCCCTCGACCGCCTCGCGGCCGACGTGAAGCCGATCGCACCCGATCTTGCAGAAGCACGAGAGAAGCTCTGGACACCCGAAAAGGAAAAAGCCGAAGCGGACACGAAGTTGTGGACTCCCGGCAGCAAGGAGCCAGCATGAGCCCCCTGATTCCGATGGTCATCGAGCAGACCTCGCGCGGCGAGCGCTCGTTCGACATCTACTCGCGTCTGCTCAACGAGCGGATCATCTTTCTGGGCACGCCGATCGACGACCAGATCGCGAACCTCATCGTCGCCCAGCTCCTCCACCTCGAGTCCGAGGACCCGGACAAGGACATCTCGATCTACATCAACTCGCCGGGCGGCATCGTCTATGCCGGCCTTGCGATCTACGACACGATGCAGTTCGTGAAGCCCGACGTGCAGACGATCTGTGTCGGGATGGCGATGTCCATGGGCGCGGTCGTCCTCGGGGGAGGGACGAAGGGAAAGCGGAGCGCGCTGCCCCATTCGAAGATCCTCATCCACCAGGGATCTGCCGGCTTCTCCGGCCAGCCGACCGAGATCGAGATCCAGGCCCGGGAGGTAATCAGCCTCAAGCGGCTAATGGAGGAGATCATGTCCAAGCACACAGGTCAGACGATCGAGAAGGTCTCGAAGGACATGGACCGCGACTTCTACATGACGGCTCCCGAGGCCAAGGAATACGGGCTCATCGACACGGTGATCGAGCACCGGTCGTAAAGTTCCCCTTCCCCTAACCTTGAAATCGGAGTAAAAGGAGACACGTGGCGCGGGCGAGCGAGGGTAATGAGCAGCTGCTTTGCAGCTTCTGCGGAAAGAGTCAACGTCAGGTCAAGAAGCTGATCGCTGGACCGGGCGTTTACATCTGCGACGAGTGCATCGATCTCTGCAACGAGATCATCGACGAGGAGCTCACCTCTCCGGCCCAGCTCGATCTCGACAACCTGCCGAAGCCGCTCGACATCTATTCAGTCCTGAACGACTACGTCGTGTCGCAGGAGGAGTCGAAACGCACGCTCGCGGTCGCGGTCTACAACCACTACAAGCGCGTGCGCATGGGACAGGAAGACGCGGAGGTCGAGCTCCAGAAGTCGAACATCCTGCTCCTGGGGCCGACGGGTTGCGGTAAGACGCTCCTCGCGCAGACCCTCGCGCGCATCCTGAACGTTCCGTTTGCGATCGCCGATGCGACTGCGTTGACCGAAGCCGGCTACGTCGGCGAGGACGTCGAGAACATCCTCTTGAAGCTCATCCAGGCGGCTGACTTCGACATCAAGAAGGCCGAGACCGGGATCATCTACATCGACGAGGTCGACAAGATCGCGCGGAAGGCGGACAACCCGTCTATCACCCGCGACGTCTCCGGCGAGGGTGTGCAGCAGGCGCTGCTGAAGATCCTCGAGGGCACCATTGCGTCGGTGCCTCCGCAGGGAGGGCGCAAGCACCCCCATCAGGAGTTCCTCTCGATCGACACGACGAACATCCTCTTCATCTGCGGCGGTGCGTTCGCAGGCCTCGACAAGATCATCGAGCGACGTGTCGGCAAGAACACCATCGGCTTCGGAGCCGACATCCGCTCGCGAAACTCCGCCGAGAGCGCCGAGCTCCTGACCAAGGTCATGCCGGAGGACCTGATGGCCTTCGGACTCATTCCCGAGTTCGTCGGGAGGCTTCCGGTGGTCTCCGCCGTGCACCAGCTCACTCGTGAGGACCTCGTCGAGATCCTCACCGAGCCCAAGAACGCGCTCGTCCGCCAGTATCAGCGCTTCTTCGGCTACGACTCGATCGAGCTCGTATTCACGGAGGACGCGCTCTGGGAGATCTCAGATCACGCGCTCGCACGTGAGACGGGTGCACGAGGCCTGCGCTCGATCATCGAGCTGGCTCTCCTCGACGTGATGTTCGAGCTCCCGTCGCGCACCGATGTGACGAAGTGCGTGATCACCAAGGAGACGATCTCAAAGGGTCTCAAGCCGACGCTCGTCACGAGCGCGGGCGCGGACGACCTCGACGACCTCGACGAGCTCGCCGAAGAGTCCGCGTAGCCGCTCATACGGCAACGAAGTACTATCGCGCCGTGCCCAGGTACCTGATCGAACGACACTTCACGGTCACTGAGGACGCCATGCCGACGCTGGGTCGAAAGTCGAACAAGGTGCTTCGTGACGACGTGACGGGCGTGACGTGGGAGCACAGCCACGTGGTGGTCGGCGACGACGGGCTCGTGCGGACGTTCTGCATCTATACGGCCCCGAACGAGGACGCTGTGCTCCAGCATTCGCGTCTGCTTGGTGAGCACAACATCGCCACCCTCTACGAGATTGCCGGCGACGTGACGCCCGACGACTTTCCGTTGACCCAGGACCCGGCGTAGCAGTCAGCTCGGTCGAAGACGCTCCGCGTCAGGGAGGTGGTACATCGCCTGCAGGGCGATGGCCAGGCGACGGCTGACGAGGCGGCGCCGCTCCTCGTCGTCCGCGGGGATGAGGTCGAGCGCAGCACGGTAGAGCGCAACCGCATGCTGCTTCGCCCATCCGCGCCCGGCCTGATCGCCGGCAACGATGAGGCAGTCCGCGGCGCGGTCATGCTCGCCGGCCTCGCGCCAGTGATGCGCGATCGCCTCGTTCGACTGGCCGACGGCGCCGGTCGTCTCGTCCAGGTAGGCGGCGACGACGGCGTGCCGTTCACGACGCGCCGCACGAGGAAGCCTCATGTAGGCGACCTCCTGGAGCAGGGCGTGCTTGAACGCGAACTGCTGGTCCCCCTGGATGCGCGACACGGCCTCCCGACGTACGAAGTCCCGAGCCTCCAAGGAGCCGAGGAGCGCAGACAGCTCAGGCCGCGGCGACATGCGCGACACGGCGCCGCGCCAGAAAACTCGTCCGGCGACGGAGGCGTCGGCGAGGACACTTCGTTCATCGGGAGGAAGGGCGTCGAGCCGAGCAGCCACGATCGCTTGAACGCTTGTCGGAAGGTGCCCGGCGTCGACCGTCGACCTCTCCGCGACAGAGGCCGCGAGCTCCTCGATGAACAATGGGTTGCCTTCGGCGGTCTCCACGATTGTGTCCGTGCGGCTCCCGGCTGCCTCGAGCCGCGCGAGGAGTAGCTCCGCCAACTCGTGTGACGAGCCTTCCGTGAGCCGGTCGAGCGGAAGTGCAGTGTAGGCCGGAAGCCCGCCGGCCCAGCCGGGGCGGTCGTTGAGCAGCTCAGGACGCGCGAGAGCGAGCAACAGCACGGGCACATCGCGCACGCGGGCGGCGAGGGTCTCGATCAGGTCGAGGAGGCTCGCTTCGGCCCAGTGGATGTCTTCGAAGAGAAGGAGAGTTGCTCCCTGCGCGCCGAGCGACTCGACGAACACTCGCGCCGAAAAGAAGAGCGTCTCGCGATCCGACGCCTCGCCTTCTTCGTCGAGCCCCATAAGGAGAGACAGATTGCGGGTGTGCTCTGCAGGCTCGTCCGTTCCGACGAGGTCGGCGACCGCTGTCGACAGCTTCGAGCGTGCGGCAGAAAGCTCGTCGCTGTCGTAGACCTTGGCTATCTGCTTCACATGCTGGGCGAACGCCCCGTACGGGCTCGACGCGCCATACGGCGTTGAGCGTCCGCGGAGCACTCGGCAGTCCTGAGCGCCGACGTACTCCATGAGCTCGAGTCCGAGTCGCGACTTGCCGATGCCCGCCGGGCCGAAGACGGTAACGAGATGTGGACGCTTCTCGGCTGCTACGCGATCCCAGATTCTTCGCAGCACTTCGAGCTCCCGTTCCCGGCCGACCATCGGAATCGGTGTCAGAGGGCGCTCTCCCGCCGCGGTTGTCGCACGAAGTGCAAGCCAGGCCTGGACGGGCTCGGCTTTCCCCTTGGCTTCGATCGGCTGGAACCCAGGCTGGTACTCGATCGCCGTTCGCGTGCTCGTGTAGGTCTCAGGGCCGACGAGGACGGAGCCGACGGGTGCCGCTGTCTGCAGGCGAGCCGCGGTATTGACCACGTCACCCGCGATCATTGCCTGACCTTGGTCGTGCCGCGCCTCGAGGTCGACGATCGCTTCTCCAGTGTTGACGGCGATGCGCACTTGGAGCGCGTCCTCGCCGGCCCAGTCACGAATCGCGAGCGCAGCGCGCACTGCGCGCTCGTGGTCGTCCCCGAATGCGACCGGCGCCCCGAAGACACCCATCACCGCATCGCCGATGAACTTCTCGACCCTGCCTCCGAACCTCTCGAGCTCGGTCCGTACGCGCTCGTAATACGGCGTGAGGAACGCACGCACGTCCTCGGGGTCGAGCGTCTCGGCCCGAGACGTGAAGCCGACGAGATCGACGAAGAGCACCGAAACGATGCGCCGCTCCTCGCCGCTACGTCCGGGCTCGGCGAGCGGCGCCCCACACGCGTTGCAGAACTTCGACAGGTCGGGATTGTCTTGCCCACATTTCGCACAGGTCGGCACGGGCTGGAAGACTAGAGACCCGACCAGAGGAGGTGCCGATGCTCGAGCGTGCCTACGACACCGATCGCGCCGAGGCGTTCGCAGGGCGCATGTTGGACACGCTGAACAGCGCCGCCGTCGCCGTGATGATCTCGGTCGGTCACCGCACCGGTCTCTTCGACGCCCTCGCCGAGACAAGCGCCGCGACGAGCCAGGAGCTCGCCGACGCGGCAGGCCTCGACGAGCGCTACGTGCGCGAGTGGCTCGGCGTGATGACGACGGGACGCGTCGTGGAGCTCGAGCCCGAGACGGGTCGGTATCGGCTGCCGGCCGAGCACGCGAGCTGGCTCACGCGGGCTGCGTCGCCGGACAATCTCGCCGTCACGGCCCAGTGGATTCCGACGCTCGCCACGGTCGAGGACGACATCGTCGAGTGCTTCCGCAACGGTGGCGGTGTCCCCTACGAGCGCTTCGGCCGCTTCCACGAGGTCATGGCCGAGGAGTCGAATCAAACCGTCCTGTCGGTCCTCTTCACTCACATACTCCCGCTCCTACCGGGCGTGGAGCAGAAGCTCACAGCGGGCATATCGGCACTCGACCTCGGCTGTGGCCGCGGGCGTGCATTGCTGATGCTCGCCGAGCGCTTCCCAGCCAGCTCGTTCCAGGGCTACGACCTGTCGACCGAGGCAATCGCGTACGCGAGCGAGCAGGCTGTCGAGCGTGGGCTCGCGAACGTGCGCTTCGAGGCCCGCGACCTCAGCACGTTCGATGTCGACGCCGAGCCCGAGTCGTTCGAGCTCGTCATGACGTTCGACGCGGTGCACGATCAGGCGCGTCCGCTCGCGATGCTTCAGGGGATCCGGCGGTCACTTACCGCCGACGGCGTCTATCTCATGCAGGACATTCAGGGATCGAGCTACCTCCACGAGAACCTCGAGCATCCGGGCGCGCCACTGCTCTACATGATCTCGTGCATGCACTGCATGACCGTCTCGCTGGCCCAGGGGGGCGACGGGCTCGGCGCGATGTGGGGGGAGCAGAAGGCGCGCGAGCTGCTCGCGGAGGCGGGATTCACCTCGGTCGACGTGCACCTGCTCGAGCACGACCCGTTCAACGCGTACTTCGTGGTGCGCCCCTGAGATTCACTACTCGCCCGGAGCTGCGCGGCACCTTCGGGATGGTCGCATCGACGCACTGGCTTGCATCCCAGACGGGGATGGCGGTCCTCGAGCGCGGCGGCAACGCCTTCGACGCAGCCGTCGCGACCGGGTTCTGCCTCCAGGTCGTCGAGCCGCACCTGAACGGGCCCGGCGGCGAGGTTCCTGCGGTCTTCTGGTCGGCCGATCGCCGCGAACCTCTGGTGCTGTGTGGTCAGGGCGTCGCTCCGGCGGCCGCGACGATCGAGCGGTTCCATGAGCTCGGGCACGACCTGATCCCGGGAACCGGCGTGCTCGCGGCGTGCGTCCCTGGGGCCTTCGGCGGCTGGCTCCTCCTCCTCCGCGAGTTCGGAACCTGGCGCCTGCAAGATGTCCTCGAGTTCGCGATCGGCTACGCCGAGCACGGCTATCCGCTCCATGAGCGAATCCGCGCGACGATCGAGCTCAACGAGGAGCTCCTTCGCCGGTGGCCTGGATCCAGCGACCTTGTATCTGCCAGCCCCCGAAGCCGGAGCGCTCTTTCGGAACCGAGCACTCGCTGCCACCTACCGGCGAATCGTCGAGGAGAGCCGCGGCGGCTCGCGAGAGGAAGAGATCGAACGCGCGCGGCTTGCCTTCTACGAGGGCTTCGTCGCCGAAGAGATCGACCGCTTCTGCGTCGAGCAGGGCGGCCTGCTCACGGGCGCCGACATGGCGGCGTGGGAGGCGACTCTCGAGCCGCCCGCCACGTACGAGTACCGAGGACTCACCGTGTGCAAGACGCAGCCATGGGCGGCCGGCCCGGTCGGGCTGCAGCAGCTCGCACTGCTGGAGGGCTTCGACCTCGCCGAGCTCTCCGATGCCGAGTTCGTGCACGTCGTCACCGAGTGCGCGAAGCTGGCTTTCGCCGATCGTGACTCGCTCTACGGCGACGCGGAGGTACCGCTCGACGTGCTGCTCTCGGCGGACTACAACGACGAGCGCCGTGCGCTCGTCGGCGACGAGGCGTCCGAGGACTATCGGCCCGGCCGCGGCCGTCTTCCGCGACTTCGCGAGGCGGTCTCGACACTCGGCTCGGGCGAGCCCGGCCGTGGCACGGTCCATCTCGACATCGCGGATCGTCACGGGAACCTCTTCTCCGCGACACCGAGCGGCGGCTGGCTCCAGAGCTCTCCGGTCATACCGTCCCTCGGCTGGCCGCTCGGGACGCGGGCGCAGATGTTCTGGCTCGAGGAAGGGCCTTCCATCGTCACTTCGTCCGGGAACGCGGCCGCGAACGACGCTCGGCCCCGGTCTGGCGTTGAGACAAGGTGAGCCGTACTTGGCGTGGGGGACGCCAGGCGGCGACCAGCAGGAGCAGTGGGCGATTCATGCGTTCCTCCGCCACGTCGATCTCGGCATGAACCTGCAGGAGGCGATCGATGCGCCGGAGTTCCACACCGACCACCTGATCTCGTCCTTCTTCCCGCGCGGATTCGCACCGAAGTCTCTTGCTCTCGAGTCGCGGTTCGGCTCGCGCACGGTCGCCGACCTCCAGCGCCGCGGGCACGACGTGTCGCTGTGGCCGGCGTGGTCGGCGGGGCGCGTGACTGCAGTCGCCCGGGAGCCCGACGGCCTGCTCAGAGCGGGGGCGAACCCGCGCGGCATGCAGGGCTACGCCGTGGGTCGCTAGCGTCTCGCGCGTGGCGGAAGGAGCGCACGCGAACCTACACCTGGAGCGACCCCTTCGACCTTCGCGACCGCATGGTCGGGCGCTCGGGCCTCGAGGTGATGCAGCTGATGGCCACCGGCGAGCTGCCACCTCCGCCGATCGCGCAGACACTCGGCTTCCGTCTCGTCGAGGCGACGCGCGGGAGGGCCATCTTCGAGTGCGAGCCGGCCGAGTACCACTACAACCCGATCGGCATCGTCCACGCCGGCCTCGCGATGACGCTCATGGACTCGGCGATGGGTCTCGCCTTCGTCACAACGCTCGACGAGCCCGTGGGCTGGACGACGCTCGAGGTGAAGGCGAACTTCACCCGGGCTCTCACGATCGACACCGGCCTGATCCGCTGCACCGGCTCCATCATCCACCCGGGCCGTCGCGTGGCGGTCACCGAGGCGCGCATCGAAGACTCGCAAGGCCGGCTCTGCGCGCACGGGACGAGCACCATCCTCGTGCTCTCCTCCTGACCCGATCAGTCGCTACTCTCAGACGATGCGACGCAACCGGAACGGCTCCTCGTTGTCCCCGGTACCCGGGCGGCGCCGCAGCGCCTAAGCAGCGAGCGCCGCGACTCTTCCTTTCTAGACTCTCGCCCAATGGATCCGCTCTACAAGCCGGAGGGTGTTGAAGCGCGCTGGCAGCAGAAATGGGAGGACGAGGGCCTCTACGCTGCTGAACGCCGACTCGCGAGCGCCCGTCGTTCGTCATCGCGGTCCCGCCGCCAAACGTGACCGGGGAGCTGCATATGGGCCATGCCTTGAGCAGCGTCCGCCGGATGCTCTGATCCGGTGCCACCGCATGCGCGGCTCTCGACTGCCTCTGCCAACCGGGTTACGACCATGCGGGCATCGCGACCCAGAGCGTCGTCGAGCAGCGACCTTGCGAAGGAGGGCCTACCCGCCAGGATCTTGGTCGAGAGGCGTTCCTCGAGCGAACTATGGCGACTGGCTCGAGCCACTACGGCGGAGTGATCTACGGACTCAGTTCCGGCGGCATCGGCGCGTCGATCGACTACCGCCGCGAGCGGTTCACGATGGACGAGGGCTATGTGCGCGCCGTCCTTGCATGTTCGTCCACCTCTCGAGCGCGGCTTCCTCTACCGCGACCAACCGCATCGTCAACTGGTGCCCACGCTGCGCGAGCGCGATCTCCGACCTCGAGGTCGATCACACCGACGTCGACGACGAGCGTTCTACACGATCCACTATCCGCTCGCCGACGGATCGGGCCACATCACGATCGCCACCGTACGCCCGGCCGACCATGCTCGCAGACGTTGCCGTCGCCGTGCACCCCGATGACGAGCGCTACGGGAGCTCATCGGAAAGGAGGCGATCGTCCCGTTGTCGAGCGGCGGGTGCCGATCGTCGCCGACGATCGCGTCGAGCCCGAATTCGGCACCGGGGCAGCTCAAGGTCACGCCGGGTCACGATCCGACGGACTTCGAGATCGGGCGTGCCCACGGCCTTCCGGAGCCGATGGTCATCGGCCTAGACGGGCGTCATGAACGAGGCATCCCGGAGTTCGCGGGATGACACAGGAGGACGCGGGATGCGCTCGTCTCGATCCTGCGCGAGGAGCGCGGGCTGCTCGAGAGGCGCGAGCCGTATCGGCATGCGATCGGCCAGTGTGCGAGCGCTGCGGGTGCCGGATCGAGCCGCTGATCTCGCTGCAATGGTGGTGCCGAATGGACGAGCTCAGGAAGCCGGCGATCGAGGCGGCGCGACGGTCGCATTCGGTTCCGAGCGTGTTCGCTACAAGCGCCGTCTCAGCCCGCTTTGCGATGGACTCGCTGAAACACGCACCGGACTGGTACATGTCGCGTCAGATCTGGTGGGGTCACCGGATTCCAGTTTGGTATTGCCCGGATGGCCATCTCCGTGGCGGAGTCCGAGCCCGATGCGTGCGCCGAATGCGGGTCGTCCGAACTACGCCAGTGACCCGGACGTCCTCGACACCTGGTTCTCCTCGGCGCTCTGGCCGTTCGCGACGCTCGGTTGGCCGGACGATACGCCGGAGCTCCGCGCCTGGTACCCGAGCGACTTGAGCTCACCGACCGCGGGATCATCTTCCTCTGGGAGGCGCGCATGATCATGGCCGGGCTCGAGCTGATGGGCGAGATCCCGTTCCCGATGTGATCATCCATTCAACGATCATCGCAGTCGACGGCCGGCGGATGTCGAAGAGCGCTCGGCACCGGAGCTCGATCCTGCTCGAGGCGATCGACGAGTACGGGAGCGGACGCCACCCGCTACGGACTGCATGAAGAACTCGTCGACCCAGCAGGACGTCCGCTTCTCGTACGGAACCATCGAGGAAGGGCCGCAAGCTCGCGAACAAGCTCTGGAACGTCTCGCGGCTCATTCTCCAGCACGCGGAGGGCATCGACTCCGGCTGCCGCGCCACGCGACCTCGAGGAGCGTTGGATCCTCGCGCGGATCGAGGTCAGGCGCGCGCGGACGTCGAGGACGCATGGAGCAGGTTCGAGCTCGCCGCGTCGACGGACGCGCTCTACCACCTGACGTTCGACGACTTCTGCGACTGGTACGCGGAGGCGATCAAGCCTCGCCTCTATGACAGGGACGAGCCGAAGCCGTGGCGACGGCACTCGCTGCCCTGGAGCGGCTGCTTGCCCTGCTCCACCCGGTCATGCCGCACGTGACAGAAGAGATCTGGACTCAGTTCCCGCAGCGCGAGTCACGGCTGATCGTCGCACCGTGGCCAGACGCCGACTCTCGCTTCGCAGACGATGTCGGCGCGTTGGATCGCGTCCAGGAGGCCGCGCAGATCTTCCGCCGGAGCGGCGTGCAGGTCGAGCTCTCGTCGGACGACGAGCGGCGCATCTTCGCTGCAGTCGTGCGTCCCGAGCAGGCCCGTGTCGACGACAACCGCGATGCGGAGGTCGAGCGGTTGCGCAAAGAGGTCGCGCGCGCCGAGAAGATGCTGGCGAACGAGCGGTTCATCGCAAATGCGCCCGCGGACGTGGTGGACGCGGAGCGCGAGAAGCTCGAGCGGTACCGCCGCGAGCTCGCCGCCATCGAGAGTTAGATCGACGTGACCGCCGTCGAGTGGCTCGACTCGCTGAGTCCTTGGCCGTGGGACGGCTTCGGGCTCGAGCGCATGCGCGCCCTGCTTATCGAGCTCGGCGATCCTCAAGAGAACTACCCGGCGATTCATGTTGTCGGCACCAACGGGAAGTCGACCGCGACGATCACGATCGAGCAGCTTCTTCTCTCCGAGGGGCTCTCGGTCGGCTCGACGATCTCGCCGCACGTTGCGAGCTGGAGTGAGCGAATCCGCATCGACGGAGCCGAGGCCGACTTCGAGGCGGCCGTGGAGCTCGTTCGGACCCCGGCAGTGCGCCTCGAAGCTACGCAGTTCGAGATCGTCACTGCTGCCGCTTTGGTGGCATTCGCCGAGGCTGGTGTCGACGTCGCCGTCGTCGAAGCGGGGCTCGGTGGGCGGCTCGACGCGACGAACGTCCTGAGCACGCGCGTCGTCCTGCTCACGAACGTGGGGCTCGAGCACACCGATGTGCTCGGAAACACCGTCGAGGAGATCGCACGCGAGAAGCTGGCCGTCGCCCCGGAGGGCAGCATCGTCGTCCTTCCCGACGACACGTTCGCCGCCCTCGTTCCGGGCTCGCACTGTTCGACTTGGCGGCGCACTGCAGGCCGCGGAGGCATTCGTCGGTCATCCGATCACCTCACGACCGGAGGTCTCACTCCCCGGCCGGCTGGAACGACGCGCAGGCGAGATCCGAGACGGTGCGCACAATCCCGACGGTGCGCGGTACCTCGTCGAGCGGCTTCCAGCCGAGGACTACACCCTGGTCGTCTCGATCCTGGCGGACAAGGACGTGGACGAGATGCTCCGCGAGCTGCGTCGAGCAGGGGCGCGGCTCGTCGCGACCAGATCATCCTCCGATCGCTCGCTTCCTGCCGAGGATCTCGCCGACCTCGCCCGCGTTCACTTCGATCACGTCGAGGTCGTCGAGAACCCGCTCGGGGCGCTCGCACGAGGGCACGAGCTCGGGGAACCGGTGCTCGTGACGGGGTCTCTTTATCTGCTCGGCGACATCGCACAGGAAGAACGGCGCACGGCGTGGCGCGGGTAAGGGAGCGGCTGTCCGTGCTCGCTTTCGCGGCTGTTCTGGTGCTCGCGATCGTCGGGATCGCCTTCGCGCTCGGCTACGGGATCGGCAAGCTTCTGCTATGACCGTCGCAGTGTTGCCGCTCGCGCAGTCCCTCGACTCTCCCGACTGGACGCTCCTTCGGAACCTCGGGATCGGACTTGTCGTCGTCCTCTGGCTTGCGACCGGGTACTGGACGTTCAAGGACGCACGCCGTCGAATCGGAGACCCCTGGTTCGTCGCCCTCGCGACGCTGGTCGGCCTGTTCCCGCCGTTCCTCGGGCCGATCATCTACATGTTCTTCCGTCCCCCGGAGTACTTGCAGGACGCTCGCGAGCGTGAGCTCGAGATACAGGCGATGGAGGAACGGCTCGCGCAGCTCGATCACCGCTGTCCTGTCTGCCGGGCGCGTGTCGAGCAGTCATACCTCGTCTGCCCTGTCTGTACGACGCGGCTAAAGCAGGCCTGTCCGTCCTGCGGTCAGCCGCTGGAGTCGCTGTGGCAGGTCTGCCCGTATTGCGCGACGGACATCCCGCCAGGGATACCCGCGTTCGAGGATCTCTCGTCGCGGCCGCGCGCGACTCGACGGACAAGCTCCGGCGACGAACTAGACTCCGCCGCCGCATGGCTCGCGAGACCACGCTTGTCCTCGTCAAGCCCGACGGCATGAAGCGTCGCCTGGCCGGTGAGATCATCGCGCGCCTCGAGCGCCGCGGCCTCGAGCTGCGAGGAGCACGTCTGCTGAAGATCTCGAAGCCGATGGCGCGCGAGCACTACGCAGAGCACAAGGGCAAGCCGTTCTTCGGGCCTCTCGTCGAGTTCATCTCCTCCGAGGCCCGTGCTGGCGCTTGCGGTGAGCGGTGAGTCCGCGATCTCCGTCGTGCGCACGATGATGGGCGCGACGAACCCGCTGGACTCGGCGCCCGGCACGATTCGCGGCGACTACGCGCTCGAGCTCTCCGAGAACATCGTCCACGGCTCGGACTCCAAGGCGAGCGCGAGGCGTGAGCTGGCGCTGTTCTTCCCCAGACGGCCTTGTCTGACGTTCCGGACTACGTCGCGCGGAACCGCGACCTCTGGACGACGACCAACTCCGAGTACACGGGGCCCTCCGCTGCGGGAGCGTGGGCCAAGGAGGAGCACACGTGGGGCGTGTTCGGCGTGCCGGAACGCGAGGCGGACGCCCTCGGCAACGTCGCGGGGCTCGACGTGATCGAGCTCGGCTGCGGAACGGCGTACTTCTCCGCGTGGCTGGCGAAACAAGGCGCGCGACCGGTCGGCGTCGACGTCACCCCGGTGCAGCTCGAGACTGCTCGTGGACTTCAGCGAGAAACGGGCATCGAGTTTCCGTTGATCGAGGCGAATGCCGAGGACGTTCCGCTTCCTGATGCGTCGTTCGATCTCGCGGTCTCCGAGTTCGGAGCGAGCATCTGGTGCGACTCTTACCGGTGGATCCCCGAGGCGCACCGGCTGCTCCGCCCTGGCGGTCGTCTCGTCTTCCTCAGAAGCAGCCCTCTCGTCATTCTCTGCGCCGTCGAGGAGCCGGACTCCACATCCGAGCAGCTGCAACGTCCGCAGCGTGGAATGCATCGGATCGAATGGTCGGACGGAGGCGTCGAGTTCCATCTCGCGCACGGCGACCTGTTCCGTCTGCTTCGTGACACGGGCTTCGAGGTCGAGGATCTGATCGAGCTCTACGCGCCCGAGGGCGCGCAGACGCACGAGTACTACTCGTACGTAACCGCCGACTGGGCGCGGCAGTGGCCTTCCGAGGAGATATGGGTGGCGCGCAAGCGCGGCTGATCCTCGCTTCCACGTCGCCGCAGCGGCGCGCGATCCTCGAGCAGCTCGGGATCCCGTTCAAGGCCACGGCGCCGCAGTACGTCGAGGACGACGTGCCGGGGCTCGCGGCCGCCGAGCTCGTGCGTCTGCACGCCGAGGGGAAGGCGCGCTCGGTCCATGCAGAAGGCCAGCTTACGCTCGGGGTCGACACGGCTGTGATCCTCGACGACCGCGTGTACGGGAAGCCCGAGGGGCGCGAGGACACCGAGCGGATGCTGCGCGAGCTCTCCGGCCGAACGCACACGGTCGTCTCGGGCGTGTGCCTCCTGGGTGCCGGCGAGGACGTCGTCGCACACGAGCTGACCGACGTCACATTCCGATTGCTTTCGCCAGAGACCGTTGCCACGTACGTCGAGAGCCGTGAGTGGCAGGGGCGAGCAGGCGCATATGCGATCCAGGGCCTCGGCGGTCGGCTCGTCGAGCGAATCGAAGGCGACTACCTCAACGTCGTCGGTCTTCCCGGCGCGCTCCTGGTCTCGCTCCTCGAGCGTCACGCGCCAAAGCTGCTGCAAACCGCGTAGGTACACTCGGTTCCCCTCGTGGCCTGGTTCAAGTCTCTAACCGGTTTCGGCGGCCGCGACATGGCCGTCGACCTCGGCACCGCGAACACCCTCGTCTACGTCCGCGGGCGTGGCATCGTGCTGTCCGAGCCGTCGGTGGTCGCGATCGACCAGCGGACGGGCGAGGTCCATGCCGTTGGCGTGGAGGCGAAGCGCATGCTCGGCCGCACGCCCGGCACGATCTCGGCGATTCGCCCGCTCAAAGACGGGGTCATCGCAGACTTCGACGTCACCGAGCAGATGCTCCGGCACTTCATCCAGAAGGTGCATCAGCATCGTTTCGCGCACCCGCGCGTCGTCGTGTGCGTGCCGTCAGGTGTGACGGGCGTCGAGAAGCGCGCAGTCGAGGAGGCGACGCTGTCGGCAGGCGCGCGACAGGCGTACCTGATCGAGGAGCCGATGGCCGCCGCGATCGGCGCCGGCCTGCCCGTCGCCGAGCCGACCGGGAACATGATCGTCGACATCGGAGGCGGTACCACCGAGGTCGCCGTCATCTCCCTCGGGGGCATCGTCGTCTCGCAGAGCATGCGCGTCGGCGGCGACGAGATGGACGAGGCGATCGTCAATCACATCAAGAAGGAGTACAAGCTCCTGGTCGGAACGCAGACCGCGGAGGAGATCAAGCTCGAGATCGGCTCTGCATACCGCCTCAGGGAGGAGCTGTCGGCCGAGGTGCGCGGCCGAGACATGCTCACCGGCCTGCCGAAGACCGTTGTCATCTCGTCGGAGGAGATCCGTCGCGCACTCGACGAGCCCGTGACGCAGATCATCGACGCGATGAAGTCGACGCTCGACAAGACTCCGCCGGAGCTCGCCGCGGACATCATGGACCGCGGGATCGTGCTCGCGGGCGGAGGCGCGCTGCTCCAGGGCCTGGACGAGCGCGTGCGCTCGGAGACTCAGATGCCCGTTCACCTCGCAGAGAGCCCCTTGACGTGTGTCGCGGTCGGCTCCGGGCGCAGCCTCGAAGAGTTCGACGTCATCCACCGCTCGAATCGGAGCCGCGTGCGCCGCAACGGTCTACTGCGCTACTGACCTCTTCGCCGTAGCGAGCGTCCGGCGACGAGAAGTCGCGCCGCTCCCACACTGTTAGTCGTTCGTAGAGCCGGGCCTTGCGGACGATTTCGACGAGGGATCCGGCGTACTTCGCCGCTAGACTGGCCTGTCATGCCCCGGCCACGCAGCGCGCGATCGGCGGCGCTGGGCCTGACCGTCCGGCGCATTCCGACCACCAAGGTCTCTTCACGCGGCGGAGGTTCGCTTCGCCGCCGTCTCGTCGTGGGCGTGCTCGTGCTGGTTTCGCTCGTCCTCATCACGTTCTCGTTCCGCTCGGGAGAGGACGGCTCGCTCACCAGTGTCCAATCGGCGGGTTCGACCGTGCTGCGTCCGTTCGCCGTAGGGTTCGAGAGGGTCGCACAGCCCTTCCGTGATGCGTACAGCTGGACCAACAGCCTCCTCGACGCACGCTCCGAGGCGGAGCGCCTGCGGGTCGAGAACAGAGAGCTCCTGCAGCGCGCGATCCAAAGTGACTTCGCGCGCCAGGAGAACGACTATCTCCGACGCCAGCTGAGGTACGTCGACGGCCCGCGATTCCCAGGGGACTTCGTTCCCGTCAACGCCGAGGTCATCGGGCGCCCGGGCGGGGCGTTCGTGCAGGCGATCGTCCTCGCGGCGGGCTCGGACAACGGCGTCCGTGTCAACGATCCCGTCGTCACGACCGACGGGCTGGTCGGGCTCGTCACCCGGGTGACGCCCGACACCGCCCGCGTTCAGCTGCTGACCGACGAGGAGGCGGCGGTGTCCGCGGTGGACGTGCGCACGAGTGCGCCGGGCATCGTGCGGCACGCTCGCGGAACGCGGGAGACGCTCGTTCTCGACCGCGTCCGCAAGCAGGATCGGATCAAGGAGGGAGACGAGATCGTCACTGCGGGGTGGCGCGCGAGCGGTCTCAGCTCGCTGTATCCCAAGGGCATTCTGATCGGGAGAGTCACGAGCGTCGGCTTGACCGATACCGACCTCTACCAGCAGGTGCAGATCGATCCCTTCGTCGACTTCGGCTCGCTCGACGCCGTTCTTGTCCTGGTGCCCGAAGAGCGTCGCTCGTGAGCGCAGGCGCAGTGCTCCGCGGAGCAGTCGTCGTCTTCGTCGCTGCGATGCTGCAAACGGTCATCGTCTCCTCCCTCGTCGTGGGGGGCGGTGCGCCCGATGTGCTCCTCGTCGCTGTGGTCGCCCTCGGGCTCGCTACGGGGATCGGTGCCTGGGGCGGTGTTCGGATTCATGGGCGGCGTCGTCGTCGATCTCGCGACTCTCGACACGCTGGGAATCACCTCCCTCGTGCTCACGCTCGCCGGCTTCTGGGCCGGCCGATACGGAGAGACCACGGGCCGCGACCGCCGCATCGCTCCACTCGTCGCCGTCGGGGGCATCACGCTGCTGGCCGGTCTCTTCGGCTACGTGCTCCACTTCATGCTCGGCGAGGAGGTCGTCGCGCGCCACGCGCTCGTGACTGCACTTCTGCCGGCATTCGTACTGAACCTCCTCCTCGCCCTTCCGATCAGCGCGCTCGTCCGGTGGGCTGTCGGTGAGGGAGCTCGCACCGAGCACTCTCCCGAGGTCGAGGTCATGGTGTGAGATGAGCTCCAACCCCTACCAGCAGCGCCGAGCTCCCTCGGGGCGCTTCCTGCCTCCCGACCCGAGAGTTCGCGAGCCACATCGGCTCACACCGCAGCTTGCTCTGCGCGTCGCCGTTCTCGGCGTCGTCGGGCTGGTCGCGTTCACCATCCTCTTCCTGCGTCTCTGGTCGCTCCAGGTGCTCTCGGGCGACGAGCATCTGAACGCGGCGCAGAACAATCAGCTTCGCCTCGTGCGTGTCGAGGCGCCCCGAGGGCCGATCCTCGACCGGCGTGGCCGCGTCGTCGTCTCCAACGTCGCAGGCACGGCGGTTCAGCTCTGGGTGGGCGCCTTGCCGAAGGAGGGCCGATTCGAGCTCGTCCAGCGCCTCGCCCGCGTTCTGAACGTCTCGCCCAAGGCTCTCGCGCGCGAGGTCGACGAAAGGCGGTTCGATCCGCTCACACCCATCACCGTCAAGACGTCCGTTGGCGAGGAGCAGGTCAACTATCTGTACGAGCATCAGGCCGAGTTCCCCGGCGTCGAGATCGTCCAGATCTACCTCCGTGACTACGAGTACGCGGCGCTCGCTGCGCAGATCCTCGGTTACACGGGTGAGATCTCGCCAGAGGAGCTCAAGCGCTTGGATGGCTATCGCGCCGGTGACCACATCGGCAAGACGGGCATCGAGGCCCAATACGACTCCTACCTCCGCGGTCGCGCAGGCCTCGCGCAGATGCGAGTCGACTCTCTCGGCAACCAGACGTCTCCTATCGTGCTGCGGCGAGAAGCAACGCCCGGCTACGCGCTGCGATTGACCCTCGACATGCGCCTACAGCGGGCGGCAGAGGACGCTCTGCAGTACGGCATCAATCTTGCGCATCAGAACGAGCATTGGGCCGCCAACGGTGGCGCGATCGTGGCGCTCGATCCGCGCGACGGCGCCGTGTTGGCAATGGCATCCGCGCCGACCTTCAAGCCGTCCGTGTTCGTGGGTCGCGTCGACTCCGAAGAAGCTCCGTGCGCTGTACGACGAGGGCGCGAACAACCCGCTCTTCAATCGGGCGACTGCAGGTCAGTACCCGCCGGGATCCACCTGGAAGCCCGTTACCGCTCTTGCCGGCATGCAGGAGCACGTGTTCTCGCCCTACGAGTCGCTGCAGTGCACGCCGTTCGCGACCTTCGGCCTCGATCGACAGAGGTTTCGCAACTGGAATCCCTATGTGAACCGCCCCATGACGCTGCCCGAAGCGCTTGCCGAGTCGTGCGACACGTACTTCTACGAGATCGGGAACCGCTTCTACGAGGGCGGCTCCGAGAGCCGCGTCCGCATGCAGCAGTGGGCTCGTCGCTTCGGGTTCGGCGGCCCCACGGGGCTCGACATCGGAGGCGAGGCTGACGGTCTTGTCCCGACACCGGAGTGGCGGCGAAAGGAATTCGACAGCGATTGGGACCGCGCTTGGAACCCGGGAGACTCGATCCAGCTTGCGATCGGTCAGAAAGACCTCCAAGTCACGCCGCTTCAAATGGCCGCCTTCTACGCGATGCTCGCAAACGGCGGAAACGTCGTATCTCCCTACCTCGTCTCGAACGTCGAGCAGCCCGGCGGAAAGGGGTCTCCGCGAGTCGTCCTGCGCCGCTTCGCCCCGCGCTCACCGCAGCCGGCAGGTGTCGACCCCGCGGCGCTTGCGGCCGTACGTGACGGCCTGTATTCCGCGACGCACTCGGCAAGCGGGACCTCGTCGGGCGTCTTCGCCAACTACTCGGTGCCGATCTCGGGCAAGACCGGAACCGCAGAGAAAGTGGTCCAGCTCCCCGGGTATCCAAGCGATCACCTCGAGGATCAGTCCTGGTGGTGCGGATGGGGTCCGTCGGATTCAGCGCGGCTCGTGGTGTGTGCGCTGATCGAGAACGGCGGTCACGGCTCGAGTGCCGCGGCACCCGCCGCCCTCCGGGTCTTCGAACGCTACTTCGGCGTCGACGCACCCCCGAGCATCGTGGTGGACACGGACTGATGGCCGAGGATGCGGGTCTCATGATCGAAGCCACCCAGACCGCGCGGATTCGGCACGCTTCGGGTCGAGCCGAGGCGACGCCCATCGCCTTCCTTCGCCGACTCGATTGGGTTCTGCTCGCGGCTGCCTTTGCGTTGATCGGCTACGGGCTCTGGGTCATCTCGGGCATCACCCGCTTCGACGTGCCCGGAGACGAGAGCTACTACGTCGTCCGTCAGGGCATCGCCGCCGGGATCGGCGTCGCCTGCCTCATCGCCGCTGCCGTGATCCCGATCGATCTCGCACGCCGACATTGGCAGCTCGTCTACGGCGCAACTCTCGCGCTCATGATCGTCGTATTCGTCGCCGCCGAGACGATCCGTGGGTCGAAGCGGTGGATCGACCTCGGCTTCATTCAGTTCCAGCCTTCGGAGCTCGGCAAGGTCCTCTTCGTCCTGGCGATCGCTGGGTTCCTCGTCGAGCGCGTCGGGCGGGTGACGCGCTGGCGGACGATCTTCTCCGCGATCGGCCTGGGGGCGGCTCCGATCCTGCTCGTCTTTCTCCAACCGGACCTCGGCACGGCGTTGGTATATGCCGCGGCTCTCTTCGCCGTTCTCTTCTTCGTGGGCGTCCGCTGGCGCCAGCTCGTGGCGCTGCTTGCCATCGGCGTCATCGGCATCGCCTCGATCCTCTGGCTGCTTCCAGGCGCCGGCATCCAGGTGCTGAAGCCCTACCAGGCGGCGCGTCTCACCCTCGATCCCGGAGCCGATCCGAGCGGGGTCACGTACAACCTGAACCAGTCGATCACAGCAGTTGGCTCGGGCGGTCTGACTGGACGTGGCGTGATCGAAGCGACTCAGACGCGACTCGACTACCTCCCCGAGCACGCGACCGACTTCGCGTTCGCATCGCTCGCCGAGCAGCGGGGCTTCGTCGGCTCGGCGATCCTGCTCCTGCTCTACCTCCTCGTCGTGTGGCGGGGGCTGCGGGTCGTTACCGTGGCCGGAGACCTGTACGGAGCCGTCGTTGCGGGTGGGCTCGTGCTCGCGTTCCTCTTTCAGATCTTCGTAAACGTCGGAATGACCATGGGCATGGCACCGGTCACGGGCATTCCGCTCCCGTTCGTCACGGTCGGCGGCTCGTCGATGGTCGCGAATCTCGTTCTTGTGGGCGTTCTCCAGGGCATACACGCGCGAGGTGAGCTCGCCGGCAGGCAGCATCTGTGAGGACGGCCGCCCTCACCGCACTGGTGTACGAAGCCCGCAGCGTGGTCGCCACGCTGCGCGGCGAGCTCTCGCCTGCGAGTGTCGGTCCAGTGGTCGTCAGCGGGATGCTCGCAGAGCAGCTGGCCAAGCAGCTCGCAGCAGGTGCCGAGCCGGGTGCCGTGGTGGCCCAGGAGGGTGCTAGCACTCCCTCGGCCGAAGTGCTCGTTCGCATCGTCGCAGGTGATCCCTCCGACGCCGACGCAGCATTCGTTCGCGCTGCCGATGGCCACGGGACACCGGTCGTCCTCGTTCAGCTGTGGCCCCAGGCCGACTGGACGCCGACGTTCGTTCTGTCCCCGTTCGTCGTGGAGTGCCGCCCGGGAGAGGGCTTTCCCGTCCGCGAGATCGCCGACAGGATCGTCGAGGCCTCCGAGCACGGGCCGCTTCTCGCGGCCCGTATTCCGGCACTGAAGGAGGCGACGTCGGAAGGGCTCGTGCGAGGTTCGGTTCTGCGCGCCGCGATCCTTGCCGTAGCCGGTCCGCGGAAAGCCACCCGCCCTCTGATCACGCTCGAGCAGCTGCGCATGCTCGCGCGGCTTCGTGCCACCACGACCGGCTCCGGGCCGCCGGACGAACTGCCGGTGATGGTCGGAGGCGCGGCAACTGCTCTGGCTGCGGGATTCGCATTTCGGGAAGTCGCGCGGCGAGCCCAGCAGGTGCTGCCCACGCCGATCGCCAACGCCGGAGTGGCGGCAGCCGGGACATGGGCACTCGCAAGGGTTCTGCAGACGCTCGAAGCGCG
This sequence comes from uncultured Thermoleophilia bacterium, assembly GCA_963827525.1. Lineage (GTDB taxonomy): Bacteria > Actinomycetota > Thermoleophilia > Gaiellales > Gaiellaceae > GMQP-bins7. The sequence continues at coordinate 43,466 of CAWHBH010000014.1, forward strand.
ACTCGCGCCTGAATAACGCTGCCCCCTGCACGAGCCCTTGCGACCGCAGGCCGACTTTACCAGCCGCGATGCTGTCCGGACCGGGTCCTAGGATGCGCCCCGACCATGCCGATCGGAGGGACGATGCCGAACACCGAGCTGGCCGACGAGCTCCTGCAGCTCGAGGAAGCGGATGCGTGGTTCGAGTACCTGGAGTCCACACGAGGCCAGACCAAGACGCGGTACGCGGAGCTCGAGCCGTGGGCGTGGGCTCGGCTCTCTCAGCGCCTCCGTGCCGTCCGGGCGCGGCGCGCGCGGCTTCGCCCTGCGGCGGCGTGAACGCAGGCGATGTCGGTCACCCGCCAGGGGGTTGGCTCGACGGCTGCTACCGTTCGGACAGGTCATGTTGACCGATGTCTTGAACCCACGCAGCGCGAGGCCGGAAACGCCGGTGGCTTTCCGGGGCCCGCGCGCGATAGAAAGAGGAGATTTCAACCTTGGCACCACGCTGGTTTCGCTTTGGCAAGAAGCAAGAGGAAGAGGCTGCGGCTCGAGAAGCCGAAGCTCTCACCGCAGAGGTAGAGACACCGCCTGAGGCTCAGGCACCCGGCCCCGCGGAGGCGCACGACGCGCCTGAGGGACCGAGGAAGAGGCGCCGGCGCGGGAGTCGCGGCGGGCGCGGCAAGAAGAAGCCGGGAGTTGCACCTGCTGCCGGCGAGGTAGTCGAGGAGACCGACGTGGCCTCCTCGGGCTCCGCGAGCTCCGAGCGCGTCGGACCTGAGCGCAAGTCCGAACGCAGGACGGACCGAAAGACCGACAAGCGTCAGCCGCGCAGCAGCAGCAGCGGTCGACGACGGACGCCGACCAAGCGTGCGCCCCTGCCCGCCGCAAAGCGCGAGTTGCTCATCTCGGTCGATGTCGGTGAGCAGCGCGTCGCGATCCTCGAAGACGACCGTGTCGCCGAGGTGTATCTGGAACGGCCCGAGCGCCGCTCCATCGCCGGGAACATCTACCTCGGTGTCGTCGACAACGTCCTCCCGGGCATGGAGGCCGCGTTCGTCGAGATCGGCCTCGAGAAGAACGGATTTCTCTATGTGGACGAGATTGTCGGCCCGGAGCTCGAAGGTCGAAAGGGAGCGCGGAAGATCCAAGACCTGATCAAGCGAGGGCAGACGATCCTCGTCCAGGCCGTCAAGGACCCTATGAAGTCGAAGGGTGCGCGGCTGACGACCGAGATCTCGCTGCCGGGTCGCTTCCTCGTCTACGTTCCGAACGGCGAGGGCTCGGGCGTTTCCCGCCGGCTCGAGGACGCTGAGCGGACACGGCTCAAGGAGATCGTGAGGAAGCTCGATCCCAAGGGCGGCGGGATCATCGTCCGAACGGCCGCCGAGGGTGCGTCCGCCGAGGACATCGAGCGCGACCTCGTCTTCCTACAGCGGCTCTGGAAAACCATCCAGACGAAGGCCAACGGCGCGTCGGCGCCGACCCTCGTCTACGAAGAGGCAGAGCTTCCGCTGCGAATCGTCCGGGACCTCTTTGCCGGCGACTTCGTGGGCGCACAGATCGACGACGATCGCACCCACCGACGCATCATCAGCTACCTGAAGAAGACCTCGCCTCACATGATCGAGCGCGTCCATCGGCATCGCGAGAAGACGCCGCTGTTCGAGGCATCAGGGGTCGACGAGGAGATTCGGTCGACACTCGAGCGCCGCGTCGACCTCCCCTCCGGCGGGTATCTCGTGTTCGACTATGCGGAGGCGTTCACTGTCATCGACGTGAACACCGGGCGTTTCGTCGGTTCGCGCGGAAAGAGCTCGCAGGGGCGCCTCGAGGACACGATCGTGAAGAACAACCTCGAGGCGGTGAAGGAGGTCGTCCGCCAGCTCCGGCTGCGTGACATCGGGGGAATCATCGTCATCGACTTCATCGACATGTCGAACCCCAAGAACCGTGCGACGGTCGAGGACGCGCTTCGCACAGAGCTCGAGCGCGACCGGACCAAGACCTACGTCGTGGAGATCTCGCCGCTCGGTCTCGTGGAGATGACTCGCCAGAACGTCACCGACGGCCCGCGCGAGATCCTGACGAGCCGTTGTCCTGTCTGCGCGGGTGACGGCTTCGTCGTGTCCGAGGCGACCCATGCACTCGAGATCGAGCGAAGGTTGCGAACTATCGCCAAAGGCTCTCGTGTGCAGGCGTTCCAGATCGCTCTCCATCCCCGAGTCCTCTCGCTGATCGCGGGTCCGGGAGGCAGTCGGCTCGAGGCGATCGAGTCCGCAGCGAGACGACGGTTCTTCCTGACGCCGACCGCCGAGAATGGGCACGTTCACCTCGATCACTTCGAGGTTCTCGCGCAAGGCAAGCTCGAGACGCTTCGACCTACAGCGCCCGTTAAGGAGGGCACCTCGATAGACCTCAAGCTCGTGGAGGTGGGATTGCACGACCCGACCGCAGGCGTCGGCAAGGTCGGCGAGTACCAGGTGATCGTGGCTGGGGCGGCAAAGCTCGTCGGTAAGAAGGTCACGGCGCTGGTCGGGCGGGCTCTCGAAGGCACTGCGTACGCCATGCTCGCCGATGACGCCGTTGTCCCTTCGCCGATCACGTTCGAGGCGGAGGCCGAGCGCCCGACTCGGGCGCCAGGGCGGAAGAAGCTGGCGGAAGAACCGGACGTCGAGGTTATCCCTGAGGGCGAGACACACACTCGACATCGATGCTGCACTCGAGGACGACGCGGCTCTGGAGATCCCTTCAACCGCACCGGAGGGCGAGCAGGCAGAGGCTCTGGAAGGCGACCTGCCGACGAAGAAGCGGACGCGGCGCGGGACGCGGGGTGGGCGTGGTCGCAAAAAGCCCGGAGCAGCGACGACCACGGCCGCAGTCGAAGAGACCTCGGACGGCGACGGCGCGAAGCCTGCACCGCGCATCCACGTTCCACCGCCCGAGCTTGCTGTCGAAGCTGAACCACCGGCGGTGTCCGACGGAGCGGAGGTCGGGCCGGAGGGAGTCGGCGATGCCGAGATCATCCTCAGCCCGGACCCAGATGGCCAGCCGAAGCGCAAGCGCTCGCGTCGCGGATCGCGGGGCGGCCGCAAGCGGCGCAAGCCCTCGACGAACGGCGATCAGACTGCGGTGGCGACGACGGAGGAGGTCGATGGAGTAGAGATCGCGGCGGTCGAACCTCAGGACTCTGGCCTCATTCTGGTCGCGGAGTCCACCAACGTTGAATCACGCATCCCTGACCTCGGTCCGGACAATTCAGAGGCGCCCGAGTATGTCCCGATGTCCGAGTGGATCGAGGACTTCGACACGCGGCCAAGGGCATAGCGCCGCGAGCGGGGTAGGACGCTCCGGATGCGCGAGCGTCCGGTATCATGCGGCGGCTTCGCGGGCCGCGCGCCCGCTTCGACCTTCGGAGATTTTCATGACCTACGCGATCATCAAGGTTGCCGGGAAGCAGTACCGCGTTCGCGAGGGCGAGCGGCTGCTCGTCGACCGCCTCGCCCTCCACGACGGCGCAACCATCACGCCCACCGTCCTGCTCGTCGGGGGCGACGGCGCGCCGGTGCTCGAGCCGGATGACGTGAAGGTAACGGCAACGGTCCTCGGTGCCGTCAAGGGCCCGAAGATCCGGATCGGCAAGTACAAGAAGCGCACCGGCTACCGCAAGCACACCGGCTTTCGCGCTTCGCTGACCCGGATCCAGATCGAATCGATCGGCGGCAAGCCCGCTCGGGCGGCCGCGAAGCCGAAGGTGGAGCCGGAGAAGGCTGCAAAGCCAGTCGCCGCGGTTACGAGGGAACCTCGGAGCTCCCTGCTGGCTACGCGGACATGACGATTGCCGAGATCAAGGCGGCAACCGCTGGCTGGGATGCAGGAGCGCTCGAGGCGGCACTTGCCTTCGAGCACGAGCACGCCAAGCGGAAGGGTGCGATTGCCGCTTTGGAGTCCGCGCAGACCCACCAGGAGGATGAGTCATAGTGGTCTCTCCAGGGAGTCCGGCACCCCTTCGCGCGGCTGCGAACACTTCGCATGCCGTCGTCCTCAGTCGGCCACATACCTTTGGGTATGCGGCCTCCCTGCGTCCTAGGCCTGCTCGGTTCTCGCCGGCGAATGGGCACCCGACTCCCTGGAGAAACCACTAATGGCGCACAAGAAAGGTCTCGGCTCCTCGCGCAACGGGCGCGACTCCGAGTCCAAGAGACTCGGCGTCAAGATCTTCGCCGGGCAGCAGGTCAAGACCGGGATGATCATCGTCCGCCAGCGTGGGACGAAGTTCCGCGCTGGACCTGGCGCCGGTCTCGGTCGTGACCACACGATCTTCGCGCTCCGCGAGGGCACGGTCGAGTTCCGCACGTCGGGCGAGAAGCGCTACATCGCGGTCGCACCGGCGGCCGAGTAAGACAGAGATAGGGCTCCGCCCGGGGCCATGTTCCACGACCGAGCGCAGATCCACGCCGAGGCGGGCCGTGGCGGCGACGGCGGCCTCAGCTTTCGCCGGGAGAAGTTCGTGCCGAGAGGCGGTCCCGACGGCGGCGACGGCGGGCGCGGTGGGGACATCGTCGCGGTCGCAGACAGCGCTCTTCGCGATCTGTCCGCATACGGGCGGATGAAGAATCTGCGCGCGGGACGGGGCGGTAACGGACGCAGCACCAAGAAGCACGGCGCCGACGGAGAGATGGTCGAGATCCGCGTTCCGGTCGGGACGCAGATCCTCGACGCCGAGACTGGGCTCGTGGCGGATCTGACATCTCCCGGTACCCGCTTCGTCGTTGCCCGCGGGGGCCAGGGCGGGCGCGGGAATGCACGTTTCGCGACGCCGACTCGCCAGACTCCCCGCTTCGCCGAAACCGGGCTTCCGGGGGACGAGGTGGACTTCGTGCTTCAGCTCAAGCTCGTGGTGGATGCTGCACTCGCCGGTCTACCCAACGCCGGCAAGTCCTCGCTGTTGCGCCGGATCTCCAATGCGAAGCCGAAAGTTGCGGACTATCCCTTCACCACGATCGAGCCCGTTCTCGGAGTCGTGGACGGGCCCGACGCCAGACAGCTCACGGTTGCCGACGTGCCGGGTTTGATCGAGGGGGCTGCCGAGGGCGCCGGCCTAGGGCACCAGTTCCTCGCCCATCTCGAACGCGCCCGATTGCTCCTGCACGTGCTCGACGCGTCCCAACCGGATCTCGAGGAGCGGTTTCGCGCGGTCGATCGGGAGCTCGCCGCCTATGGTGCCGGCCTCGACGAACGAGACCAGGTCGTGGTTTTGAACAAGACCGACCTCCTGCCCGAGCCCCCGACGTTCGCTCTGGCGGACACCCGCATCGTTCGCGTGGTCGCGACTTCGTGTGCGACCGGTGAGGGGATAGACGACCTGAAGCGCGCTTTGTTCGAGCTTTGTCCCGTGGCGAGCCCGGAAGCGGTTCCGAGACGAGCTCGTGCCGGAGTTCCTCGAGTACCGCCCTCGTGCCAAGCGCGGTCCGCGCTTCCGCATCCTGCGCACCGATCGTGGTTATCGCGTGGTCGGCACGCCGCCGTCTCCCGACGAGCTCGAGGAGGCTCTGCGACGGATCGGCGTGAAGAGAGGCTCGGAGGTCGAAGTCGGCGAGGAGACGCTCGAGTGGCAATAGGGCGGCTCGGCCTGCTTGGGGGTGTCTTCGATCCACCGCACGTCGGACATGTCGAGCTGGCCCGGGCTGCGCTGGAACAACTCGACCTGGAGAAGCTCCTCGTCCTGGTGGTCGCCGATCCCGGGCACAAGCAGACGACCACACCTGCCGAAACGCGCCTCGAGCTCACGCGTCTGGCATTCGAGGAGGTTCCCGATGTGCGCATCGAGCTCGATCCACACTCACGGACCGTCGACTCACTCGAGGAGCGTGAGCTCGAGGACGCCGTCTTTGTCCTCGGCGCCGATGAGCTCGCCGACTTCGCACACTGGAAGCGTCCTGAGCGTGTCCTCGAGCTCGTGCGCCTCGCGGTTGCGATGCGACCGGGCATCCCCGACGAGCGCGTGCGCGCGGCTCGCACCAGCCTCTCCGCGCCCGACCGCATCCTTTCCTTCGAGATGCCGGCGATCGCGGCTTCGTCGTCAGCGATACGGGAGCGTGTAGCGCAGGGCGAGAGCATCGACGGGCTCGTTCCTCCGCAGGTCGGCGAAGCCATCCTGAGGCTGGGCCTCTACACGAGTGCTCGTTAGACTTGGGTGGAAGTCGAAAGGACGAGAGAGACAGACCTGACCGCACTCGAGCAAGCTCGCCGTATCGCCGCTCTCTGCCAAGAGAAGCTGGCGGCCGACGTCACCATCCTCGACATGCGGGGCGTCTGTGACTTCACAGACTTCTTCGTCATCGCGACGGGGCGTAATCAGCGGCAGACCAAAGCGATTCACGATGACGTCGCCGGCGTCCTCAAGAAGGATCACGAGCTCCTGCCGCGGTCGACCGCAGGAGCGGCCGAGGCGACCTGGATCGTCGCCGATTACCTCGACGTGGTGCTGCATCTCTTCACGCCCGAGACGCGCGGCTTCTACCGCCTCGAGGAGCTCTGGAGCGACGTCCCGTCCGTCGAGCTCGCCGCCGTCTAGCCTCGCCCCGATCCCCACGACCCAGACATCTCCCGTCTCGGCCGGCGGCCGCTCGAGCGCTACAGCCCCGCTGAGTGATGGTTGTCGCGGATTGCGAGGCTCTCGAACCCCGACGCCGCCATCCTGAGGATCGAACCCCCGGTCGCCGCTCCCCCCGCTGGAAAACAGCTCACGCACGAACTTCACCATGCGCGAAAGGACGCGTCGGCGACGTCCCCCAGTCCGGCCGACCTCGTGCTTGCTTCGCCTGATCACCTGGTCAGAGTAGCGCGGTCGACTCGCTAGACTGGCGCGGTACCCAGGGGCCATAGCTCAGCTGGGAGAGCGTCTGGCTGGCAGCCAGAAGGTCGCCGGTTCGAGCCCGGCTGGCTCCATCACCAAGGTCCTGTTCCGTGCGCGATCTGGTAGGAAGAGCAGTGGTGGAGGCGTTCATCTGCGTGACGTGTGGAACCCAGTTTCCGCCGTCGGCCGAGCCGCCTGCTGAATGCGCGATCTGCCTCGATGAACGCCAATACGTCGGTCACGAGGGCCAGCGGTGGACGACGATGGCGGAGCTCTCGCTCGACCATCGAAACCGCGCCGAGGCGCAGGAGACCGGGCTGCTCGGCATCGGCACGACGCCGTCGTTCGCGATCGGACAACGCGCGCTCCTCGTCGACGGCCTGCTCTGGGACTGCATCACCCTGCTCGACGACGAGACCGGAGCGGCGGTCGAGCAGGCGGGCGGCATCCACACGATCGCGATCTCCCATCCGCACTACTACTCGGCGATGATCGAGTGGGCCGATCGCTTCGATGCCCGGATCCTGCTGCACGAGGCCGACCGCGACTGGGTGATGCGCAAGAGCAATCGAATCGAGTTCTGGTCGGGCGGGCGAAACCTCGTGTCGCATGAGCTCGAGCTCGTCCGGCTAGGAGGTCACTACGAGGGCGGCACCGTCTGCCTCTGGCGCGCCGGCTCTGACGGCCGCGGGGCGCTGCTTTGTGGAGACATTGTCCAGGTGGTTGCCGACCGCAACTGGGTCAGCTTCATGTACAGCTACCCGAACCTGATCCCGCTGCCGAAATCCGAGATCAAGCGGATCCGCGGCATCATCGAGACGCTCGAGTTCGATCGCGTCTACGGCGCCTGGTGGGACACGATCGTCGCTGAAGGCGCGAGGGCGAAGGTGCTTCGATCGGCCGACCGGTACATTGCCGCACTGGCCGATTGATGTCGAAAACGGCAGGTCTTCTTCGTCGTACTGGATGAGGCAGCCGATGAGTTCCGGTTCTCCATACGGTCTCAGGTAGGTATTCGGTCAAGATCGACAACGAGAGGAGAGACATGGCAGGCCAGATGGTGCATCTCGAGATCCCCGCGGGCGATACCGCGAAAGCACGTGAGTTCTACGGTTCGCTGTTCGGGTGGGAGTTTCAGGAGTTCCCCGGTAGTCCGACCGAGTACCACATGACTCGGTTTTCCGAGACGACCGGCGGTGCGATCTACGGCGCCGACGGTGCCGCGCGGGGAACCCGCGTCTACTTCGACGTCGATGACATCAACGCCGGGGCCGCGCACGTCAAAGAGCTCGGCGGCGAGGCCGGCGACGCGATGCCGGTGCCAGGGATGGGTTGGTTCGCGATCTGCAAGGACACGGAGGGCAACGAGTTCGGCCTCTGGCAGACCGATCCGAGCGCGTCGATGCCCGGCGCGTAACGCGCGACGTTCTTCGGGGACGAAGCGGGGAGCGCTCGCAGATGGGCTCCTCGCTCGCGCTTCCCTTGGCGGTCGGCCCTTGCTTAAGGCCGGCCGGTTCTCGTTGCGGTGCTGTAGAACCTGTCCCAACGACTCCGAAAGGGACGGCTATGCCTTTCTACCAGCGTCGCGGCGACGTGCCGCGCAAGCGCCACATCGTCTTCCGCGAGAACGGAAGGCTCCTGACCGAGGAGGTAATGGGCCTCGAGGGCTTCACGGGGAACGAGTCCATCCTCTACCACCTCGAATCGCCGTGCCGCGTCAAGCAGCTCGGCGCGTTCACACAGATCGAGCGGGAGGAGTGGGTACCCGAGAAACATGCGCACCTGCTCATGAACACGTACGACATTCCTCCGGGAGGCGACGAGATCTCCGGTCGCCGCACGCTGATGTGGAACCAGGACGTCGAGATCTCCCTGTGCCGACCGGACTCCCAGATGGACTACTTCTTCCGGAACGGCGAAGGCGACGAGGTGATCTTCGTGCACGAAGGCTCCGGGACGCTCGAGACAACCTTCGGCGACGTCTCGTATTCGGACGGGGACTACGTCGTGATCCCGCGCGGGACGACGTATCGGTTCATACCGGAAGGCCCGCAGCGATATCTGATCTTCGAGACGCCCGGTTTGATCGAGATCCCGCGGCGCTACCGAAACCAGTACGGCCAGATCCTCGAGGGCGCGCCCTACTACCACCGCGACATCCATCCTCCGACCGAGCTCAAGACGCACCGGGACCGGGAGGACCACGTCGTCAAGGTACGGGTCCGCGGCGGCTACCAGGAGTACATCCTCGACTATCACCCGTTCGACGTTGTCGGTTGGGACGGCTTCCTGTACCCGTGGACGTTCTCGATCCACGACTTCGAGCCCATCACGGGCCGGATCCACCAGCCGCCGCCTTCTCATCAGACCTTCCAAGGGCCGAACTTCGTCATCTGCTCGTTCTGCCCACGCAAGCTCGACTTCGACGCAGACGCTGTGCCGATCCCGTATCACCACTCGAACCTGCAGTCGGAGGAGATGATCTATTACGTCTCCGGCAACTTCGGATCTCGCAAGGGGATTTCCGTCGGAGCAGTGACTCTCCATCCGTCCGGCCTGCCCCACGGGCCCCAGCCCGGACTTGCGGAGAAGGCGTTGGGAGCTACGGAGACCACGGAGCTGGCTGTCATGTGTGACACCTTTCGCCCACTCAGGCTCACGCCGCTGGCACGCGACCTCGACGACGGGAAGTACGCACTATCGTGGTACGAGCCCCCATCGGAGGAACCCAGCCTCGCCGGCGTAACGAGTCACTTGTAAAGGGCGAGGCTTGAGTCGCTCTCAACGTCCATGAACGCAGACCGCTTTCTCCGCGAGCTTCCGCAGCTCTTCGAGGACTTCCCGCACTCGGAGCACCCGATCGACAGGCGCTTCTCCCCGATCGTCGAGCACGTCGAGAATCTCGCACGGGAGAACAACTTGGCGCTGCTCAATCTCGCCGCGTCGTGCGTGGAGGCAGACGAGATCTACGTCGAGGTCGGCGTATTCCATGGCGCGAGCCTCGTTGCGGCGATGCTGGGAAACGACAGCCGGCGATTCGTCGGCATCGACAGCTTCGACTTCCGTGACGGAACCCTCGAGAAGGTCGAGCAGAATCTCGCCCATTTCGGCGTCGGGCGGCCGGAGCTGATCGTCGGCGACGTCTTCGAGCTCGTTCCCGGCGGCGCTCTGGGAGAAGCTCGGGCGGGGGTGTGGTACTACGACGCGCTCCACACATTCGAGGCTCAGCTTGACGGGTTGCGTATCGCCGAGCCGTGGCTGGCTTCGGGCGCGCTCCTCATCATCGACGACACAGACTGGGAGCAGGTCGACCGCGCGATGGACGCGTATCTCGAGAGTCAGCCGCTCGCGCGCCGACTGCTCACGATCGACGGTAAGGATCGGGGTCAACCCCAGTGGTGGGAAGGAATGCAGGTGCTCCGGTGGGAAGGCGCTGAGGCCTAGGTGCCGCGGATCGTGAGGCGGCGATTTACGACGACGCCGTTGATGTCGTTCATGGCGAACGTCGCAATGTACGTCTGACCCTTGACGACGGTGAAGCGAAGCCGCGCGCTCACGGTGCAGTCGAGCCTCAGCGGCGACGTCTGCTGTCCGACTCTAATCAACCTGCCGCCGCGGAAGACCCTCCACGTCATGCCGATCCCTGTCCCGGCGGAGTCGTTCGCGCAGTACCGGCGCGTGTAGAGGTTTACGAGCGGGGTGAGCGTGCCTCCTCGGAACGTCGCGACGCCGTTTCGCGCGTCGAGCGGTCGAGCGCTCGCCGTAAACCTCGCCGGGGAGGTGCCCTTCGCGACGCCGCCCGCTGTGTAGACGCCCGACTCCCATGGCTGCCCCTGGTCGTCCTGAAAGACGAACCAGATGAACATAGGGACGAAGGGGTAGCGGCTCGCCATGGAAATGGACTGCTGGATGTAGGCGGCCTGTGTGGCGTACGAGACTCCAAACGCATCCGGTGGCTTCGTCTGGTGTCCGTACTCAGTGATCCAGATCGGAACGGACTTGCGCTTGAACCAGGCCCGGAGGCTCTCGTTGAAACGGGGAAGCGACGCGAGCGAGACGTTCGGCCACTTCACGATCTGCGTCGGTGGCGATGTGGGGTTGGACGGGTACGGATGGTGTGACCACGCGTCGAACTTCAGCTTCGGGTTGGCCTTTGCGACGAGCTCGGCAAACTTACCGGGCGTGTGCGTCGGCCGGAGTCCCTGCGGCTTGTCGCTCCCTCGCGCAGACGTCTCTCCGATCGCCACCTGCGCTCGAGGATTACCAGCCTTGATCCCCGTGTAGGCCGCAGCAGCGAGCTTCGCGTAGTTCGCGGGCGCGAGCGACTTTCCGGCCGCGTTGAACTGCGGCGCGAGAAACAACTGGAGGTTCGGCTCGTTCCAGACCGACCAGAAGCGAACGAACGGATACCCCATGAAGCGGCCCGAGTAGCGGGATGCGATCGCTCGAGCGAACGAGGCGAAGTCCGAGACCTTCGTGGGCATGGCATTCGGGCTCTTGCCTCCGTTCGCCCACCGAGGCGTGCCCGAGATCGTGAGGATGACCTCCTGATCCGTCGCCTGGGCGGTTCGAACGGCCTCGTCGACATCGTCGAAGATGTACGCAGGATCGAACGAATCCACGGCGTTCGATGGGGCGGGTCTTGGCCACGAGGTTCCACTGGACGAGCAGGCGCATGATGGTCGAGTTCGCCTGTCCGGAGGCCTCGATCCGCGAGGTGCGGTCGCCGACCCAGCGGAAGCTCGGGTCGTCGTGGAAGCCGATCCACATCCGCTCGGCCCCGAGCGCCGCAGGCGCTGCCAGTGCCGCAAGGGCGAACAGAGCTAGGACGAGGCGGACGGTACGTCTCACAGGTCTCCTTGAAGACGGCAGGGGGTCGACGGGAGAGCGACTTGTAAAGCCCCCGCACCCTAGCGACTCGTGTGTGAGGCTCGTGTAAGGACCCGCCTCGAAAGCGACAGGAAGGATGTGGGGCGTTAGACTGCTCGGCGACGTGTCCGTCTCCGTCTGGGAAGCCATCTTCATGCTCGTCGTACTGAAGATCCCGCTCGTGTATCTCGGCATCGTGGTGTGGTGGGCGATTCACGCCGAGCCTGAGCCCGCTCACGGCGGCGACGAGGTGGGTGTTCTCGCGCCGCTTACGCCGTGTGGCTGGAACGAATCGCGAAGCGAGGCGATCGTTGCGGCCTCGGATGGGCCCGATTCAACCATCGGGGCGCTCGCCACGACCTGCGCGGGCACGAGCTGTGTAGTGGTCTAGTGGAGGCAACCGTCCATCGAAGCGGCGACAGGGTAGCTGGGTTCCTCTGCGCCTTCTCCTTTGCCCTCTCCGGGATCGCACTGGCTAGAACGCCCGGCCTTCTTGCTCCCGCTGCGATTCTCGTCGCCCTCGTCGCGGTGCAAATGACGGAGGCGCACCGAACCCTCGCCGCCGTCGCCGTCGCGGTCTCGGGACTCGCGTTCTTCTTCGGGATGGTCATCGCGATCGCGACCGACAGTCCCCTGTTCTAGGCCCCGCTGCTACAAACACAACGACGTGGCCCCTCCCCTCGAGCTGTCCGGTCTCAACACCGGGTACGTCGGTCAGCTTCTCGAGCAGTACCTCGACAACCCCGAGGCCGTCGATCCCGCGTGGCGCGAGATCTTCGAGAATGCCGACGAGCGAGTGCTGGCCGCGCTCCCGGGGCTGACGCGCCTCGTCGGACGCCGGTCCACGGATGGAGGGAACGGCACTCCGCCGGCTTCGGTGCTCGTCGAGACACCCTCGACGACGGCAGGCGAGGTGGCCGAGCCTCGCTTGGCGCCGGCGCTGGAGTCGACCCCGCGGTCGCTCCCCCCGAATCCGGCACGCACAGTCGGGAGGCTGTCGAGAGCAATGCCGACGAGTCCGAGCTCGTAGCAGCGGTCGCGGCCGCGATGTCGCTCGTCAAGGCTTACCGGACGCACGGGCATCTGAATGCTCGTCTCGATCCCCTCGGATCGGAGCCGATGGGAGATCCGGCGCTCGACGAGACGCAACTTCAACCGTCGCTGACTCCCGAGCTCCAGGCGCGCATCCCGTCGCGCCTGCTTCGGCCTCTTCGTTCCCGGCGACACTCTGCTCGAAGCGCTCCCGCGGCTTCGCGAGGTGTACTCGGGGACGATTGCGTACGAGATCGAGCACATCTCGGATCACGCCGAGCGCGTCTGGTTGCGGCAGGCGATCGAGACAGGCCGGTTCCGTAAGCCGCTCGAGCCGACGGAACGGCGCGCCCTTCTCGAACGGCTTGCTCAGGTCGAGGCGTTCGAGACGTATCTGCGCCGGGCTTTCATCGGCCAGAAGCAGTTTTCGATCGAGGGCCTCGACGCGCTCGTCCCGATGCTCGACGAGGCCGTCGAGCTCGCCGCCGAAGACGGTGCGCACGAGGTTCTCATCGGGATCGCGCATCGAGGTCGACTGAACGTCCTTGCGCACATCGTCGGATGGTCGTATCCGGCGCTCCTCCGCGAGTTCGAAGGCGAGCGGAGCATCGACGCGCTCGTGAGCGATCCGGAGGGCGGCACCGGCGACGTGAAGTACCACCTGTCGGCTTCCGAGCCCCGCATGACGCGCGCGGGTGAGGTTCAGGTGACACTCGCCGCGAATCCCAGTCACCTCGAGGCCGTCGACCCGGTTGTCGAAGGACTCGCGCGCGCCGAGCAGACCTCGCGCTCACGTGGTGCGGGCGTCCACGACCCGACCGTCGCGATGCCCGTCCTGATCCACGGCGATGCATCGTTCGCAGGGCAGGGAGTTGTGGCCGAGACGTTCAACCTCCACTCTCTGGACGGCTACTCGACGGGTGGCACGCTCCACGTCATCGCGAACAACCAGGTCGGATTCACCACCGATCCGGCCGAAGGCCGGTCGACTCGCTACTCGAGCGATCTCGCGAAGGGCTTCGACGTTCCGATCGTCCATGTCAACGCCGACGACCCCGAGGCGGCGCTCGCTGCGACTCGGCTCGCGCTTGCCTATCGCGCGGAGTTCGGTCATGACGTTGTCATCGATCTCGTCGGCTATCGCCGTTTCGGTCACAACGAGCAGGACGAGGCCGCTTACACTCAGCCGCTAGAGGCCGAGCGCATCGAACACCAACCGCCCGTACGCGAGTCGTACGCCGCCCGTCTCGTTGCGGATCGTGTGCTCACCCAGGACGAGGCCGATCAACTCCTTGAGCGGACGCTCCAGGAGCTTCGCGCCGCACACGACGAGCTTCGGGCTTCGTTTGCCGCCGCTGAGCCGCGGGCCGAGCAGCGGACGCGCACCGACACCGGCGCCGCCGTCGTTACCGCCGTGCCGGCCGAACGCCTGCTCGAGCTCGACGAGCAGCTCTTTCGCGTTCCCGAGGGCTTCGAGGTGAATCCGAAGCTCGCCCGTCAGCTCGAGCGTCGTCGCGAGGCGATGCGTGACGGCGGGATCGACTGGGGGCACGCCGAGGCTCTCGCCTTTGCCTCGCTGCTCGAAGAGGGCATCCCGATCCGTCTTTCGGGCCAGGACACCGAGCGTGGAACGTTCTCGCACCGGCATGCCGTCCTCCACGATCCACGAACCGGCGAGACCTACACGCCGCTTCAGCAGCTCCCAACGGCAGCGGCGTCGTTCGAGATCTACAACTCGCCCCTCTCCGAGTTCGCCGCGCTCGGCTTCGAGCACGGCTACTCGATCGCGGCACCTGATGCCCTCGTCCTCTGGGAGGCTCAGTTCGGCGACTTCGTCAACGGCGCGCAGATCGTCGTAGACCAGTTCATCGTGTCCGGGCGCTCGAAGTGGGCACAGACCTCGCGCCTGACACTTCTCCTCCCGCACGGCTACGAGGGCAACGGGCCCGAGCATTCCAGCGCTCGTCTCGAGCGGTTCCTCCAGCAGGCCGCCCAGGACAACATCCGCATCGTCAACTGCACCACGGCGGCTCAGCTCTTCCATCTCGTTCGGCGGCAAGCCCTCGACGCGACCGCGCGGCCGCTCGTCGTGATGACGCCCAAAGGCCTGCTTCGCCTCCGGCAGGCTACGTCGACTCTGGAGGAGTTGACCTCGCGATCGTTCCAGCCGGTGCTGGACGATCCCACGGCCGATCACCAGGCAGTCCGACGACTCGTGCTGTGTAGCGGCAAGATCTACTACGACATCGTCGGCCACGAGCTGCGCGGCGTCTCGTCGACCGTCGCCGTTGCCCGCATCGAGCAGCTCTACCCATTTCCGCTCGACGCGGCAGCGGCGCTGGTCTCCTCGTACCCGGAGCTCCATGAGATCGTGTGGGCGCAAGAGGAGCCCCAGAACATGGGCGCCTGGCGCTCGTTGCGGCATCGGCTCGAGGAAGCGGCGGCGCATGCTCCGCGCTCGGTCAGCGTTCAGTACGTCGGCCGAACCTGGCGTGCGAGCCCGAGTGAGGGCTACCCGACCCTGCATCATTACGAGCAGGACCGGATTGTGCGCGAGGCGCTCGGCGTCCGCGCGACGTGAAGCTACGAGGTCAGATTCGCGCTCGGCCGCGGCGAGCAAGAGAGGATGCGAGCCGTGGCGCATTGCTTCTCGCGGACTCCACGAGTCGCTGGCGCTGCTCGGGCGGCAGCCGTCGCCAGGCTTCGTACATTGCGACCGCGACAGTCATGGGCCGGACGCGCCGAAGGAGGTAGACCAGGACGGCTGACACGAGAAACGGCATGTCGAAATCCTCGCACAAGTTTGCCCGCAATTCGAATCGAGCCATTAGCAGGGTCTTTCGAAGGTTGCGGTAGACTCCTGACCCCCGGGAAAGCCATGTTGGAACACGAAGAACTCTCTGCAGTCGACAACGAGTCCCCGTTCGCTGAGGCGATTCGCGAGCATCTGGAGTTGAAGGGTCGCAATGCCGATCTCGACACCGAGATGCCGCTCGATCACTACCTCGACGGCGACCAACTCGAGAACCACCCGCTCTTCAAGAGCGAGGAGCAAGCTCGCATCGAGGAGACGATGGACGGGGAACCCGCGGCGGAGCTCAGCTCAGAGCGCCTTCCTTGGCCCGGCGAAGAGACCGCGGAGAACGTCGAAGGCGCCGCGCTCGACGAAGCACTGTGGACCGGTCGTCCGCGCGACTTCGACTGGGGCGACTGATCGATCGAAGCCGATAGGGTCGCGTCCGTGACATCCGGCGAACGTCTGCGGCGCTACACGGAGCTCACCGTACGGGTCGGAGCGAACGTCCAGCCCGACCAGGACGTCGGCGTCACCTGCCGGTGAGGATTCCGTCGCCCGCTGCATGCAAAACGGTTAGCGGCGATGTATCGATCGTCCGCGCAGCCGAGGCGTTCTTGGCCTAACCTGCGGCGCGCACGGCTGCGACGACGTCGTCCTCGCGGCCTTCGAGCAAGAGGTCGACGAGCCGCCGGCGACCGCTTTCGCGCAACCCGAGTGGCGACGTGAGCACGTCGTACAGCCGCGCTTCGTCGACCCCGACTTCGCGCGCAGCCGTAACGACGCGCGCGATGCCTCGGCGGGGCTTTCCCCCATCGAACTGCCATGCCGGGTAACGCCACTCGATCGAACCGGGCTCTCGCACGGCGATGAGCTCGCCGCTTCGGCGCATCACGTCGATCTTGGCGGGGTCGATCGCGAGGCGAGCTGCGAGCCAGGTCGCGGGAATGCTGTCCGGATAGCGAGCGCCTGCCGTCGAGCCCATTCTCATGCGCAGCCTATCCCGTGGACGGGCACGTCACGGGAGCTTTGCACCATCGCTCCATTCGTCATCTCGCAGGGTGTGGAATCCGTTCGCGGAGGCCGATAAACAGATGTATGCACCGGTTTGCCGTCGTCTCACTTGCTGCCTGCGTGCTCGCGGCCGTCGCAGGCTCGGCGGCTGCGCGTCCGATCGCTCGCTCATGGGCTGCGCCACAGATCGCCGCACTGGTCGAAATCGGCCTCATGGCACCGTCGGTCGCCGAGTTCAGGCCCGACGATCCTCTGACCTCGACTGAGCTCGCAACGGTGCTGGCGAGTTTCGGAGGATCGGTCACGGTGGTCGACCCGAATCGGACCGTGACGATACGCGAGCTCGACGCCCGATTGGTCTCGCTCGTTGGGCTTCGCTCCGCGGCCATGCAGATCCGGCTTGCCGCGCTCAATGCAGGGCTCGCCCCGAAGCCCTGGCTCGGCACCGAGACGATCGCTCGGATGCTCGGCCTGCGGATCAACCATGAGCGAGCGAGCGAGACTCTCGAGCTCCAGCTCTCGCAGCCCGCGACGCGCGCGGAGGCCGCGTACTCGATCGCACGCGTGCTTACGTTGACGCCGGAGGAATTGGAGACAGCCCGCGAGACGGCTGCGACGTTCGCCGTGCCGTACGTGAACGACTGGCAACGCGCTGTCATCGCGCGCGCGCTCCGCTTCGTCGGGTCGCCGTACGTCTGGGCGGGAACCTCCGAGCGTACGCAGAAGCTCTCCGGCAAGGTGTTCCCGGGAGGCTTCGACTGCTCCGGCCTGGTATGGCGCGTATACAAGCTCGAGCCGTACGCAGGTGCTCCCGCACTCGCGAGGGTGCTTCGGGGGAGAACGAGTTACGCCATGAGCGGCGAGGTCGCACGCTCTGCGCGCATTGCCCGAGACGCGCTCGAGCCCGGCGACGTCGCTTTCTTCGGCGACCGCGGCGCCAGGTCGGCACCAGCTGAGGTAGGCCACATGGGCATCTACCTCGGAAACGACTGGATCGTCCACTCGTCTCGATTCGGCACGACGCTCACGCCGATGAAAGACTGGTACGAGACTCGTTTCGCGTGGGGCCGCAGACCGCTGGCCGAAGCCGGCGTTTCGTAGCGACTCCGACCCCGCCGCCGGCCGCGGCGCCACGGATGGGTCGATAATCTGCGTAAAAGACGCCGATGAGCTGCTCATCACGATCGCGCTTCTCGATCGCGTAGCCGTGCCAGTAACGCGGGGCCGGGGTACGGGAGGTGGTCGCCGGCGTCACGGCCGCATCGCCTGCGAAGCGCTACGAAGGTGGGGGCGCGTCAGGCTGCGAACCGGGCAAGTGCGAGACGAGCTGCGGCATGCGGCCGCAGCGTTCGGAACGGGAGCATCGTTGCGACCAGGCCCCAGCGCCCGCCTGCTCGCGAGGGAGAGGGGGGTGGGTGCCACCTACTCGACCACTTACGAGCAGGCGCTCGCGGCCGTCTCGGCGCTCGATGCAGCCGCCTCGTAGCCGTCGGCCGCGTCGTCGTTCTCGGCCAGCGCCTGCGTCGCTGCGAGCGAGGCGTCCGCGCACAGCTCGGCTTGAGCCGCTTCCGCACGCGCTTGTTCTGCCTCGGCTCGAGCCAGGTCGCGTTCGGCGCTCGCTTGCTCGAGTTCGCTTTGCGCTTGGTCCACCGCCGCTTGGGCGTCTGCCACGCTCTGCTCGGCTTCGGCGGCGGCTTGCTCCGCCTCGGCCACGTCCTCGTCGCTGACGACCACGACGCCAGCGACGTCGGAGAGCGCGGCATCGATGCGCGCACGGGCATCCGCAATGCGACGCTCGGCCTCGGCCGAGGCCGACTCGGCGGCAGCGGTCTGGGCCTCGAGTTCCGCCTCTGTGTCGTTCAAGTCGTCGTTAAGTAGGAGCGCCCAGGCGCCAAGTCCTATCGCGGCGGCGATCGCCACACCCGCGAGGATCATCCATACCACCGGGCGCTTGTGCCTTCCGCCTTCGCCTTGCGGCGGCACATCCGGCGTTCGGGCCGAAGTCTGTTCCGTCGGTGTGGAGTCGGTGTTCATTTCGTCTCCCGGTGTAGTTGTCTCTGCCGCACACGCCCTCGCGACGCGGAGCCACGAAGAGATTGTAGGCGTCCTCGGCGTCCTCGCCCCGGTCGGTCTGCACCCAGCTGACGGTGGCGGTGATTACGCTTTTCTCGGAGGTGTAGTCGTCCGAGACCGACCGAATACACGCTGCAGGCCACGCGAGGAACTTCGCATCCGAACTGCGTCGGAGAGCGGGACGCGGTCGCGGGCGAGTGCGCGCGGCCGCTGGCATCGGTCAACCGGTGTTCGTCAGGTTTGCCACCCGCATCGCAACGATCTTGATGAAGTTCGCCTGCTTCGACGTTGGCGACGAGCATGCGAAGTTCACGTTCCCCGCGGCGGTGAAGTTATTGAGCACCATCAGCGAGACGGACGAAGGCTCATCGGATGCGACATACGCCTGCGTCTCGTCGAAGTTGCCACCCGCCTCTAGGCGGCAGGTGACCGTCCCCGCGAGCAGGGTGGAGCTCACATACGCCTTTCCCCAGATCACGTAGTTACCCGCATCCGTGATCGCCAGGGAGGCGATCGTCGCCTGTGCGGACGGAACCGTTACCGGCCCGTTCACGAAGCGTCCGAGCGCCGCACTCGGTGGCAGCACTCCTGCGGCCAGATCCGCCGCGGTAAGCGATCCGTCAGCCACCTTCTCGGTCGTGACGGCACTGGCGGCGATCTTGTCAGCCGTTACCGCGCTCGCTGCGATCTTCGCTGATCCCACCGCGTTGCTCGCGATCTTCGCGGCGACGACCGCGTTGCTTGCGATCTTCGCCGCGGCCACCGCGTTGTTCTTGATCTTGGGAGCGGTGACGGCGTTGTTCTTTAGCTGGTTGGTGCCGACGCTGTTGTTCGGCGGAGCCTGGCTCACGACCGCTCCGCCGGTACCTCCGAGGGCGAGGAACAGGGCGATGCATGCGACAGCGAGTCCGGCCGTCGGCCGGCGTGCACGTAGGCGACTCATCTCAACCTCCTTAGCTAGACGGCGAGTCGGAGGGATCAGAAAACGTCTACCCGATCTCGGGCGAGCTAAACCTCAGGTCCGCGCGGGCCTCCCACGAGGCCACTGCTCGTCGAGGTGATCGCATTAGCTCTAGTCGACCAGGAGGCGCTGTGAGGCGACGTGCTCAAGCCGCTCTCGCGTCTGACTGTGGCCCGTGACTGCGACGAGGAACGGCTCACGCTCGATCGCGGTCAGCGTCGCTGCCGTGACGGCGACGACCGTCGCGGTTCGCGTCACGCCGTGAAGCAGCGCGATCTCGCCGAAGCCCTCGCCGCGGCCGCGAGTCGCCACCAGACGGCCGTCCTTGATGACCTCTACGGTGCCGTCGGCGATCGCGTAGTACCGGTCGCCGGGCTCACCCTGGCGGACGATCGCGGCGCCTGCTGGAACAGAGAGGTTGTGCGCCGCCCGCGCGATGCCTTCGAGCGCCGGCACAGGGAGCGCGCGGAAGACCTGCAAGGACCTGAGCAGCGCGATCGCGACGACGGGGACAGCGACCGCGGCATCAACCCTTTGCAGGGGCCGCAGGCGCAGCAGGACGATCGCCGGCACGATCGCGCCGGTAACGAACAGCGCCCCACGCACACCGGCGATCGCGATGACAAGAGGTACGGTGACCGAGCCGAGCCCCCACGCGGCCATCGTGAGCCCCTCCTTGAACGCAAAGACGCGCGCCAGCAGTGCGGTGGAAGTGACGCGTTGCAGAAGCGTCTGACCGGTGACCTCGAGCAGGCTTCGCGAGATGCCCGACACCGCAGCGACCACGAACGCGACGAGGATCGACGTCTCGATCCCGAGGATCAGAAACGCGATTGCCGCGAGAAGCGCGGCACCGATCATTACCGGAACGAGTCGCGCGCGGCCAACGAGCGCGAACGACGCAAGCGCTCCGACCACCGCGCCGGCACCGTGCGTAGCGGTGAGGTAGCCGGCACCGGAGCCCCCGATTCCGAGTGAGCCAAGTGCCAGTACGACCGCGAGGACGTCGAACGCGCCGATCATCAGAAACGTGGCGGCGAGAACGATCACGACCTCCCTCGACGCACTCGAGCGCGCGAGCATCCGTGCGCCTTCCTCGAGTTGCCTCACTGTCCCTCCCCCGGTGTCCGCAACCTCTCGGGCGAGCGCCGGTACGAGATCCCGCAGCGGTACCACGAGCACAGCGGCAACGAAGAGACACCCCGCTCCAGCTGCGTACACGGCGCCGGGCTCGGAGAAGGCGAGAATGAGCCCGGCGGCAGCCGGCGCGACGACGAGACCGATGCTCAGGATCCATCCCGTGACGGCATTCAGGGCAACGAGCTGCTCCGTCGTACGTGCGATCCCGGGCGACACGACGGCGTGGGCAGGGTGCGTCACAGTCAGCGCCATCGCCGTCACGGCACCGAGAACGTACGTGCTTACCGGTGGCGCATCGACCAGCAGAGAGGCCGCCGTGGCGCCCATCGCCACAGCCTGCGCTAGGTACGCGCCGAGGAGGACGCGGCTCGCCCCGAAGCGATCGATCAGCGGGCCTGCGAACGGTGCGAACAATGCGGTCGGCACCAGAAGCGCGAGCGACACGAGGCCGGTGGTGGTGGCGCCACCCTGGGCATACGCGAACACGAGCATCGCGACCCAGGGGCCGAACTCCGCGAGCCGGTACAGCGCGAGTGCGGCAGCCTCGCGACGGAGCACGCGATTCGCGGCCAGCGCGCGCAGCGGAGAGGGGGACGGCGTCACGCCCGGGCGACCCTAGTGACGTTGGACCCATCGTGCGGGCGAGAGAGGTGAATCCGGACTCGCCCGATGCGGGCCCGATCCAGGGCTTCGGTTCGAGCCAGGGTGTCTACGGGTGGGGAGTGCTCTTGCCGCCGCAGGCCACCACTGGCGAGGCAAGTCGAGTTTTCCTTGAGTTTCCGTGAGTCCCCAGTACGCTCGAATGCTCGAAACGGGAACTCACAGCGGATCTGACACGGATTTGACCGGATCGTTGGCGCATAGGATCGCCGCATGCCCCTCAGCAAGAACGAGAAGGTCGAGTTGCTCAAGCGGACTCCGCTCTTCGCGGAATGCACCAAGGCGGAGCTCATCGAGGTTGCGATCATCGCGGACGAGCGAGAGGCATCGACGGGCGACAGGCTTACGGAAGAGGGCCAGCACGGTCGGGAGTTCTTCGTTCTTGTCGAGGGAGCGGTCGCCGTCACAAGCGACGGCAGGAAGCTAGCCGACCTCGGCCCCGGAGACTGGTTCGGCGAGATCGCGATCCTCACGTACAAACAGCGGACGGCGACGGTGACGGTAACCTCGCCCGTCCGCCTGCTCGTGATCAGCGATCGCGCGTTCCGACGAGTCGTCGAGACGACGCCGCGGATCGCGCTGAAGGTGCTTCGGAACGTCGCAGAACGCCTTGACCACGACGCGCGCAGCTAAGGATCCCTCCGACGCTTGCCTTCGGACTGCAGGACCCGGTTGACTGATAGATAACGAGAATATATGCTCGTTATCCATGAGAGAGCTCTTTCTCGCGCTACTCAGCGGGGACCGCGCTCACGGTTATGAGCTGAAGCAGTCGTTTGAGCAAGAGTTCGGCGATCTGTTGCCGGCGCTGAACGCTGGTCAGATCTACGTGACGCTTGGGCGGCTCGAGCGGGATGGCCTCGTCGTTGGTCAGGCGGTGCCTGGAGACAGCCGCGGCAAGCGCGTGTACGAGCTGACGGAGGCGGGCCGGGCCGCGCTCGCGGCCTGGATCGAGCTGCCGGTCTCGGGCAGGCGGCTCAAGGACGAGTTCTTCATGAAGTTCATTGTCGTCGGGTCGACGCAGCTGGCGGAGCCGAAGCAGCTTCTCGAGGGGCAGCGGCGCGAGTACCTGCAGTCGCTACGCGACCTGAACGCGCTCCTCGAGGTAAACGGGAAGGGGCCTGCGGCTGAGCTTCTGATCGAGGGGGCGATCCTGCATCTGAGGGCCGACCTGGAGTGGCTCGAACTGATCGAGCAACGACTTGCACTGAACGAGGAGGTCTGATGGCACCGGTACTCGAGGCGAGGCAGCTCGCGAAAACGTACGAAACCGGCGGTGCGAAGGTTCCGGGTCTTCGCGGCGTCGACATCTCGATCGAGCGTGGCGAGTTCGTCGCGATCATGGGACCGAGCGGGTGCGGGAAGTCGACGCTGCTCAATCTCCTCGCCGGGCTCGATCGACCGACGGCTGGTGAGGTCTGGCTCGATGGCGAGCGCATCGACGGGTTGAGCGAGACCGATCTCGCGCGCCTCCGTCGCCGCAAGGTCGGGTTCGTGTTCCAGTTCTTCAACCTGGTGCCGACGCTGTCCGCGGTTGAGAACGTCGAGCTGCCGTTGCTCCTGGTCGGCCGCCGGCGCAGAGAGGCACGCCGGTTAGCGAACGAGCTGCTAAGCGATCTCGGCATTCCGGAAAAGGACGGCGCCGCTCCTGGCCAGCTGTCGGCCGGGCAGCAGCAGCGGGTCGCTCTGGCGCGCGCGCTGGCGAACAGGCCCGACGTCGTGCTCGCCGACGAGCCGACAGGCAACCTCGACTCGGTGGCGGCTCGCGAGGTGCTCCGTCTCTTTCGCGAGGCCCGGGGGCGCGGGCAAACGCTGCTGCTCGTCACGCATGACGCGAGCGTCGCCTCGGCGGCGGACCGGGTGATCACGCTCCGCGACGGGCTGGTTGCCGACGAGACCGAGCTGGCTGCGGCTCGCCAGGTCACTCCTCTGCTCGAACTGCAGAACGCCGAATGACGGCGCTGCTTTTCAAGCTGGCGTTCGCGGGCATCCGCTCGCGTCTGCTCGCGAGCGCGCTCACGATCGCGATCGCTGGCGCAGCGTCCGCGACGATCGTGTTGGCGCTGGAGGTGCGCTCGAGCGGGCGCGATCCCTGGCAGCAGACGTTCGATTCGGCCAACGGGGCACACGTGCTCGCGTTCGCTCACTCGCGCGCCGACGCGCGCGCGATCGCCAACCTCCCGGGCGTTACCGAGCGCAGTGCGCCGGTTCCTCTCGTGACCGCGACCCTGGGGCCGACCTTGAGCCCGCCTGGAAGCACCGATCGAGTGGAGCTCGCCGGCCTGAGTGGTCGCACAACCGTGAACATGCCCGTGCTGACCGCCGGCTCGCAGCTGAGCGAGAGGGGCATCGTGCTCGAACGCAGCCTCGCCCGTGCACGCGGCATCGAGGTCGGCGCCGCGCTGGAGCTCACGACCCGACGCGGCTCGATCGCCCTTCCGGTTCTCGGGACGGCGGTCGTACCCAGCCAGCCGCGCTACCCTCGCCGCAACCCCGGGCTTGCCTGGATCACCCGCGCCACGCTCGAGCGAATCGAGCCGGATCGCACCCGCTGGCGCTGGACAGAGGCGCTTCGACTGGCGAATCCCTCCGCGGCTGCGGCGTTTACCGAGCGGGCGGCTGCAGGCTTTTCGGCAACCACGTTGGGGTCCGGCGCACTCTACTTCGAGTCGTGGCAAGACCAGCGTGACAACGCACTGGCCGATGCACAGCCAATTGAGCTCCTCGTGACGACGTACACCATCCTGCTCCTGATCGTCGCCTTCGTCGTGGTCGGGATCCTCGTCGGCGCCCGCGCCAGCGCTCAACACCGTGAGATCGGGCTGCTGAAGGCGGCCGGCTTCACCCCGCGCCAGGTCGGAGCCGTCTTCGCCCTCGAGTCCACCGCCCTCGGTCTCATCGCGGCCGCCCTCGGCTTCACGCTCGGGATGCTGCTCGCACCGCGCCTTGCCGCACCCTCCGCCGAAACGCTAATAGGCTCACCGACGATCGCGGCGAACCCCTGGCACATCCTCGTCG
This sequence comes from uncultured Thermoleophilia bacterium, assembly GCA_963827525.1. GTDB lineage: Bacteria > Actinomycetota > Thermoleophilia > Gaiellales > Gaiellaceae > GMQP-bins7. Next base: position 67,865 of record CAWHBH010000014.1, read on the forward strand.
CGAGCTGTGTCGTCATTCCCGTGCTCCTGGCCGGCACGCTGACGTCTACCCGCCGCAGCACCCGCTACACCGTCCTCGAAGCGATACGGGCCGGCAGCTCATCTCCACCGAATTCACGGCTTGCGCGCGCCGTCACCCGATCCTTCCTGCCGTTGACCATAGGGCTTGGGCTCAAAGACCTCCTCGCACGAGGTCGCAGGGCGCTCCTCCTCGCAGCTGCGATCGCACTGACCGGCGCCGTGGTGGCCGTCGCGCTCTCGCTCGAGGCCACGTTCGACGCGCAGCCCGCCGGCGAAGCGAGCGACGTTCCGGATGAGCTGCCGCTCCTCATCTACACCCTCGACGCAGTGTTGCTGCTGATCACGGCCACCACCCTCGTCGCGGTCACCCTGCTCTCAGTCCGGGAGCGCATCCGCGATTACGGCGTGCTCAAGGCGATCGGCCTCACACCGACCCAGATCACGTCCACCCTCGTCAGCGCCCACGCGGCGCTCGCAGTGGTCGCTTCGCTCCTCGCCATCCCGCTCGGCATCGGGCTCTACCTCGCCCTAGTCAAGGCCGCCAGCGGCACGACCGAGGATGCCGTCCTCGCACCGTGGTGGTCGCTCGCCCTGATTCCGATCGGAACCGTGCTCGTCGTCGTCGCTGCGACCAGCGTCCCGGCCCGGCTGGCCACCCGGATCCGCACCTCCGACGCGCTCCGCTACGAGTGAAGCGCAGGCCCGAGGCCGCAGAGCCCCCACGAGCAGGCCTCAACGCCCGTGGGCTTCGCGAGGGGGAGGAGGCCTGGCTCTCGATTCGTCAGAGGTCGTCGTCCGCTGTGACGGAACCATCGTCGCGCCGCAGGTGTATGGCCTACATGCGGTTGCCAGTTACGTTCACTTGCGCGGCGATGCTCACGTGTGGACTGGCCCCCGGCGGCGCGGGCTCCGGCAGCGCCACCGTCTCGACGATCGTCCCGCTGACCCAGATGGCCGTCGCGCGCGCAGCGCACAGCGCAACGCGGCTCGCTGACGGCTCGGTCCTCGTCGTCGGCGGCTGTACGGCGCACGGATGCGAGTTCAGCGGGGACGATGGGCTTGTCGCAGAGGTCTACGTGCCGAGCCATGGCCAGTTCGTCTCTGTGGGACGCTCACACGAGTTGCGGAACTCTCAACGGCAACGCTGCTCGCGGACGGACGTGTGCTCGTGGCGGGTGGCTGGGGCGCGAACGGGGTCACCGCGAGCACCGAGATCTACGACCCCGGGACAAAGAGCTTCTCGCGCGGCCCGCAGATGCTCTCCATCCGCGCTGGAGCGAGCGCAACACTGCTCACCGACGGGCGCGTACTCCTTGCCGGTGGATTCACGGACAACCGCCCGACGATTCAGAACGCCGAAGTGTTTCTCCCGCGTGGAGGCACCTTCGAGCCGGTCGCGGCGATGCATGCACCACGGGGCGCTCACGCCGCAGCGCGCCTGCAGGACGGGCGCGTCCTCATCATCGGCGGCTTCAGCCGCGGCCGGGTCGTCGCCACGACGGAGATCTTCGATCCACGGACGAACCGGTTCCGACGCAGGGCGACCATGCGATTCCCCCGGCGCAACGCGGCGGCAGTCACCCTCGCCGACGGTCGAGTCCTCGTCGTCGGCGGCGCGGCGGACATCGACGGTCGCCGGCTCTACCGGTCGACCGAGATCTACGATCCGCGCCGCGATCGCTTCATCGCCGGCCCGCCGATGCAGTTCGTCCGCAACAAGGTGGCGGGATCCGTTCTCCGTTTGCCGAGTGGCGGCGTACTCGTCGCCGGCGGGGCATCCGCCGTGGAGCTCTTCGACCCGCGTACCGGACGTTTCCGCATCGAAGGGCAGCTCGACGCGACGCGCTACGTTCTGACCGCCACGCCACTTGCTCGCGGGCGAGCGCTGCTCGTCGGCGGCTACGACGCGAGCATCGCGCCGACACGACAAGCCTGG
>CAWHBH010000015.1:0-18900 GCA_963827525.1 uncultured Thermoleophilia bacterium
CAAGACGCCGATCTCCATCCAGGGAGCGCTCTTCCGCGTCGGCGGCCGCATCGATTGGCAGCCGATCCCGCGCGGCTAGAGAAAGCTAGGAGCGCAGGAAGGCGAGCACCGCCAGCACACGGCGGTGTTCGTCGCCTGTCGGCATGAGACCGAGCTTTCCGAAGATCGAGTTCACGTGCGTCTCGACGGTCTTCGGGCTGATGAAGAGCTTCTCGCAGATCCCTCGGTTCGAGAGGCCCTGCGCCATCAGCTCGAGCACCTCGCGCTCGCGCGGGGTGAGCTCCTCGAGCGGGTCGTCCTCGCGCCGCCGGCCGACGAGCTGGCCGATGACCTCCGGGTCGATCGCGGTGCCACCCTTGCCCACACGCCGCACCGCCTCGAGGAAGTCGTCGATCTCGAGCACGCGGTCCTTCAGCAGGTAGCCGAACCCCTCCGCCGACTCGCTGACGAGCGCGAGCGCGTGTGTCGCCTCGATCACCTGCGAGAGCAGGAGCACGGCGACCTCGGGCTGCTCCGCGCGGATCTCGACGGCGGCACGCGCGCCCTCGTCGGTCTGCGTAGGCGGCATGCGGACGTCGACGACGGCAACGTCCGGCTTGAATCGTTTCACGGCCTTCTTCAGCTCGTCCGCGTTCGCCGCCTGAGCGACGACGTCGAAACCGCCCTCGCCGAGCACGCGCGCGAGCCCCTCGCGCAGCAGCACCGAGTCCTCGGCGATCACGACGCGCACGGGATCTCCCCACGCACGCGTGTTCCCGAGCCGGGAGCGCTCACGATCGACAGCCGCCCGCCGTGCGCCTCGACGCGGTCGGCGAGGCCGCGCAGGCCCGAGCCGTTCTGCGCCGCGGCGCCGCCGACACCGTCGTCCGAGACCTCGACGACGAGGAGTCCGTTCGAGCGTTCCGCCCGCACGGCCGCCTTCGACGCCTGCGCGTGCTTCACGACGTTCGTGAGCGCCTCACAGGCAACGAAGTATGCGGTCGCCTCGACATCGGGCGAGAGCCGATCCGGCGTCGCCTCCACTGCAACGGGCAACGGCATCCGCGCAGCAAGCGCCTCGAGTGCGGAGCGAAGGCCCCCTTGCGTGAGCGTGCCCGGATGGATGCCCTGGGCGAGCGCGCGCAGCTCCTCGACCGCGACCTGGAGCTCGTCGGCGGTCGACGAGAGCAGCTGCTCGATCTCGGGGTCGCCGCCCTCTCCGAGTTGACGCTGTGCGCTCCGCAGCTCCAGGGCCAGCGCGACGAGGCGCTGCTGGGCGCCGTCGTGGAGATCGCGCTCGATGCGCCGCCGTTCCTCGTCGGCGGCGCTCACGATCCGCGCCCGTGACTTCTTCACCGTTTCGAGCTGTGAGCGGACCTCGGCGTGCAGCCGCGCGTTCACGAGCGCGAGGCGTGCAGCCGCGGCGACCGCCTCTACGAGTTTCGGCTCCTCGCGCAGCGTGGGGTCGTGGACGAGCACGGCGAGCGCCTCTCCGTCATGCGCGATCAGCGTGACCGCGCGGTCCGGCCCGTCCTGGGGCACCGAGAGCTCGGCGCCCGTCGACTCGACATAGATGCCTCGATCAGGAATCCAGAGGCCGAGCTCGAGCGTCGGATCCTCGAGCGCGAGCGCGATCTCGTCACGGAGGCCGTCGACGGGCGTCTCCTCGAGATGGACGACGAGCTCGCCCACGTGCACGCGCGCCAGCCGCGCCCGCAGCAGGCCCCAGAGGAGCGCGATCGGAAGCGCCGTCAACGAGATGATCTGCCACCAGAAGAGGTCGTAGACGATCGCAGGCGTCGTCGTCGCGAACGTGAGAATGCCGTTGAGCACGGCCCAGAGCGCGGCTGTAACGGCGGCGATGAGGAGCGGGAGATAGACCCGCCGGGCGCGGGGCGACGCGCGGAGGAACTTCCGGAGGACGAGGACGACGAACGTCGTCCCGAGCACGCCGTACGCCATGAACCCGAAGGCGTCCTGGAGGAAGTCCACGACCCGGGCGCTCTCGGTGACCAGCAGGAGATTCTCGCGCGGGAACGGGTCGAGGTAGCGCAGCCGCTCCGTTCCACCGTAGAAGAGGAGGATCGCCAGCGGGAAGGCAATCGCCACGGCGTATGCGACCCAGAGGAACGCTCGCTCCATGCGATCCGCCACTCGACCGTACGGGTACGCGAAGGTCACGTGTGCGAAGAGCGGCCAGCTGAGCTCGCCGAGCAGGAAGAAGACCGGGAATGCGAGTTCGTCGTGGCTGAACCGGAACTGCCGCGCGAGCAGCGCGAAGCATGTCGCGACCATGAGCGGCCCGAGCCGGTTCTGCGGCCGCCGCGACCAGGCGATCAGCCCGGCGAGGAGGAACGACCAGGCTGCAGCGACCGAGCCCAGCGAGCGAAGCACCGTCGTGTTCGGCAGGTTGTCCACCTGCACCTGGTAGGCGAGGATGCCGAGCACGACGCCTGCGGCTCCGAGCGCGACCTGGATCCAACGCGTGCCCGTCATGGGCGCATCGTCACACGGTCACGCGGCTGAGTAAACGGGGCTCGCCCCGGCTTCAAGACCAGGGAAAACCCCGAGACGAGTCCAAAGCGTGCCCGGTTACCGGCGCGACGCAACGCTCGTACCGTCGGGGCATGACGAATCTGAGCTCACATATCGCAGTCGGCGGCGCTTCGGCGACCGCCCGCACCAAGCAGGACATCGCTCGGCGGGCCTTCGAGATCGCACTAGCAATCGTGATCGTCGCGGCTCTGACAGGAGCATGGCTCACCTTCTTCTCGTTCGTCCCGTTCGACCTCACGCCGCAGCGATGAGCGTCAACGACGTCCACTCGCGGCTCAACGAGACGGAAGTGAACGCAGTCGTGCCGGTCGACTCTCTGGAGTCGATCGGCACGGCACTCGATTTCGCGCGCTCCACGCGGCGGCCGATCTCGATCGCGGGCGGCCGCCACGCGATGGGCGGGCAGCAGTTCTGTTCTGGCGGGATCGTCCTCGATACCCGCCCGCTGTCGCAGGTTCTGTCGCTCGACGAGGAGCTCGGTCTCGTCGAGGTCGAAGCCGGCATCCAGTGGCCTGCGCTCGTCGAGGCGCTCGCGAACACGCCGTGGACGATCCGCCAGAAGCAGACGGGCGCCGACGACCTCTCGATCGGCGGCGCCGTCTCGGCGAACGTCCACGGACGCGGGCTCGCGTACGGCCCGTTCATCGCGGACATCGAGAGCCTCGTCGTGGTCGGACCCGACGGCGTCGTCCACACCTGCTCGCGCGACGAGAACCGCGACCTCTTCCGCCTCGTCTGTGGCGGCTACGGCCTCTTCGGCGTCGTCTACTCGGCGACGCTCCGACTCGACCCGCGCCGCAAGGTCGAGCGGGTCGTGCGCCTGGCTCAAGCCGACGAGCTCGACGATCTCTTCGCGCAGCGGATCGGCGAGGGCTACCTCTACGGCGACTTCCAGTTCGAGATCGACCCTGCGTCCCCCGGATTCCTCCAGCACGGGATCTGTTCCTGCTACCGGGCTGTCGCCGACGACACACCGCTCGGAGCGGCGACGAAGCTGTCGGCCGACGACTGGAGCACGCTCCTTCACCTCGCGCATTCGGACAAGACGCACGCATTCGAGCTCTACGCGGCGCACTACCTCGCAACCTCGGGGCAGGTCTACCTCTCCGACCGGCACCAGCTCGCGACCTACGTCCCCGGCTATCACTGGGTCGGATCGAGCGAGATGATCACCGAGCTGTACGTCCCGAGACCGCTCCTCGCGGACTTCCTCGCAGCCGCGGCGCGCGACATGCAGGCGCTCGAGGCGGACATCGTCTACGGCACCGTTCGCCTGATCGAGCGCGACGACGAGAGCTTCCTCGCGTGGGCGCGTGAGCCTTGGGCGTGCGTCGTCCTCAATCTCCACGTCGAGCACTCTCCGGCAGGCATCGAGCACTCCGCGACCGCCTTCCGCCGGCTCATCGACCTCGCCCTCGAGCGGGGTGGGAGCTTCTACCTCACGTACCACCGCTGGGCGACGCGTCGCCAGCTCCTGGCTGCCTACCCTCAGCTGCCCGCGTTCCTCGACGCGAAGCTCGAGCACGATCCCGGGGAGCTCTTCCAGAGCGACTGGTACCGCTGGCTCCGCTCGGCGATCGAGCTGGAGGCGGCCGCGTGATCTGCGCTCTCACCGTTCTCGCCTCGACCTTCCGAGGCGACGCGCGCGCCTGCGAGCGCGAGCGCATCGCAGGCGTCGACGCCCTCGTCGCACGCCCACGGCGCGGTTCGGGCCCGGTTGTCGTTTTCGCGAACGCGGCGACTCCTCAGGGCGTCGATCAGCCTGCGGTCGGCCGCTTTCTGAGCGCTCTCGCAGGTGGCGGCTTTGTTGCCGTCGCGCCGGAGCTTCCGAACGTCCGCGAGGGAGTGGTGACGCCCGAGACACTCGATGCCTTGGTCGGGGTCGTGGGCGCGGCGGGCCCGCGCGTCGCCTTGATCGGCGCCTCGACCGGAGCAGGGCTCGCGATCCTCGCCGCCGGTGATCCACGAATCGCGAACCGAGTGACGACCGTTGCCGCGATCGGGCCGTTCGCGAGCCTCCGCGACGTCCTCCAGCTCGCGACCACGGGGTACTACCGCGATCGGCCCTACCCGGCCGCGCCGCTGCTTTCCCGGGCGGCGGTGCGGTCACTCGCTGCGTCGGCACCCGACGATTCGGCCGTGCCCGCGCTGCTCGCGAACCGCAATCCCAGGCGCTTCGACGAGCTCTACGACGCGCTCGCCCTCGAAACGCGCGCGCTCGTATGGGAGCTGTCGCCGCTCGCGCGGGTCGGTGACGTTATGGCTCCGGTCGAGCTCGCGTCCTCGCCCCACGACCCGTTCTTCCCCGTGGAGGAGTCGCATGCGCTTGCGAAAGCAGGGCGCGATGTCCGGCTCACCGTAACTCGAGCGCTCGTCCATGTGAAGCCATGCCTAAAGCCCGGCCTCATACCCGTCGTGACTTTGCTCGACCGCACGCTCAGGCGGGCTGCCGAGTCGGAGCCCGTGCACTTGCTTCGGCCCTCGGTGGCGTGATGGGATCCTGGCTCGCTCAGCCTCTCAAGTTCCTGCTCGTGGGCACCGGCGGCTTCGTACTCAACGTTTGCGCATTCACGGCACTTTTCGGGTTCGGAACGTGGTACCTCGCCGCCTCGGTTCTCGCATACCTCCTCTCGAATGCAGCGATGTATCTCGGCAACCGCTACTTCACCTTCGGGCTCTCGCACGGCGGACTCGTGCGCGCATACCTCCGCTACCTCGTCGTTGGAGGCGTCATCGCGGCTCTCACAGCCCTGCTCCTCGCAGCGTTCGTTGAACGCCTCGGGATGGATCCGCGGCCCGGGCAGGCACTCGCGCTCACGCTGCTTCTGCCTTTGTCCTTCGTCCTGAGCAAGCGCTTCGCCTTTCAGCTCAGCCCGGCGTAGCGCGATTCCCGATCCCGCCCTCGGGGTGCTCCCCGAGGCGGAGGATCTCAAAAATCGGGATTTGCGCCAGCAAATATCAAGAGTATTCCGATGTGAATTACGTTCGAAAAATCGAGCATCCGGCGCATGGAAATCAAGCGCCGGATTTACGCGACGACAGCACGAGCGATTAGCGGCTCGTTATCCGCTCGTGATCGCGCGGTTAGCGGTCGGTTCGAGCGTGACCGGTGCACCCAGGAACTCGAAAGGAGGGACACCATGCACCAGGTCACGCGTATGCATCGCACGCTCGTCGTGCTCGCAGTCGGTCTGCTCGCACTCGCGGCTCCGCTGCTCGCCTCAGCGAGCGTCGGCGGCCCGGGCGGCGGCTAGAGATCATGCCACGCGAAGGCGCAGGGCCCGCCACAGCGCGGGCCTTGCGCGTGTCAGACGAGGGCGAGATCGTCCTGGAGCGTGCGAACCTGCGCCGCTCCCATCAGGTTGCCTTTTTGCTCGTAGAGATCGATCGCGTGTTCGAATGCGGAAGCCGCCTCGCTCGCGCTTTCGGCAAGCCGGAGAACCTCCCCCAGGTCTCGCTGAACCCTAGCGCGCCGATTGAGGGCATCGCTCGGCTCTGCAATCCGTGCCGCTTCCACTGCAAGTTTCCGAGCAGTTTCAAACTCCACGCGGCGAGCATGAATCTTCGCTCGTACGGACCTCCACAACGTCTGAGCGTCGTGATCATCGCTCGATGCGTGCGCTGCGGCGAGCTGTGTCCATTCCAACGCCTCGTCGAGACGATTCTGCGCATAGAGCGCTTCGGCTAGATCGCTGGCCCTGCCAGCAAGATTGCCGACGTCTTGCGTTCGAATGAGGTCGGCGCTCAATTCGCGAAGCACCGCTTCAGCTGCCGCGTCGTCGCCTGCCAATAGCTCGACATCGGCGAGCACAGCGGCGCAGTACGTCGCCGAGACGGTTGACTGTCCAAGTTGTTCGTAGGTCGCACGCGCCGATCCGAGGTGTTTCCGGGCCTTGTCGAACTCCCCGATCTGAGCGACAAGGCCGCCAAGGAAGGCTAGGACGTTCGCGTCACCAGCGCGGTCGAGCGAGTCGTCACAGAGAAGCTGTTCGCAGTATGCGATGGCGTCGGGCACCCGCGTTGGGCCGTAGTAGAGGGCGGCAGCGAGCTCGCCCGCAGGCGTGGAGATAGGCCATGCCGAGCCCCTGTAATGCACCATTGCTCGCTCTGCCGCTTCGGCCCACGCTCTGTTGTTTCCTCGGTGACCTCCTTGAACGAATCCCGCAAGCAGCCAAGCCCGGCCGAGCGACCGGTCGTCGCCCACTGCCTCGAAAAGCGGGATCCCCTCCGCGGTGGCTTCGAGAAGCGCGTCCGCCGTCGTATCCGGCCCATGCAGCAGCCGAACGTACTCGCGCTCGATCCGCGCCCGGAGCTCGATCCGTTTGTCCGCGGCTTCCTCTGAATCGCGGACAGCCTTTGCGAGCACCGTCTCGGCGGCGGCGGGATCTCCGGAAGTGCGAAAGGCGATGCCAAGCTCGCACAAGAACTCGCGCCGGAGTGGCTCGTCCGCTGGGAGGAGCAAGGTCGAGCGCCCGAGCAGGTTCGTGGTCGCGTGCATGTCACCGCGCTTGAGCGCCCGGACACCCGCCTCGCCGAGCCGGCGACCGCCGTCCTCCGCTAGGCGCACCGTCCGCCGGTCGGATTCGCCGAGCTCCGTACGCAGGTTGTAGGCCTGCTCCAGGTGGTATCCGACGAACTCGTCGATATCGGCTATGCCGTGCGTACGCGTGTCGAGCCGGTCGGCGAAGCGCTCGTGCAGGTCCGCGCGGAGCCGCTTCGGGGCCGCGCGGTAGACCGATTCCTGGACGAGTGCGTGCCGGAAGCTGAAAGCCTGCCTCGTCGTGAGGCCGAACGAAGCCGCGGCCGAGAGCGTTCGCAGGTGGGCGCTCGCGGTGGGTGCGGCGTCGGGATCGAGCAGCGACGTGACGTCCTCGGCGGTGAACTCCTTGCCCACGACCGCCCCTCGCTCCAGCACGGCCCGCTCGCCGGGGCCGAGGCGGTCGAGACGGGCGGCGAGGAGGGCTTGGACCGTCGCCGGCAAACCGCGTTCGACAAGGCCGCCCTCGAGCGCGAGCGCGAGGAGTTGCTCGAGGAAGAAGGGGTTGCCCTCGGCGGCCTCGACGATCCGAGATCGCTGGTCGGTTTCGAGAATCGCCCCGCCGAGACCCTCGAGGAGTGCGTCCGTCTCGTCGGCCGAGAGCGCCTCGAGCTCGATCCGTTCCGCGTTCTCCCGTCCTTCGAGGAACTCCGGGTGCTCCTCGAGCAACTCCTCGCGGGCGAGGCAGACGACGAGGATCGGCCCTTCGCCCTTGTCGGCGAGGTGCTCGATCAGCTCGAGAAAGGTCGGCTCCGCCCAGTGGACGTCGTCGAAGACGAGGACGAGCGGCTGCTCGCGCGCCTTCGCCTCGCAGAACTGCCGGAATCCCCATGCGATCTCGGGGGCGGGGAGCGGCGTCTCCGCCTCGAGTGCGGCGAGGACGGCCTTGCGCTCCGCGCTTTCGTCCGCCAGCTCGAGCATCTCGCGCAGCGGCCAGTACGTGATGCCCTCGCCGTAGGAGAGGCAGCGGCCAAAGAGCGTCGTCACTCCCTTCGCGCGGCGGGCGAGCTCCCCGGCGAGCCGCGACTTGCCCACCCCGGGCGGTCCGACGACGACGGCGACGCGAACTGTGGTCCCGTCTACCGCACGCTTCAGGGACTTGCGGAGGGCGGCGAGCTCGCGCTTGCGACCGACGAGCGGGGCATCCAGGCGGCGCTCGAACGCGGGACCGACGGGCGCGATCTCGAGCAGGCGGAACGCACTTACCGACTCGCGCTTGCCCTTGATCTCGAGCGCTCCGAGTGGCTCGAGCCGCGCGGCGTGGTCGATCAGCCGGCCCGCGAGCTCGCCGACAACGATCTCGTCTGCTCCTGCTGCCTGCTCGAGCCGGGCGGCAACGCCGATGGCTTTCCCGGTGACGAGCCGCTGTCGCGCGTCGGTCGGTGTAGCAACGACCTCGCCTGTCTCGAGACCGATCCGCACCTCGAGCCCGACGCCGTGATCGGTGACGAGCCGTTCGTTGAGCGCGGCCATCCCCGCCCGGATGTCGAGTGCGGCGCGCGCAGCGCGAAGCGCGTCGTCCTCGTGCGAGACAGGGATGCCAAACGCGGCCATGACGGCGTCTCCCGCGAACTTTTCCACCGTCCCTCCGTGCCGCGTGAGCGCGGCCGAGACCGTCTCGAAGTAGCGGCGCAGGACTTGCCCCAGAGCCTCCGCGTCGAGCGCTTCCGCGAGCGCCATCGACTCGACGACGTCGACGAAGAGGATCGTGACGAGTCGGCGAAACTGCATCGCCGGCTTGGCGAGGGGAGCCTCCTCGAGGAGCAGTGACTCGTCCTGACGCAGGATCGCGGCCTCGAGTGCCTTGAGCTCCGGGCCCGGGTCGATGCCGAGCTCTTCGACCAGCGTCCCACGCGCCGCGCGGTAGGCGGCGAGCGCGTCCGCCTGTCGTCCGGAGCGGTAGAGCGCGAGCATGAGCTGGGCGCGAGGGCGCTCGCGTAGAGGTTGTGCCTGAGCGAGCGCCTCGAGCTCGGAGACGAGCTCTGCGTGGCGGCCGAGCGCGAGATCGGCTTCGATGCGCTCTTCGAGCACGACCGTGCGTAGCTCCTCCAGCCGCGCGATCTCAGTCTGCGCGAATGGGTCATAGAGAAAGTCCGCGAGCGCGGGCCCACGCCAGAGGGCGAGAGCCTCGCGGAGAACGGTTGCCGATGAGGCGGCGTCGCCGGCGGCGAGCGTCTCGCGACCGCGGGTCGCGAGCCGGACGAAGCGATGCAGGTCCACTCGTTCGGGCTCGAGCTCGAGCGAATAGCCGGGCGCACGTCTCGCGATGACGTCTGCGCCGAGCGCCTTCCGAAGCTGGGAGACGTAGACCTGGACGGCGTGCGCGGCGGTGTCGGGCGTCTCGCCGGGCCAGAGCGCCTCGACGAGGCCGTCGACGGAGACGACGTGCCCCGGCTCCAGCGCGAGTACCGCGAGGAGTGCGCGCGGTTTCGGCCCGCCGAGGTTGGCGGCCCGGCCGTTGGTCAGCGCCTCGAGCGGGCCGAGCAGGCGAAGCTCGAGCTCCGGTTCGCCTGCCTGGCGCGCTCGGCCCATCTTCACTCCTCGACGCTGTTTGCGGCGCGTAGCTTCTCACGGTCGCGTCCGACTTGCCATCACCGCTTTGAGTCGTCCTTGAGCAGTCGGAGCCACCCTTGTCGCATGCAAGCACCCAACCAAGGAGGCCGTCATGGCTGCACTCGTCGTCCTCAGCGTCTCGCGGGCCAACGGCAACGGAGGTGCCAGTGCGCGAATCGGCATCTTTCCGGGCGGCGCCACGCCCACCATCTATCCCGCGGACACGGCGTTCTGGATCGGCTACGGCTTTGCTCCAGATCTCGGAGACTCCACGGGAGGGATGCAAGAGCTTGGTGAGGAGACTCGTTTCGAGCTTGACGTCGACGGAACGTCCATGGCGATGCGGACGGACGTGCAGATGGAGGGGGCCGCTCCCCTGCGCAAGACCGATCTCGCCGAGTTCGCCTCGGGGTTGCCGGCCGGCTGGCACGAGTTCGTCGGGCGTTGGTACGACGGGGGAAAGCTGATTCTCTCGAGCCGTGCGTCGATCCAATTCGTGGAGCGATAGCGCCAAAACGTTGAGCCTTTCTTGAGTGCCCTCGGACACGGTGCCCTTGACAACCACGAGGAGGCACCGATGTACGGCATTCGAAAGGCGATTTCAGGAGCCGCGGTTGTGAGCGTGGCGCTACTCGGCTTGCTCGTCGTCGCGTCTGCTCCCGCGGCAGCTGGGCCTGGCTCTGAGGCCAGGCCATTCTTGACAGGGGCACTTGTTCGAGGTCAGCCGCCACAAGCGCTCGAAATCACTGGGAAGCTCTCGATCCGGAACGCGCGCGGATCGTCGAAGCTCGACAGCGCGCTGGCGCAGGCCGCGCGCGCGGGCGAATCGCTGGGTTCCGACTTTGCAACAGACTGTTGCAAGCAGTCGATTGCGATCCGCCCGGCTGGGCTCGTGACCACCGGCGACGGGAAAGTGCGCGTTGTGATCGAAGCCCGCGGCCCCGCACTCGTGCGAGCGAGCGTCCAGGCGCTTGGTGGCCGGGTCGAGCGCAGGTATGGGAACCTCGTGCAGGCGGTTCTGGCACCGAGCGACCTCAATGCGCTCGCGAAGAGTTCGGCCGTCGAGTTCGTGAGGACGCCATTCGCGCACGTCGAGCACGCGGTGAGCGGTGAGGAGGTCGTAGCCTCGCTCGCGACCGCGTGGCACGCAAAGGGCTTCACCGGCAAGGGCGTCAAGGTCGCCGTCATCGATGGCGGATTCCAGGGCTTGGCCGAGCGTCAGGCCGAGGGCGAGTTGCCGGCGAACGTCGTGTCGCAGGACTTCTGCGGCGGCCACTTCGCGACGGCGACCGATCATGGCACTGCCGTTGCGGAGATTGTCCACGAGATGGCTCCCGATGCGCAGCTCTATCTCGTCTGCGTCGACACGGAGGTCGATCTCGCTGCAGCCGAGGCGTACGCGAAGGGCCAGGGCATCCACGTGATCAACCACTCCATGGGCTGGCAGGGGCCGTTCCGCAACGACGGGAGTGGTCCGGTCGGCGCGATCGTCGCGGCTGCTCGAGCGCATGGGATCGTTTGGGTCAACTCGGCCGGAAACGAAGCCCAGACGCACTGGTCGGGCACCTATAGCCCTGCCGGCAGTCTGCATGCCTGGAGCCCGAACGGGGACCTGGGCAACACGTTCGTCTGGCCGAACGGAGAGGTCATCTGCGGGTTCCTGAAGTGGGACGAGTGGCCCGCGGGTGTATCGGACTTCGATCTCGGACTGTTGCTCTCGGGCGCGAACGTACTTCTCGCGAGCTCCGAGGGAGCGCAGACCGGGACTGAGTCGCCGTACGAGGAACTGTGCGTCGAGCAGTCGAGCGGCGCGGACCTCACAGTGTTCTGGGCGATTCGGGGATACCGCGTCTCGACCTCGCCGCGACTCGACCTGGAAAGCTGGAGCCCGCCGCTTGAGTACCAGGTCGCGGCTGGGAGCATCGCCGCGCCGGCGTCGTCGCCGGCGGCCTTCGCGGTCGGTGCCCTGTGCTGGCAGTCGAGACAGCTCGAGCCGTACAGCTCGCAGGGCCCGACGATCGACGGGCGCGTCAAACCCGACATCGCCGGTCACGACAGCGTCCCGAGCGCGACGTACGGCCCGTTCACGTCGTGTCCGTCGGCGTTTGCCGGGACGTCGGCGTCGTCTCCCGAGGTCGCCGGCGCGGCAGCTCTCGTCAAGCAGGCGTATCCGACCTTCGGGCCGGATCAGGTCAAGCAGCTGCTCATGCGCGGGGCGAGGGATCTCGGAGCTCTGGGTCTCGACAGTGTGTACGGCGCGGGTGAGCTTCAGCTCCCGAAGCCCCCCGACGTTGTCGCGCCCACGGCCAGAGCGCTCGCGAGCTCGGGTCGCAAGGGCAAGGCTCTCAAGCTGCTCTCGACGGTGGCAGACGACTCGGGCGAGGTGAGCGTCGTCGAGGTCGTCAAGCTCGGCGGCAAGACGGTCGCGCGGATCACGGGGAATGGGTTCGTCTCGGCATCGAGCCCGAGGACGATTGCGGTCGTCTGGAAGGTTCCTGCGAAGGCCAAAAGTGCCTATCAGCACTGCGCCCGCGCGATCGACCGGGCCGGCAACTCCAGCCCGATGAGCTGCGCCAGGGTCGTCCTCCGGTAAAGGCCAGAGGGAGGGGAGGGAGGGGTGGCGGCGAAAGCCGCCACCCCTCACCTGCCTGCGAGCTGCTCTGGAGGGCGCTTGAGCGTTTCTTGAGCGGCTTCGTCGAAGGTCACGCCGTAACCACGACGCGCCGACCAAGAGCCGGCGCAGGAAAGAGAGGTTCGACATGAACTTGAAGAGGCGTACATCTCTCGTCGCCTCCCTCGTCTGTGGCGCTCTGCTCATCGCGAGCGCGACGGTCGGCGCCGCCACGATCACGGGGACGGCTGGGAACGACACGCTCAAGGGAGGCGCCAAGGCCGACAAGCTCAACGGAAAGGCCGGCAACGACAAGCTCTACGGAGCAGCAGGCAACGACCTGCTGGCCGGCGGGCCGGGCAACGACTTGCTGGTCGGCGGCGCAGGTGCCGACACGCTGTCGTGTGGATCGGGCCGCGATACGGCGTCCGGCGACGCCAGGGACAAGATCGCGAAGGACTGTGAAGTGGTGAAGGGGGTTCCGAAGCCGCAGCCGCCCGCTCCCCCGCAGCCGCCGCCACCTCCACCCCCGCCTCCGGTAAGTCCGCTCACGCCGGGCTCCTACCAGGGCACGACGCAGAACGGCAACTTCGTCTTCCTGACGGTTTCGGCGGATCGAAGCTTCACCGGTTTGAGAGTGAACGATCTTCCCGCAGAGTGCGAGGGCGGCGGCTCACTTTCCGGCGGAGAGGACTTCGGTGACAGCAGGTTCCGGATCAGAGATGACGGTACGTTCGAAGCCGAAGGAACCTGGGACGGCTCCATCGTTCAGGGCGACGTCGAGCTCACGCACTGGGACGGTCGGGTCGCCGGACGGTTCGACTCCGCGACGTCTGTAACAGGAACGATCGTCATGAACTACGGGCTCAAGTACCAGGGCACGGCGCTCAGGTGCTCGTCCGGCGAGATCAGATGGTCGGCGACGCTCCGCTCCTGAGGTAGGGGAGGGTAGGAACGGCCGCCGGCGCGGACTCTGTCCAGCGCCGGCGGTCGAGCCCCGTCAGCGGCCGCTTGGCTCTTGAGCGTTTCTTGAGTGCGTTGCGCAAGGGTCTTTCTCGTAACCACGACGCGCCGACCTGGAGGGCCGGCGCACGAGAAGGAGGTTCGGAATGAATGCACGATGGATGAAGCGGCCGAGCCCGGCGTTCGTTGTGGCCATGGTCGCTCTCTTTGTGGCGCTCGGCGGCACCGCGGGTGCTGTCGTCAATGCGGCGGTCCCGCTCGCCAAGCGAGCGCTCGTCGCCGACAACGCGAAGAAGCTGGGCGGACAGACGTCCGCGCAGATCGTCTCGCGAGCCGCGTCGCAGGCGGCAAGCGCGCCCGGACCGGCGAGCACCGCCGCGGGCCTCGTGACGACCGTTTCTCAGTCCATCGGCACGTTCGCGCCGGGCTTTGAAGCCGCCGTCTCTGTCGTCTGCGCCTCCGGGAAGAAGGTCATCGGGGGAGGCTTCTCTTCGGACGGGGCTGTGTACAACTTGGACTCCCATCCGGCGAACGACACGACCTGGCGGCTCTATCTCATCAACGGAGACGAAACGCAACCGGCACCGAACACGACGGTCTACGCCGTCTGCATCGGGTAGGGGGGAAGACCTGGCCGCCGGCGCGCACTGCGTCCCGCGCCGGCGGCCGGCTCTTTGTTTGCAGGGCCTTAACGCCCGTTCTTACCCCCCGTTCACATCCACGCGGCTATAAGGGCAATGTGGCGTCCCCGAGAAGCCGGCTGCTCGCCATCGTCGTCTCGAGCGTGGCTCTCGTCGCTGCTCTCGTCGTCACAGCCTTTGACCCATCTTCGGCGACAGCGCCGTCGATCCAGCCCGCGTACGCCAGATCGATCGACGCTGCTCCCGGGACTGCACTGCGCAGCGGCGTTCTGGCACGCGCAGCAGCCACGTCTCGTGGCGGTCCCATCACGACGTCGACGGGAGAGACCGTGAACGTCCTCGTTTCCGACGCGCTGCCGACCGAGACCTCGACGCCAGAGGGCTGGGCTGAGTTTCTCACCGGTCTCACCCACGGGCCGGAGATCACGCTGCTCACGGCCCACATCACCACCTTGGACGAGGTTCAGGAGATCTGTGGCAGCCGGGCGCTCGGCTGCTATGCCCGCAATCAGCTGGTCTCGCTCGGCGAAACGAGCTTTCCCGGCGCGAGCCCTGAGGAGGTCGTCCGTCACGAGTATGGGCACCACATCGCGAGGAACCGGCTCAACACCCCGTGGGTCGCCATCGATTGGGGGCCGAAGCGGTGGGCGAGCTCCGCGGACGTTTGCGCCCGCGTCGCGCGCAAGGAGGCGTTCCCGGGAAACGAAGGGTCGAACTATGCCCGGAATCCCGGGGAGGCTTGGGCCGAGACGTACCGACTCATGGACGAGCGCAAGGCCGGGATCACCACGGCGACCTGGCCGATCATCGCGCAGAACTTCTATCCCCAATGAAGCAGCGCTGCAGGCGGCCGAGCGGGACGTCCTCCAGCCGTGGACCGCCGGCAAGACGACGCCTTCGACTCGTGTCTTCGGGAAGGCGACGAAGAAAGTGTGGTGGATTCCGCTGCAGACGCCGCTCGACGGCGACCTTCGGATCAGCGCGACCCTTCCGAACGGAGGGAGCCACGATGTCGCGCTCGTCGCCGCCAACCGCCGCACCGTGATCCGACGCGCGGAATGGGTCGGACAACGGGTGAAGAAGCTGACGGGCTCCGTTTGCGGTCAACGGTCGCTCTTCATTCGCGTGAGACAGAGCGGCGCTCTCGGGCGAGTCCGGGTGTCGGCGGCCACACCGTGACGCGGATCGTCGCGGCGACGATTCTGCTCGTGGTGGCCGTTGCGATCGCCGGCACGACCGCTGTTCACGGGGGTGAGCTGAGCGGCAACGGGCTTACGCTGCGCACGTCGACGCGAGCCAAGCGTCGGGGGATTTGCGTTTGCCCGGGAGCTTGGCCCGCGCCGCGTCCATATGGTGCGGCGCCGCGTCGCAGGTCGACCGCGCCCCGAATGCGATCGCGGGCAATCCGGTGCACTGGGTCTATGCGGTCCCTTCGGACGGGCAGGATCGCCTGTCGACCATCGGGAGCGTCATGCAGACGGACGGCGAGGAGATCGACGCCTGGTGGCGCACGCAGGACACGACTCGTGTCCCTCGGAACGACCTGACCCAGTTTCCGTGCGGGGCCCAGCTCGACATCACGACCGTTCGCCTGCCGCAGCCAGGCTCGCAGCTCGAGTCGCTCAACGGACGATTCACAGCAGTCTTCGACGGATTGGCTGCTGCGGGGCTCCGCTCGTCGTTCACCAAGTACCTCGTCTACTACGACGGCCCTGTCTCCGACGGCAATGTGTGTGGCCAGGGTGGGAGCGATGCGTCTGGCTTCGGGCTCGCCGTCGTCTACTACCAGGCTTGCACCGGTGTCTCTACCGCAGCCGTCGCCGCACACGAGGTGGTGCACACGCTCGGTGCGGTTCCCCGAGGTGCGCCCAACGAGTGCTCCGGCGAGGATAGTGGGCACACCTGTGACAACGCGACCGACCTTTTGTACCCCTCCATCGGCGACGAGCCCCTCTCCGCCAAGGCGCTCGATCCCGGGCGAGACGACTACTACGGTCATGCCGGAGCGTGGCCCGACACTCAGGACTCTCCTTGGCTCGTGCGACTCGACAACCAGGCGCAGCTCGCGCTTTCGGTCTCAGGCCCCGGGTCGGTGTCCGCCGATGTGCCGGGGCTGCAGTGCGCCCAGAGCTGTAGCACGACGTGGAACTCGGCCACGCGACTCGCGCTAACGGCGACCCCTAACCCGGGCGCGAAGCTCGTCCGCTGGGGAGCGGCCTGTGTCGGCTCGGCAGGCTGCACGGTCACGGTCGGGTCCGGCTCGAGCCTGTTGGCGCTCTTCGCTCCGGCCACCTTCAACCTGGCCGTGCGTGTCTCGGGGCAGGGCGCGGTGCGGAGCTCCCGTTCGGGGATCACGTGCCGCCCCCGCTGCTCTGCGACGTTCCCCTCGTACTCGCCGGTCACCCTCAAGGCGATGGCAGCGAAGGGTTGGAAGTTTCGTACCTGGAGTGGCGCTTGCCGTGGATCGAAGCGCTCTTGCACGGTGCCGATGACGGCAGCGGCGAGCGCTCGGGCCGTGTTCGTTCGGGCCTGATCGTTCTTCCGGGATAGCCCAGGGTTGATCAGGTAGCGTCCATCGCGGTGGACAAGGGGCTCGCCACGGCATGAACAACCATGTCGCCACGGCGCGCTCGCCAGCGCGATGCTGCGTCCTCAGTCGTGCCCATATGTGTATATGGGCACTCCCTGCGTCCTTGCTTCGCGCTGGCGAGCACACCGTGGACGACGGGTGATCACACCGTGACGAGCCCCAAGCACGACGTCGTGGTCGTCGGAGCAGGCTGCGCGGGGATGCGCGCAGCGATCGAGGCCTTCGACGCCGGCGCCGATGTGGCGATGCTGTCGAAGATCCACCCGGTTCGAAGCCACTCGGGAGCGGCCGAGGGCGGGATCAACGCGGCGCTCGGAAACGCCTCCGAGGACGATCCCGAGAAGCACGCGTACGACACGGTCAAGGGCTCCGACTACCTCGGGGACCAGGACGCGATCGAGATCCTCTGCCAGGAGGCGCCCGACGACGTCTACCAGCTCGAGCACTGGGGGGCGGTCTTCTCACGGACACCGGACGGGCGCATCGCTCAGCGGCCCTTCGGGGCCGCCGGCGAGCCGCGGACGGCATACGCCGCTGACATCACCGGCCACGTCCTCATCCACGTCCTCTACGAGCAGGTGATGAAGCGCGACATCCCGACGTACGAGGAGTACTTCGCGTGGAAGCTCGTCGTGGACGACGGGCGCTGCCAGGGCGTCATCGCATGGGATCTCCTCGGCGGAGGGCTCAAGTCGATCGGCGCGAAGACCGTGATCCTCGCGACGGGCGGCGCAGGGCGCTTGTACACCGGGACGACGAACGCGTACGCGTGCACCGGAGACGGGATGACGATGGCGCTTCGCGCAGGCGTCGCGCTCAAGGACATGGAGATGATGCAGTTCCATCCGACGACGCTCGCACCGACCGGCGTGCTCATCACCGAGGGCTGCCGCGGCGAAGGCGCGTATCTGCTCAACTCGCAGGCCGAGCGATTTCTCGTCCGCTATGCGCCGAACGCGATGGAGCTCGCCTCGCGCGACGTCATCTCACGCGCGGAACAGACCGAGATCGACTCCGGGCGGGGGCTGGACGGCAACGTCCTGCTCGACCTGCGTCATCTGGGCGCGGAGAAGATCCTCGAGCGTTTGCACGGCACACGCGAGCTTTCCATGACCTTTGCAGGCGTCGACCCGATCTACGAGCCGATCCCCGTGCGGCCCGGCGCGCACTACCACATGGGTGGCGTGGACACGGATGTCTGGGGCCGCACATCGCTGGAGGGCCTCTACGCGGCCGGTGAGGTCGCTTGCGTCTCCGTCCACGGCGCGAATCGGCTCGGCGGCAACGCGCTCATGGAGACGATCACGTATGGAAAGCGCGTCGGTCGGCACGCCTCCGAGTGGGCGCTCGCAAACACGACAGTCGAAGTCCCTACCTCCGTAGAGGCCGACGCCGAGCGGGAGCTGAAGACTCTCCTCGACCGCACCGACGGCGAGCGCCCGTGGCGGATTCGCGACGAGCTCGCAGAGACGATGCACGTCAACTTCGGCGTCTTTCGCCGTGAAGAGCAGATGCTCGAGCAGGGGACGATCGTCCAGGGGCTCCGAGAACGCTACGAGCAGGTCGTCGTCGACGACAAGGGCGAGGTCTTCAACAGTGATCTCACGCAGGCGCTCGAGCTCGGGTTCCTACTCGAGCTCGCCGAGTGCATGGTCGTCTCCGGGCTCGCCCGGAAGGAAAGCCGCGGCGCACACGCGCGACCGTACGACTACCCGGACCGCGACGATGCGAACTACCTCCGGCATACCCTGGTCACGTGGAAGGATGGAGCGCCCGAGCTCGACTGGCAGCCGGTGACGATGACGAAGTGGCAGCCGCAGGAGAGGACGTACTAGTGGACGTGAACGTATGAAGATGGCTCTGAAGATCCAGCGCTACGACCCGATCGCGGGCGAGCGAGCCGTGAAGGAGTACGAGGTCGACGCCCCCGACTGGGCGACGCTCCTCGACGTCCTGGACATCGTCAAGGACAAGCACGATGGAACGCTCGCGTACCGCAAGAGCTGCCGGATGATGATCTGCGGCTCCTGCGGCATGCGCATGGACGGAGCTGCGGTCCTCGCATGCAAGACGCGGATGGTCGACATCGCCGAGTCAGGCCATATTCCCGTGATCTCGGCTATGGGCAACATGCCGATCGTCAATGACCTCGTGGTCGACATGGAGCCCTTCTGGGGCAAGATCCGAGCAGTCACGCCGTTTCTCCAGCCCGGTTACACCGATCCCGGCGACAAGGAGAACGTCGTCTCGCAGGAGCGGATGGACGTGATCCACAAGGAGTCGCTCTGCATCATGTGCGGCTGCTGCGTCTCCGAGTGCAACTCGATGGAGGCGGATCCGGAGTTTCTCGGCCCCGCAGCGCTCGCGAAGGGCATGCGGTTCGTCGGTGACGCGCGCGATCAGGCCACGGTCGAGCGCCTTCAGGAGTACTCAGGCGAGCACGGGATCTGGGACTGCACCCGCTGCTACT
>CAWHBH010000016.1:0-83827 GCA_963827525.1 uncultured Thermoleophilia bacterium
CACGCCGGAACTGAGCGACGCGTCCGATGCCGCGCAACAATCGCTACTTGGGCCGGGCCGCCATGACGAACGGAATCAAGATTTGCGGCGGATCAGGAACCGACCGACCGAGCTTCGGAGGCCTTCGCACCGTCACCCATCCAACGTTCGTGGTCATGCCAATCGCCACTCGCGACTCGAGGTGGGCGAGAGCGAATGCGGTTCCTCCGACGACGTTCCCTATGTGGCGGACGAAGCGCCCGAGCGGAGAGTCGGCGACCTCGAAACCGAGCCCGTAGCCCGTCGATCTCCCGTTCGATGGACGCTTCTCGGTGAAGAACTGGGCCTGAGTCGAGCTCGTCAGGAATCCTTGCGAGCCGAGCTTCGAGGCGAGCACGGCGACATCGGCCGCAGTCGAGACGAGGCCTCCCGAGGGGTAGCGGTCACTGAGATCGACGGATGGCGCCGGGCCGGCGGTGCGATTCTCACGCACCTCGTAGAACGTCGCCCGTCCGTGTAGTCGCTTGTCGTCAGGATGCGTGTGCTTGTCGCGAAGCGGGCCGAGCACCGTTCGCTGCAGGACGCCCGGATAGCTCACTCCGGATGCGCCCTCGAGCGCGGCTCCCAGCAGGTTGAAGCCATAGCTCGAATAGGAGAAGTCGCTGCCGGGCGGAAAGAGCAGCGGGTCGCGGGCGAAGACAGCCAGGCTGTCCGAGACGCTTCGGTAATGCCTCGTGTTCAGCGCCTCGCTGCCCACGTAGTGGCGAATGCCGGACTGGTGCGACGCGAGGTGCTCGATCGTCAATGGACTGCCTTTCCTCGGAAAGGACGGCACGTACTTCTGCACCTCGGCCTCGAGCTCGATCTTTCCGTCCTGTACGAGTCGGGCGAGCGCCGTCGCCGTGAACATCTTCGTGACGCTCCCAACGCGAAAGAGGGTCGCGGGCCTTGTGGGCGTGCGCCGCGCGACGTTCGCGTAGCCGCACACGCGAGACCACACGAGCTTGCCGTCGACCGCGACCGCGACCTGCAAGCCCGGCGCCGCGAAGGCTGCCTGCATCCGTCTCACCAGCGGTGCTGCGCGACTGATCGGGCGCGCGAACTTGGCCGTGGAGACGACATCGCGGCAACTCTCCCTGCCCCAAGCGTGAGTGCTTGCCTTGGCTTCGACCCGCGTGGCGCCGTGGCCGACTGCGACAAGGCAGAGCGCCGCCGCGCCTGCGATCGCTACGCGCACGAGCTTGCCCATCAGGCTCGTGCCCGCTCTTCGAGGCGAGGTCCGTCCGATCGCGGCGCAGGCCGAGGGATCGGCCGAGCGTGAGGTAGCCGACGAGGACGCAGAGGGCCTCGAAGGCGGCAAGAGCAAGTGCAGGGAGAACGATCGACGCGTGGTGAGCGAACGGTCGCCCGGCAACCTGGCCGATGAAGACGCCGACGACGGCGGTAACGGCGACCGTTGTCACGAGCAACGCGGGTTGATCGAACATGGCCGCCACTGGGCGTCGAGTCTTCGGAACGAGAGCGCCGATGTCGTCGACGAGCGTCGGGAGCGAGCCCCGCCCGACTCTCCGAGCGCCAGGCACGGCCGCAAGGGTCGACGTTCGGAACGTTGCTGCCGCGGCGCTCAGGCCGGCGACGAGAGTTGCGCCGACAGCGGTCCCGAATGCGACGGCCACGAGCGGAAGGTCCTGCCACGGGAGAACGCCAGCCGGGCGGGTCAGCGGCGATGGCCGTTTCGCTCGCAAGCCCCACCGCGAGAGCTGCCGCACCGATCACTGCCCCGTTAGCCAGGAAGCGGATTCGGTCTTCGGGAGTGTCGGTCGACCTTCGCCAGCGAAGGCTTCGAACGAGGCTCAAGGCAAGGGCGACCGCCGCAACCTGAAGCGCGAGGCCGCTCGGAGCGCCTTGGGGGAAGTCCGCGAACTCGGACGAAGCGGTGAATGCGAACAGGAGGCAGGACGACGGCATACGTCGAGAATGCGAGCCCGAGCCAGTAGGTTGATCGGCGAGCGCTCGTGGCCGCGACCACCATGGCGAAGCCGCGTGCAACTGTGGCCGCCGCTCCGAAACGCTCAACCGCTCGACGCTCGGCCTCCTCGACCCCGCGTCAGCGTTCAGCTCCGTCGCGGAGCTTCGCAGATGATCCTCGACCTCGGCCAGAAGCCGGCGCCTCGGTACTCGGTTCAGGCGGAGCTCACCGTCGAGGCGATCCAGGTACACCTCGATGGCACCGCGTTTCACGCCGGTCCCGCCAGGATGTCGTTCACAGCACGCGTGAAGGTTCGCCACTCGTCCGCTCGCTCACCAAGAGCACGGTTGCCCTTCTGTGTGAGGCGGTAGACGCGCCGTCGTCGACCCGACGACGCCGACCACGTGCTCGCCACGAGGCCTCCCGCCTCGAGTCGGTGGAGAGCAGGGTAGAGAGTTCCCTCGAGCAGGTCGAACTCCCCAGCGCTTCGTTCGCGCAGCCTCTTGATCAGGAGGTAGCCGTGCGCGGGACCGTCTTGCAGGCACGACAGAAGCACGAGGTCGAGGTGGCCTTTGAGAAGATCCGTTCTCATACCTAGAACACTAAGGCATTGGTCGTCAAGGTGTCAAGGCAGACACACTTTTGCGACACCGCCGAACGTGCCGACCGCCGGTCTCTTCGGCCGGTCATGCAACTTACGAGTTACAGCGGGAGCCAGCGGCTGCCGCCGGCTAGTGCCGTGCGGGATGTGCGCAGAATGAAATGGTCGGCGGCCGCCTGTATGGCAACGAAACACTTCGATCTGCACGGCTTAACGGGAGCGACGGGACTCGAACCCGCGACCTCCGGCGTGACGGTTCTGTCGGGCGCTGGTCTCCGTCCCGCAGAGGTGACCCTCGTTGAGGAACCAAGCCGTGTTCACACCGAGGCTTTGGTCGGCGCCGGTCGCTGTGCGTCCACGTTATCTGACACGAATCTGACACGAACCGACTCCACCGTCGCATTCGGCCCGGTTCGGCCCCAATCCGGCGCAGGCAGTCACACTTCGGAACATGGGGTTCTGCCCGAACTGCGGCCAGTCCGTTCCTGCAAGCGCGCGGTTTTGTCCCAGCTGCGCAAAACCTCTCTCGAGCCTCGGGGAGCCGAGCGAGGAGCGGAAGCTCGCGACCGTTCTCTTCGCCGACCTCGCCGGCTCGACTGAGCTCGCGGATTCCCAGAACCCGGAGCGCACGCGGGCACTCCTCAACCGTTTCTACGACGCCATGGCGGCGGAGATCGAGGGAGCCGGCGGAACGGTCGAGAAGTTCGTCGGCGACGCCGTCATGGCGGCGTTCGGGGCGCCCGCGGCGCAGGAGGATCACGCGGAGCGCGCGCTCCACGCAGCGCTCTCGATGCAGAGGAGGCTCGAAGAGCTGTTCGGCGACAGCCTCTCGTTGAGGATCGGCGTGAACACAGGAGAGGTCGTCGTGGGCCAGCCGCGAGAGGGCAGCTCGTTCGTGACGGGCGACGCCGTCAACGTGGCGGCGAGGCTGGAGCAGGCCGCCGAGCCGGGAGAGGTTCTCGTCGGCGAGCGCACGGCGTCGGCGGTCCGGGGAGCCTTCGAGCTCGACGAGCCGAGGACGGTAGCGGCCAAGGGAAAGGCCGGAGGAGTCGCGTGTCGCCGACTCGTCCGGGCGTTGTCGTTGATGCGGCCGCGAGGGGTCGGTGGCCTTCGGCGTGCCTTCGTCGGCCGTGAGCCAGTGAGCTCGATGCGCTGCAAGCGACGTTCCATCGTGTCCTCGACGAGGCTCAACCCCGACTCGTGACGATCCTCGGAGATGTCGGCGTCGGAAAGACGACGCTGGTCCGTGAGCTCTGGGAGTGGCTCGGCACGCAGGCACCCGAACCGCTACGGCGCGTCGGACGCTGCCTGCCCTACGGCGAGGGAATCACGTACCTGCCCCTCGGTGAGATCGTTCGCGAGCACCTGGGCCTGCTCGAGAGCGATCCGCCCGAGACGGTGCGGCGCCGTCTCGGTCGACACGAGATCCTGGGCATGACACTCGGGCTGGAGGGGCCGTCGGACCTCCACCCGCTGGCTGCCCGCGACCAGCTGCGTCTGGCGTGGGTCGGGTTTCTCCAAGAGCTCGTGGCCGATCAACCGGCGGTCGTGCTCGTCGAAGACCTCCACTGGGGCGACGACGCGCTCCTCGACCTGCTCGAGGCGGGCTTGCACGATGTCCGCGGGCCGCTGCTACTGCTGGGAACCGCGCGTCCGGGGCACGTTCGCAGCGGGCGCACGTGGGGCGGCCGCGGTCGCGACAGCGAGACGATCTGGCTGGAGGCTCTTTCCTCCTCGGATGCCGGCTCGCATGCTCGACGACCTCATTCCTGCCGAGCTGCCCGCCGGCCTCCGCGAAGTCGTGATCCAGCGGGCGGAGGGCAATCCGTTCTTCGTCGAGGAGCTCGTTCGGACGTTGATCGACGTCGGCGTGCTCGAGCGGCAGAACGGTGGTTGGACCGCCCATGAGCTCACCGATGAGCTCGTCGTACCCGACACGGTGCGCGCGGTTCTGGCAGCCCGCATCGATCTTCTCGGGCCTGCCGAGAAGGCGGCGCTCCAGGCGGCCGCGGTGATCGGACGCACGTTCTGGTCCGGCCCCGTCTACGAGCTGCTCGAGGGCCTCGAGCCCGATCTTCGCCTGCTCGAGGAGCGCGACTTCATTCGTCATCGATCGGGCTCGTCGATCGTCGGTGAGCGCGAGTTCGCCATCAAGCACGCGCTGACCCGCGAAGTCGCCTACGAAAGCCTCACGACGAAGAAACGTGCGCGCTTCCATGCACGCTTCGCATCCTGGCTCGAGCGGATCGGAGAGGGTCGAGACGAGGACGCGGCTCTGCTGGCGCACCACTACGCAGAAGCGGTCCGACCCGACAACCTCGACCTCGCTTGGCCCGATGCTGACGAGGAAGTCGCACACTTGCGCGAACGAGCCGTCTTCTGGCTCCGCCGCGCCGCCGATCTCGCGGTGGGTCGCTACGAGATCGAAGACGGCCTCTCCCTGCTTCATCGCGCCGTCGAGCTCGAGACGCGCCCCCACGCCCTCGTCGAGATCTGGAGGACGATCGCTCGCGCCAACGCTCTGTACTTCAACCGCGTCGGATTCTCGTCGGCGATGCAGCGGGCGATCGAGCTCGCGAACGACGACGCGACCATGGCGGATCTCTATGCCGACTGCGCGTTCCAGACGACTGGTTCGCGCGGGAATGTGGGGAACCGCGCCTGAGGCGGACGTCGTCGAGGACTGGATCGGGCGGGCGCTCGAGCTCGCGAGCCCCGAGAGTGCGGCGCGGGCGAAGGCGCTGATCGCCCGCTGCTACTCCGACTACGACAAGTCCCTCGAGCTCGCAGAAGAGGCGAACGAAATCGCGGAACGCCTCGGCGACCCGGTCATCCGCTCCTACGGCTACGACGTGCATGGGCTGCGAGCGTTCGCCGCGGGCGACTACGAGGAGGCCGTGGATTGGCATCGCCGCCGGCTCTCGCTCGTCGCGGAAATCGGCGACCCGGATCATCAGGCGGACATCTACGGGAACGCGATCGCCCCGGCGGTCAGCCGCGGAGAATTCGACGAAGCACGCCGCTATACGGCCTCCAACGAGGAGGTCACGCGCGGGCTCTCGCCTCACCATCGATTGCACGGCGTTTCGGCCAGCCTCGAGCTCGAGGAGCTCCTCGGCAACTGGGAAGACGCCAGCCGGCTGCAGCGCGCGGGTGGAAGACGCCGTCGCCGCAAACGTCGAGACGCCGTGCGTGCGAAATCAGCGCTCTCTGCTCGTGTGCGCACTCGCTCGAGCGCTATCTCGGCGACGAGGAGGAGGCGCGCCGACTCGAACGCGAGGCGGAGGCCCACGGCATGACCGGTTACGGAACCGTGCTCGACACGCCGCGCCTGCAACTCGCCCTTCAGCGCGGCGACCTGGCAGCCGTCGAGTCCTTGCTCGGCGAGCCGGCGGTCCGGCGGTCGAACTGGTTCTACCTCAGCTCGATGGCCGCGCACCTGGACGGGCTCGCCGCTCTCCGCGAGGGCGCGAGGAGTGGAGCACGAGGCAACCCGGCTCATGAAGCCCGGGACGTATCTCGAGCCCTTCGCGCTTCGCGCCCTCGGCATCGTTCGCGAGGACGGGAGCCTCGTCGAGCGCGCAGCCGAGCGGTTCTGCCGAGCTTCGGGCTTGCCTGGCACGCTGCGCGAACGCGTGAACTCCTCTAGTTCGACCCAGTAGTCCTGGATGAACTCCACGTCGTCGAGGCTTGCCTGAGGGGCTGCCATCGTCACGAACACGGCGTCCTCCTCGCCTGCGGCGCGAAACGCCCGAGCGGACTGCGGCGGGACACGGACTGCCGTCCAGGGTTCGAGGTCGATCACCTCGTCATCGAACTTGGCCTGGGCTCGACCTGAGACCAGGAGATACACCTCCTCCTGAACCGCGTGGCGGTGACCGCGCGTCGGCCGCCAACCGCCACCGAAGCGCTCGAACGTGACTGCGAAGTTCCGGAGCGCAAGCGCCTCGCGAAGGAACCGGATCTCGAAGTGGTCGGGATCCATGCCGACATCGGCAGCCATGTCGGGAACGTCGGAGACGCGGACGATGCTGTACTCACCCATCGGTTCTCACTCCTCTGGTCGGTGGGGCCCGGAGCGTACCGCGGCTTGACGAGGCGGAACTGGCTCGATGGCCGGCTTCGGCTCGCAGATGCAGAGCAGAAACGGCTTGAACAAAGGACGGGAGCGACGGGACTCGAACCCGCTACCTCCGGTGTCGACGGTTCTGTTCGCCCTGTGACCAGCGATCCAGCGAGGGTCCCGAGTCTCGGGCGCGAAAGCATGCCAGCAGCGCCGGTCTGCGCTCTTCGAGTTCCCGATGCGAGCCCCTGCCTCCACGAGACCTGAAGATCGCTGCGCGCGGGGCGCGCAGCATCAGTCAGAGTGCTATCCGGCTTCACGGATACTCGGTCTGTCTCCCGCAGCGCGTACGGGTCGTCACGCCTTATCTATGTGCGCGTGCGCGCGCATGCTTGGCGTGAGAGGTTGGCCGACACTCGCCCGGCCGGCGCCCCCTCCCCGGCCCCGGGCCCCTACACGGAGAACTTCCCATTCACGGGGGTGGGTGGGCCCTTCAACGCCTTTGTATGCGCGTGCGCGCGCGTGCGCGGGGAAGAGCGCTCGTCCGCCTACAAGGTCCGCCGATCCGTGTCCGGAGTCCGTGTCCTACCGGCGCGGTCGAGCTCGAGTTCGCGGAGCTCAATTCGGCGAATCTTTCCCGTGAGCGTCTTCGGCAGCCCCGGTACGAATTCGACACGGCGTGGGTACGCGTACGCGGATAGGCGTTCGCGGACGTGGCCTTTGATCTCGTCGGCTAGCGTCTCCGACGGCTCGTATCCGTCTGCGAGGACGATGAATGCCTTCACGACGTTGCCCCGGAGCTCGTCGGGCGACGCGACGACTGCTGCCTCGCGAACCGCGGCATGCTCAAGGCACGCCGATTCGACCTCGAACGGGCCGATCCGGTAGCCCGCCGCGATGATCACGTCGTCGGCGCGTCCGACATACCAGATGTAGCCATCCTCGTCCCGAACGGCGGCGTCCTTCGTGTGGAACCACTCACCGCCGAATGTCTCCACGCTCGCTTCGTCGTTGCGCCAATAACCGAGCGGATAGTGCGGGTTCGAGCGGGCGCGCAGACAGATCTCGCCTCGCTCCCCCTGTCCTACGGATTGCTCGTCCTCGTCGAGGAGCTGCACGTTCCAGCCTGGCATCGGCTTGCCCATCGAGCCCTCACGCACCTCGAGAAACGGGTAGTTCGCGACGAGTGGGTACGACTCCGTCAAGCCGTAATAGTCGAGCACGGTCACGCCGTACTGCTCGCGAAACCAGCGGATTGCCTCCGGGTTCAGCGGCTCTCCTGCCGAGCACACGCGGCGGAACACCTGTGGGTAGCGCGTCCCCGCATCCTCGACCGCCATCATCGAGCGCATCGCCGTTGGCGTGGTGAACACGTTCGTGACCGAGTGCCGGCTCAGGAAGTCGAGCTGCTTGTGCGGGTCGAATCCGCCCTCGCGCCGGTAGACGCATTGCAGCGCGCCGAGCCGCCAAGGGCCGAGCAGCGGCGCGATCCCCGCGGCCCAGGCCCACTCGCCCATCCCGTGGAAGCGCTCGCCGTCCTGTAGCTCGTGGCAGTAGCGGAACTCCTCGTGGCCGAGGATGTAGCGGTGCGCGTGGACGATCCCCTTCGCGAGCCCCGTCGTGCCGGACGTGTAGTAGAGCTGCGCAGGGTCGTCGGCCGCGGTGTCCGCACAAACGAAATCCGTCGGGGCCGCTGCCAGGGTATCGCGCTCGAGCACGAGCGTGTCCGGTGCCCAGGGTCGGTCGAAGCGCGGCGCGTTGTCCGGGTCGGTGACGAGCAGCTTCGCGCCCGAGTCCGAGAGCCGATGCTCGATTCCATCGTCGCCGTACAGCACGGACATCGAGAGCAGGATCGCGCCGAGCTTCCAGACTCCGAAGAAGGTCGCAGCCGCGTCGGGCGTCGGCGGCAGGACGACCGCGACCCGGTCGCCCTGCGTAACACCGCATGCAGCGAGCGTGTGTGCGGCTTGGTTCGCGAGATCCTGCAGCTCGCCCCACTCGAGCTCACGGGTCGAGCCGTCGAAGCTCTCCCAAACCATCGCCGGCTTGCTACGCGCATGCTTGTCGCAGACGTCGGCCGCGATGTTGTATCGCGCCGGCACCTCCCAGCGATGACCTGCCCAGATCTCGTCGTAGCTCGTCGAGCTCATCGCTACCCAGCCTAGCCATGTCTAGCGGCTCGTCCCTGGGGGCGATCGGCGATCGGCGAGACGAGAATGAACCTGTAATAGGCTCACGCTGCTCAGCGCGACGGCGATCAGTGGGGGCGCGATGTTCCACGAGCGTGCGTAGCGAACGCGAGCGCCCGAGCTCGATGGGCGCGGAGGAGAGAGACTGATTCCGGCAATCACCGTCCCGAACGAATCCATCCGCGGACATGCCGAGCGTCTCCTTACGGGCCCCGTGGACAGGGGAGCGCTCAGGCTCGCGTTCTCTGAAAGCAGCGCCTCGTCGGCGGAGGTGCTCGTCGGCGGGCCGAGCTTCTACCCGCCCATGCTCGACGACATCCGTGGTGCGACTTCGTCGGTGCACATCAACCAGTTCGGATTCCGGCCGGGCCGAGTCGGCGACGCGTTCGCCGAGGTGCTCGTCGCGAAAGCGTCGGAAGGCGTTCCCGTTCGCCTTGTCGTCGACCGGAACGGTTCGGACCCGGAGCGATCCTCACGGGAGTTCTACGACCACCTCGTCGCCGCCGGCATCCAGGTGTGCACGACGCGTGCCACACGGCTGCGTGTGCCCGTCGGGCCGCTCGGGAGTGACGGCCCCGTGCGGTGGAACCTCGGCGGGCTCGGGCACGTCGACCATCGCAAGGTCGTCGTCGTCGACGGCCGGCTCGGCTGGGTGGGTGGGGCGGGAATCGAGGACCATTTCCAGGACGGCCGATTCCACGACCTGTTCGTGCGGGTCGCGGGGCCCGTGGTCGCGCAGCTCCAGCTCGTCTTTCTCGCCGGCTTCCGCTGGCTCGGCGGTGCCGTTCCTGTCGCCGAGATCGCCACTCTCTTCCCGTCGCTGGAGGACGGCTCTGACCCGGTGCCGGCGGTCGTCCTTCACAACGCCCCCGGCAGCCACCCGATCACCGATGCGATCGCGCGCATGCTCGAGGACGCAAGAGAGACGCTCGACGTCGTCAACCCATACGTCACCGACCGCGGGATGATCCGGCGCATGGAACACGCTGCTCGTCGCGGCGTTCGCGTCCGCCTCTTCGTCCCCGCGAATGCGAACAACTGGGCCTGCGCCGCGGCACAGCAGTTCCACCACGGGAGGCTCCTTGATGCAGGCGTCCAGATCCTCGAGTACCCGGCGATGTTGCACGCGAAGGCGTTCGTCCGTGACGGCGAGGAAGTGCTCGCGGGGACGTGCAATCTCGAGGCCTGGAGCCTGAGGCGCTTCTTCGAGATCGATCTCCAGATTCGATCCGGCGCCCTCGCGACCCAGTTCGAGGAGCGGTTCAGCGCGCCGGCCGAGGCAGTGTCTTCTCCTGGTCGACGGCTCACCGGGGCCAGGGAGCGCGCGAGAGCAGGTGTGTTCGCCGCACTCTCGCCGCTGCTCTGACGACGCCGCGCCGGCCGCGAGCGGTGACCTCGGCACCTGCTCCCGTTTGCGATCACATAGGCGAATGGGGTTTTTCACCTGTTAGGGTCTCGACCGCCGGCATACGTCGTCACGTGACGAAACATCCGACCGGCCCCCGTCCGAGAGAGCGTCAGAGGAGGCGTAGGTGCTAGGCGCGGACTACCCGTTTCTCGACCTGATGTGGACGATGCTCGTCTTCTTCATCTGGATCCTGTGGTTCTGGCTGCTCTTCACCGTGTGGTTCGACATCTTTCGCCGCGATGACATCTCAGGCTTGGGCAAGGCCGGCTGGCTGATCTTCACGGTTGTCCTGCCGTTCCTCGGCGTCTTCATCTACCTGATCACGCAGAACGACGGGATGACGAAGCGAAACATCGAGCGCGCGCGGGGTCAGCAGGGGCGGTTCGACGAGTACGTGCGCGAGACTGCGGCTAGCGGCGGCGCAGCCGCGGAGATCGAGAAGGCGAAGCAGCTTCTCGACAGCGGCGCGATCACTCAGCCGGAGTTCGAGGCCATCAAGCAAAAGGCGCTGGCCTAGTGACTGCGCGAGCGTAGGCGCGAGACGGCGACCGAGACATCAGTGCTGACTGGACTCGAGCCCCACTCGTTCTGGGCGCACTTCGAGATGTTGACGAAGATCTCGCGCCCGTCGCGGGCCGAGGAGCCGGTGATCGAGCACGTTCGCGCGTGGGCCGACGAGCACGGTTTCGAGCTGCAGCAGGATGCCGGTCGAAACCTCGTGATCCGGGTTCCGGCGACACCAGGGCGCGAGTCGGCACCCACGCTCATCCTTCAGGGCCACCTGGACATGGTGTGCGAGCGTGATCCCTCGAGCCCGAACGACCCGGCCGAGGGCCGGATCGCGCTCGTCCGCGACGGCGACTGGCTCACCGCGGACGGGACGACGCTCGGCGCCGACGACGGGGTCGCAATCGCCGCGATGATGGCGCTGGTCGAAGACGAGTCGATCTCCCACGGCCCGCTCGAGCTCTTGATGACCGTCGCCGAGGAGGTCGGGCTCGAGGGCGCCAACGCCCTCGACGGGTCGTTGCTGACCGGCTCGACCCTGATCAACCTCGACAGCGAGGAGGACGGCGTCCTCACCGTCGGCTGCGCGGGCAGCACCGACACGTGGATCCGGGTCGACGCCCCACGCGAAGCGTGTTCCTCCGACGCGGTCTCGCTGTCGCTCGCCGCCAGCGGAGGGCTCGGCGGTCACTCGGGCAGCGAGATCCATCTCGGGCGTGCCAACGCGATCAAGGTGCTCGGCCGCGTGTTGCGCGAGGCGCACGCGGCGGTGCCGTTCCGGCTCGTCTCGCTGAACGGCGGCAAGAGCCGCAACGCGATCCCGCGCGATGCTGCGGCTATCTGCTCGGTGCCGCGCGACGAGGAGGGCGCCTTCCGGTCGGCTGTGGAGTCGGCGACGGAGGTCGTCCGCGACGCGTACGCCAAGACCGACCCCGGTGCCACGGTGACGCTCGCGAGCGCCGAGGACGCGGCGGACGCATGGACCGAGGATGCGACGGCCGCTCTGCTGGACGTCGTCGCCCTGGTGCCGACGGGGCCGCTCGCGATGAGCCCCGACTTCGACGGGCTCGTCGAGACGAGCACCTCGCTCGGCGAGGCGGCCACCGAGGCGGGGCAACTCACGCTGCACAGCCTCTCGCGCTCGTCGAACGACGCGGCGATGCCGGAAGTGATCGCGACGCTCGACGCGGCCGCGCGCCTCTCGGGCGGCGCCCTCGAGGTGAAGCACAACTACAAAGGCTGGCGGCCCGACCTGGACTCGCACGTCCTGGCCGTCGCGCACGCGGCCTACGAGCGGATCTTCGACGAGCCCCCGGTGGTCACGGCGGTGCACGCGGGCCTCGAGACGGCCGTCATCGGCACCAAGGTCAGCGGCCACCTGGACATGCTCGCCATCGGCCCACAAATAGAGGCGCCGCACTCGCCCGACGAACGTGTGAAGATCCCGACTGTGGAACGGTTCTGGAAGCTACTCGTTGCCGTGGTTGACGCGCAGTCAGAGTCGAAATAGGGTAGCCGCGTGCGCGGGCTCGCCACCTGGATCCTCGTCGCCGCAGGGATCGTGCTGGTGCTCCTCGTCACGGTGGCGATCGGCACGGGCGAGGACAGCGGCGAGACCGTGACGGCCGGCGAGTGGGCGCAGACCACGTGCGGCGCCGTCGGCGTCTGGCGCGGTGCGATGGAGGACATCGTCGAGGAGATCCGGACCCCGAGCGAGTTCCCTGCCTCCGGTAGCGAGGAACCGCAGTCGGAGACGCCGCAGGGAAGGACTGGCTTCGTACGTGTCGGGCTCGAGCGCGCCGTGCAGGCGACCGACACGATGATCGAGGGGATCGACAACGCCGGGACTCCCGACACGCCCGAGGGGGCGGAGGCAGCGAGGCTCGTCTCCGACTGGTCCGACTCCGCCCTCGCCGAACTCGAGGAGGCGCAGGACTCGCTCGACGAGGAGGCGGACAGCATCGAGGAATCGATCACGCAGCTGGCTGACGCCGCCCGCGCGATCGGAGCCGCGCTCGCCAGCGGCGTACAGACGATCGCGGACGTCGCGCGCACCGATCCCGAGCTCGCGCAAGCGTTGCAGGAATCGAGCACGTGTCAGCAGCTTCAAGAGGAGACGAGCTAGTCGATGACGACGATGGACTGGATCCTCCTCGCGGTACAGGGCCTCGTCGTGATCGGGTTCATCGCTCTCGGTGTGCGCTCCGGCGGGATCGGCCTCGGGCTCTGGGGCGGCGTCGGCACGCTCGTTCTCGTCTTCGTCTTCGGGCTCGACCCCGGGGAGCCGCCGATCAGCGCCATCCTGATCATCATCGCGGTCATCTCGGCGGCGGCGGCGATGCAGGCTGCGGGCGGCGTCGACTACATGGTTCAGATCGCGAGCGGGGCGCTGCGCGCCCGGCCGAAGGCCCTCAACTTCATTGCGCCGTACGTCTCGTACCTGCTGACGATCCTCACCGGCACGAGCAACACCTTCTTCTCGATCATCCCCGTGATCAACGAGGTCGCCTACGCGAACAAGATCCGGCCCGAGCGTGCGCTCGCCGGGTCCACGGTGGCCAACGCGCTCGGGATCTCGTCGAGCCCGGTCGCGGCTGCGATGGCCACTCTCCTGCCGTTGGTCGAGATCTACAACTACGACCTGATCGACGTCCTGCTGATCACCATCCCGGCGAGCATCGCGGGCATCTTCGCGATGTCCCTCGTGATGAGCCGCCACGGGACGAGACCTGGAGGATGACGTCGAGTACCAGCGGCGACTGGCCGCTGGCGAAGTGCAGCCGCCGGCTCCCCCGGCCGAGATCACGCTGCTTCCATACGCCAAGCGCAGCGTCGCCATCTTCCTGGCCGGTGTCGCCGCGATCTGCGTTTTTGGCTTCGTAGAGAGCATCCGCCCGACGGTGGCGGCCGAGGGCGGTGGCGTCGAGCCGATGTCCGTAACGCCCCTGATCCAGATGTTCATGCTCACCGCCGCGGCGCTCATCCTCGTCCTCTGCCACGTGAAGGCCTCGGACGTGCCGGGAACGGCGATCTTCAGATCGGGGATGATCTCGATGATCGCTCTCTTCGGGATCGCCTGGATGGCGGACACCTTCATCGCGAACAACGAGGACGCGATCGTCACAGCGCTGGGCGGCCTCGCCGAGAACTGGCCGTTCATGATCGCGGTCGCCATCTTCCTCGTTGCAGCGCTCACGACGAGCCAGTCGGCGGCGACGCGCACGATGGTCCCGCTGGGGCTTGCGCTCGGGATCGGCGCCGGCTACATGATCGCCATGTGGACAGCAGTCGTGGGCGTGCTCCTCCTTCCCGCCAACGGGACGCAGATCGCCGCCGCCGAGGCTGACACGACCGGGACGACGACTCTCGGCAAGCGCGTCATCGACCACTCCTTCCAGCTGCCGCTGCAGATCTGCTGGATCGTCACCGCGCTTGTCGGCATCGTGATCGTCTGGCTCTTCTTCGGCGGGCACACGCCCGCGCCGCCGGTACCGACGACTCCGTAGCGTGAGCGTTCGCGGCGCGGCGTTCCTGGGCATCGGCGCGATGATTGGCGCCGGCATCTTCGCCCTACTCGGTGAGGCCGGGGCCGTAGCGGGCTCCGCGGTGTGGCTTTCGTTCCTGCTCGCGGGAATCGTCGCCGCGCTCCTCGGCTACACGGTGGTCAAGCTCGGCGTTCGGTATCCGTCTTCGGGCGGGCTCATCGCCTACGCGATGGCCGGATTCGGAAACGGGCGGCTCGTCGGCATCGCGTCCTGGCTCGGATACTTCTCCGCGATCGTCATCGTCGGCGCGATGGTCGCAGTTGCGTTCGGGAGCTACGCGACCTCGCTCTTCGTCGGCGACGATGCTGCGGGCTGGTGGGACAACCTCTTCACGACGCTCGTCATCGTCGGCTGCGTCGGCATCAACTTCGTGGGCTCGAGCGTCGTCGATCGTGCCCAATCGCTGATCGTCTTCCTGCTTCTCATCGTGTTCGCGATCTTCATCGCGGTCACGATCGTCGACATCGACTGGAGCCTGCTCAGCCCGGACGGCTACCCGTCGTACTCGACCATCCTCGCAAGCGTGGCACTCACGTTCTTCGCGTACCTCGGATTCAGCGTCATCACGTTCGCGGTCGGCGACCTTCGCGATCCAGCCCGAGAGTTGCCACTGGCGATGTACATCGCGCTGGGCGTCACGGCCATCACGTACATCCTCATCTCGCTCGGGGTGTTCGGCACGCTCACGGTCGACGAGGTGGTCGGGTACGGCGAGACCGCGATCGCCGAGGCAGCGCGCCCGGCGCTCGGTGACGCCGGCTTCACGATGATGGCGATCGCCGCTCTCCTCGCGACGTCGTCGTCGGTCAACGCGACGCTCTACGCCTCCGGGGGGCTGACCGCGATGCTGGCGCAGGAGCGCCAGTTCCCGCCCTTCTTCGGCCGCGACTCGACGCTTGGGCCCCATGCGGGAGTGCTCGTCACCGCGGCGCTGATGCTCGTCGTCGCCAACCTCGTCGACCTCTCGGCCATCGCGTCCGTCGGCAGCGCCATCTCGCTCCTCATCTTCCTGCTCGTCGGCGCTGCGGGGTACAAGCTCCGAGCGGAGATCGGCGCTCGCACGGCCATCGTCATCGCCGCAATACTCGTGACCGCGGTCGTCCTCGTCGCGTTTGCAGTCGACACCTTCCGCAACGCCCCGGAGACGTTCTCCGCGATCCTCGCGATAGCGCTGCTCGCGGTCGTCCTCGACGCGGTCTGGAAGCGCGTCCGCCCCGCGGCGTGAGCCAGCCCGAGACGACGCAGGACACGGAGCTCCTGCTCCGGTTCACTCGTGCTGGACACGAGGCCGGCTATCCGACTGCTCACGACGACTACGCACGGTGCCTGTGCGCTGGTCAGCTTCGGCACGTGAATCTCGATGCCTGGGCGCTCTACCGCGACTCGGAGATCATGATGATCGCGCGGAGCCCAGATCTCGCTCTTCGAGGAGCGGCTGTTCGAACCCGACATCTCGCGGTCGAAGCCCGGCGAGCCGCCCGCCGGTACACGAGAGCGTGTGGAGAGCTGGCTGTGGGACAAGCTCGCGTACTTCCACTGACTGCGCGCGGATGAGAAGATCGCTCCTGTGACAAGCCCGGAAGCAGCGTCCACACGCGTCGCCGGCGCCACCCTCGTGCTGCTCACACTCGCGTCGGGCCAGTTCCTGATGACGCTCGACAGCTCGGTGATGAACGTGTCGATCGCGACCGTTGTGAAGTCGCAGGCGCAGGTCGAGCTCGCGGGCGGCGTACCGTTCATCTCCGACGCGGATCTCGAGGCCGCGCTCGACGAGGCTCGGGTCGGCCGGGGGACGACCGAGGCGACGCTCGACGCCTACGCCGACGCGCGCCTCGACGGCCTCCGCTCGGCGCTCGCGATCCTCGCCGCGCTCGCAATCGGCGCTCTCTTCTTCACCGAGCGCATCCCGATGACCCAGCCACGCGCGGCGGACGGGTAGCGCTCGTGTGTCGTTGGCTCGCCTATTCGGGATCGCCGATCCGGCTCGAGGAGCTCCTCGTCAAGCGAGACCGCTCGCTGATCGACCAGAGTCTGCACGCGAAGCTAGGGGCGACGACGACGAACGGCGACGGCTTCGGCGTCGGCTGGTACGAGGAGGGGGAAACGCCGAGGCTCTACCGCAGCATCCACCCGGCCTGGAACGACCGTAATCTCCGCGAGCTCGCCGCCGGGATCTCGTCGCGGCTCTTCTTCTCGCACATCCGCGCGTCGACGGGAACGGCGATCCAGGAGACGAACACGCACCCGTTCCGCTACGGGCGCTGGCTCTGGATGCACAACGGTCTGATCCGCGAGTTCTCGCGGGTGAAGCGCGAGCTGGCACTCGCCGTCGACGAGTCGCTCTATCCGTCGATCGAGGGCACGACCGACTCGGAGACGATGTTCTACCTCGCGCTCACCTTCGGGCTCGAGAGCGACCCTGTGGGGGCGGTCGAGCGGATGGTCGGCGTCGTCGAGGACACGGGACGCGCGCATGGCATCGAGCACCCGATCCAGATGACCATCGCCACGACCGACGGGCGCAGCGTGTGGGCATTCCGCTACTCGAGCGAGGGCGACTCGCGGTCGCTCTACTACAGCACGCGCATGGACGCGCTGAAGGCCGTCTACCCGGACATCGAAGCGTTCGCCGGGCTGTCGGACGAGACGAGAGTCGTCGTCTCCGAGCCTCTCGGCGACCTTCCGGGTGCCTGGAACGAGGTGCCCGAATCCCACGTCGGGATCGTCCAACCCGGCGCCGACGAGCTACGACCGTTCGCCCCGCGCCGATGAGACGATGCTCTTGAGGATCGGCGTGTGTCCCGATAGCGCGCCCGGATCCCGCCGCTCGGCCGCGTAGGCTTCCCCGCTATGGACCCAGGCAGCACCCGGCGAGTCGAGTTGGTGCTGCCCATGCGGACGATTCTGCTCGTCGCGGCGGCGATTGGCGTGATGGCGGCCTTCTGGGCGATCGGCGACACGTTCCTTATCGTCTTCGTAGGCATCTTCCTCGGGCTCGTCTTCGAGTATCCGGTGCGCTTCGTGATGGCGAGGACGCACATGTCGCGCGGGCTCGCGGCCACGGTGACCGTACTGGGAACGGCTGTTGCGGTCACGCTGCTCGCCCTCCTGCTGCTCGCTCCGCTCGTCGGAAGCGTGCGCGACTACCTCCAGGACCTGCCTGTGACGGTACAGAGCCTGCGCGATTCCGGAGAGCTCGACTCCCTTGGCGACACCGGCGCTGCGGAGAACGTCCAGGCGGGGGCCGAGACGATCGCGGCGTCGGTGCCCGACACGATCGCGGCCATGCTCGGTATCGCCGGCAGCTTCTTCGGGGTCTTCCTGGCGGCCTTCACGATCCTCTTCATCTGTCTCTTCCTTCTTTGCGACATCGCGAACCTCAAGGGCGCGCTGGCGAGCATCCTCGTGCCCGGAGAGGACGACCGCTGGCTGGCCGTGTGGGAGCGGGTCACCGAGTCGGTGTCCCGCTGGGCGATCGGCGTGGTGGTCATCGCGACGATCGCCGGAACCACGCAGGGGGTCACTGCGTGGCTCCTCGGCTCGAGCTACGCGCTCGGGCTCGCAGTGATCGCGGGGCTGCTCGACATGATTCCCAACATCGGCGCCACCATCGCGGGCTTCATCCTCGTGCCGACGCTGTGGGCCGAGGAAGGGCTCCTCGCCGCGATCATCATGCTCATCGTCGTGCTCGTCTACCAGCAGGTCGAGAACAACATCCTCACCCCCAAGATCCAGGGCAAGGCGGTCAACCTCTCGGGCTTCTTCATCATCGTCGCCGTGACCTTGTTCGGCGCATTGCTCGGCGTGCTCGGCGCACTCACCGCCGTGCCGCTCGCCGCGACAGTCCAGATCTTCGTGCAGGAGCTGACGAAGGCCCGGCGCGAGCGCGTGGCGGTGGCGAAAGCCGCGCTCGAGCCGCCCGAGCCCGCCACATCCCCGTAGTCGTGCTCAGAGCCAGATTTCGTAGCCGCTCGCGCGACGGCGTTCGCTCGGTGGCAACGGTCGCGATGGACGCCGCGGGGGGCGCTCTGACTCGACAAGCTGGGGGTAACCGGTTCGAGCCCAGTACCGCCCATGGCTTAGGCAAGGCGTTTGAGGACAAAGACGAGGCCCCTTTTCGGGGCCTCGTTTTGTATCTGGGTCAGATTTGGGTCAGATTCGCGTGGACACGCGGCGCGTCATTCGGCTCACAGCTCTAGAGTCGGCCCGTGCGCAAGTGGCTGCCGCTGATCATCCTCGCGTCGGCGCAGTTCGTAATGGTCCTGGATTCGAGCGTCATGAACGTCTCGATCTCGCAGATCGTGGTCCGACCTGGACACGACGGTCACCGGCGTGCAGAGCGCGATCACGATGTACACGCTCGTGATGGCGGCGTTCATGCTCGTCGGTGCGAAGCTCGGCGACATCTGGGGCCGCGACCGAGCGTTCGGACTTGGCCTCGCGGTGTATGGAACCGGGTCGGCGATCACCTCGATCAGCCCGAACCTTCCAACGCTGCTCTTCGGCTGGTCGCTGATCGAGGGACTCGGGGCGGTGCTCGTGATCCCTGCGATCGCGGCGCTGACCGCCGCCAACTACGAGGGAAAGGACCGCGCATTCGCCTACG
The DNA here is from genome assembly GCA_963827525.1 of uncultured Thermoleophilia bacterium. Classification (GTDB taxonomy): domain Bacteria; phylum Actinomycetota; class Thermoleophilia; order Gaiellales; family Gaiellaceae; genus GMQP-bins7. The sequence goes on from CAWHBH010000016.1 coordinate 18,868, forward strand.
GGATGATCGGCGGCGCTGCGGGCGCGGCGATCGCGGCGGGACCGCTGATCGGCGGCTGGGTGACGACGTACTTCAGCTGGCGGTACGTCTTCGTCGGTGAGGTCGTGGTGGTGATCGCGATCCTCATCGTCCATCGGCGCATGAAGCGTGCTCCCAAGCCCGAGCAGGTGCCGAAGCTTGACGTCGGCGGTGCCGCGCTCTCAGCCCTCGCACTCGGGCTGATCGTGTTCGGGATCTTGAAGAGCAGCACCTGGGGCTGGATCTACCCGATCGACGCGCCGACGATCGCCGGGCACGAGATCACGCCGTTCGGGCTTCTCGCTGGTGCCTTTCCTGATCGTCGGCGGCTTCGTCGTCCTCGGTTGCTTCCTGGCCTGGGAGGAGCGCCGCGAGCGGCGCGGCGAGAGCACGCTCCTTGACCGGGCGCTCTTGAAGATCGAGGCCCTGCGCGGCGGCTTGTCGTCGCTTTGCGGTCAGCAGCTGATCCTGATGGGGACGTTCTTCGTCCTGCCCGTGTACCTCCAGGTCGTGCTCGGCTTCGACGCCTTCGAGACGGGCAAGCGGCTCTTCCCGATGTCCATCTCGATGCTCGCAGCGGCACTCATCGGGCCGAAGCTGGCAGTGCGGTTCGCGCCGCGGGCCGTCGTTCAGGTCGGCCTGGGTGCGATGGCGATCGCGGCTCTCGTCCTCGTTGGGACGATCGACGTGACCCTGAACGGAACGTCCTTCGCGCTGTCGCTCGTCTTCTTCGGTATCGGCGCCGGACTCCTCATGTCGCAGCTCGGCAACGTGATCATGTCCTCGGCGCCGCCGGAGCAGACGAACGAGGCCGGCGGACTTCAAGGGACTGCACAGAACCTCGGTGCGTCCCTCGGCACGGCGCTCATCGGCTCCGTCCTGCTGCTCGGGCTGCTGAACGGGTTCAACAACCGCATCGAGCAGAACCCGGCTCTATCTGAGGACGTCAAGACTCAGATCGCAAGTGCCACCGAGAGCGGGATCCCGATCGTCACGACCGAGCAAGCGCACCAAGCACTGCTCGACGCCGGGGCGACCCCAGCCGAGGCGGACGCGGTGACGGCCGACTACGGCAACGCCCAGCTCGACGCGTTGAAGACGTCGATGCTCGCGGTCGCGTTGCTCGCGGTGATCTCGTTCTGGTTCACACGACGGTTGCCCGGCAGGACGAGAACCAGTAGGCACGAAGCATGACGCTAGCCAGCCTAAGAGGTGCGCCAGCGAGCCTCGCAATGTCAGCGCGGCTGTGACCCAATCCCCGAGGCGTAGGCCGCTGCGAGCCGCTGTCCCGAGTCGTTGATCTTCCGCTTCTCAAACTCACCCACGTACAAGTCGATGCTCGACCCCGACGGCACCGCGATCGAAGACCATCTCGTCCTCGCCGACAGTCTGTTCCGTAGAGCGGTGGCCGAATACCTTGCCCAAATCGCGCCGGCTAAGTCCGCCGACGAATATGCCACCCGTGTCCTGACCATCCCTGGCCTCGTCATCCCGTAATCGACAAGCTGGGGGTCACCGGTTCGAGCCCAGTACCGCCCATAGCGCGAAGCTCCTACGATGTTGCGATGCACGGGCTTCCGAGCGGGACCGTCACGTTCGCGTTCACGGACATCGAGGGCTCGACCGAGCTGCTGAAGAGCCTGGGCGAGCGCTACGGCGAGGTGCTCGGTCAGCACCGTCGTATCGTCCGCGAGACGTTCGCGACGGCGAACGGGGTCGAGATCGACACGCAGGGCGATGCGTTCTTCTTCGCGTTCGAGCGAGCACGCGACGCGGTCGGCGCAGCGGTCGAGGTACAGCGGACACATGCCGCGACGGAGTGGCCCGAGGCCGCGGTCGTTCGGGTGCGCATCGGCCTCCATACGGGGGAGCCGGCCGTCGGCGACGAGGGATACCTCGGCCTCGATGTCGTCCGCGCTGCGCGCATCTGCACGGCTGCCCGCGGCGGGAACGTTCTGCTGTCCGAGACGACGCGCTCACTCGTCGGCACGACCCTCCCCGACGGCGTCGCCGTCTTTCCGCGGGGAGAGCGCCACCTCAAGGGCATCGACGAGCCCGAGCGCATCTACGAGCTCGCGATCGACGGGGTGGACATCGGAGAGGACACGGAGCAAGCACCTGCCGAAGCGCCGGTCCCGTGGAAACAGAGCCCACTGACCGAGGCTGGACCTTCCGAGCAATTCGGCGCGAACCTGGCGGCGCGCATCCAGGAGCAGGTCCTGAGCTCCCTCGAGGGGCGTCTCGCCGAGTCGCAGGCGTTCTCCGCGGCCTCTGCAGGCGAGGACGCGGATATCGAGGACATTGCCTCACGCATGACCGCGCTCGGGGAGCAGATCAGCGCTCGCGTGGACGCCGCGCTCGCGGCCAAGGGCATTCAGCGCGGCGATCGAACCTGACCGACTACACGACCGGAGAGGAGCAAGCCGAATGAGGATCCGCGCCGCCGTGCTCGAGGAGTTCGGCCAGCCGCTCGTCGTCCAGGAGCTCGACCTTGCCGAGCCGAAGGCCGGAGAGGTCCTCGTCCGCCTCGGCGCGTGCGGTGTCTGTCACACGGATCTCTACACGGCTTCCGGTGTGGATCCGAGCGGCTACGCGCCATGCGTGCTCGGGCACGAGGGTGCCGGTGTGGTCGAGAGCGTCGGCTCCGACGTCACGTCTCTCGCGATCGGCGACCACGTCGTGACGTTGTTCGCTCCCGAATGCGGGGAGTGCATCCACTGCCGTAGCGGGCGAACGAACCGCTGTACGGCGATCCGCGACCAGCAGGGCCTCGGCCACCTCCCTGACGGCACGACACGCCTGTCACGGGACGGTGAGCCGATGCGTCACTACATGGGAACGTCGACGTTCGCCGAGTACACAGTCATGCCGGAGATCGCCCTCGCGAAAGTCTCGGCGGACGCCCCGCTCGAGGGGTGCGCGCCGTTCGCCTGCGGTCTCGCGACCGGAATGGGTGCCGCTCTGTACACAGCGGAAGTAGATGCCGGGTCGACGTGCGCCGTGTTCGGGTGTGGCCTGGTCGGACTCGGCGCGGTCATCGGCGCTCGACTCTCAGGCGCGGAAAGGATCATCGCGATCGACCTCTCCGAGGAGCGCCTCGCAATGGCCCGGCATCACGGCGCCACGGACACGCGTGTTGCTGGAGACGACGTCGTCGACTGGATCCGCGCGGAGACCGGCGGCTTCGGTGCCGATTACACGTTCGAGGCGACCGGCAACGTGCACGTGATGGGCCAGGCGGTCGAGTCCGCACGGGAGGCGTGGGGCCTCGCGACGATGGTCGGTGTCGCCGGCAAGGGTGAGACCCTCGACATCCTCCCCCGGCTGCTCATCACCGGCCGGCGCGTGACCGGATCCTCGTTCGGCGGGGTCAGGGGGCGGACGCAGGTCCCGCAGCTCGTCGAGCGCTGGCTCGGCGGCGAGATCGACGTCGACTCGCTCCTCAGCCATCGGCTCACCCTCGACGAGGTCAACCGCGGATTCGAGCTCATGGAGGCGCAGGACGGCATCCGCAGCGTGATCGTCTTCGAGTAGAGCATCGACCCCGGCGAACTCGAACAGCGAGGAAGGTCCTTCGTTCGACAACCGCAGCGATAACAAGGGCCCGGAGCCCGAGGGCGCTGCGATCGGGAAGATCGGTGCGAGCACATTTGCGTTCATCGGCCTGGAGCGCGCGGGACGGGCCTCCGACAGAGTGCGAGCGGTCCTGCCACGACAGGTCAAGGAGCGGTAACCCATAGCGGTCGCTGCGATGAGGACGGGGATCGCTCCTGGATCCATCAACGGCCTGGTAGAGGCATGCGGGCAGTTAGAGGTGTAGGTAACAAGACGGCGATCACGTTCAAGGGCTCACGCCGCGGTTTTGCGGGAGCAAAACCGAAGAACGAATGGCTACGCAGCGCATCGCCGTACACCAAGCGACTGTTAGTGCACCAGTACGCGTCGCAGCGCTCGATCAGCTCGATGACGAGTTCGCGGGGTGGGTCCGAGAGGCGTATGAGGTTGGAGAAGGACATCATCTCTGATCGAGCTCGTGGCTAGCTCGGCGTCGGGTCGGCGGATCGAGGAGCCTGAGCTAGAGGCGAGGCTTCGGCGTAGTTAGGGCTGACGTCCGCGTCGAACCTCATAGGGCGACGGACGATGAAGTTCGAGCACACGGCGAGTCGTAGTACGAACGACAGCGAGGGAGGTCAGCGTGAGCCGATTGATCAACACAACGACGATGAGCGACGACGGCGTGCCCGACGTGGGCGAGTGGTACGTCTCCGAGGGCGGCCACGACAGCGCCGCCCGCGATCAGTTCCGGGGAGCGGCGGGAATGGTTATCGGGCGGAAGAGCTACGAGGGCCTTGCCGGCTACTGGCCGGAGCAGACGGGCCTGTGGGGGGACATGCTGAACCCGATGCCGAAGTTCGTCGCTTCGCGAACGCTGACAGGACCGCTCGAGTGGAACGCGACCCTGATCGACGGCGATGCGGTGGAGACAATTCGCGGACTGAAGGAGGAGGTCGATGGAGACCTGTTCCTCATCGGGTGCGGCGAGCTGGCGCGCGACTTGCTCGCGAACGGCCTCGTCGACGAGATCCGCTTCTGGCTCGATCCCGCGGTCTGGGGCGAGGGCGGGCGCGCGTTCCAGGGCGAGAAGCTGAGGATGCGGCTACTGGACGCGGAAGACGTACGACTCGGGCGTGACCTCTTGCGATATGAGCCGCTCGACCAATGAGTTCTGCTCGTGAGAGCCGTCTTCACAGAGACACGTCACTTCAGAGAGGAGCCAACCATGGCGATGATGACGTTCATCAACCTGCCCGTGAAGGACCTCCCGAAGGCCAAGGAGTTCTTCACGACGGTCGGGTTCTCGTTCGACGAGCAGTTCAGCGACGACAATGCGTCGCGCATGGTCATCAGCGACGAGGCTTCCGTGATGCTGGAAGTCGAGCCGTTCTTCCAGAGTTTCATCACGCCTCAGGAGATCGCAGACACGTCGAAGAGCCGCGAGGTCACGATCGGCCTCTCGGCGGAGAGCCGTGATCACGTCGACGAGCTCACCGACAAGGCCGTCGCCGCGGGCGCGGAAGAGCTAGGCGAGCCGGACGATCAGGGCTTCATGTACATGCGTGGCTTCCGCGATCTCGACGGGCACCAATGGTCGTTCATCCACATGGACATGTCCACCGTCCCGGAGTAGTGCGAGGACCAACCTAGCCCGGTCTCTAGACTCGTTCGCGGGCCTATGGATTACGCGCGTGCGCGCAAGGATGAGCGCGGACTTTCGCGAGGCTGGCGCTGTTCCGGCCGGGTGTCGCGCAGGAAGCTACGACCAGGGGAGGCGGTCCCAGTACGAGGGGCCCATCCGTGGTTCCTCTGATCCCGCGTATGCCTGCTCCGGGTCGGAGGCTCCTTCTGCCACGCTCGCGCCATAGCGCGCCGCAAGCTCCGAGACTGGGGCACCCCTCGTCAGGAATGCCCACCACTTTTCCATCGCGCGTGCGCGCGCACGCGTAATACAGAGGCGTTGAGCCCCCACCCGCGTGAACGCCTTCGTCGGGCTGGGGCCTGCTAGGCGCCGGCCTCGCCCGAGGCCGACGTACCCAGATGCTCAAACGGGCTCGACGGCCCTGCTCACGATCCAGGCGTGCTTGCCGACGCGGCGACCCCGGGTGAAGCCGTACTGCTCGAAGAGCTCGACCGTCGCGCTGAAGAGGAAGCGGCCCTGTGCCTCGCGACCGGCGGTCACCTCGGGGATGGCCTCGACGAGGCCGCCGCCGAGACGGGCGATCTGGTCGAGCGCGCCCTCCAGGCCTGCCCGGGCGATGCCCTGACCGCGATGCCTCTTGTCGACGAAGATGCAGGTGATCCGCCAATCCGGCAGCGGTGGAGCGTCCTTGTCGTACTCGCGCCTGTGCTTGATGCCCGGGAGCTCCTCCGGGCTGCCGTACTGGCACCAGCCCTGGGCGGCGCCGTTCTCGTCGATGACAAGCGCGGCATGAGCGCGCCCCGTGCGGACGCGGTCCTCCTTGGCGTCGCGATAGTTGATCCCCTTCTCTGCGCACTCGGGGTGATAGCCGATGCACCAGCAGCCACCGTAAACCCCGTTGTTGCGCTCGACGAGCTCGGCGAAGGCGTCCCATGTTGATGCGTCGAGTTGTCGGATCGCATACGGCATGGTCGGGTCCTTCGATAGTAGGTGTTTTCATCGGTCCTGGATCTCGGGGGCGATCCGACTCGGGTCAACGGCTGGGTCAACCCCTGCGCTGACGCAGCCTGCCGCCACGTCGCGTTAGACGACCCTTCTCAAGCCACGTGCGGCTGGTTCGCGTCAGCCCTCGCCGTCCCAGTAGTCGATACACCACTCGTCCGCTTGACGATCAGTCGTCGTCGTCGTTACTGGCCGGAGACGGCAAATTCACCCCCGTGACCGGTTAGTCGAGTCGGGGCCTGGGAGCGGGTGCCCATGATGTGTGCGAGGCCAACCTGTTATCCCGCGCACGCGTACGCACGCGTATAGAACGGCGCATCGGAACCACCCACCCCCGTAACGCGTTCGTCGGGTCGGGGCATGAAGACGGAGGGCCGCGATGAGTTTCGACCTAGACGTCAGTCTTAGCTGAACGATGACCGGCAAAGCGCAGAGCATAGGCCGAGACCGAGGGGTCGAATGCGACGTACCTAAGCGATCGACGCGTCGACGCGTAATAGATGCATGCTCGGGAAACAGGCGATTGCGACGAGGTCCGTGACATCGTCCACGCCGCAGGCTCGGAGGTCGTCGAGACGATCAAGTTCAGAGATCGCCCGTACTTCGTGCTCGAGGGGAACGTCTGCGCGCTCCTGGCGGCGAAGAACCACGTCAACGTCTTCCTCTACGACGGCGCGATCGTGCCTGATCCCGAGGGCATCACCACCGGCGGTCACGACAACAAGACGGCGCGCCAGATCTCGATCCGGGAAGGAGAGACGATCAACGCGCGGGCACTCGAGGCGATGTTCAGGCAGATCATCGCCAACAACAGAGCCGGCAACGGTCTCTACACCGGAGAAGCGGCTCCCGACGACGAACGGAGAAGCGCTTGAGGAAAGAGACGCACGGCCAGCTGCCGCATTCGACGGCCGGGAGCTCGCTCGCGTTCGTCACCGCCGAAGCAGCGTCGATGAACGCATTTCTGTCCGTCTCCGCAGGGTCGCCGTACCATCAGCAACTGCAGGACTACGCCGAGTCGCTCCTCCGCCAGGAGTGCACGACTCCCGCGTGGTGCCTGCTCGGATTGGAGGCGGCGGCCCCGATCGCACGGGCAGCTTTGTGGGCACTGCCGGGCCAACCTGTGCCCACGGACATCGTCCTGATCGACACCGACTGGAGCGAGGAGGATCTCTCGACCGGGCATGCGCTCCTGGCGAGGGTGCACGAGCTGGCAGCCGAGCTCGGCGCCGACGGCTTGAGCCACTCGGTCGACAGCCGCCCGCGGCGCCGCAGTATCAGGACAACGAGGAGGCGCGGATTCGTCTTCTCGAGAGCGCCGGGTATGAGCTCCTGCGTGACGGGCTGCGCTGGACATACTCGAACCTGTCCTCGCAAGGCGCAAGGCCGCGGCACACGCTCGAGTTTCGCCCGTTGCCGGATGTCGGGGAAGCCGCGTTCGTCAATGCGATCGCCGCGACCTACGAGGGGACGCGAGACTCCTGGATCACTCGCAGCATCGAGGAGCGTGGAAGGCTGGGGGCGGCACAAGCGGACTTCCTCGACTACCAGGGCATGGCGCACCAGCCCGAGTGGTGGGAGCTCGCCTACAGCGAGGACGATGTGCTCGCGGGGGTGATCATTGCGGCGAAAAATCCGAGTACGGCGGTGATCGCCTACGTCGGCGTCGTCCCTGAGCAGCGAGGCCGCGGCCTCGCTCGGGTGCTAGTAGAGCGAGGCACGGAACGGCTTCTCGAGGACGGGGCGGCCGAGATTCGTGGTGACTGCGACCAGGAGAACGTCGGAATGGTCAAGGCCTTCGAACGTGCGGGTTACCAGCATTTCGCTCGGCGACGCACGTACCACAAGGCACTCGGCTGAGACTGCCGTCGAGCTTACGGGCCGGGTGGCGACTCGAACTCCGTGACGCGCTACCCCACCCCCGCGAACGTGTTGGTCGGGGCGGGGCATGGTCGCGGGGGAATGTTTTCGTCAGGCTGGTTCAATAAGCCTGCCGCTCTTTGACAGGTTCGGGTCGGTGCATGCGGCAAGGTTAAAACAGCAGGGCCGTCGCTTCCCGCTCTTCATTTTCGAGATACTTACTTCGACCCGTCGTTTGCGCGTATCAGGGTTTTGCGTTGCATTGACCCAGCGAACCCATTCCCAGCGCGCCATCGGCGTAATGTCATCCCATAGGTCTTGGATCTTCTGAGGGGCCGCTGCCAGAGCTGCCTCAAGATCCTGTGGCACGTTCGGCTCCGGCCAGTCTTTGAGTTGCTCGATTTCGACGCGTGGCGGTGTCACCCGCGCTTACAGCAGCGGCTCGTTGTAGCTCTCCGTCAATCCTCATCCAGTGGCCCAGATAGCCATCTGGTTCCAACACCGTCTGGAACCCATGGCCATTGATCGTTCCTTGTACTGCCACCTGCCCGCGCGACGGCAGTTTCCCGCTCGCTTTCTCAGGCAAGCGCAAAATGGTCCATTTGTCGATCGTGTACAGCGTGGCGTCAAAACGAATTGTTGGCACCCCTGTGCGCTGACTCATAGTCCCGTCAAACCACTGACCCACGAGATCCTGCTGGCAACCGCCGTCCTGAGTGCTGACCCTGCCGCTCGGCTCAAACCGATGCGGCCTCCCATACGAACCCATCCGGCGGCGTCGCGAGCATGAGCGCCGCGCTGTCTGAGTGATGGGAGAGCGCGGTCGAGATGGAGCTTCCCCATCGCGTCCGCGCTCACCACCCAGCAGTCGCCCTTCGTGCGCAGCAATGCGAGCGTGTCCGCCGTGCACTGCGCACGCGACTGCGGCACCGGCCTCACGCCGCGATCTTCTCCAGCACCGCGTCGATGCGCGCGAAGCCGCCCTTCGCGCCCTCCTCGACGCCGTACTGCATGGTCGTGTCGCGCTCCTCGGACGTGGCGAAGCGCATCGTCTGCGTCAGCTTCGTCTGCTCACCGAGATCCTCGAACTCGAGCGTCTGCAGGTGATTCTGGAACGTCTGCACGAGCCGCTCCGGTGGCTCGACCTCGCGGAACTCGCCCTCGACGACGCCGAACGCCGTGCGGAAGCGGTACGTGCCGCCGGGGCGGACGTCCATCTCCTCGACGACCGTGCCGTCGCCCCACCATTCGGGGATCAGCTGCGGATCCGTCCAGACGGAGAAGACGTGCGCGGGCGGCGCGTCGAAGACCCGCTCGACGCGGATCTCGAGCTCGTTCGGGGTGGTGACCGTGGTCTCGTTCATCTTCAGCTCACCGCCTGCTTGAGGAGCTTCGCGATCCTGGCCTCGTCGGCCTTGGTCAGCTTGGTCAACGCGAAGGCGACCGGCCACATCGACCCGTCGTCGAGGTTGGCGGTGTCGTTGAAGCCGAGCATCGCGTAGCGCTCCTTGAACTTCTCCGCGTTGCGGAAGTAGAGGACGACCTTGCCGTCCTTGTTGGCGTACGCGGGCATCCCGTACCAGGTCTTCGGCGTGAGGTCGGGGGCGGTCTCCTTGACGATCGCGTGGACCCGCTCGCCGAGGGCGCGATCGTCAGGCGACATCGCCGCGAGCGCGGAGAGCACGGCCTCTTCCCCCTCCGCGGCCGCCTTTAGCTCCTTGGCGCGCGCTCTCATCGCGGCCTTTTCCTCGGCCGTGAATCCCTCGGACTTCTTGTCTTTCTTGGTGGTGCTCTTGTTGGTGGTGGTGCTCATCGTGCTCCTTTCGTGCGTTCGACGACCTGCGCGAAGCGGTCGAGCCGCTGCAGCCACGTGCTGATGCCCTCGAAGGCGTAGGGCACGAGCGTGCACCTGCGGACACGGCCGACCTTCTCCGTCGTGACGAGCTCCGCCTCCTCGAGCAGCCGGATGTGCTTCTTCATCCCGGTCAGCGACATGCCGAAGGGCTCGGCGAGCTCGCTGATCGTCGCGCTGCCGACGCCGAGCCGTTCGAGCACGGCGCGCCGGGTCGGGTCGCCGAGGGCTGCAAAGGCGCGGTCGACGGTCGTCTTATACTGAACCATTAGGTTCACTATAGCAGGTTTCCGCGGTGCGATGCAAGACCGCCGCATCGGCAAGTGGGGGCTGAAGCCGCGGAGATCTGGCTCAACCTCTGGAAGCAGACGCGAAACATCTGCGTGGTGACCGCGGTCTCGGTCTGTGTGCTCATGCCGTTGCCTCCAGTTCGGTCTTGAGATCCGCGAGCGCCGACACCAGGCGCTCCGTGTACTTGTCGATCCAGCGGTCGTGGATCAACCGGATCGGGACTGGGTTCAGGAATAGGTCACATGTCAACCTGCGGCTCATACTCGAGGGGGAATGGAGAGTTGCCGTCGAGCTCCCGCACGTGGCACGTAGTTGCGCCCGACGCGGGGCGCAACTACCCTGACGCGCGACGTGCGACCGCTCACTCGCCCCGGGATCTTGCTCGCGATCGCAGTCGCGGTCGTCGCACTTCCGACGATCGCCTCGGGAGCTCTCTCCGGGACCGCCGCTCCAAAATTGGTTTCCGCCAACAGCACGACCTATCAGGACTCGTCGGGTGAGAACGCGGCCGCACCCGACGTCACCACGCTCACCGTCTCGAACAACGACGCAGGCGCGATCTCGTTCAGGGTCAACATCCCGAATCGGCCGACCTTTACGCAGGACATGCTGATCGGATTGTTTGTCGACTCCGACAACAATCCCGCAACGGGCGACACTGATCCGTTGACTGCTGGCGCTGATTATGCGATCGAGATCTTCGGCGGAGAGGCCGCGTTGTTCCGCTGGGATGGATCCGGTCATACGAGGCGTGCGGGAGATCCGCCTGCCACGAGCCTCCTCTTCGCGTACCAGGGCGGGATCACGATCAACATCAGCTCGGCTGAGCTTGGTAACACTCGAGCCCTCAGGTTCAACGTCCTGGCCTTCTCGGGCATCACCATCGATCCGGCGACGAGTGACCTCGACTTCACCAACGCCGTCGCCGACATCGCGCCGGCAGCTGGTGCGGGCCTCTACCAGTACGAGCTCAAAATCACACCGCCGACGCTCGTCGTGAAGAGCCTCAAGCCGACCCCGAAGGCGCCGACGGCAGGGCGCGCCTTTATCCTGCGGCTCGTCGCCGCGCGCTCCGACACGGGCGCAGTCGTCCAGAACGGCCGGGTGACTTGTGTGGGCCGGATCGGGAACGCCAGGCTGAAGGCGCAAGTCCAGCGTGTCGTGGCCGGCGCCGCAACGTGCACGTGGAACCTTCCTGCGACCGCAAAGGGCAAGACCTTCCGAGGATCGGTCGCGGTTGTATTCGAGGGTCTGAAGGCGTCGCAGAGCTTCTCGCGCAAGGTTCGCTAGCAACGCCGCTCGTGCGACGCCTTGCGCTCCTCGCTTGCCTCGTAGCTCTCGCCGTAACCACCGGAACGGCCTCTGGCGCGCTCGATCGAACGCCGCGCAGTGTCATCGAGAACGCGCTGGCGAAGGTTCGGCCCGCGCCTGACCTCGCGGGGCACGCCCCAAGCGGCACCCGAGCGCGAGTCATCGTTACGCTCGATGATCCACCACTCGCGGCGGCGGCATTCGCGCGGCGGTTCGCCGGTTTCGGGCCAAACCGAAAGCTCAACCTGTCGAGCTCGTTCTCACGCTCCTACCTCGGTGGGCTCGAGGCTGCCCAGGCGCGGGCGATTGCAGAGCTAAGCGAAGAGATCCCCGAGGCCCGAGTGTCGCGCCGGTATCAGCTGCTCCTGAACGGCTTTGCAGTGAGCGTCCCGTACGAACGCCTCCCGAAGCTCCTCGACCTCGAGTTCATGCATCAGGTGTATCCGAGCCTGACCTACACGCTCTCGATGAACCGCGGGCCGGCCGTTATCGGCGCCCCGCAGTTCGGCGTCTCGACCGGGGCGAAGGGCGACGGGGTCAAGGTCGCAGTCGTCGACGATGGCGTCGACCATGAGCATCCTTTCCTCGACCCGACCGGTTTCTCGTATCCACCAGGCTTTCCGAAGGGTCCGGGAGGATCCACGACGGCCAAGGTGATCGTTGCGCGAGGCTTCGCCGGGCCTGGCGCGAACGCCGCGCCACTCGACCGCGAACAGTCCTTCCACGGCACGCACGTCGCGGGCGTCATAGCCGGTGTGCCGACCGATGTCGAGGCGGGCCGTGAGGGTTTCTGCGTCGAGGCACAAGGCGGATGCCATCCCGCGGTGAACGATCTCGCGGGTGTCGCGCCCCGCGCGTACATCGGGAACTACCGCGTCTTCAACGTGCCGGCCCCGGCGCCGCTCGGCGGCTGCTGCTCGGCCAACAGTCCTGAGATCATCGCGGCCTTCGAGGCCGCCGTGCGAGACGGGATGGACGTCATCAACTTCTCAGGGGGCGGGCCCCAGGCCGATCCGCGCACAGATGTGCTCATCGAGGCGGTCGCGAACGTCGCTCGTGCAGGAGTCGTTCCGGTGATCTCGGCCGGTAACGATCGCGATTTCTTCGGGCTCGGAACGGCGGGATCGCCCGCCACCGCTCCGGACGCGATCAGCGTCGGGGCCACTGCGAACGCGCACGTCTTCGGGCCGTCGATCTCAGTCGTCTCGCCCGCGGGGGTCGCAAGAATTCCCTTCGCCCCCTCCGACAGCATCCCGCCGTCCTGGTTGACGACGAATCAGCGCCTCGTCGACGTTGGCTCGATCAGCGGCGTGAACCGGCAGCTCTGCGACGCCGCACCCGGGGGATCGCTGTCGGGCGCTATCGCGCTCGTCAGCCGCGGAAGCTGTCCGTACAGCGTCAAGTCAGCGCGTGCACGCGAGGCCGGCGCGACGGGAATGGTGGTCGTCGAGAACCGTCCGGGCGATCCGACATTTGCATTCTTCTCGACCGCCGGTGGGACGATCTCCGACCTCGACGGCGCCCGCCTTCGGGCCGCAGCCGTCGGCTCCGGGGGCGCGGTGACGGTCCGCTTCAGCCGACAGATTCTCGAGGTCCCCACGACGTGGGCAGGCGTGCCGACGAGCTTCACGTCGTCCGGGCTCACGCCATTCGGCCACGCTTTGAAGCCCGACGTCACGGCGCCGGGATCGCAGATCCTCTCCTCGACGCTTCCCGAGTTCGCCGGAGACGAGTATGCAGTTCTCGACGGAACGAGCTTCTCCGCGCCGCACGTCGCGGGTGCAGCTGCGTTGCTCGTCCAGCGCCACCCGTCGTGGACGTCGCAGCAGCTCAAATCCGCGCTCATGTCGACGGCTGGTCCCGCATTCGGAGACACGTCCTTGACCCAGGAGGCATCCGTGCTCGTGCAGGGAGCCGGGCTCGTACGAGTGGGCGCGGCCGACCGGCCGCTGATCTTCACCGCCCCACAGTCGCTCTCCTTCGGCTACCTGCCCGCGAATGCAGGAACTCCGTCCAGCAGGGCGGTCTCGGTCGCCGTGTCGGATGCCGGTGACGGCGCCGGCACCTGGACAGCGGAGATCCAGGCGCAGGTCGCCTCGACCGGAGCGACCGTCGAGGCCGCCCCGGTCACGGTCGCCCCAGGCGGCACAGCGGTGATTCAGATCGTCGCGCGTGCGACCGCGGGTGCAGTTGCGGGGGACAACTTCGGTTTCGTCGTCCTCAGACGAGGAAGCGATGCCCGCCGGATCCCGTATGCGTTCTCGGTGAGCCGATCGTCGCTCACCGGAGCACCCGTCACGCGTCTGAAGGTGACGCAGTCCGGCGACACCCGAGTCGGTGAGGATCGGGCCCGCGTCTACCGTTGGCCCACGTCGCCGTTCTCGATCCTCGGGATCTTCGGCGTCGACTCGTCCGTCAACGACGACGGCAAGGAGAAGATCTACTCGCTCGACATCTCGAAGCAAGCGGTGAACGCCGGCGTCGTGGTGGCTCGGCCTGCGCCGAAGCTGAACGCGTCGATCACTGCGCTCCTGAGTTCGAACCAGCCGATCCACCCGTGGTTCCTGGGCTCGCTCGACGAGAACGACGTTCTCGGCTACGCAGGAATACCCGTGAACGTCAACGGGCAGCTACCGGACTTCCTGTACAGCATCGGCGCGGCGGGGGGCGTTTTCCTGCCGCCGGGGCGCTACTACGTCTCCGTCGACTCGGGGCGTGATCCGTTCACGGGGCGCTCTCTCGCGGGTCGCGTACGTTCTACGCTCGTGGGTGAACGACGTCAAGCCACCCGTGGTGAGGCTGATCACGCGGACGTTCTCGAGCGGGCGGCCGACGATCGTGGCGAAGATCACCGACGCGAAGTCGGGAGTCGACCCGATGGCGCTCCAGCTCTATTTCGGGCCGTCGTCCCGACGGTCGACGGTCGGAGCAACACTCTTCGACCCGGCGACCGGGATCGCGGCGTTCTCGATCCCCCGTGAGGCGTTGCCACTCGCGGCGGACACGCAGTTCATGCAGATCGTCGCCTCGGATTTCCAGGAGGCGAAGAACATCAACACGGAGAGCACCAGTCCGCTCCCGAACACGAGATTCGCGGGGCTGCGAGCCGAGGCCGTGAACGGCCCGACCGTAACGTGGATCACGCCCGGGAAAGGCAGGTGCCTCGCAGCGAAGCAGCGACTCCAGGTCGTCGCCAACGACAACGTTCAGATCTCCTCGGTCGGGTTCTTCGACGGCAACCGCCAGATCGGCCGAATCCGGAAGAGCTTCGCCGGCATCTACGAGATGACATGGCGTACCGGCGGCAAGAAGAAGGGCACGCACGTCCTCACTGCCGTCGCCTCGGATGTTCGCGGCCGCGAGGCCGAGGCGAGCCAGTCGGTCCGGATCTGCTGAACGGCATGACCGGGGCAACCCGCTTCGGCAAGCCGCTGCCTGATGGCGGGACGATCGGAGTCGCGGCCGCCGCAAGTCCGTACGACAGCCGATCCGACGTGCTCCGCGGGATCGAGTGGTGGGAGGACCGCGGCTACCGAGTAAAGCTCGCGTCGGGTGTATGGGAACGCGACGACTACGTCGCCGGTGACTGCACGGACGCGCGGCGATGACTTGAACGCGCTGTTCGCAGACCCGGAGGTCGACGTCGTGCAGGCACTCCAGGGCGGGTTCGGCTCCGCTCAAGCGATCCCGTACCTCGACTTCGATCTCATCGCTGCAAACCCGAAGCCGCTCGTGGGGTTCTCGGACCTCACGGCGCTACACGTCGCACTTCGACAGAAGGCGGGGTTGGCGACGATCTATGGCAACGGACTGCTGGGAGTCGGAAGCGCCGAGATGTCGAAGTTCTCGAAAGATCGGCTGCTCGAGGTGCTCCGCGGCGGCGGCGCCGGAAACGTCCCGCGAGATCCGGACGACCCGTGGGTGCGGACGATCCGCGGCGGACGAGTGACCGCACCGCTCGTGGGCGGTTGTCTCTGGCTTCTCATGCAGACGATGGGAACACCGTGGGAGATCGAGCTCGACGGCGCGATTCTGTTCTTCGAGGACGTGCACTGTCCGCCGTACTACGTCGACGGCGAGCTCGTCCAGCTGGCCCATGCGGGGAAGCTCGACAACGTCGCGGGGGTCGTCGTCGGGCAGATGGAGAAGTGCGACTGGGGAGATCTTCGGCAGGTGTCCGACTGGGCTCGCTCCCGCTCGATCGAGGACGTGCTGGAGGAGCGGCTCGAACCCCTGGGCGTGCCGGTCCTGTACGGCCTCCCGCTCGGGCACGGGAAGCATCTCGCCGCCCTTCCGCTCGGTGTCAGCTGCACGCTCGACGCCGACGCGCGAACACTTACGGTCGACGAGGCGGCGCTTCGCTGACTCCTGCCGGGTCGTCTTCGTCGTGATAGACGAAGAGGCCGCGACCGAAGCCCCAGAGCCGAGCGCGTACAGGGGGCCCTGGCGGGCCGGGCGGCTGCGACCACGCATAGGCGAACTCGGCGCCGAGGAGCAGGATCAAGGCGACGACATAGACGAAGAAGAGGAACGTCATCACGCCGGCGAGGGAGCCGTAGATGAGGTTGTAGCGCGAGAAGTCGGCGAAGATTATCGCCAGGATTCGCGCGGCACCCCATGTTCCGATGGCCGTGAGCACCGCGCCCGCGAGCGCACCTCGCGTCCGGAGCTTTCGAGCTGGGACGAAGCGGTAGAGGAGGAGCACCATCACTCCGATGAGTACGAGCTGGAGGCCGTCGCGAAACAGAAACCCCGCCAGGCTCGTGCCGACGCCGATCTCCTCGGCGAGCCGGTCGAGGAGCCGACTGAAGAACGCGGCGAACGCTGACAGGCCGACCACCACGAGCACGAGCACGCCGGCCGCTGCCACGACGATGAAGTCCACGAGCTTGGCATGAGCAGCGGGTCGCCCACGATCGACCTTGAGCGCGGCCTCGAGGCCGATCCTGATCGAGGCCATCATCCCCGAGGCACCCCAGAGCAGCGCGATCAGCGAGATGAAGCCGATCGCCGAGAGAGGCGTGGCGATGCCCTCGATCGAGCTCTGGACGTCCGCCTGGCCACTCGCGGAGACGGGGAGGACGCTCAAGAGCTCGTCGATGACGGTTTGCCGCAGCTCGTCGTCCTGAAGAACGAGCCCGAAGACCGAGACGAGGACGATCGTCAGGGGAAACAGCGAGAACAGCACATGGAACGAGATCGACGCCGCGTATTGAGGACACCGGTCGCGGAAGAGATCCTCGACTGCTTGTGGGAGCGCCCGCGCGATGCCGCGCATGAGTGCCCGAACCCACTCGAGCGGCGCTCGGGTGAGGCGAGCAAGCCGTCCAGGCTCCGCGATCTCCGGAATGCCCATCGATCGGAGTCTAAGAACTCCCTTCAGACTGAGCGGCCATGTCGCGAGGCGACGGGCGATCATTCTGAACGAAGTTCTAAGGAGACCGGCAGGCATCGTTGGAGCGCCGACCGCGGCGGCAGACTTCCCAAACGCCGTGAGCACCAGCGACCCGCCGTCGGGGACGAACCGCGCCGCCAGGCTCGTAGACTCGATCCCGTTCACGACCGTCGTCGTCGCGACCATCGTGGTCAACGCGGTCGCGCTTGGGCTCCAGACCTACGACGGGCTCCAGGCGCGCTGGGGCGGCACGCTCGACGCGGTGAACGCTGCCTGCGTCGCCGTCTTTATCGTCGAGCTCGGCGTGCGCATCGCGGCGTACTGGCCGCGACCGTTGGCGTTCTTCCGCAACGGCTGGAACATCTTCGACTTCGTGGTCATCGCCGCAGCATTCGTGCCCGGCGTGCGCCAGAACGCGACGCTGCTTCGCCTCGTTCGGCTACTCCGCGTGATCCGAATCGTGCGGGTGTTGCCGGACCTTCGAGTGCTTCTTCTCGGTGTGTGGCGGAGTGTTCCGCCGCTCGCCTCTATCGGCGCCGTCACGGCGATGATCCTCTTCGTCTACGGGATGATCGGATGGGTGCTGTTCGCGGACGAGCTTCCCGAGCAGTGGGGGAACATCGGCCGGGCGATGCTGACCTTGTTCGTGATGCTGACCCTCGAGGACTTCCCCGTGTACATGGCCGACGCGATGGAGTTCGAGCCGTGGGCATGGATCTACTTCGTGAGCTTCATCCTCGTGGCCGCATTCATCGTGTTGAACGTGCTCATCGGGATCGTCCTGAACTCGATGGAGGAAGCACGCGAGCTCGAGCGGCGGCGTGTGTTGCGAGAGCGATATGACGTCGCGCGGCCGTCCCCGATCGACCCCCAGGCGCATGCGCACGTCGCCGAGCGGATCCTGATCCTCCGCAGGGCGCTCGACGAGCTCGAGTTCGAGCTTGCCGTCGGCCCCGAGCGGACGCCCCAGGGCGGTGGGCGCCAATGAAGGGGAGACGCCAGTCACCCATGCAGCATTAGTCGCCGTTGGCTGGCGCGCGGCCGATCTCGTGGAGAACGTAGGCCGCGACGGGCTCCTCTTTCCCCTTCACGCGCCGCGGGGGAAGCGCCTCCGCGACCGTGCGTCCCTCGAGCTGCCGGAACGTGTTCTCTCCGATGACGACTCCGCCGACAGGCGCCTCGGCCTGCAGGCGTGCCGCCAGGTTGATGGCGTCGCCCACGATCCCGTGCTTGCGATGGCCTGTCGCTGCGCCGACGACACCGGCGACCACCTCGCCGCTGTTGACACCGACCCGGAACTGAGGCCAGTCGGCATGCCCCTCGGCCACCCGCTGCGCGGCGCGTTGGAGGACAAGCCCCGCTCGCGCCGCGCGGCTCGGATGACCGGGAGCGTCGAAGACGACCATGAGCTCGTCTCCCACGATCTGGTGCACGTCGCCGCCGGCGCGTTCCATGAGCGGGATGATCTTCTCGAAGTACGTGTTGAGCATCGACGTGACGTCGGCGGGATCATGGCGCTCGCTGAAGCTCGTGAAGCCGGCGAGGTCGGCCAGCAACACGCTTACGTCCTTGGCTCCGGCGCGCGTCTCGTCGAGGTAGAGGGCGCTGAATCGCTCCTCATGCCACTCGGCTCGGGCGGCGAGCGCGATGACGAGGAACGCGCCCAGCATCAGAATGTGCCACTCCCACCACGAGACCTGCCAGTTCCTTGCCCAGACGATCACCACCATCGCCTCGGCGAGGAGTGCGAAGGCGAACGTGAAGGCGAAGACGAAGCGCTCCGGGCGCCGACGATAGAGCCGCAGGTAGCCGAGCGCGGCGACTCCGTACAGACCCACACCGACCGCGGCGAGCACGATCTGCCAGCCGTCGAGCTGCTCGGCCGGGAGAGGGTCGTCAAGCGGCGGCAGCGCAGCGAGCGACACGACCGCCCAGATCGCCATGAGCCCGACGAGCGCCGCGAGTAGCGCGTTCCCGCGGCGGATGACCCAGTCCGCGCGCTGAGGCGAGAGCTCGAGGGCCGACGCCGCGGCGAAGAGCCCCGCGACAACGAGGCCGACCGGGGTCGCGAGCTCGAAGCCGGCGTTCGGTCCCTCGAGGAGCACGCCGGGCGTTGCGAGGGCGTGGAGGCCCAGGAACCCGGAGCTTGCGATGAAGGCGAGTGAGATGAGGAATAGCCGAGCGTCGCGCCTTCTCCGCGCGGCGACACTGACGGCCCAGCCGAGCGCGATCGCCACTGCGGCGGCCCCGAGCACGAGCCAGAAATGGGCGGGATGGTTCTCCCAGCTCCGGTCCACGGCGGGGCGTGCGAGCATCGCGACGAGGAGTACGAGCGGCGCTACGACGATTGCGGCCCAGATACCGGTGCGCATCACCACCAAGGTACAACGGGCCGCATCTATCCTCACCCGCCATGAAGGTCGTTCTCCCCGACGCATCCGAGCTCGAGCTTCCGGACGGCGCGACCGGAATCGAGGCCGCCCGCGCGATCGGGCCGAAACTGGCGGAGCAAGCGGTGCTCGCCCGGGTCGATGGCGTCGACGCGCGACCTTCGCCTCCCGCTCTCGGAGGGCGAGCGGGTCCAGTTCCTGACGACGCGCGACACTCTGGATCCCGATGCGCTCTACGTGCTTCGGCACTCGACCGCCCACTTGCTCGCCGAGGCGGTCACGCGCCTCTATCCCGGCGTCAAGATCGCGATCGGCCCACCGATCGAGGACGGCTTCTACTACGACTTCGAGTTTCCCGACGCCGATCTCGGAGGACGATCTGGCCGCCATCGAGGAGGAGATGCGCCGCGAGATCGAGGAGGGTCGCGTGTGGACGCGCGAGGAGGTCACGCTCGACGAGGCTGTCGCCCGGTTCGAAGCGGAGTCCCAGCCTTACAAGGTCGAGCTTGCGCGGGATGCCGAAGGCACGATCTCGCTGTACACGCAGGGTGAGTTCACCGATCTGTGCCGTGGTCCACACCTGCAGGACGCCTCGCCGATACAGGCGCTCAAGCTGACGAGCCTCGCCGGCGCGTACTGGCGCGGGGACGAGAAGAACACGCAGCTCACGCGGATCTACGGCACCGCGTTCTTCTCACAGGCCGATCTCGACGCACACCTCGAGCGGCTCGAGCAGGCTCGGGCGCGGGACCACCGCCGCCTTGGTCGTGATCTCGACCTCTTCCATCTTTCCGACCACTCTCCCGGGTCACCCTTCTGGCATCCGAGGGGCATGGTGATCTGGAACGCGCTCGAGGACTTGCGGCGGCGAGAGAACCGCCGGCGGGGCTACGCCGAGGTGAAGACGCCGCTCCTCTACGACCTCGAGACGTACAAGACCTCAGGCCACTACGAGAACTACGAAGAGAACATGTTCTTCGTGCAGCCCCACGAGGGCGAGGAGCCGATGGCTCTCAAGCCGATGAACTGCCCGGGCCACATGCTCCTGTTCGGCTCACAGCTCCGCTCGTACCGCGACCTGCCGATCCGCTACGCGGAGTCGTCGACGCTCCATCGCGACGAGCGCGGCGGGACGCTCCACGGCCTGCTTCGTGTCAAGCACATCACCCAGGACGACGCCCATGTCTTCGTGACCGAGGACCAGATCCAGGACGAGATCGACGGGATGATCGACTTCGTCCAGTACCTCTACGACCGCTTCGAGCTGACGCCTCACGCCGAGCTGTCGACGCGCCCCGAGAAGCGGCTGGGCACGGATGAGCAGTGGGATCGTGCGGAGGCGGCGCTCGAGCAAGCGCTCCGAGCGGCACGGAATGGAGTACGTGATCTCGCCCGGCGAGGGGACGTTCTACGGGCCGAAGATCGACCTTCATATGACGGATGTGCTCGGCCGCAGCTGGCAGATGGGGACGATCCAGCTCGACTACCAGATGCCGGTGCAGTTCGGCCTTACCTACATGGGCCCGGATAACCGCGAGCACAGCCCCGTGGTCATCCACCGTGCGCTCCTCGGCTCGCTCGAACGTTTCATGGGCATTCTCATCGAGCACTACGCGGGAGCGTTCCCCTTCTGGCTCGCGCCGGTGCAGGTGCGCGTCTTGCCGGTAGGCCTTGGGCACCGTGAGGCGGCGAAGGCCCTCGGCGAGAGGCTGGGTGGCGAAGGCTTCCGCGTGGACGTCGACGAACGCGACGAGACGCTCGGGAAGCGGATCCGCGACGCCGAGCTCGAGAAGGTCCCGTTCGTGGTCGTGTACGGCGACCGCGAGTCCGACGACGCCCTTGCGGTGCGCGAGCGAGGCGCGGGCCAGTCGACCTTGTCGCTCGACGAGCTCCTCGGACGATTCCGCGATCTCGCGGCCGATGCGGATCCCCAAGGAGTCTGACCTCACGGTCTGGCCACTTCGAAAAGAGGCACCAGGGCCTGCTAGGCTTCCACGTCTGCAAGTAGGAGCTCATCGCTTCCTCACCTCCCGGGCATGACCCGCGGGGGTTCAACCGAGCCGGTGTCGTCGTGCCGGGGTTGGACGGGAATTCGAGCCGCTGCTTGCAGCGGTTCTGTCGTTTACAAGGAGGAAGCTGAGAGCTTGATGAAGGGCCTTTGAGACCACGTCGCCGCCGGCCCACGATGGACCGGGTCGTTCCGCGCAAGCGGGACGAGCGCATCAACGACGAGATCCGTGTGCCAAACGTCCGCCTCGTCGACGAGAACGGCGGGCAGGTGGGGATCACTCCGACGAAGGAAGCGCTCGAGTTCGCGTACGGGAAAGGCCTCGACCTCGTCGAGGTCGCAGCCGGCGCGGATCCGCCGGTCGCGCGGGTCATGGACTACTCGAAGTACCGCTACGAGCAGGAACAGCGCGCGAAACAGGCCCGCAAGCATCAGCTCCAGATCCACATCAAGGAGATCAAGCTCAGACCAAAGATCGGAATCCACGACTACGAGACCAAGAAAGGGCATGTGGCGCGCTTTCTCGGTCAACGGGCCAAGGTGAAGGTCACGATCATGTTCCGGGGGCGCGAGACGCTCCACCCGGAACGGGGTCGAGATCTGCTCATGCGGCTCGCCGAGGACGTCAAGGAGCTCGGCTCGATCGAGCAGCAGCCCATCCTCGACGGCCGCAACATGGTCATGATTCTCGGGCCGAACAGGAATGTAGGAGCGAAGACAGATGCCAAAGATGAAGACGTCGAAGGGCGCGAAGAAGCGCTTCAAGGTGACAGGGACGGGGAAGCTCCTGCGGAGGCACGGGATGCGGAGCCACAACCTCGAGAAGAAGTCGTCGAAGCGTAGGCGCGGCTTCCGCAAGCTGTACGGCGTCGCCGAGAGCGACGTGAAATCCGTCAAGAAGCTCCTCCGGGGAGGCTGAAGCCATGCCTCGAGTCAAGCGAGCAGTTCACGCCCGCAAGAAGCGGGCCAAGGTCCTCGAGCAGGCGAAGGGCTACTACGGCCGCAAGAAGTCGAGCTATCGCTTCGCGAAGGAGCAGGTCGAGCACTCGCTCGTCTACGCCTACCGTGACCGGAAGGCGCGCAAGCGGACGTTCCGCTCGCTGTGGATCGTCCGCATCAACGCTGCGGCGCGGGTGAACGGCCTTTCGTACAACCGGTTCATGGACGGCGCGAAGAAGGCCGGGATCGAGCTCGATCGCAAGTCGCTCGCGGACATCGCGGTCTCGGACCCACAGGCGTTCGCCGCAGTCGCCGAACGCGCGAAGGCGGCGCTCGAGGCCGACTCCGGCTCCGACTCAGAAGCAGCCTGATCGAGTCCCGCCAGAACGAGAAGCTCCGGCTCGTTCGGAAGCTTCTCTCTGCCCGCAAGCACCGGATGGAGAGCGGCCTGTTTGCCGCGGAAGGCGAGGACCTGATCGAGGCCGCGGAGGCTGCCGGTGTGGCGCCGGTCGAGCTGTTGGTCGCCGGGGAGAATGTGCTGCCGGAGCTTCTCGGCGAAGTGTCCACACTCGGACACGCACCACGCGTGATCGGCGTCTTCAGGCGGGACGACCTGCCGACCGGCGCGCGCGAGGTCGTTCTAGGCCTCTGGCAGGTGGCCGATCCCGGGAATGTCGGGACGCTCATTCGGTCGGCAGACGCGTTCGGCGCGGCGGTTGCGCTCTCAGAGGGCTGCGCCGATCCGGTCGGGCCGAGGGCGCTACGCGCGTCGGCCGGCGCGATCTTCCGCGTACCGCTCGTCGACTGGGATGCTGCGCCGAGCCGTCGTGTCGCTCTCGTCGCACATGGTGGCGTGCCGCTCGAGGAGGCTTCGCTCGAGGCTCCTCTGACCTTCCTCCTCGGCTCGGAACGCGCCGGGCTCCCCGACAACCTCGTGGCTCAGAGCCACAAGGCTACGATTTCACTGCCCGGAGACGCGGAGTCGCTGAACGTCGCAGCTGCCGGCACGATCGCGCTCTACGAACTCTCACGACGGGCGTCCTGAGGGTTAGCCGAAACCTCCGCCCCCTCCGCCACCGCCGCCCCCGCCACCACCCGAGAAACCGCCGCCCCCTCCGCCGGAGCCGGAGTTCGGCGGCGAGAGCGCGGAGCCGAAGCCGGAAGCAAGATCGCCGATCGACAGGCTCGTGGCGCCCGAGCCGAGATCGCCGCTTGACGAGATCCAGTAGATCGAGCTTGCCTGGTGGATCGCCTCGGGCATGTGGAGCTGCGCTCCCTGAAGGACGCGCTCCGCGATCACCGAATGCGATCCCGTAGACGAGGTAGCGCTCCCAGAGCGCGAGCGTCGCGGGCGGAGCCTCCTGGAGGCGTGGGAAGTCCGAGAGATACCGGCGAAAGGCGTCCCACCGCTCGGCCTCGATCTGGGCCGCTTTCGTACGACGACGCCAGACCCGCCTACTGAAGACGAGCGTCGCGACGCAGAGCACGGCGTTCGCGATGAGACAAGCGCCGACAGCAACGAGGATCACGTCTGTGTATCGCGGGTAGACCGGGCGCCAGCCGTCGCTCGCGAAGAAGATGAGGAGACCGCCGGCCAGCCCGAACAGAATCGCGGCGACCACGAGCGGGATCGCGCCGAGCGACCGAAACCATGACCGGCGGCCGACTTCCTGGCCTACGGCCTCCTTGAACGAGGTGAAGCGAGGGTGCATTGACTCGCGGTCGTCTTCGATGCGCTCGCGGAAACGCGAGAGCCGCTCGGACGAGCCGTCGAGGACGGCGTCGACCACAGCGGTGACGTCGTTCTCCCACGGGGTGAGATCCTGGGCGCTGCCGGCCGAGAGCTCGAGGTCGGACACGGTTTCCGAGCGGAGACCGCCCCAGATCGGCCGCTCGGTGGTCGTCGGCTCCGCCTTGTACACACCTCTCCGAATGAGATCGAAAAGCGTTGCCGTGAACTCATACGATCCGGCTTCTCCGCCTTGGCGCAACAATGTGGGCACGAGAGCAGGCTCCGTGTCCGTCGGAGGTTCCTGCTCGTACTCCCGGTCGTATCCGGTCCGGCGCTCCCGACCGAGGAACCAGAAGACGGCCGCGATGACGAGGAGGGCCGGGATCGTGGCGAGAGCGAGGACGATCAATCCAGTGCGGAGCGGGTGGTCCTTGAGCGCCTGGATGCGGTCGCGGTCTTTCTCATAGCGGTCGGCGTCGGCCTGCTCCTCCGCGACGATGCGATCGAAGCCGTTGCCGTGGGCGATGTGCATCCCGGCTGTCGACGCGAAGGCCGAGCGGGGCACGAGCGTCCGGAGCTCGACGAACTGGTGCGCGCCTACGTCGACCGCGCGGAGCGTCGCGCGCTTGCCGCTCAGCTCGACGTCTCCGCGCACCCAGACCGGCTTGCCCCACGCCTTGAGGATCCTTCCCGGCGCGCTTTCGATCGCGACCAGGCGAGACAGCGGCTCGTCCCACTGGTCGCCCCAGACCTTCAGATTGACGTCGACGACGTCGTCGTACGCCACGGCAACGCCTCGGAGCGTGTACGAGATCGTGAACGCGCGAGTCTGATCCCGCGCGTCGAAATACCAGACGATTCGCATGCCGTCCCCATGTCGCGTGATGCCGAATGTGCCGGACTGGCCAGGGGCAAGATCCGTGTTGGTGCCCTGTCGAAACGCGATACCGCGCTCGGCGACGGACGGCAGGACGAGGGTCTCTCCCTCCCGTAGCGGGATGTCGCGGTAGCCGAAGTGGAATTCGCCGGAGAAGGCGACCTCGAGACGCTCGCTGACTCCGAGCGCACCGTCGGACTGCACGTCGACAGCCACGTCGGCCGAGAGGAGCGAGAAGTCATCCGCGTGCGCGACGCCGGGCAGCGCAAGCGCGGCAAGCGCGGCGAGCGCTGCAAGCCCGAGGAGTGAACACCTGCGCCGCGGCCGCGAAGCGGCCGCCTTCAGAGGTTCTCGCGCGATCGGAGTCTGCGGGAGCAGAGTCCGATCTTGCGCAACTAGAAGTCGACGACCGGCGCCTCCCGTTGCGCCTCCTCCTCGACCTCGAAGAACTCTCGAATGGAGAAGCCGAAAGGGCCCGCGAGGACGAGCCCGGGGAACGTCTGGACCGTGTTGTTGTACGTCAGGACGGAGTCGTTGTAGACCTGGCGGCTGACGGCGACTCGGTTCTCGGTTTCGGCGAGCTCGGTCTGGAGCTGGCGGAAGTTCTCGTCCGCCTGGAGCTCGGGGTACGCCTCGGCTACCGCGAAGAGTCGCCCGAGCGCCGCTCCGAGGATGCCCTCGGCCGACGCCGTTTCTGCGGGTGTCTTGGCGTTCTGTGCCGCCGCGCGCGCCTGCGTCACGGCCTCGAACGTCCCGCGCTCGTGCTCCGCGTAGCCCTTCACGGACTCGACCAGGTTCGGGATCAGATCCCACCGGCGCTTGAGCTGAACCTCGACCTGCGCCCACGCGTTGTCGACCCGGTTTCGCTGCTGAACCAGTCGGTTGTACAGCGCGACTAGCAGCAGCCCGAGCACGAGGATGATGCCGAGGATGACGAGCAGCCAGATCACAGCGTCTCCGACTCTATGGATACGCCGGGCTCATGGCAACCGTTGCCGGCTCTGAGTCGCCCTTGGCGACTCGATCGAGTTCCGCCACCGAGCGTCCAGTGTCTGACCTGCGGGTCTGGCCCTTCTCAGTCGGGTCTCCGACAGACGAAGATCATGTCCTCCTCGCCGTCGTGCGGCCGGAGGTCGAACCAGCCGTAGAGCGCCTCGACCTCGAGGCCTGCTTCGTCGAGGAGTCGGAGCCACTCGGGCGCAGAGAGCCAGTGCAGGCCGAACGTGGTGACGATGTCTCCGGAACGCACGGAGAGCGAAAGCGTCCGTGTCCCCTCGTTCCAGTCCGCACGCTCGAAGATCCCCGGCTCGCGTTCGAGCCAGAGACCGTGAGTCTCCTCGATGTCGTCTCGGCTCGGCGAGAAGACGTCGAAAACGAAGCGGCCGTTCGGCTCGAGCAGCCGTCGTGCCGCACGGAGCGCGCGGAGCTTCTCGCTCTCCGTCTCCATGTGGAGCAGCGAGCGAAAGGGGCAGATGACGAGCGGGACGCGCTCAGCGACGGGTGGCTCGCGGAGGTCCCCGACGCGTAGGTCGATGAGCGCGGATACGCCCGCCGAGTCGGCGGCAGCTCCCGCGACAACGAGCATCTCCGGCGACGAGTCGACTCCGATGACCGAGACTCCGGCCTCGGCGATCGGCACGGCGATACGTCCCGTGCCCACCGCGAGCTCCACGACCGGGCCGCCGGACGCGAGCGCTTGGTCGACGTAGAACGCGACGTCCTCGGTGACCGACCGGCTCCATGGGTCGTAGAACGCTGCGATCCGGTCGTACATGAGTCACCGGAGCGATTCAACCAGGAAGACGGGTCTGCCCCCGTTTGGCGCGTTGGTAACCTCGGCGGTCCGGTGGACGCCCAGGCGCTCGAACAGAACGCTCTCGCTGCGGTTGCGGCCGCCTCGTCCACCGAGGACATCGAGCGGGTCCGCATCGAATTACTCGGCCGCAAGAGCGAGCTCAAGCTCGCCCTGCGTGAGGTGCGCGACCGCGAGACCGGCATGGCGCTGAACGCGCTGAGAGAGCGGCTCGAGGCTGCGATCGACGTGCGGGCGGAGGAACTCCGCCGGGCAGACCTCAACCGCAGTCTCATGGAGGACGTGGTCGACGTGACGCTCCCGGGCGAGGATCTGCCACTCGGGACGCTGCATCCGACAACGCTAACCCGGCGGATCGTCGAGGACGCCTTTCTCGGACTGGGCTACGAGGTGATCGACGACCGAGAGGTCGAGACCGTCCACTACAACTTCGACCAGCTCGCATTCCCGCCGGCACACCCGTCGCGCTCGCACCGGGACACGTTCTTCCTAGATCGTGAGCGACTCCTTCGTACGGAGACTTCGCCCTCCCAGATCCACGTTATGGAGGCGAAGACGCCGCCGATCTACATGGTCTCGCTCGGCCGCGTCTACCGGCGCGACGAGGTTACGGCCACTCGATTCCCGATCTTCCACCAGTTCGAGGGGCTCGCCGTCGACCGAGAATCTCACGCTTGCGGATCTCAAGGGGACGTTGCTGCACGTGATGCGCGCGCTCTACGGCGAGAACCGCGAGGTGCGCTTCCGTACGCATTACTTCCCGTTCACGGAGCCGTCAATCGAGCCGGACGTCTCATGTCCGATCTGCGACATGCGGGGCTGCCGTACGTGCAAGTTCACGGGCTGGATCGAGATGGGCGGGGCCGGCATGGTGGACCCCCAGGTCTTCTCGAACGTCGGCGTCGATCCCGAGGAGTGGACCGGGTTCGCGTTCGGCTGTGGGATCGAGCGGGCAGCGCAGCTCCGGCACGGCATTCCCGAGATCAGGCCGTTCTGGGAGAACGACCTCCGCGTGCTGAGGCAGTTCTAGTCCGATGCGCGTCCCGCTCTCCTGGCTCCGCGATTACGTTCGGCTCGAGATGCCTCTCGACCACCTCACCGAGCGGATCGACATCTCGAGTGCGGTCGTCGCGTCGATCGAGCACCGGGGAGTATCGGACGACGGCGGGAACCTCGGCCTTTTCCGCGCCGGGAAGGTGCTCAGCGCCGGGAAGCACCCGAACGCGGATCGGCTCCAGCTCTGTGTCGTCGACGTGGGGGAGGGCGACCCCCACAAGATCGTCTGCGGGGCGTGGAACTTCGGAGCGGGCGCGACCGTCGCGGTCGCACTGCCCGGCGCCAAGCTCCCGGACGGGCTCGTGCTCGAGCGCCGCAAGCTCCGGGGTGAGATGTCCGAGGGGATGATCCTGTCCGAGCGCGAGCTCCAGCTCGGACAGGATCACACTGGGATCATCGTCCTCGACGAAGCGGAGCCGGGAACTCCGCTCGCCGATCTGTTGCCACTTCAGGATGTCGTTCTCGACCTGGAGGTCACCGGTAATCGGCCCGACCTCCTCTCCGTCTATGGCGTCGCCCGCGAAGTGGCGGCGCTGTTTCGTCTGGACCTCGCGCCGCCGCCGGGTCGGGATCCCGAGATCACCGGCGACGAACCGGTCGACGTGTCGATCGAGGACTTCGGAGGTTGTCCCGCGGTACATCGGGCGGCTCTTCCGCGACGTCCGCATCGGCGCGTCGCCGCTATGGCTCCGCGCTCGCGCTGGACGCTGCGGGCATGCGGCCAATAGCGAACATCGTCGACGTCACGAACTACGTGATGCTCGGGCTCGGGAACCCGCTGCACGCGTTCGACTACGCGGAGCTCGCGGGTGGGAAGATCGTCGTCCGGCGCGCGCTACTCGGCGAGAAGCTGCGGACGCTGGACGGCGTCGAGCGTGACCTCGACCCGTCTGACCTGATGATCGCCGACGCCGAGCGATCGATCGCGCTCGCAGGGATCATAGGCGGTGAGGAAACCGAGATCACCGAGGCGACGACCGAGGTGCTGCTCGAAGCTGCCAACTTCGAGCCAACGGGAATCTGGCGGACGTCGGAGCGCCTGCGGCTCCGGACCGAGGGGTCGAACCGCTGGGAAAAGGGCGTCGACCCGTACCTCGCCGAGCACGCCGCGATCTGGGCGACCGAGCTGATCGTCGGGCTGAGCGGAGCTCGCTGGGTTGGGCACACCGACGTAAGCGGCGACCTGCCCGAGCGCCCCGTCGTCCGCTTCCGGCCGGAGAAGGCGAGTGCGTTGATCGGTCTCGAAGTTGCTTCCGAGGAGCAGAGCGACATCCTCGCTCGGTTGGGCAACGAGCGGCGTGACGGGGAGTACGTGGTTCCCACGTGGCGTGCGCGCGATCTCACGCGCGAGGTGGATCTGATCGAGGAGGTTGCGCGCTTTCGGCTTGCCGACGTGCCCTTCACGCTCCCTGTTCGGCGCGAGATGGTCGGCCGCCTGACACGCACGCAGCGGCTGCGGCGCAGAGTCGAGGACACGCTCGCAGCCCTCGGCTTCTCTGAGGTGTACACCGCCTCTCTCGTCGGGGACGATGCGGACCCCGAGGCGCTGTCGGCTACTCGAGCCCATCACAGTCGAGCTCGCGATGATGCGCACGGAGCTCCTGCCGTCCTTGATCGAGACAGCGAGGCGAAACGCCGAGGTCGGGAACGAGCGTGTTGCCCTCTTCGAGATCGCGCGGGTCTACCTGCCACGCGGCGATGCAGAGCTGCCCGAGGAGAAGACGCGGGTGGCCGGAATTGCGGAGGGCGGCTTCGTTCGGGTGAAGGGAGTCGTCGAGGCGCTTCTCCGCTTCGCTGCACGCAGATGCATCGTGGGCGCGGACCGCGCATCGCTTGTTCCATCCCGGGAAGTCGGCCACGGATCGAAGCCGGCCTGGTCGGCGAGCTACACCCCGCGTTGCTGGAAGGAGCCTGGGGTGCGTTCGAGCTTGACGTCGAGATCCTTGCCTTGGCGGCACGCGACCCTGTTCCGTACGAGGACGTGATCACGTTCCCGGCGGTGTTCCAGGACATCGCTGTCACGGTGGGCGAGGAGGTCGAGGTCGGTGCGCTCGTGGACGCCGCCCACGACGTAGCGGGCAGTCTCCTCCGCGAGGCGCGCGTCTTCGACGTCTATCGAGGCGAGCAGGTCGGCCCCGGACGGAAGTCGGTCGCGATCCATCTCTCGTTCCAGTCGCCGGAGCGGACGCTTACAGACGACGAGGCGTCCGAAGCTCGTGCTCAGATCGTCGCGGCGTTGGCGGAGCGATTCGACGCCGAGCTCCGTACGTAGAGCAATCCGATCGGCGTGGTCCATACGTAGAGTGGAGCGATGACACGGGTCCTCGCGCTCGCTGTCGCGGTTGCCATCGCCGCGCTCCTCGGGGCGACGCACGGCTCGGCGGCGCCCGCTCAGACGACGAAACTCTTCGGCAGGGTCGGGCCCGGGTTCTCGATCGTCCTTCGCGATGCGCAGGGCAACCGGGTGACGACGCTCGACCCCGGGCCCTACGCCGTCGAGGTCGAGGACCTGTCCGGCGAGCACAACTTCCATCTCACCGGGCCCGGGGTCGACGAGAGTACGGCAGTCGAGTTCACGGGAACCGTCACCTGGAACGTCACGTTCCAGGAGGCTGTGTACACCTACATGTGCGACCCACATTCGGCGCAGATGCGCGGCAGGGTCGACGTCGGGAGCAGTACTGTGCCGCCGCCACCACCACCACCGTCACCAGGTGTCATCACGGCAAGGACCAAGCTCGCCCTGACCTCGGGGCCGGGCTTCGTCATCACCTTGAAGACCTCGGCCGGCAAGTCGGTGAAGAGGATGAAGCTCGGGACGTACACGATGGTGGTGCGTGACCGAAGTCGTATTCACAACGCTCACGTCGTGGCGCCGAGCGTCAACCGCAAGACGGCTCCGCTCACCTTCATCGGGAGGCAGACTTGGAAGGTGAAGCTCAGGAAAGGCCGGAACGCTTCGGTTCCTGTGCGATCCACATGCCCTGATGGGCATGAAGGGGTCCGCGAAGATCGTGCGGTAGCGTGGCGTCGGGTCGGCACTCGTGGGTTGAGCCTCGAGCGCGTCTAGACAGATCGTCCGGCGAGGCGCCACACCGGGCCCTGGGTGACCGCGTTCTCCGTGTCGGACAGCCCGCCTATCACCGAGATCCGCCCGGTAATTCCGTCGGCGTCCATCCGCTCGAGGCAGCGCCTGACCATGCCCGCCGAGGCCCCGTAACCCTGCTTGCCCGACACCCGGAATCGGAGCGCGATCGCGTCCGGATTTCGGGTCGGGTTCAGGGGTGCGCCGAGCAGCGCTGCTCGCGGCAGGTGGTCGCTCGAGTCCAGCTCGAGCTCGCAGAGAAGATCGCTCCAGTCCGGGGCGAGCAGTCCGACCGCATGGTCCCAGGCGTTCGCGAGGGAATCCGGCCGGCTGATCGTCGCGGCAGGAGTCGCCGCCCGCGGCTCCCGAGTTGCTTCGATGAGCGACAGCGTGCCCCACACGCGCCGTTGGTCGAGTCGTTCGAGGAGATTCCGGAGCCGCTCGGGGCCGCTCCCGGCTCGCGTCACGTCGAAGCGGAGCTCGCTCCCTACTCGTCCGGGGCCGAGGGGGGCGAGGATCGCCGCCGCGTCGTTCGCTGTGCCCTCCGGGGCGAACGAGAGCCGGGCTTTGACCCAGTCGGTCCCGAGGCCCTCCTCGAGGATGGCCCACTGCTCCGCGGCTTGCATCGGCGGATCAGCATAATGGCCGCTCGATGGCGACCGTTGAGGAGAAAGCCGAATCGGGCGGACGGCGCGTCTCGGAGGAGGTCCTTCGCGGCTTCTTCCGCGAGATGCTGCTCATCCGCCGCTTCGAGGAGAAAGTCGAGGAGCGGTTCCGTGCCGGCGAGCTCCCGGGCTTCCTGCACGTCGCGATCGGTCAGGAGGCATCGGCGACGGGCGTGTGTGCAGCGCTCGCGCGCGAGGACGTCATCGCGTCCACGCACCGAGCCCATGGGCACACGATCGCCAAGGGCACACCGGTTGAGAAGATCATGGCCGAGCTCTACGGCAAGGTCGAGGGCTGCAGCCGGGGCTACGGCGGGTCCATGCACCTCTACGACATCGAGGTAGGGAACCTGGGCGCGAACGCCGTCGTCGCCGGCGGCATGCCCGCCATCGTCGGCGCCGCGCTGACGTTCCAGATGCGTGAGGAGAAGCGCGTCGCCGTAGCTTTCTTCGGCGACGGCGCCACGAACACCGGAACGTTTCACGAGTCGCTCAACCTCGCACAGCTGTGGAAGGTCCCGGCGATCTTCGTCCTCGAGAACAACGGCTGGGCGGAGTCGACGCCAGCGACCCAGCAGCTTCCGCTTCCCGTCGACGAACTGGGGAAGCGCGCTGCCGCGTACGGCATGAAGCTCCTCGAGGCCGATGGACAGGACGTCGAGGCCGTGTATCTCGCCGCGCTTGCCGCGCGCGAGCATGCGCTTGCAGGAAAGGGGCCGGTATTCCTCCATCTGCGCACGCATCGGCTGACCGGGCACTACGTTGGCGATCCGCAGGTCTACCGGGACCGCGACGAGCTCAAGCACGAGCGCGAGACGAAGGACCCGATTCGGCTCCTCGGTGCACGACTCGAACTGAGGGACGAGGACTTCGCCGCCCTCGACGCCGAGGTGACGGCCGAGGTCGAAGCCTCGGTCGAGTTCGCCAAGGCCGGAACCGATCCGAAGCCCGAGGACGCCCTCAAGTACGTCTATGCCTGAGCTGACCTATCGGGAGGCAGTGCGCGACGCGCTTGCTCAGGCGCTTCGTGAGGACGAGAACGTCTTCATCATGGGCGAGGACATCGCCGAGATGGGTGGCTCGATGGCCGTTACCCAGGGGCTCCTCGAGGAGTTCGGCCCGAAGCGCGTTCGCAACACCCCGATCTCGGAGATGGCGATCGTGGGTAGCGGCATCGGCGCGGCCATCCAGGGAATGCGTCCGATCGTCGAGATCATGTACGAGGACTTCCTCACGCTCTCGATGGAGCAGCTCGTGAACCAGGCGGCGAAGCACCGGACGATGTCGGGCGGCCAGGTGAAGGTGCCATTGACGATTCGAACCCAGGGTGGAGCGGGCTGGTCGCCGGGTGCGCAACACGCGCAGCAGCTGGAAGCTTGGTTCGTTCACGTCCCGGGCCTTAAGGTCGTGTTCGCGTCGACGCCCGAGGATGTTCGCGGTCTGCTCTGGTCGTCCATCTACGACGACAATCCGGTGGTCTTCTTCGAGCACCGCACCCTCTATCCGATCAAGGGCGAGGTGCCGAGCAAGCTCGAGCCGATCCCGCTCGGCAAGGCACGAATCCACCGCGAGGGCGAGGACGTTACGGTCGTCGCCACCGGCCGTCTCGTTCACGAGGCTCTCGAGGCCGCAGAAGCCGCCGAAAGCGAGGGCATCTCCGTCGAGGTCGTCGACCCACGGACTCTGCTCCCTCTCGACGAGGAGACGATCGTGGGCTCAGTGCGCAAGACGACGCGATGCGTGACTGCACACGAGGCGATCGTCCGCGGAGGGTTCGGCGCAGAGCTCGCCGCTGTCATCCAGCACGGCGCGTTCGACTGGCTCGACGCTCCGATCGAGCGTGTCGGCGCACGGTTCGCTCCGCTCGCGTTCGCCCCGGCGATGGAACAGTGGGTCGTGCCTCACGCCGAGGACGTCCTCGAGGCAATCAGGCGCACGGTCGCTCGGAGCTAGGAAATGGCGGTCGAGGTCAAGCTGCCGCGTCTCGGCCAGGGAATGGAGTCGGGGACGATCGTGCGTTGGCTGAAGGCCGAAGGCGACACGGTCTCCAAGGGCGAGCCCCTATACGAGCTCGACACCGACAAGGTGACGCAGGAGGTCGAAGCCGAGTCCGAGGGAGTCCTGCTCAAGATCGTCGTCTCCGACGGGGAGGTCGACGTCGGCACGACCGTCGGCGTCATCGGCACACAGGACGAGGACGTTTCGGAGCTCCTCGCGGCGTCTCAGGGCGGGAACGGAGGGTCCCCGGCGACGGTTGGGGCTGCGCCTATCGAGACCGAAGCAGAAGTGTCCCCACCAGTCGAGCCAAGTGGGAAGTTGGCGCAAGAGGAGGTTTCTGAAGAGCCAGCCACGTCTCCCGCCACGGCGGCCTCGGCGGATCCCAGCGCTGCGGCGCTGCCCTCGGGCGTCGTGGCTCCCGTCAAGGCAAGCCCCCTCGCTCGCCGTATCGCGCGAGAGCGTGGGGTGGACATCGCGGCGCTCACCGGGACCGGCCCGGACGGCAGGATCATCGCGGAGGATGTCGAGGGCGCCGTCGCGCGCGCCGGAGCAGCGACCGAGGCCGCGCCTGCGCCTGCGGCCCCTGCCTCATCGCCTCCAGGCGAGGTCGAGGTCGTCGAGCTCACGTCGATCCGCCGCACGATCGCCCGGCGCCTGACCGAGGCCTGGGAAGCTCCGGTTTTCCAGCTCACCGTGACCGCGAACGCCGCCGAGCTCGTCGCGACCCGTGAACGGATGGTCGAGCTCATGCTCGAGGGCGAGACGAAGCCGACCGTGAACGACGTCCTCACGCGCGTGGTCGCGGCGGCACTCATGCGGCATCGCCCCGTGAACGCTCATTTCACGGACGGGAGAGTCCTGCGGTATCCGGGGGCGAACGTGGGCATCGCGGTCGCGGCACCGAGTGGACTCGTCGTCCCGGTCATCCAAGACGCCGACCAGAAGTCGGTACAGCAGATCGCCGCCGCGCGCATCGATCTCGTTTCACGCGCCCGCGAAGGAAAGCTGAAGCTCGCCGACCTCGAAGGCGGGACCTTCACGATCTCGAACCTCGGGATGTACGGAATCGAGCAGTTCATCGCCGTTCTCAACCCACCACAGGTCGCGATTCTCGCCGTCGGCTCGATCGAGGACAGACCCGTGGCAGTGGACGGCGGCGTCGCGATCGCGCCGACCATGACGATGACTCTGACCTGCGACCATCGCGCAATCGACGGCTCGGAGGGCGCTGAGTTCCTGCGCACCGTCAAGTCCTTCGTCGAAGCGCCGGCGCTCGCGCTCTGAGAGTGCTCTCCCGTCGGCGCGGCGGGGGGCACTGAAGCTCCAGACATGGTCATCCGCCGAGGCGGCCGCCAGGACGTCCGGTTCCTCCGCGACATGCTCCACCATGCCTATTACTGGCGTGAGCGGAACCCTGGGGAGGAGCCGGGACCCGTCGCCAGGTACGTGAAGGGCTGGGGGCGTCCCGGTGACACCGCCCTGATCGCCGTCGACGACGGATTCCCGGTCGGAGCCGGCTGGTACCGGCTCTTCCGACGCGAACAGCCGGGATACGGCTTCGTCGACGAGGAGACACCCGAGCTCGCGATCGCCGTTGTTCCCAGCCGCCGTGGTCGTGGGCTCGGGGAGGCGCTGCTGAACGCGCTCAGCGAGCGAGCACGTGCCGACGGATATCGAGCGCTCAGCTTGAGCGTGGAACGTGACAACGCCCTCGTCTCGTTCTACGAGAAGCACGGCTTCGAGCGCGTCGCCGAGGATGGCGGCGACAGCGTGACGATGCGGCGCGAGCTGACCGGCTAGTCGTCCGATTGCTCGAGATCGCCCAGAAGCGTTCGAAGCAGCTCGTCGAGGTTGCGGCGTTCGGCGGAAGACAGGGAGCGGAGCAGGCGCTCCTCATTCGACAGGTGGGCGTCGATGGCCTTGTCGATCACGGTCTTGCCTCGGCGCGTGAGCGCGACGAGCGTGCCTCGGCGATCCGCCGGGATCGGGTCTGCGCTCCACGAGACCCGCCTCGACCATGCGGTCGAGGCGCTTGGTCATCCCGCCCGATGAGAGCATCGTTGCCCGCATCAGCTGGGTCGGGTTGAGCTCGTAGGGCGCACCCGCGCGGCGCAACGCTGCGAGGAGGTCGAACCAACCCGTCTGGAGGCCATGCTCCACGAGCATCTCCCCGAGGGCCGTATCGGTCAGCTGCGCCGCTCGGAACAGGCGGCCGAAGAGTCCCAGCGGCGCGGTGTTCAGGTCGGGACGCTCTCGCCGCCACTGAGCGACGATGCGATCCATGTGATCTGGTGTCCTCTCGGGCATGCGTTCAGGATACGTCGTGGCGATGGTTCTTTCTAGTAAGATTCTTTCTAGAGTGATAACTCCAAGGAGGATGGTAATGCCCGACGATGGACTCAGCGGAGCAGGCGTCGCCTCGATGATGCGTGCCGTCCGACTGCACTCGCCCCGAGGCGCCGAGGGCCTCGTGCTCGAAGAGATCGAGACGCCGTCCCTCGAAGCCCGAGAAGCGCTCGTGAAGGTTCATGCTGCCTCGATCACGCGAGACGAGCTCGAGTGGCCGACGGATCGGCTTCCTGCGATTCCCTCGTATGAGCTCTCCGGCGTCGTCGTCGCCGTCTCGCCCGACGTGGATTCGGTTTCGGTCGGCGAGCCGGTGTACGGCCTCACGGGGTTCGACCGCGACGGTGTCGCCGCCGAGTACGCAGCGGTCCCAGCAAACGTGCTTGCCCCGAAGCCACGCCGGCTCGACCATGTCGAGAGCGCCGCTGTTCCACTCGCTGCTCTCAGCGCGTGGCAAGGGATTGTTCGATCACGGAGAGCTGGAGGAGGGCCAGCGAGTTCTCATCCACGGGGCGGCCGGGGGCGTCGGCCACTTCGCGACACAGCTGGCGCGCTGGCATGGTGCATACGTGATCGGCACGGCATCTCCCTCCAAGCGGTGACGAGGCGCGACGATTCGGAGCGCACGAGCTGCTCGACGGAGTGAACGGCCGCTTCGAGGCTCTCGACCCGGTCGATCTCGTCTTCGACACCGTGGGCGGCGAGCTGCTCGAAGGGTCGACAGCGATCGTGCGGAAGGGCGGACGGGTGGTGTCGGTCGCCGAAGAGCCGCCGGAGACTCCGAACGACGCCGAGATCGCGACGACCTACTTCGTCGTCGAACCGAACCGTGAGCAACTCGTCGAGCTCGCCCGGATCATCGACAGCGGCCACCTGAGGCCCGCGATCGACTCGGTGTTCCCGCTCGGAGAGGCGCGGGCGGCTTTCGAGCGCAGCATGGCGAAGGGGAAGTCTGGCAAGGTCGTGCTTCGAGTCTTCGATGACTGAGCAAGAACGAAAAGCGGTCGAGTTTCAGGCTCTCCACGCCGGGGAGGCATTCGTCATCCCGAACCCCTGGGACGCGGGTTCTGCTCGTGTGCTGGAGGCGCTCGGGTTCAAGGCGCTCGCCAGCACCAGCTCCGGGTTCGCGTTCACGCTCGGTCGGCGTGACGGCGAGGCGACCTTGGACGAGGTGGTCGAGCACGCTGCTGCGCTCGACCAGGCGACGGCGCTTCCGGTCTCGGTCGATCTCGAGAACGGATACGGCCCCGACCCGGAGGACGCCGCGCTCGCCATCAGCCGAGTAGCCGAGGCCGGGGCGGTCGGCGGCTCCATCGAGGACTACGATCCCGAAGGGCAGATCTACGCGCTCGACCACGCCGCCGAGCGTGTTACAGCGGCCGTGGAAGCGGCACATGGCCTGGGATTCCCGTTCATGTTGACCGCTCGGGCCGAGAACCACATTCGCGGCAATCCTGATCTCGCGGATACGATCGCGCGTCTGCAGGCGTTCGAGGAGGCTGGCGCGGACGTTCTCTACGCGCCGGGGCTTCGGAGTGCCGAGGAAATCCGCGCCGTGTGCGAGGCCGTCTCGCGGCCAGTCAACGTGCTGGCATTACCCGAGTTGTCGCTCGGCGAGATCGCCGCCGCGGGCGCGCGCCGTGTGAGCGTCGGCGGTAGCTTGACCTGGGTTGCGCTCAGCGCCATGGCCGACGCTGCGATCGCCATCCGGGACCAAGGCGACCTCTCGTCGCTGGCCGCGAGCGTCCCGCTCGGCGAGTGGTTCTCACGGGGTTAGGCGGGCATGGGACGGAGGGTGACCGGGCGGCGGGGCAGCTAGCCGGCCCCAGCTAGGATCGCGGTCATGGACTTCGACGTTGCCGTCCTCGGCGGAGGGCCGGCCGGGTACACCGCAGCGATCCGCGCCGCGCAGCTCGGTGCGCGTGTCGCCTGTGTCGAGAAGGAGGCCGAGCTCGGAGGAACCTGCCTGCGCGTCGGCTGCATTCCGACGAAGGCGTGGGTACAGACCGCGCACGCGCTTCACGCCGCGCGCGAGATCGACCCGAAGCTCGGCGTGATCACGGCGGAGCCGACCCTCGACTTCGCCGAGGCGAACGCGTGGAAGTCGGCGGTCGTCAAGCAAATGACCGGCGGCGTCGCATCGCTCTTCAAAGCCAATGGCGTCACCTGGTTCCAAGGGACAGGCAGGTTTGACGACGGTCGCTCACTTACGTTCGACAAGGGCGACGTCGGCATCAGCTTCTCGAGCGCTATCGTCGCCACGGGCTCCTATCCCATCCGACCGCCGATTCCGGGGCTCGAGTCTCCGCGCTGCGTGGATTCCACCGGCCTTCTCGCGCAGACCGAGGTGCCGCGGCGGCTCGTCGTTCTAGGCGGCGGGATCATCGGCTGCGAGTTCGCCTCCATCTTCGAGCGCTTCGGGACCGAGGTGACGATCGTCGAGATGCTCGACTCGCTCATCCCGCAGGAGGATGCCGACGCGACGAGCGAGCTCCGCAAGTCGTATGCGCGGCGCGGCATCGTCGTCCATCTCGGCAAGCAGTGCACGAAGCTGGAGG
This sequence comes from uncultured Thermoleophilia bacterium, assembly GCA_963827525.1. Lineage (GTDB taxonomy): Bacteria > Actinomycetota > Thermoleophilia > Gaiellales > Gaiellaceae > GMQP-bins7. The sequence goes on from CAWHBH010000016.1 coordinate 57,261, forward strand.
ACACGGGCTCGGCGCTCGTCGTCTACTTCGGCGAGGGCGAGACCGTCGAGTGCGACCTCATGCTCGTGGCGGTTGGCCGGGCGCCGCTGGTAGAAGGCATTGGCCTGGAGGCCGCCGGCGTCGCTTTCGATCTCCGTACAGGGATCGAGACGGATGGCCATCGTCGTACCTCGGTGCCGAACATCTATGCCGTCGGCGACGTCGCCGGCTACTGGCAACTCGCGCACACTGGATTCCGCGAAGGCGAGATCGCCGCCGAGAACGCAACCGGCCACGAGGCGTTGATGCCGAACTCGGCCGTGCCACGGCCGATCTACACCGACCCGGAGATCGCGGGTGTCGGGCTCACAGAGGTCGAAGCCCGTGAGCAGTACGGCGACGAGAACATCGCGGTCGGGCGTTTCCCGTTCGCGGCGAACGCCCGCGCCGTAATGTCCGGCGAGGCGGCCGGCTGGGCGAAGTCGATCCATGAGACGACGTACGGCGAGCTCCTCGGCGTGGTCATCGTCGGCGCACATGCGACCGACCTGATCGAGGCGGGGGTCGTGGCGCTCGACGCGGAGGCTACCGTCGAGACGGTCGCGGACGGCATGGCCGCGCATCCCACGCTGTCCGAGGCGATCAAGGAGGCCGGCCTCGTAGCGCTCGGTCGCCCCATTCATCTGCCTCCACGGAGGAAGTAGTCGAGGCCGAATCGGCCGCCGTCCGTTACCCTGCAGTCCGTGAACATCTTCACGAAGAGAAATGCAGCCGTCGGCTACATCACGCTGAAGGCACTCGATCGCCGTCGCCACCAACGGAGCCGGATCCGACTCGGCATGTACATCGCGCTCGGGCTCGTCTCGGTCGGCATCCTGGCCGGCGTCGCCGCGGTACTCATGCAGCGGCGCAGCGCAACCGTCGAAGAGTCGGAAGGGTCTGCGACCGCGGATGCAGAGAGTGACGAGGCGGCAAGTGAGATCGTCGGCGAGTACGTGACGGCAGCGTCGGAGCCCATCTCCGCGACGTGAGCGACCGACCGGTCGGCGGCGATCGGTCGTCGATTCGTCCGGCGCTCGGAGGGCTCGTCCCGTACGAGCCGGGCAAGCCGGTTGAGGAGGTCCAGCGAGAGCTCGGGCTGGACCGTGTCGTCAAGCTCGCCTCGAACGAAGGCCCGTACGGCCCCTTTCCGGCTGCCGAAGACGCGATAGCGCGCACGTCGTTAGAGCTCAATCGCTATCCCGACGGTGGAGCGTGGCGACTCCGGCACGCACTCGCCGTTCGGCATGGGGTCGGTTTCGAGAATGTGACTGTCTGCGCCGGCGCGGATGCCGTGATCGGATTCGCATGCATGGCCACGCTCGATCCGGGCGACGAAGCGATCACGGGCTGGCCGTCTTTCCCGAGCTACGTGCTCGACCCGCTCAAGCTCGGCGGTGTTTCCATTCGCGTCCCGTTGCGGGACGAGCGATTCGATCTCGACGCGATCCTGGCCGCCATCACAGCTCGCACGAAGCTCGTCTTCATCGCCGCTCCGAACAATCCGACGGGCACCACGAGCAACCGGGCCGAGCTGGCAGCGTACTTTGCGAGCGTCCCGCCACACGTGCTGACAGTTGTCGACCAGGCGTACTTCGAGTACATCGAGGATCCCGACTACCCGGATGCGATCGAGGAATTCGTGCACGCCGGCCACAACGTGCTCGTCCTGCGCACCTTCTCGAAGATCTTCGGACTGGCCGGCCTGCGGGTGGGGTACGGCGTCGGGCCGGAGGACGTGATCACGGCGATCGGAAAGGTTCGGCGAGCATTCGACGTGAGCTCGGTCGCTCAGGAAGCAGCGCTGGCGAGCTTGGCGGACCACGGAGAGATCGCTCGCCGCCGGATCGCCAACCGTGAGGCGATGACGACCCTCGACCGTGTTCTTCGAAGCCACGGGCTCGATCCAATTGGCTCCGCCGTCGCGAACTTTCTCTTCGTCCGGGTCGGAGATGCTGCCGGGGTCAACGACGCGCTGCTTCGCCAGGGAGTCATCGTCCGTCCGCTAGGCCCGTTCGGGGCTCCGGACGCTCTCCGGATCACTGCCGGTACGTTGGACGAGATTGACTTCCTCGAGCGCGCGCTCGAGGCGGTATCCGTGCCGGAGGCCGTCGGGCGGCACTGAGCACTTAGGCACGTTAAGGCTTCGGAGCGGTGGTGGGAACCGCTGCACGAAGCGCGAAGCACTTCCTGTAGCTGAGCTATCCTCCGACGACGGGCGCCCGTGGAGGCGCTCGTTGGCTGTTCTATGCGAACCACTCTGAAGAGAGGCCTGGGGCGCGGGGCCGCGCCAAACGGAAACGGGACGCCCGTTCTTCCGCCCGGTGCCCTGTCGCCTGTCAACGTCTACCGGCAGCCCGCCGGGCCGCCACGATCGCGCGCGGCGTTGATCGGCCGCATCGCGTTGTGGCTCGGTGTCGCATCGCTCGTTCTGGTCAGCGGTGCTGCGGGAGGTGCGTACCTGTACTTCCATCAGTCGGTCGCGGCCGTCGCGGCCGACACGCCTGCGGTAAAGCGCGCCGCGCGACAGCTTGCTGTTGCACTCCCGGGACAGCCAGCGGTCGCGCTCGTGATCGGCTACGACCACCGCCAGGAGGACGGCAACAACACCTCGGGGCGCTCGGACACGCTGATGCTGGTTCGCGCCGATCCGTCCACGGACTCGATCTCGCTCCTGTCGTTCCCGCGCGACATGCGCGTCGAGATCCGGTGCCCTGGGCGAACGGGGCTCTTCGACAAGATCGCCCACGCCTACTCCTACTGCGGGCCGCAGGGCTCCCTGGACACGGTCAAGGCGCTGACGGGCATGCCGGTGAACTACCTGATCACCGTCAACTTCCGCGGCTTTCGCCAGATCATCGATCGGCTCGACGGCGCCTGGATCGACGTCGACCGCCGCTATTTCAACGACCGCGGGGGGCCATCGGGGTACGCGAAGATCAACCTCCGACCCGGGTACCAGCAACTCACCGGGAGACAGGCGCTCGACTACGTTCGGTATCGCCACACCGACTCCGACCTGTACCGCGTTGCTCGGCAGCAGCAGTTCGTGAAGGCGTTCAAGGGTCAGGTGCAGGAGAGCTTCGCGCCGATTGCGCTGCCGAGGGTCGTCAACGCCATCACCAATAACGTCGAGGTCGCCCAGGGCGGTGGCTCGAGCGTCGACGGGCGCACCGTCCTCTCATACGCGTTGTTCGCGTATGGCTTGCCGCGGGGGCGAGTCTTCCAGACGCGGATCGACGGCCTGGAGGGATTCGCCGATCTCACGACGGCCTCCGAGAACATCACGCGCGCTGTCCAGAAGTTCACGCATCCGGATGTCGAGTCCTCGGAGAAGGCGACCGCGGTCGCGCTCGGCGAGAAGCTCAAGCGAGCGCGTGCCGGCTCCGCGGGACACGAGCGTCACCGTCCTCAACGGGAACGGGGTGGCGGGGTCGGCGTCGACGGCAGGATTCCAGCTCGGCGAGCGTGGCTACCAGGTTCTTACGCCACCCAACGGTCTCCCGGCAAACGCGCCACGGTTCGACTATTTCCGGACTCAGGTGTACTTCGACCCGGACCTGCGCGGCGCGCGAGAGGCCGCGCAGAAGGTGGCGAACCTCTTCGCGTCGGCCGAGGTCAAGGAGGTTCCCACGGAGGTCTCCCAGCTCGCCAACCGCGCGATGTTGACCGTGGTCGTCGGTCAGACCTTCCACGGCAGCCTTGCGTCGGCACCGATCGACCAGACTCCGAGGCGCGAGCGCCCGAGCGTCGTATTCGGGCCGAATGCCGCACGAGATCACCTTCGCGCGCGCCGCGGGCGCGTCTCGTTCCCGCTGATGGTTCCGACGGTCATCGAGCGGAGCTCGTGGACGGATTCGACGATGCCCGTGCGCATGTACTGGATCGACTCCGACCAGAAGCACAAGGCTGTTCGCCTCGTGTATCGCACCGCTTCGAACGAGTACTGGGGCGTGCAGATGACCGACTGGGACGACGCTCCTGCTCTCGCCGACAAGAGCCTCACCCGCCGCATCAAGGGCCGGATCTACGATCTCTACTACGACGGGCCGAAGCTGCACATGGTCGTCCTCCGCACCCCGAACGGCAGCTACTGGGTGATCAACACGCTCCTCGACCGCCTGTCGAACGAGACGATGCTTGCGATCGCCAAGGGACTGAAGCCGCTCGGGCGAGCGAAGTAGGCTCGGGGAATGCAGGTCGCAGTCTTCGGCGCGGGGTACGTCGGTCTCGTCACGGGAGCTTGCCTCGCCGACCTCGGCCATAACGTCGCGGTACGCGATGTCGTCGTCGAGAAGATCGACGTGCTCAGGCGAGGGCAGCTGCCTATCCACGAGGAAGGTCTCGCGGAGCTCCTCGAGCGAAATCGTGACCGGCTGAGCTTCACCACTGACGTCGACGAGGCCGTCGAGGGTGCGGACGTCGTCTACATCGCGGTGGGGACTCCGCCGACGTACTCCGGCGACGCGGATCTCTCGGCGGTGTGGACCGTGGTGGATGAGCTGCCACGCGTCGACAGACGGATCGTGGTCGCGATGAAGAGCACGGTGCCGGTTGGCACGGGTAGTACCGTGCGTCATCGTCTCGACGATCGCGGCCTGGCCAACGTCGGCTACGTGTCAAACCCCGAGTTCACTGCCGAAGGCACGGCGATCCGTGACTTCATGCGGCCGGATCGGATCGTCATCGGTGCGTTCGACGAGGCAGACGGAGATCTGGTCGAGCGGCTCCACGACGGGATCGAGGCGCCCGTCGTTCGTTGCGATGTCCCCTCGGCAGAGATGGTCAAGCTCGCTGCGAACGCTGCGCTCGTGACGCGAATCTCGTTCATCAACGAGATCGCGAACGTGTGCGAGGCGACTGGGGCCGACGTTCTCACCGTCGCACGGGGCATTGGCCTGGACCGCAGGATCGGCCCCGCATTCCTGCGCGCCGGGATCGGGTACGGCGGCTCGTGCTTTCCAAAGGACTCGCTCGCCCTCAAACAGCTCGCGGCGAACTCGGGGTATAGCTTCCAGCTCCTGAATGCCGTCATCGAGGTCAACGAGCTTCAGAAGCGGCGGGTCATAGGCAAGCTCGAGCGGCGACTCGGGCCCCTTCGGGACAAGCGGATCGCGCTCCTGGGCCTGGCGTTCAAGCCCGGCACGGACGACATGCGCGACGCGCCCAGCCTCGTGCTCGCCGGGCGCCTGTTGTCGGAAGGTGCCGAGGTGCGCGCGTGGGACCCCGTCGCCGATGGCGCCGTCCACCTGCACGGCGTCGAGATCGCGGAGTCGGCGCTCGACGCGCTCGACGGTGCCGACGCGGCGGTCGTCGTGACCGAGTGGCCGGAGCTTCGCGACCTCGACTGGGCCGAGGCGGCAGCCCGGATGAGGACACGGTTGATCGTCGACGGGCGCAACCTGCTCGATCCTGACCAGCTGCGCGCCCTCGGCTTCGCGTACGAGGGCATCGGGCGCCCGATCGAATGAGCCTGCCGGCGGTCATTCTCGTCGGCGGTCAGGGCACGCGTCTTCGGCCGCTCACCGACCGCACGCGCAAGGACATGCTCCCGCTCGTCGACCGACCGCTCCTCGCCTATACCCTCGAGCATCTCGCCAGGCACGACGTCGCAGACGCCGTCATCTCGTGTGGCCATCTTCCCGACCAGATCGAGGCGGCCTTCGGCGACAGCCACAGCGGTCTCGCGCTCGAGTACGCGGTGGAGGAGGTGCCGCTGGGCACCGGCGGCGCCATCGGGTTCGCGGCTCGCGATCTCGAAGGGAGCTTCTTCGCGCTGAACGGCGATTCGTTGCGCGATGCGGATCTCGGGGAGCTCGTCGGGTTCCATCGCTCCACGGGAGCGAAAGCGACGATCTTGCTCACACCCGTTGCCGACCCCAGCCGTTACGGGCTCGTCCGGACAGCGGCAGACGGTCGCGTCGAGACCTTCCTCGAGAAGCCGCGCCCCGAGGAGATCGACACCGACCTCATCAACGCCGGCCTGTACGTGCTCGAGCCCGAGGTTCTCGAGCTGATCCCGCCCGACCGCGCGGTGTCGATCGAGCGGGAGATCTTTCCCCGGCTAGCGGCAGACGGGGAGGTGTTCGGAATCGCGCTTCCGGGTTACTGGCTGGACATCGGAACGCCCGAGTCGTACCTGCAGGCGCACCGAGACGTGCTCGAACGCCTGTTTCCGACCGAGATCGGCAGCGCCCTCGGTACCGACTTCACGCTTGTCGACCCGAGCGCCGAGGTCGATCCCGGAGCGCGCCTCGTCCCTCCGGTGTACGTCGGGCCGCGTGCAGTCGTCGAGGCAGGCGCCCGCCTCGGGAGTCTCGCCGTGCTCGGCGCGGGCTCGCGACTCGCGGAGGGTGGTGTGGTCGAGAACGCCATCGTCGGCTCACGAACGACGGTAGGTGCCGGCTGTACCGTCGTTGGATCGATCGTCGGCGACGACGCGGATCTCGGAGCCGAGTGCCGGCTGCACAACCTGGCAGTCGTCGGCCCTGGCGCCGCGCTCGGTCGCGGCAACGTCCTCGACCACGGGCTCAGAATCGGCGCGGGTCAGAGCATTCCAGAGGAGGCTCTCCGCTTTTCGTGAGCGAAGGAGCACGTAGCCGCTTCGGCGTGTCACCGCGACGCGTCGAGAAGCCCTGGGGCTGGGAGCTCGTCTGGGCCGAGACAGAGGCCTATGTCGGCAAGCTTCTGTTCGTCCGTGCCGGCGAGTCGCTGAGCCTTCAGTACCACGAGGTCAAGGACGAATCCTGGCTCGTGCACGAGGGTCGCGCGCGCCTCGAGCTCGGCGATGTCGGCGGCGAGCTGGAGGCGATCGAGATCGCTACCGGTGATGCATTTCGCTTCCGTCCAGGAACTCTGCATCGTGTTACGGCGCTCGAGGACACGCTCGTGCTCGAAACGTCGACCCCACATCTGGACGACGTCGTTCGCCTCGAGGATCGCTACGGGCGCGAGGGAACATCGGCTCCCTGAAACCTTGACACATCTCTGATAAGGTTCTCCATCGTGCAGGAGATCACGATTGGCGAAGCGGGCCGGCGCTCCGGGTGGTCTGCGCGCATGCTCCGCTACGTCGAGCAGGTAGGCCTCGTGGTTCCGAGCCGCACGGCCGCTGGCTACCGCCGCTACGGCATTCGCGAGCTCAACCAGCTGAGCACGCTCGGGGAGCTGCGTCGCAGATTCGGCGTCGAGCTCGCCGAGCTGGCGTTCGCGCTCAGGCTCCGACGCGAGCCCGAGCTTCGGGCGGCCGTCGAGACCTGGCTCGCCGGCACGACGACGCCGGCATCCGAGCAGGTCTCGCCGGCCTGGGTCGAATGGGAGCAGCGCAAGCACGAGCGCTTGCTCGAAACGCAACACGCCGCCTGAGCACATCCAGTCTCTCCCAACGAAAAGAGGATCGATGGCGACAACACAGCGATACGACGTGAAGGACCTCGCGCTTGCCTCGGAAGGAGTACGCCGGATCGCGTGGGCCGATCGGCAGATGCCGGTGTTGGCCGCGATCCGGGAGCGATTCGAGCGTGAGCGGCCCCTCGCGGGTCTCCGGGTCTCGGCCTGCCTCCACGTGACGACCGAGACGGCGAACCTCGCCCGCACCCTGAAAGCGGGTGGTGCGGACGTCGTCCTGTGCGCTTCGAACCCGCTTTCGACCCAGGACGACGTCGCCGCAGCACTGGTCGACGAGTACGGAGTCTCGGTATTTGCCATCAACGGCGAGGACAACGACACGTACTACCGGCACATCGAGGCCGCGGTCGACCACCGCCCTCACCTGACCATGGACGACGGCGCGGACGTAATCGGCGTTCTCCATTCGCATCGACGAGAGCAGCTCGGCGACGTGATCGCCGGCACCGAAGAGACGACGACGGGAGTGATCCGGCTCAAGGCGCTCGAACGTGAGGGGAAGCTCGGCTTCCCCGTGATCGCGGTGAACGAAGCCCAGACGAAGCACATGTTCGACAACCGCTACGGAACGGGGCAGTCGACGATAGACGGGATCATCCGCGCGACGAACGTGCTCTTTGCCGGGAAGCGCTTCGTTGTCGCCGGCTATGGCTGGACTGGGCGCGGTGTCGCCATGCGTGCCCGCGGCATGGGCGCTCAAGTGATCGTGACCGAGGTCAATCCTGTGCGGGCCCTCGAAGCAGCGATGGACGGGTACGAAGTGCTCACGATGGAGCGGGCGGCGGAGGTCGGCGATCTCTTCTGCACCGCCACGGGGGACAAGAACGTCATTACCAAGGCGCACATGGAGCGCATGAAGGACGGCGCGATCCTTTCCAACACCGGCCACTTCAACGTCGAGATCGAGATCGGGGCACTGCGCGAGCTTGCGGTCGAAACCCGTGAAGCGCGTGCGCTGGTCGACGAGTTCACGCTCGCCGACGGACGTCGGCTCTACCTGATCGGCGAAGGGAGGCTGGTCAATCTCGCCGCCGCCGAAGGGCACCCGGCACTCGTGATGGACATGTCCTTTGCGAATCAGGCGCTCGCGTCTGAGTGGGTCATTGCCAACGCGGCAACGCTCGAACGTCGCGTGTATGACGTCCCGAAGGACATCGACGACGAGATCGCCCGGCTCAAGCTCGCGACGATGGGCATCACCATCGACACGCTCACGGAAGAGCAGGCGTCATACCTCGAGTCGTGGGACGAAGGGACGTAGCCACTAAGGGCGAGACTTGCCTCGCCCAGGTGACGCAACCGAGGCGCGGGTGAGCCGAGGCTCACCCCTACAGCCCGAGCGGATCGTTCGCCTCGAAGAGGACGCGGTCGTCCTTCTCGACCAGCGCCGTCTGCCCGAGAACGAGGTGGAGCTCCGGTGCTCGTCGGCGGCAGAGGTCGCCGACGCCATCCGCGACATGGCGATCCGCGGCGCGCCTGCGATCGGCGTCGCCGCGGCCTACGGCTACGCGCTCGCCGCGGCGCACGGAGAGGATCTCGGCGAGGCCTTCGAGAAGCTCGTACGCGCTCGTCCGACAGCGGTGAACCTTCGTTGGGCACTCGAGGAGATGCGCCTGGATCCGTCAGCCGAGCGCGCACGGGCACTTCACGAGGGAGAAGTCGACCGCTGTCGCCGGATGGCACGACACGCCCTCGAGCTCGTGCCTCGCGGATCCCGCATCCTCACCCACTGCAACACGGGAGGGCTCGCGACCGGTGGCTACGGGACGGCGCTCGGAGCGATTCGCGCTGCATGGGAGCACGGCCTTGTCGAGCAGGTGTGGGTCGACGAGACGAGGCCGCGGTTGCAGGGAGCTCGTCTCACGGCCTGGGAGCTCGAGACGCTCGGCATCCCGTTCGCCGTGATCACGGACGCTGCTGCCGCGTCGCTCATGGCCGCCGGCGACGTCGACTGCATCTTCACAGGTGCAGACCGCATCGCGGCCAACGGAGACACGGCGAACAAGATCGGCACGTACTCGCTCGCCATCGCTGCAAGTCACCACAAGCTCCCCTTCTACGTGGTTGCGCCCACCTCCACGCTCGACGGCGATGCGGAGACGGGCGTCGACATCCCGATCGAAGAGCGCGATCCGAGCGAAGTCTCGTCCCGCTTCCCTGCGCGGAACCCGGCGTTCGACGTCACTCCGGGAACCGCGATTGCCGCAATCGTCACCGAGGAGGGTGTGCACCGCGCGCCGTATGTCGCCTCGCTTCCGATCCGCACCTCGATCGGGCGGCGATGATCGACGGCGTCGACCGAGGTACCGCAGAGATTCTCGAGCGATTCGGCTTCGAGCCGGTGCTCTTCGAGACCCTTCGCAATCGGGTTGCGACCGGGGAGCTCTCGTCCGAGTCCAACATCGTGAGAGAGACGATCGAGCCACCTCGCCCCGAAGACCTGACTCGCCTGCCCAGCCCTGGCGATGCCGGGCACGACGAGGCTCATGCCGCCGGGATCGAAGCGCTTCGGCGAGGTGAGGTCGCGCAGATCGTCCTCGCCGGCGGGATGGCGACGAGGTTCGGTGGAGTCGTCAAGGCGGCCGTGCCCGCGGTCGACGGGCGCAGCTTCCTCGAGATCAAGCTCTCCCAGACTCGCGAGCTCGCGGACCGCCTTGCCACCGAGGTTCCTGTCGCGCTCATGACGAGCTTTGCGACGGACGACGTCATTCGTGCGCACGTCGCAGAGCACGGTCTCGGAGACCCGTTCGTGTTCCATCAGTTCGTCTCCATGCGACTCGAAGCCGACGGCGAGCTGTTCCGCGACGAGATGGGCAAGCCCTCCCTCTACGCGCCGGGGCACGGCGACCTCTTCCGTGCGCTTCGCAGCTCCGGGGTCCTCACGGCGCTTCGCGAGAGCGGCGTCCGTGTCGTGACAGTCTCGAACGTCGACAACCTTGGTGCGCGCGTGGATCCCACGGTTGTCGGGGCGCACCTGTTGTCGGCGCGCCCGGTCACCTGCGAGGTCGCACGCAAGGAAGGCGACATGGGCGGAGCCCCCGTCCGGGTCGGCGGGCGACTACAGCTTCTCGAAGGGCCGCGCTTCCCGACGTCCTTCGATCAGGATCTCATCCCGGTGTTCAACACGAACACCGCACTTCTGGCGTTGGACGTGCTCGACCGGGACTACGAGCTCACGTGGCTGTACGTGCGGAAGGACGCTGGCGGCCGGCCGGCGGTGCAGCTCGAGCGCGTGTATCACGAGGTGTCGGCGTTTCTTCCCTGCGACCTTTCTCGAGGTTCCCCGGCGAGGCCCGCACGGGCGGTTCTTCCCGATCAAGACGCCCGACGATCTCGAGCGAGCGCAGGACGACCTGCGCGAGCTGCTCGCAGCGTCGCCGATCTGACACGAAGTCGGCACGAACACGTCGCTGTTCCGCGCGTACGGTCGCGAGATGCGCGCACTCGGGCTGCTCTTCCCGGAGCGGTGTGCGGTCTGCGAGCGGCCGGGATCTGCGCTCTGCTCGAACTGCCGACGCGCACTTACCCGACTGGCTCCGCCCGTATGCGAGCGTTGCGGCTCACCCGGCGCCTGGCCCGTTCGGCGCTGCGCCGAGTGCTCGGGGCGGAGGCTCGCTTTTGTGCGGGCTCGGTCGGCAATCGTCTACGACGAGCGGGCGCGTGCATTCGTACGAGAGTGGAAGGAGCGCGGGCGGCGCGCTCTGGCAATCGAGGCGGCGGCTCTCCTCGCCGAGGTCATTCCGCCGCCCGACGTCGAGGCGCTCACTCACGTGCCTGGCGACCCTGAGCGAGCGTGGAAACGCGGGGACGTCGCGCCGCAGTGCGCTCGCAGCGCGCGCTGTCCCTAGTTTGGGACGTGCCGGCGGTGGACCTCTTGAGGCGCACACACGCGCTGCCGCGACAGCGTGGCCTCTCGCTTCCCGAACGCCGCCGCAACGTCCGCGGCAGCATCGCTTCGACGGGCCCCGCCCCTCGCACGGTGTGCGTCGTGGACGACGTCTACACATCGGGCGCGACCGCTGACGCCTGTGCCGCGGCCTTGCGCCGGGCGGGAGCACGTCGTGTCGAGATCGTCACTCTTGCGCGGGCAGTTCGTTAGGGTGAGAGCGATCCTTCTTCCGCCGCCGATCCGGAAAGGAACGCTCCATGCGGATTCAGATCAAGGCCCATCGAGGTCACGTTTCGGACCAGGTTCGCGCGTATGCCGAGAAGCGGCTTGGCAAGCTCGCGCGTCGTCTGTACGCGGGAACCCTTGTCGAAGTGACGATGTCGCGCCAGAACAACCCTTCGATTCGGAACGACCACACGGCCGAGGCCGTGGTGCACACGAAAGGGCCGAACATCGTCGCCCACGAGTCCGCGGAGACCTATGAGGCCGCGATCGACCGTCTGGTCGACAAGCTCGAGCGGCAGATCGAGCGCTATCGCGACAAGCGGACGCACGAGCCGCGCCGTGCGCGCCAGCGCGTGGAGCTTCCGGCGGAAGCGACAGAGCCGGAGGACGTGTCGGATGCCGAGCCGGGCATAGAGGCAGCCTAGTAGCTGGCCGGCTGCAATCCGCGTCGCACCCCGAGGGGGCCATTGGCTCGAGGCCGGCATTACCGGGCTTGCGCGTCAACGCGAATGCGGATGCCGTGGCCACCGTCGAGGCGCCCGGATGCGGCTGGATCCCCGGGGACGAGGCCGAGTTCGTTGCGCTGGTCGACGGTCGTGTCCTCGTGGACGCAGGCCCCGCAGGTTTCGATTCCGAACCGCTAGCGGCCGCGCTCGAGGGGTCGATCGAGCGGCCTTATAGAGCACTTGCGCTGAGACGCCCAGAGCTATGGACGATCGGCGCCCGCTCGATCGCGGTCGCCGAGCTCCAGCGCAATCCGGACGGCGACGTTCTCGAGCTCGTCCGGACTGCGGACGGAGTCACGCTCCAGATCGACGGAATGCCGTCGCTGACGCACATGCCCGAGCTCGAGGAGCTCGGCGCGGCGCGCTTCCCCACTTTCGTCGTACGAGCACAGAGGCTCGAGGGCAAGCTTTTCGAGGTCGAGGTCGAGCCGCTGTAGGGACGACTCTCTTGGCGGTCGCGCACTGAGGCAACCGCGGACTGACGATGCCGTCTAGTGAGCCGGCTCGAGGTGCTCGTCGATCCTCGCCCGAAGCGCTGCGCCCACGTCCGGAGCTTCGCGCTCGAGCCGCCACACGTCGCGGTTGAGCACGGTAACGAGCTGCATCGGCGTCTGCGCGACGACGGTAGCCGTTCGCCGGCCGCCAGAGAGCACGGCGATCTCGCCGAAGACGTCGCCGGGGCCGAGGGTTCGAATCACGACTCCGTCCTTGAGAACTTCGGCCGTTCCAGCGGTGATTGCAAACATCGCGTAGCCGAAGTCACCCTCTCGTAGAAGCGTCGCACCCTCTTCGATCTCTAGCTCCTGACACATCCCGGCGACTTGGTCGCGCTGGTCGAGCGTAAGCTCGGCAAAGAGAGGAATCTTGGCGATACTAGCCGCATCCATCTCGGCGACGCTATCACCACATTTCCTTCGTTTGGGTGTCGAAGTGGTGGCGGTCCGGTGATCTCGAGAGGCCGCTGTGGCGTGGATGACGGAGAACTCGAGCCGGTACCCTAGTCCCGATGTCCACGCAGTCATTCGGCAAGTTCGAGCGCGTCCTACGCATCGGTGAAGGCCGCCGGGTCAAGCGCCTGGCCGAGCAGGCCGCGTACATCGGGACGCTCGAGCCGGAGTTCGAGGCGCTCTCCGACGACGACCTTCGCGCGAAGACCGTCGAGTTCAAGCAGCGGCTCGAGAACGGGGAGTCGCTCGAAGACCTGATCTTCGAGGCCTACGCGGCCGTGCGCGAGGCGTTCAAGCGGACGATCGGCGTCCGCCTGTTCGACGTTCAGCTCATGGGCGGGATCGCGCTGCACGAAGGCGACATCGCCGAGATGAAAACCGGCGAGGGTAAGACATTCGTCGCCGTGCAGCCGCTCTATCTGAACGGGCTCACCGGCACCGGCGTCCATCTCGTCACCGTCAACGACTACCTCGCAAAGCGTGACGCCGAGTGGATCAGGCCCGTCTTCGAGCTTCTCGGGAGCTCCGTCGGCTTCATCCAGAACATGATGCCGTTCGCGCAACGCCGCGAGGCGTACAGCTGCGACGTCACGTACGGGACGAACTCGGAGTTCGGCTTCGACTATCTGCGCGACAACATGGCCGTCTCGCTCGACGGCGTCGTTCAGCGCAGCCATCGGTACGCGATCGTCGACGAGGTCGACTCCATCCTGATCGACGAGGCGCGAACGCCGCTCATCATCTCGGGCGAGCCCGAGACTGCCGCCGCGACCTACTACCAGTTCGCCCGGGTCGTCCGAGAGCTCGAAGGCCAGCCCGCCACGCGCAAGTCGGCGAAAGGCGAGGACGAGACGGAGATGTCCGGCGCGGACTACCTCTACGACGAGAAGTTCAAGACCGTGTCACCTGCGCAATCGTCGATCGCGAAGGTCGAGCGCGCACTCGGGATCGAGAACCTCTACGACCCGCGCCACGTGATCCTCGTCAACCACCTGATGCAGGCGCTCAAGGCGCAGTCGCTCTACAAGCGCGACGTCGACTACGTGGTGCAGGAGAGCGAGGTCAAGATCGTCGACGAGTTCACCGGCCGGATCATGGAAGGCCGTCGCTGGAGCGAAGGCCTCCACCAGGCGGTCGAGGCGAAGGAGGGCGTGAGGATCCGCGAGGAGAACGTCACCCTCGCGACGATCACGCTGCAGAACTACTTCCGGCTGTACGAGAAGCTCGCCGGTATGACCGGCACGGCGAAGACCGAGGAGAAGGAGTTCGTCGAGATCTACGACCTCCACGTCGTCGAGATCCCCACGAACCAGCCGGTAGCGCGGCTCGACGAGAACGACTACATCTTCAAGACGCCCGAGGCAAAGTTCGCCGCCGTGCTCGACGATCTCGTCGAGCGCCACGAGAAGGGGCAGCCTGTTCTCGTCGGCACGATCGCGGTGGAGACGTCCGAGTACCTCTCGGAGCTTCTGAAGCGCAAGGGCATACCTCACAGCGTGCTCAACGCGAAGGAGCACGAGCGGGAGGGCCAGATCATCATCGACGCAGGGCAGCGCGGGTGCGGTCACGATCGCCACGAACATGGCCGGTAGAGGCGTCGACATCAAGCTGGGGGAGGGTGTCGTCGAACTGGGCGGCCTCTACGTCCTCGGCACGGAGCGCCACGAGGCGCGCCGCATCGACAACCAGCTCCGCGGCCGCTCCGGACGCCAGGGCGACCCGGGCGAGTCGCGCTTCTACCTCTCGGGGCAGGACGACCTCGTCCGCCTCTTCGCCGGCGACCGGATCTTCAACATCATGAACCGTTTCAAGATTCCGGACGATCAGCCCATGGAGGCGAAGATCCTCTCGAATCAGATCGAGAACGCGCAGAAGAAGGTCGAGGAGCAGAACTTCGTCGCGCGCAAGAACGTCCTCAAGTACGACGACGTCATGAACACGCAGCGCATGGTCATCTACGAGCAGCGACGCAGCGTTCTCGAGGGCCAGGACCTGTCGGACGAGGTGCGCGAGTGGATCAAGGAAACCGTCGAAACGAGCGTGGCGCAGTTCACCGACTCCGACTTCGCCGAGGACTGGGACCTCGACGGGCTCGTCACCAGCATGCAGTCGCTGTACGGGACGGACATCACCGCCGCCGAGTTGCGGGAGGAGATCAACGTCGCCGATCGCGAGGCGCTGACCGAGGAGTTCGTCGAGGACGCGCTCGAGTCATACGAAGAGCGCGAGCAGGCGCTCGGCGCGGAGCTCGCACGTGAGGTCGAGCGCTACGTGATCCTGCAGACCGTCGACCAGCGCTGGCGCGAGCACCTCGAGGCGATGGACTACCTGCGCGAGGGTGTCCACCTGCGAGCCTTCGCCCAGAAGGACCCGCTCGTCGAGTACCGCGGCGAAGGACACGTCATGTTCGAGGAGCTGGGGCAGACGATTCGCCAGGAGGTCGTCTTCACGCTCTTCCACGTCGCGGTCACCGTCGAGGAGCCCGCGCTCGAGCAGCTGCAGGCACCCGAGACCTCACTTCACTACGAGCACGAGATCTCGGCGGGCTCGGACGTCATCGCCGCTGCAGGAAGCGCGTCGGCGACGGCGTTGGCAGACCCGCCGGCGCAGTCATCTGCGTTGCCCGTCCAGCAGCAGGCCGTCAACGAGCACAAGGACATCGGGCGCAACGACCCGTGCTGGTGCGGGTCGGGCAAGAAGTACAAGCGCTGCCACGGCGCCTGACTCGAGCGTCAGTCGTCTGAGTCCTTCAGGCAGAGCGCGGCCAGGTCGACGCCCGCGTACTCGGGCTGGTGGACGATGCAGCCGAGCCGCCGCGAGACGAGCTCCGGCATCGCGTCGTTCGTCGTAGACCGCGAAGAGCGACTCGCGCTCAACTCTGCGTGCGATCGCTAGCGCCGCCCGTTCCCGTTCGGGCGACGAGAGCGTCAAAATGCGCTTGAGCTCGTTCCGCTGCTTCTCGGTCGGAAGGTACAGCGGCTGGAGATACGAAGCAGGATCGGCGGTGTGCTCGTTCAGCCCACCCCAGTAGAGGTCTGAGCGGGTGGCTTTCGCCACATAACCCGCACCGCCGTTGGCGAAGTCCAGATTGCTCGCCCGGAGCACGGTCATGTCGAGGCCGATTGCGGCAAGCTGGTTGCGCAACGTCTTGTTGAACGCGTCCGTGTAGCCCGGATCGTCCCACGTGTAGACCACGACGTTGGCCGAGCTACCGACGGCGAGCTTGCGTGCGGTGCGGAGTTCGCCTCGAAGCGGGTACAGCGGTGTGTCTTCGAACCCGACGATGCTCGGGTAGAGCAGGCGCGTCGCTGGCAGCCCTCCCGCTGGGTCCGCCTCTGCGAGTGCCTGACGGTCCAAGGCGAACTGGACCGCGCGGCGCATCCGGACGTCTGCGAAGAGCGGCCGGTCGTAGTTGAAGGCCAAGAATTGGATCCGGTTGTAGGGTGTGAGCCGGTACCGGTCGCCCGCGGCGCGCGCGGCGGCGGTGTTCGGGCGCAGCGTCGGAGTCTGGGATTCCAGGAAGTAGTCGAGCGTCGCCGCTTTCGATCCGTGTGGCAGCCTCGGCCGGAGAGACGTTGAGCTCGATGACGATCGCGTCGAGGTGCTGCGGCCGCGACCCGCCGTAGTTCGGGTTGCGCCGTAGGACTGCGAGTGAGTCTGGTGAGCGCCGCGAGGTAGTACGGCCCAGCCGACTCGACGGGCTTCTCGAGGCCGCCTTCGACGACCGGGGTGTCGACGGGAACGGCGCAGCTCACAGCCGCGACGAGCCACGGAAGGTCGGGCTGAGGTTCGCGGAACCGAAAGACGAGCTCGTCCTCGCGAGCTGAGACGCCCGAGATGTGGAGCGTCTTGCCCGCGTAGTACTCCTGCGCGCCGACGATGTTGGTAAGCGGCGGGCGAAGCTCGTCGCCAGCGAGCTTCGTGAGCTTGATGCCGCGCTCAGCGGCGCGCCGGAACGACTCGGCCGTCACCTCTTCGTTCGACGGGGGGGAGAATCCGAAGCCCTCGCGGATCGTGAACGTGTACTTCCGACCCCCGTCAGAGACCTCCGGGAAGCGTGCGGCGACCTCGGGCACGAGCGTCCGTCCGGCGTCGCCCTCCACGTCCGCGTAGTTCAGGAGCCTCGCGCACGTCGTGTAGTGGAACATCTCCTGTGGCGCGTCCCACGTCGGGAACGTGAACGCGGGATCGGTGGGCGCCCCGCTGTCGAACAGCTCGTTCCCCTTGCGCCCGACCCACACGACGTCCCCCGAGAGGTCTCCGGTCACGTCCTCGATCCTGTGCCGCACGCCCGCCACGAAGAGCCCAGCGCGCGCGTCGACGCTCGACACGGAGTGCCCGAGGTCGTACTCGCGGGTCTCGTCGGTCGTCGGGTCGATTCGCACTGCCGTGCCTTCCTCCCCGAGCGCGGCCCACAACGCGCCGTCGGCGTAGGTGAGGCTCTTGACCGCCGACTGGAGCTCGATCGTCCCAAGGACGCTCCCGTTCGTTGCGACCTTCCAGACCTTCCCTTCGGGATTGCTCGCCGCCCACGCGTAGCCCCCACCGGCGGCGACGCAGCAGAGCTGGGCCTGGAGTGGCCGCCTGAACAGCACGTCGTCCGAGCGCGGGTCGATCTTCCGCAGCTCGCCGGGGGTGCTCGCGACCCAGAGCGCGCCGTCGGCGAAGGCGAGGTGGTCGACGTCGCCGCCGAGAATCGAGAAGCGATGCTGGAGGCGTCCCGTTTCCGCATCTAGGCGCTCGACAAAGGCCCCGGGATTGAATCCCCCGTGCCCGACCCACACGGAGCCGGCGCCGACGGCGACCTCACCGGTGAGGTGGGTGCCGAGCCCCTTCGTCGGGAGTTCGAAGGGTTCGACCTTCTCGTTCACGCTCGGGTCGATGCGAAGAAGCGTCGGTGAGTTCCTATCCGTAACCCACACCGACCCCTCGCCGACGGCGAGCCCGCTCGGCTTGATGCCGAGGCCGAGCGTGGCGACCTCCTCGCCCGTCGCGGGGTCGAGCCGCGTCAGCTCGCCCCTCGACGAGACGCTCCAGAGCGCGTCCTCGTCGTAGGCGACCCGCACCGTGTCGCGCACCGGCGCCGCCCGCACGAGCGTCGCCGCTGGCGGCGGAAAGGAAGACGTTGGAATCAGGGTCGGCGAGCGCCTGCGCGCTCTCGGTTCCCCCTTGGGTGAGTCCCACGACGACCGCGGCGGCCGCACCGGCGAGCAGGAGCGCTCCTGCGCCGGCGAGCGTGCGACGCCTTCTCGTCTCCGCGACCGGTCGGGGAAGATCGAGGGCCGGATCCTGGCGGAGGATCGCCTGCTCCAACTCCTTGAGTGCCGATCCCGGCTCGATCCCGAGCTCCTCTACGAGCCGCTTGCGCGCGTCGCTGTACACGCGCAGCGCCTCCGCCTGCCTGCCGGCTCGGTACAGCGCGAGCATCAACTGCCCGCGCAGCCGCTCGCGCAACGGATGCTTCGCCGTCAGCGCCTCGAGCTCAGGGATCAGCGTGTCGTGCCGCCCAAGCGCGAGCTCGGCGTCGATGCGCTCCTCGGTCGCGACCAATCGGAGCTCCTCCAGGCGCTCGATCTCGCTCCGCGCGAACGTCTCGTACGAGAGATCGGCGAGCGCAGCGCCGCGCCACAGTCCGAGCGCCGACTCGAGCGCCTGAGCGCCTCGGCCGGCTTGCCCGCGGCGTTCGCCCGCCGGCCCGCTCCTCGAGCAGCCGCTCGAACCGGTGCACGTCGATCTGCTCCGGCTCGACTTGGAGGACATAGCCACCGCGTTGCGTTAGCAGCAGCTCGTCCGGCTCGAAAGCCTTCCGCAAGCGCGAGATCTGCACGTCGAGGCTGTGGCCTGCCGTGCCCGGCGGACGATCTCCCCACAACGCGTCGATCAGACGATCCCGAGAGACGACCTCGTTCGCGTGCAGCAACAGGAGCGCCAGCAATGCCCGCGGCTTCGCGCCGCCGAGCGGAACCGGGCGGCCGTCCCGAAGGACTTCGACCGGCCCGAGTAGCCGGAACTCCATAGGTCTCCTTCGGCTTTGTTGCGGATGACGCTAGCACTGGTTTGAGAGCGCGTCGAGAGCGATTCGAGAGAAGGCAGTGAGGCCGTGCTCGCAGCGTCGCGGGTATGGCTCGTCAACACGGATTTCGGAGATGTCTCTTTCGCGCCTGTGGCGTCGCAGCGATCGCCTCGCTGGTACTCGCGACGGCGCCCGGGAGTTCCGCTGGTACCGAAACCGCGGTTCGCATCTGGACGATCTCCTACACGGCCCACAACGGAGCGGACCGCCGCGCCCATGTCGTTCTCCCGGCCTGGTACGGGCCTGGAAGGAATCCTCCACTGCCGGTTGTGATCTCGCCTCATGGGCGTGGCGGCGACGGACGGGCGAACGCACGCTTTTGGGGCGACCTGCCTGCGGTCGGGCAGTTCGCGGTGATCAACCCGGACGGGATGGGGCGGCGATTCGAGAGGTTCTCGTACGGCTACGCCGGACAGATCGACGACCTGGCGAAGATGCCCGATCTCGTCTCACGCGCGCTCCCGTGGCTTCGGATCGACCGCACGCGCATCTACGCGCTCGGAACGAGCATGGGAGGTCAGGAGACGCTGCTCCTCGTCGCGCGCCACCCGGACCTGCTTGCCGGTGCCGTGGCGATGGACTCGGTCACCGACCTCGCCCGCCGCTACCACCAGCTCCCCGAGGTTCCCTGCAACGAGGCCTGCCTCGAGCGCTGGGGCAAGCCCTTCGGCCGTGTGCTCCAGGCGACGATGCGGGAGGAGGTTGGCGGGACACCGGACCAGGTTCCGGCGGCATACCAAATGCGAAGCGCTCGAGGCCAGGTTCGGGCGATCGCGCGGTCGGACTTGGCGCTACAGGTGTGGTGGTCGAGTGGCGATCAGATCGTCTTCGACCAGAAGCACCAATCGGCTGCGCTGATCCGTGAACTGCGGCGGCTGAACCACTGCGGTCCGATCGTGTCCTACGCGGGTACGTGGAGGCACTCGCAGGCGATGTGGGCCGGATCGCTGCTTCCAATCGCCCTCGCCGGTTTGGGTCTTCTGCCGGAGGGGTTTCCGGGCATTCCCGACGGCCGCTATCAGAGTGCGTGCGTGCCGGCGGCCGGGCTGTCGGGGATTCCCCGGCCTCATCGCGGCGGGCATCCGCTGTCAGTCCACGGCAGGGGTCGCGTGCACGTGAACCGCCGCCGAAAACGAAGGGAGTCGTCATGCGCAAGCTACTCATGTTCGCGGTCTTCGCCGTGTTCGGCACGGCCGCCAGCACCGCTCAGCGCGGCCACGGCGCGTAGCCGAGCCAGGCGGGCTCAACTGCTCTCGGCGAGAGCCTCTTTCGCACCGAAGCGGGGCGCGAGTACTGACGCCACGCCCGCCGCGAGCACGAGCGCGTCCGGGAGGTGGTTGTTCCAGCTAGCCGGCGTTGTCAGATCGAGTGACACGAAGCCCCAGACGATGAGTGCGTAGCCGAGGGCGACGCCGGCGACACCGCCTCCGCGCGCGCGCGCGGTCGCTGCATATGGCGCCCGATGAACCAGTGCAGCGACGGCCGCGGCGAGCGCGAACGTCAGCGTGCCCACAATGCAGTCGACGACGTAGTGGTTCCCGGTTCCGACGATGACGACGAAGACGATCGCGGGGTATGCCAGTGTCGCCCAGGCGAGTCGCGAGCGCGGAAAGAGCCAGATCGACGTCGCCGCGACGAACACCGCGAAGCCGAAGTGCTGACTCGCTGCGGCGGCGGTCGAGTTGTGGAATAGCGCTGCGCCTTCGGCCAGCTCCGCGTGTGTCGGCGGCCCGTCGAATCCGAACGCGGGCAGCCAATGCGGTGGTGCCAGCGGATAGAGGCCGATCACGAAGACCGCCGGCAGGAACGAGAGAACGAAGATCGTGCGAATCCTCGGATAGCGATCGGGTGCGAGCAGACGGGCGGCTGCCATGAAGCCGAACAGGATGGGGAGATGGACGTTCGTGTACAGCCACGTCAGAGCGGCTGAGACCGCCGAGGAGGAGACGAGTCCGATCACCCACTTCTCGAGGTCGAGTGACAGAGTGTCCTCGAGGAGGAGGACCTGCTCCGCGTGGTCGAGAGAGATCTCGACGCTGCCCTCGAGCGGAATCCGGACGGCGTGCCAGGCCAGGAGGACCAGCGCGACGAGCGCGAGCTCGGCCTCGACGGAATGGCACGAACGCAACGCTCTCGAGACCGCAGCCATCGTCTGACGACATACCCCACGATCGTGTTTTCTCACATAACGGGAGCCGCCGCCGCCGGTACCATCGTCGCATGACGGACGAGTCCGGCAAAACGCTCGACCAGCGCCTGGAGGAGATCGGGGCCCAGCTCGCCTGGGTCCGTGATTACCTTTGACCCGGACGGCCTAGCGCGCCGACGCTCGGAGCTCGAGGAGGCCATGGGTGCCCCCGGGTTCTGGGACGACCAGCTGCGCGCCGCGCGTATCTCCACGGATCAATCGCGTATCACGCGCAAGCTCGAGCGCTACGAGCGCCTCACAGGCGAGTTCGAGGATGCCAAGGAACTGCTCGGGCTAGGTGAAGACGAGGTCGAGATCTCCAAGCTTGTGGCGTCGCTCGAGAACGAGCTCGGGCGGTTGCAGGAGGACGCCCTCTTCACCGGGCAGTACGACCACGGTGATGCGATCCTCGAAGTGCACGCCGGCACCGGTGGAACCGATGCGCAGGACTGGGCGGACATGCTCCTGCGCATGTACTTGCGCTGGACAGCCGATCGCGGGTTCGAGACCGAGGTCCTGGAGGCAAGCCCCGGCGAGGAAGCGGGACTGAAGTCGACGACGGTCGCCGTCCGAGGGGAGAACGCGTACGGCACGCTCAAGGCCGAGCGCGGCGTCCACCGGCTCGTACGGCTGTCGCCGTTCGACGCGGCGCACCGGCGCCACACCGCGTTTGCTCAGGTGGTCGTCGCGCCGCTTCTCCCCGACGACGCCCCGATCGAGATCGACGAGTCTGACCTCCGGATCGACACCTACCGTTCGAGTGGAGCGGGTGGACAGCACGTGAACAAGACCGACTCGGCCGTACGGATCACACACATCCCGACCGGCATTGTCGTGCAGTGCCAGAACGAGCGCTCGCAGACGTCGAACAAGCAGACCGCCCTTCGCATCCTCAAGTCGCGCCTCGCCGAGCTCGAGGAAGAGAAGCGGGAGGCCGAGATCGCGCGCGAACGAGGAGCAGCGCAGGACATCGGCTTTGGGAGTCAAATCCGCTCGTACGTGCTTCACCCGTACCAGCTGGTCAAAGATCATCGGACAGACCACGAGGTCGGCAACGCGCAGTCCGTCCTCGACGGCGCACTCGACGGCTTCGTCCACTCCTACCTTCTCGCCAAGGCGGCGGGAAAAGTCCTGTAAAGAAGGGAGGCGCCGAAGTGTCCGCTACGCAGTGTCCGCTAGACTGGGCGCTCCCCCTGAACCGGAGCAGCCTCACGAGGCTGCGTCAGCCCTTCGCCCGGTGCTGGACGACGACGTGCAGACAGACACGATGACGGCACTGGCCGAACCTGAGACGATCGCGGAGCCGCTTCCCGCAGTAGCGGATCCGAGCGGCTCGACGATGATCGTCTTCGAGGGCGTGAGGAAGGTCTACGAACCCAACGTCACGGCTCTCGGAGGAGTCTCGTTCACGATCGACAAGGGCGAGTTCGTCTTCGTCGTCGGAGCCTCGGGCTCGGGCAAGTCCACCGTGATCCGTCTTCTTCTCAAGGAGATCGAGCCGACCGAAGGTCGGATCATCGTCGGCGGCCGCGATCTCGGCCGCCTCAAAGGCTCGAAGGTGCCGCTTCTGAGACGGAACCTGGGGTGCGTCTTCCAGGATTTCAAGCTCCTCCCAAACCGGACCGCCGCCGAGAACATCGGCTACGCACTCAGGGTTCAGGGTGAGTCGAGTGCGCAGATCCGCAAGAAGGTCCCCGAGGTCATGAACCTCGTGGGGCTCTCGCACAAGATGAACTCGCGGCCCGAAGAGCTCTCGGGTGGTGAGCAGCAGCGTGTCTCGATCGCACGAGCGTTCGTCAATCACCCGCCCCTGCTCATCTGCGACGAGCCCACGGGCAACCTGGATCCCGACACGTCCGTCGGGATCATGCAGCTCCTCTACCGCATCAACCGCACCGGCACGACGATCCTCATGGTCACGCACGACCGCGAGATGGTGGACAAGATGCGCAAGCGTGTGATTGCCCTCGAGGCGGGCAGGCTCGTCCGCGACGAGCGGCGTGGGGGGTACTCGGAGGAATGACACGGATCCGCCTGGTGTTCGCCGAGGCTCTCCGCTCGATCGGCGCGAACGTGTCGACGACTGTCGCCTCGGCGGTATCCGTGCTCATCGGCATGTTCCTCATCGGGGTCTTCATCGGCCTCGGAACCTGGCTCGTCTCTTGGTCGGACGACAAGAAGCGGGAACTCGCGGTGCACGTCTTCATCAAGGACGGCGTCACATCGAAGCAGGTCGACCAGCTCAGAGTCCTGCTCGAGTCGGATCAGCGCGTACGCGATGGCGGAATCACTTACATCTCGAAGGCAGAGGCGCTCGCGATCATGCGCAAGCGCTCGCCGGAGCTCACTGCGAACCTCGCCTCGAACCCGCTACCCGCGTCGTTCGACATTCTTCCCAAGAAGGGTGAGGACACCGAGGGAATCGCCAGAACGGTCCAGAGCTCGAAGCTTGCGGCAGTCGGAGAGGTGAGGTGGGGGAAGGAGGTTTCCCAGCGGATTCTCCAGATCGCGCGAGCGATCCAGATCGTGTTCCTCATCGCCGTCGTCATCTTGCTCGCCGCATCGACGATTCTCATCGCCAACACGATCCGCCTCTCCATCTTCGCGCGCCGTCGTGAGATCGAGGTCATGAAGCTCGTCGGAGCGACCAACTGGTTCGTCCGCGGGCCGTTCATGCTCGAAGGCGTCCTGACAGGCCTCTTGGGATCGGTGGCGGCAGTCATTCTCCTCTTCGTCGGGCGCGAGATCGCCATCCCGCAGATCCTCGGCCACATCCAGGACGACCCTGACGTGCGCTCGCTCGCGTTCACGTGGACAGCAGCGATCCTGATCGCTGTCGGTCTCGGCATCGGCGCTCTGGGCTCCGGGCTGACCATGCGCCGCTTCCTGCGCGTCTGAGTCTAAGTTGCGGCTCGTTCGGCTGGGCGGCGACAACTCGTCGGAGCGCGTACTACGCTGTGTCGGAGCGACGATGGTGGCTTTCCAGCGCAACGCTGACGCTGCTCTTCTCGGAATCGAGGAGTCCCACCGATCTGCTGCGGAGACTCGGCTCGGCGCAGTACGCAGAGTTGCTGGCGTCTCGTCGCGCCTGGGGGTTGCTGACAGCGGCCGTTCAGGTCAACGGCGGCTCCGAGCGTCGACACACAAGGTGAATCCATTCTTTTGCGTGCTTTTGGACCGCGCGTAAGGAGGCGGTGTCCGCGGTCGTGGCGATCCAGCGATCGCACAGCGATCATGTCCTGCTCCGGGCGGATCGATTGTGCGCGTGCGGATCGGGTTGCATACGGGCGAGCCGGTGATCGCCGGATGATCGCTATGTGCGGCTCTGGCCGTACACAGAGCGGCCGAGGATCATGAGCGCTTCCCACGGCGGGCAGATCCTTGTCTTCGGCCAACCGCGGACCTCGTCAGCGGACGAAGTGCCGGAGGGGCTTGCAGTGTGTGCGGGCATTTTGGCGAGACATCGGCTGAAGGGTTCGGAGCCGCCCCGGAGCAGCTCTACGAGATTCGCGTCGTCGGAATCGAAGCCGACTTTCTACCCCGCGGGGCTCGAGGTGACTCTAGCTCGGAATGCAGAAGGTGTCGCTGGGCTCGGCCTCCAGGAACCTGGGCCACTCGAGGTTCGGGCCGGGCGGAATCGGCTCGCCTACGCAGGTGGAAGCAGGTGCGCTCCTGGCGCTCCTGCTGTTGAACGCGGGAATCGGCGTGCGTGTTTCTCGATCGACCAGCTGATCGACGAGCTGTGGGGGGACGAGCCGCCGGGAAGCGGGGCAAGAGGCCGTCCAGTTGCGGGTTTCGCAGTTCCGCAAGACGAGTTCGTGGACGCGCGGCATCGGTGAGCTCATCGTCACTCGTCCGCCCGGGTACGTGATCGAGGACTCGGTCCTGAACAGCTCGATCTCCGACCGGTTCGAGCGCCTCGTGTCCGAGAGCGACCGTCGCGCTCGCTGCCGGCGATCCTGCGCGCACCGCCGAGCTACTGCGCGAGGCACTCGGGCTCTCTGGCGCGGTCCGCCGCTGACGCGAGTTCGCATCCGCGCCGTTCGCTCGTGCTGCGAGCGCCAGGCTGGAAGAGTTGCGGCTGGGTGCGAGTCGAGCGGCGAATCGAAGCCGACCTCGCGCTCGGCCGACACACAGATCTCGTCGGCGAGCTGGAATCTCCTGATTTCCCATCACCCGTTTCGGGAGCGCCTGCGCGCTCAGCTAATGTTCTCGCGCTCTATCGATCCGGGCGCCAGGCCGATGCGCTCGAAGCTATCGGACGGGCGAGGCGGGAGCTGTTGGACGAGCTCGGGGCTCGAGCCGAATCAGGCAGCTCCAGGATCTCGAACGCGGGGATCCTGCGAGCATGATCCGCGCTCGGCTGGCCCCGAATGAATGCGACGAACTCTCCCGGTGGAGAAGCCCGTTGCTCTGAGGAGACGCCGGCGCCCGAACAGGTCGATCTCTGGTCGATCCGAATGAGCCAGCCACGGATCCAGAGCCTGCTCCGCGGTAGCGGAACCGCTTCACGAAGAGGCCGAGGCGGGGGCTTCATTCATCTTCCGCCTTCGCGGTGGAGGAGGGCGTCGAGCTCGATGCGACGACGACGGAGCTGGAGACGAGGTGCAGGCCGCGCTCGCGGAGGAGAGGTGTGCCGGCTCGTGTCGCGGGTATCGCCTCGGGGCGATCGCGGCCCTGATCTCGTCCGTCTCGCGTCCGAGCAGGAGACGTCGACCTGCTGCGTAGTCGGATGCGCCCGACGCGCTTCTGGCGGCGAACTCCGCCTCGGCGACCTGGCCTACGTGTGGCGGGAGGCGCCTGTGACGTCGCCGTCTTTCGTCGCCGGCCATGCATGCCTCGGCGTGGGAGATCGGGCCGGTCTAGTGCCGTTCGGCGGGGCGAGCACGACTGGGCTGCGGTCGAGATCGGAGCATGGCTCGCGGCGGCTCACGGTGTGCGGCGCTGCAGCTGCTCGGTTCGGTCCGCGGAGGCCGGTCCAGCGGGGAAGCGGGACGCGAGCCGGTCGCTTGCCGTCGTCTGGCTGAGTAGTCCAGCGTGCCGCCGGAATCTCGGCGAAGCCGCTGCTGGTTGCTCCGGGAGAAGAGTTGCTTCGGGCGGCTCGCGGGCGCCGGCTGCTCGTCCTCGGCCTCTCAGAGCGTTGGTCGGAGGAGGAGGGTCTTGGGGCCGCCCGGCTCGGCTTGCACGGGACGTGGGCGTTCCGACGCTACTGGTGCGGAAAAAGGTCTTCGGCCCGGCGGCCTCACTCCTAGGAGCCGGTAGCCCCGCTACACGTGGAGCTTCGTCCACGCCAGCGAAGATTCCTCTAACGGAG
>CAWHBH010000017.1:0-15582 GCA_963827525.1 uncultured Thermoleophilia bacterium
CGCGCTCCGCCTGAGCAGCGTCCCTCTAGAGCGGGACGTTGAGCGGGGCCCGCCAGGGCCGGCCCCGCTCACAGGGCCGTGTTCTGGCCCGCGCAGGCGCGAGGGGAGCCGAGAGGCTCCCCTCGCATATAGAGGAGACAGTGACGCTCTCTATCGACTCCCTTCCCCAGCGCTACGCGCTTTCACCGGAAGGTAACCCCACGGCGGGCGCTGCCGATACAGAATGTCGTGATGGCAACACGAGTTCGCACCGAGCCGAGCGAGCGTCTGCTCAATCGCGAGCTCTCGCAGCTCGACTTCCACGCCCGCGTGCTCGAGCTGGCGAGCGACGAGTCGCTCCCGCTTCTCGAGCGTGTCAGGTTCTGCGCGATCTTCTCCTCGAACATCGACGAGTTCTTCCAGGTACGCGTCGCCGGCATCCTCGGGCAGGCCGAGGCCGGCGTCACCGTGCGCTCACCGGACGGGCTGACGCCCCAACAGGCTCTCGCGCGTATCCGCGAGCGGATCCATGAGCTGATCGGCCGCCAGTCGCGGGTCTGGAAGAAGGAGCTCCGGCCGGAACTCGCAGACGAGGGAATCGTCGTCGGGGGAATCGAGGACTGCACCGACAAGGAGCTGAAGCTGCTCGAGAAGCATTTCCAGCGCGAGATCTATCCCGTCCTGACCCCACTCGCGGTCGGCCCCGGCCAACCGTTCCCGTACATCTCCGGCCTGTCGCTCTCACTCGCCGTCTTTGCCGCCGACCCGGAGACCGGGGACGAGCGGTTCGCGCGCGTGAAGATTCCCGAAGGCTTGCCACGGTTCGTGGAGATAGGCAAGCGAGGCCTCTTCGTCCCGCTCGAGCAGGTCATCGCCCACTTCCTCCCGGCGCTTTTCCCAGGCGCGACGATCGTCGAGCGCGCGGCGTTCCGAGTAACGCGGGATGCCGACTTCGAGGTATCCGACGACGCAGCCGATCTGCTCGAGGCGGTGGAGAGCCAGCTTCAGAAGAGGCGCTTCGGAGACGTCGTCCGAGTCGAGGTCAGCGCATCTGCTTCGTCCGAGATGGTCGCCCGCCTCACCCAGGGCCTCGGCGCCGATGAGACCCAGGTCTACCGGATCGAGAGCCCGCTCGATCTCTCCGAATTGATGGAGCTCGTGGCGCTCGACAGGCCTGGACCTCAAGGACGAGCCCTGGGTTCCGGTCGTCCCGCCTCGGTTCGTCGAGGCCCAGGGAGACCTTCCCCGTATCTTCGACGAGATCCGGCGCGGCGACATCGCGGTACACCAGCCGTACGAGTCGTTCCGGGCGAGCTTCGAGGTTTTCGCGCAGGCGGTGGTTCAGGACCCTGAGGTCATCGCGATGAAGACCGCCGTGTACCGAACGAGCGACGACAGCGCGCTCGTCGCATCCCTTATCCAGTGCGCCGAGGACGGCAAGCAGGCCGTGTGCCTCGTGGAGCTCAAGGCTCGCTTCGACGAGCGCAGGAACATCGAGTGGTCGCGCGCGCTCGAGCAAGCTGGCGTCCACGTCGCCTACGGGTTCCCGGATCTCAAGATCCACGCGAAGATGACGCTCATCGTCCGGCGCGAGGGCAAGGAGCTGCGCCGGTACGCACACATCGGCACGGGCAACTACCACGGAGCGACGGCCCGACTGTACGAGGACTTCGGAATCTTCACCGCCGACGAGGACATCGCGGCCGACGTTGCGGATCTCTTCAACTACATCACCGGATTCGGCCGACCGCAGCGATTCCGAAAGCTCTTGGTTGCGCCGTTCACGCTCAGAAGCGGGCTCGTCGACGAAATCCGCGCTGTCAGCGCTGCCGCGGCCGAGGGGCTACCCGCGAGCATTCGACTCAAGCTGAACCACCTCGTCGATCCTGCGATCGTGGAGGAGCTGTACGCGGCCTCACAGGCGGGAGCGCGGATCGATGTCATCGCTCGCACGACATGTGCGTTGCGGCCCCAGGTCGCCGGCCTCTCGGACAACATCCGCGTGCGCTCGATCGTGGGCCGGTTCCTCGAGCACAGCCGCATCTATGCGTTCGAGGCCGGCGAGCGAACGACGACGTACATCGGCAGCCCGGATCTCATGACACGAAACCTCGACCATCGGATCGAAGTCCTCGTGCCCGTCGAGAACGCGCGCATCCGGCAGGACGTTCACGCGATCCTCGACAGCGCGCTCGCAGACGACACGAACTCGTGGCTGCTCGGGCCGGACGGCACGTGGACGCGCGCGACTCCCGGCGACAAGCCGCACTCCCATCACGCAACGATGGCGCGGCGTGCCATCACGCGTGCTCGACGCCGGGCTCGCGAGCGCCGTGGCGTCTGATCAGCCGACGCCGGCGCGAGAATCCCGCGCGTGAAGGTCGCCGTCATCGATATCGGCTCCAACACGGCGCGCTTACTCGTCGCGTCCGTCGAAGGTGGTGACGTCACGCAGCTTCGCCGGGAGCGTGAGTACCTGCGACTCGGCGACGACGTGCATGCCCTCGGGCGAATCGGGCCGCGGAAGCTGAAGGAGGCGAACGAGGTAGCAAAGAGTTCGCGCGCATCGCCCGGAAGTCGGGCGCGGAGCAGCTGGAGACGATTGTCACGGCGCCTGGGCGCCAGGCGTCGAATGGCGGCAAGCTCGTGCGAGCGCTCGAGAAGGCAACTCAATCTTCCGTCCTGGTCTTGACCGGCGAGGACGAAGGCCGGTTGGCCTGGCAAGGAGCGGTCTCTCGCATGGACGACCCACCAGCAACGGTCGCTGTCGTCGACCTCGGCGGAGGCTCGTGCGAGCTGGCGGTTGGAGTCTCCTCGGTCGGGCCGTCCTGGGCACGCTCGCTCGACGCAGGTGCGCTCCGAGTGACCCGCGCATTCTTCGACGGAGACCCGCCGTCGCGAAAGCGCGTTCAAAGGGCACAAGACGAGATCCGGGAGCTCATAGCCGCATTCGACGCGCCCAACTCGGACGCTGCCCTCGCGGTCGGAGGCACCGCCCGTGCGTTGGGCCGCATCGTCGGGAAGCGCTTCGGCACCGAGCTGCTGGATGAGCTGATCTCGACCTTCTCGAACGCGACGGCTGAGTCCCTGACGAAGGATCACGGCATCACGACCGAACGAGCGCAAACGCTCCTGGGCGGCACGCTCGTTCTCACAGAGATCGCTCGACGTCTCGAGTCCGAGCTCGAAGTGGGGCGCGGCGGCCTTCGCGAGGGCGCCGCGCTCGCAATCGCACGCGCCGCCGCCCTCGCGGCCTAGCGGAGATTCTTCAAGCCGCACGCGCGCGGCGACGCACCCGAAGCTGCTCCGAACGAAGCTCGAGCAGCTGACCTCGCCGATCGGCGTCCGTGACGATTGCGATCCGCTCGCTCATCGTGTGGCTTCCTGCTCAACTGGCGTCGCCGTGGCTTCGGCCGCGACCTCGGCGGGGCGGGTCGGTTCGTTGCGCAGGGCTTGATAGACGAGCGCGGCAAGGGATGCGCCCACGAGCGGCGCGGCGATGTAAATCCAGAGGTTGTACAGATCGGCCGCGGCGATCGCAGGCCCGGCCGAACGCGCGGGATTCATTGACGCTCCCGTTATCGGCCCGCCGAAGAGCGCATCGAGGGCGACGGTACCGCCGATTGCAAGCGCGGCCGCCTCTCCGACCGCTCGCGTATCTGTCGCGACGGCCATGATCACGAACATCAGGAAGAACGTGAGGATCGCTTCCCACAGGAAGGCCTGAGCGTCGGAGCCCGAGGGCAGCGTCGCGCCAACATTCGCGATGTCACCAAGCGAAGCGCGAAGAAGCAGCGCGGCCGCAAGGGCGCCAGACAACTGGGCGACCCAGTAGGCGATCGCCCGAGGCCAGGGGAAGTGGCGCGTCAAGGCAAACGCGAAGCTCACCGCGGGGTTGAAGTGAGCTCCGGAAATGTGCCCGACCGCGTAGATCATCGCCATGATCACGAGGCCGAAGGTCAAGGCGATGCCGATGTGCCCAAGGTCGCCCGACCTTTCGTTGACCATGATCGCGCCGCAGCCGGCAAAGACGAGTGCGAACGTTCCAATTGCCTCGGCTGCGAGCGAATGAGCCAGCGGCGGCACCGTCGGAGCTAGCCCGTCGGCGGGCAGTAGTCGGCTTCGTGCGGCGTACGGAGCGAGTGCTCGAGCTGGTCGATGAACTCTCGCGCCATCGCCAGCGCTTCTTCTTCGACCGAGTAGTAGATCCAGGTTCCCTCGCGGCGGGTCGTCACCAATCCGGCGCGGCGGAGTGTTCCAAGATGTTTCGAGATCCGCGACTGGCTATAAGGCAGGTCGTCCTGCAAGTGGCAGACGCAGAGTGGCCCACGTGCCGCGATTCGGGCAAGGAGCTCGAGTCGCACGGGATCGGCGAGCGCCCGGAACATCTCAACGGTCACGTTGCGTGGCTCGGAGACGATCCGCGCAGTCGCGAGCGCACGCGAGCCGACTACGGGCAGCGGGCGGGCAACGGCAGGCTCTGGTTCGGGCACGGTCGGAGTCTAATCGGCGCGCTGGATAAGAAGTGGTTGAAAATTACGCATGCGGAATATAGGCTCGTTTCTCCCGCGATCGGAGGCGCCGACGAAGCGATGACGGTTGAACTTCAGGCGTGCGATAGCTTCTGTGGAAGCGTGAGCTCCCGCGAGCGCCCCGACCTGGTGGGCGAGCGAAGGGAGCAGCAATGAGCGAGCAGGAACCCAATCAGCCTCGCGACGGCGGGATGACGCGCCGCGATGTGGTGATCGGGGGCAGCGCCTTGGCCGTCGGATTGGTCGGTGGTGCCGCCGCCGGCTTCGGAATAGCCGAGGCAACTGAGGACGAGGCGACAACGACGACAGCCGACGCGGCTTCGGCCCAGTTCGTCAAGCCGGAGGGAACAACACTTAAGGTCTTCGAGACCGAGTTGGGGACGCCCTGGTACGAGCAGACGAGTTGGGGCACCTCGGACGATCTCTTCTTCGTCCGCAATCGCTACGCGACCCCTACCGTCGACGCTGATAGCTGGGAGCTGAAGGTGACGGGCGACGCGATCGAGGACGAGCTGACGCTGAGCTTCGACGAGCTTCGAGAGCTCCCGAGTCGAACGGCGCCGCGCGTGCTCGAGTGCTTCGGTAACGGCCGCACCGTTAATCGTGAGCAGTTGGGCTACGAAGTCGAAGGCGGAAACTGGGGTTTCAGCGCGTTCAGTCAGGGCGAGTGGGACTACGTGCCGATCAAGGAAATCCTCGATCGCGTGAAGCCGACGCCGGACGCACTGCAGCTCCTGTTTTGGAGCGGTGTGGATGGTCCTGATACGGGCAGGCCGATTGCGATGGAGGCCGTTCTCGAGCGCCCGGAGGAGATCGGCCTCGCATTCGGGCTTAATGGGCTCATCCCGCTGCCCCCAGACCAGGGCGGCCCCGTGCGCGCGCTCGTCCCGGGCTGGGGCGGCGCGGCCAGCGTCAAGTGGCTTACCGAGATTCGCATCTCGAGCCATCGCTTCTGGACGCGCATGCATACGCGCGAAGAGGCGCTGATCGGCGAGCAGTGGCCGCGAGAGGAGTTCGACGAGAACGAGGACGAGTTCCTGGGTGCGGTGCCCGAAGACATTCAGGGCCAGGGAGGAACCTGGCAGAACACGAAGAGCTTCCTCGCATTCCCGTACACGTACAAACTCTCGGAACCGCCCGGCCGCTACATCCTCGAGCAGGGCGAGGTGCCGACCCTCCCCGCCGGCCAACGGACGATGCGCGGTTACGCGAACTCGCCGTTTGGGATCGCCAAGGTCGAGTACAGCGTCGACGGAGGGAGCACCTGGCAAGACGCCACGCTCGTGGAGCCAACGGGTCTGCCCTACAGCCGCGTTCGGTTCGAGTTTCCCTGGAACGCGACACCTGGGACGCACGTGCTCGCCACGCGCGCGACGGACGAGGAGGGCAATGTCCAGCCCGAGCGCGTTCCGCTCAACCGGCTAGGGATTCTGTGCAACGCGATCGCCAAGTTCCAAGTCGAGGTCACGTAGACCTGCAGCGCCACCTGACCCCCGCTCGACCCGCGCGATACCGCCTCGCGGCGGCCTGCGGGTTGCTCGTGCTCCTCCTCACCTCCGCCGGCTGCGGCGGAGACGATGGCGCGACAGCCCAGTCCCAGGACGAACAGGTAGCCGCGGGGCGGGACGTCTACGCCGCGGAGTGCGCGAAATGCCATGGCGAGCAAGGCGAGGGAGGAACAGGTCCATTGCTGATCGGCGGTAGTCGCCGAATCGCAAGCTACGGAGACACGGATCGCCTGTACGACTACGTGAGCCGGACGATGCCCTTCGACGACGCGGGCAGCCTCTCCGAAGAGCAGTACTGGGACTCGATCGCCTATCTGCTCAACGCAAACGAGCTGCTGCCAGCGGAAGTCGTGCTCGGCCCCGACAGCTGAAACGATCACCTTGGAGCGGTGAGATGTGCTCCGGGGGAGTGATCGTGGCCATCTATACAGCGGCGGGGTCGGGATATCCGATGCAACCTCGGAACGACGTGCGGGCGGTCCCGGGACGCGGCCTCGAGGGCGATCGCTACTTCACCGACAGCGGAAGGTTTTCGGAACAACGCCTTCCCGGCCGCGAGATCACCGAGCTCACGTTGATCGAAAGCGAGGTGATCCAGCACCTGCGCCTCGACTGGGGACTCGACGTCGAGGACGCCGACAGTCGGCGCAACCTGGTGACGCGCGGGGTGGCACTGAACGATCTGGTCGACTGCGAGTTCGACGTCGGCGAGGTTCGTCTCCGCGGGGCAAGCCTCTGCGAGCCGTGTGTGTCGCTGGTCAAGTCGCACGAGCACAGGCACCTTCTGCGCGCCCTCGCTCACAAGGGCGGCCTTCGCGCGCAAGTTCTCGGCGAAGGCACGATCGCGCTCGGCGATCCAATCGCAGCACCGGTGCACATCGAAGCCGCTCGCTGGGCGACAGCGCGTGCCTCGTAGTTAGTCGTATCCAACCCTTCTCCGCATCTGCACTCGTTGCTCACACGACTCGTGGGACCATCCCAGTGATCCGGAGAAGGAGACAGCAATGACGGAAATGCTCGATCCCATCACCCGAAAGCATGTAGAGAAGGCCGCCGAGGCGCTGCAGGACGAGTTTGCGGGAACGTTCTCGCCGGAGACGATCGCCCGCTTCATCGCCGAGTCCGTTGACCTGCTCGGCGGCTCGAAGATCAATGTCTTCGTCCCTGTGCTCGCACACCGCTTCGCCCGCGAGCGACTAAAGGCTCTCGGCCAGGCGGAAGGCCTCATTACCAAGGAGCAGCCGGAGGTTCTGTTCGTCTGCGTCCAGAACGCGGGCCGGAGTCAGATGGCAGCGGCCTCGTGACCCTCCGCTCGGACGGTAGCGTCGGAGTCCGCTCGGCGGGCTCAGATCCGGCCGAGGTCGTCAATCCGCTGGTAGCTGAGGCGATGGCCGAGCTCGGCGTCGACCTCGCCGACGCGTTCCCCAAGCCCCTGACGGACGAGGTCGTACGCGCAGCAGACGTCGTCGTCACGATGGGCTGCGGCGACGCGTGTCCGATCTATCCCGGGAAGCGCTACGAGGACTGGGAGCTCGACGATCCCGCCGAGGCCAGGTCTCGACGAAGGTCAGGGCGATCCGCGACGACATCGACGCTCGAGTGCAGCGGCTCCTGGACGAACTCGGGACGCCGCCCGCAGGTAACTGAATGCTTCTCTGCCGGCGGCTAACGGCCGAGCGCGGCGCGCGGGAAGGCCTCTGCCACCGAGCTCGGCGGCGGGACATACACGGTCGGGCTCCAGAGCGAGTCGACGCGCTCGATCACCCACGCCCCGCCCTTCGGGCAGGTCAGCTCGCCTGCAAACACCTGCGCGAAGACCTCTCGATGCGTGCACACGAGCGACGCATCCGGAAGCTCTGCGAGCAGCTCCAGTGTGGCGTCGACCTCGGCATCCGGCAGGAGCTGCGTCTCGGCGCTCGACCACGAGCCGGCGGCTTTCTGCGATCGGGATGACACTCTGCACGCAGCGCGCGAGCGGACTCGAGACGATGCGCTCGATCTCCTGATCTGCGAGCGTCCAGATGAATTGGCGTGCATCCGCACGCCCTGCCTCGTCGAGCTCGCGAAAGCGGTCGATATGCGGTGACGACAAGCGCTCTCCCGCGCTTGCGTGCCTGAGTAGAAGCACGCACCCCTCCTTTATTGACCCCGAGATCAGAATTGTCGTCTGTGCGGGCGTTTCCGTCAACCAGAGCGCTCCAGCCGACAAAGGCGAGGGGCGGCCGGCTGGCCGCCCCTCTGTGACAGGCGAAGCGTCGGAGGGAGAAACTAGCTCTTGTTCGCCGCCTTCACGGCGAGCGCGAAGTTCGTCCGCGCCCGCTTGAGCTGGGCCTTCGTCAAGGGGACGAAGTCCGCGCGAGTCGCGATGCGCTTCTCGTTGTCGAAGATGTAGTCGAGGAACGCCTGCACTTCCTTGCGCTCGAAGGATGACCCCTTCGCGTAGATGAACAGCGGCCTGGCGAGAGGCTTGTACGCGCCGTACTGGACGCTGGTGATGCCAGGCGTGACGCACGTGCCGGTCTTCGGGTTGCGGACCTGGACAGCGTTCAGCCGGCTCTTGTTCTCCTCGTAGTAGGAGATAGCCGAAGTAGCCCATGCCGCCGCGCTCACCGGAGACGCCCTGGACGAGTGACGTTGTCGTCCTCGGACGCCTGGTAGTCGGAGCGACTCGCCTTGGCCTTACCGTTGATGGCCTCGGTGAAGTAGTCGAACGTACCCGAGTCGGTTCCCGGGCCGAACAGCTTCAGCGGCACGTCCGGGAACCCGGCGCGGACGTCCTTCCAGTTGTTCACCTTCGAGCCCGTGTTCCAGATCTTCTTCAGCTCGTCGACGGAGAGACACGTCGCCCACGTGTTCTGTTGGTTGACGACGACGGTCAGCGCATCGTTGGCGACCGTGAAGGCACGCCAGGCGCCGACGTTGTTCGTCTTGCACGCTGCCGCTTCGGAGATCTTCATCGGCCGCGACGCGTCCGCAAGGTCGATCTCACCCTTGCAGAAGCGCTGAAAGCCGCCGCCGGTCCCGGAGATGCCGACCGTGACCTTGACGCCGCTTGCGCCCGCGCGCCTGAAGAGCTCCGCGCCGGCAGTCGTATACGGGCCGACCGTGGACGATCCGTCCGCGGTGATCGAGCCCTTGAGGGCCTTGAGGTTGTATGTCGGGTTCTGCGTCGACGCCCCGACCGCGACGGACGCTACCGCGAGGCAGGCGACCGCCCCCGCGCCGATCGGCGACGCCGCGACGCCTGAGTGAGAGCTTCATCGTGTGTCCAACTCCTCCGTGTCGATTACCCCTGTCGCGGCGATGGTCGCGGCGACGGTCGGAGCGGTGGGCTGCATTGAAGTGAACTCCTGGTGGCGAAGTGGTAAACGCCGCGGCGCGAAAACACCGGCCGCGAAGCGGCTGCTTTGAGACCTTCGCGCGACCGGGTGGCGCTAGCCGATTCGGGTCTCGCGCAGAGCTCAGTCGTCGTGCGAAGCGTCCGTGAACTCGGCGAACTCGCCGGTCACGAGGAACGCGGTCTGCTCGCCGATGTCGACCGCGTTGTCGCCGATCCGCTCGAAGCATCGCGCGACGGTGATCTGGCGCATCCCCCACTCGAGCGCCTCGGGGTCGTGCACGTAGCCGAGCACCTCGTGGAAGACCTGCCGATTAGCCCTGTCGACGAGATCGTCGAGCGAGTGCAACGCGCGAGCCTGCTCGATGTCGCGATTGGAAAACGCGGTCAGCGCCACCTTGACCATCTCCGAACAGCGCTCGCCCATGTCGACGAGGCCCTCGACGACGGTATGCCGGGTGTCCAGGTGACTCGAGAGCTTCGTCAGCTTCGCGATCGTCACGCACTGGTCTCCCATGCGTTCGACATGGAGTCCTGAGTGCAGGAGGGCGAGCACGAGGCGCAGGTCGACGGCAACGGGCGTCTGGCGTGCCAGGACGAGCTCGATCTGCTTCTCGAGGGTGTGATAGCGCTCGTCGATCTCGTCGTCGAACGCGATGACCTCATCGCAGAGCTCGACGTCCTGGGTTCGCAGCGCATCGATCACACCCCGGATCGATCGGAGGACGATCTCGCCGGCCTCCTGGAATCCCGCTTCGAGGGCATCCAGCTCTGCTTGGAACTCGACTCTCATCCGAACCGCCCCGTGACGTAGTCCTCCGTCCGCTTGTCGGAAGGCGTCGTGAAGATCTTCGTCGTCGCGTCGTACTCGACGAGGATGCCCGTTCGGCCGCTTCCGTCCTCCTCCACGATGACGCTGAAGAACGCGGTCATGTCGGCCACGCGCGCCGCCTGCTGCATGTTGTGCGTGACGATGACGATCGTGTACTCGCGCTTCAGCTCGTGCATGAGGTCTTCGATTCGCGTGGTCGAGATGGGGTCGAGGGCGGACGCCGGCTCGTCCATCAGGATGACGTCGGGCTCGACCGCCAGCGCACGCGCGATGCACAGCCGCTGCTGCTGTCCGCCCGAGAGGCCGAGAGCACCGTCCTTGAGCCGATTCTTCACCTCTTCCCAGAGCGCGGCCTGGCGAAGGGCCTGCTCGACACGCTCGTCCATCGAGCCCTTCATTCCGAGCACACGCGGGCCGAAGGCGATGTTGTCGTAGATCGACTTCGGAAACGGATTCGGCTTCTGAAAGACCATTCCGATCCGCCGCCGGATCTCGACTGCGTCGACGTCGCGGCTGTACAAGTCCTCGCCGTGGTAGAGAACCGTGCCGGAGACCTTGGCGCCGGGAATCAGGTCGTTCATCCGGTTGAAGCAACGGATGAAGGTGCTCTTTCCGCACCCCGACGGGCCGATGAAGGCGGTCACCGTGTTCCTGTGCACGTCGAGCGCCACGTCCTGCAGTGCGGTATTCCCGTGGTACGACACGCTGAGGTCGGACACCGAGAACACCTTCTCGCGGCGCTCGACCTCGGTGCGGTCGAGCCCATGAGAGACCTCGGCGATGCGCCCACTGTCTATGCGTGGAGTTTCCATCTGGGTCATGACCTCACCACTGCTTGCGATAGCGGTTGCGAAGGAAGATAGCCACTGCGTTCATGCTGAGCACGATGACGAGCAAGACGATCGCGGCGGCCGCGGCCAGCGTCTGGAAGTCCGCGTCGGACTGTTTCGTCCAGTTGTAGATCTGGACCGGGAGCGCCGTGTACTGGCCGAGCAGCTCGGGGTTGAACGGTACATATGTGACGGCCCCGACCATGAGCAGCGGAGCGGTCTCGCCGACGGCGCGCGAGAGCGCGAGAATCGAGCCCGTCGCGATTCCGGGGATCGACGCCG
Organism: uncultured Thermoleophilia bacterium; assembly: GCA_963827525.1. Classification (GTDB taxonomy): domain Bacteria; phylum Actinomycetota; class Thermoleophilia; order Gaiellales; family Gaiellaceae; genus GMQP-bins7. The sequence continues at coordinate 11,301 of CAWHBH010000017.1, forward strand.
GTAGCACCTGCCGCCAGACCACTTGCCACTTCGTCGCGCCGAGCGCGAATGCGCCCTGCCGGATCGAGTCCGGCACGGCCCGTATCGCCTCGCGTGAGGCCACGACGACCGTGGGCAGCACAACCAGCGTGAGGATGAGGCCGCCGGCGAGGACGACCCGGCCGACGCCGATTCCGCGCACGATGAACGCCAGCCCGAGGATTCCATAGACGATCGCGGGGACCGCCGCGAGATTCTGGATGTTCACCTCGATGGCGCGATTCCACCAGCGCTCGCGGTTCGCGTACTCCTCGAGATAGATCGCCGTGAGCACGCCGATCGGCACGGAGAAGAGCAGCACGAGGGCGCCCAGGTAGAGCGTTGCGAGGATCGCCGGTCGAGCTCCCGCTTCACCGGGCTCCGTCGACGGTAAGCCCGTCAGGAGGCGGCGAGTGAGCTCGGGCCAACCGGTGATCAGCGTGTCGACGAGAAGCACCGCAAGCGTGCCGAACGCGACGAACATGCAGAAGAGCATCGTGGCCTGGAAGAGGCGGTTCCTCCACGCGCGGCGCTGGCCGCCGCTCTCGAGCGGTGCGTGGGCGACACTCACTCGTAGACCTCGCGGTACTTGCGAACGAGCCTGATCGAGATCAGGTTCATCACGAGCGTCATCACGAACAGCGTGAGCCCGACCGCGAAGATCGTCTTGTACTCGATCGAGCCCGTCGGAACGTCGCCGTTGCCGGTCGCGCCGATGAAGGCTGTGATCGTCTCGATCGTCTGACGCGGATCGAACGTGATCTGCGCGAGCTGTCCGGCAGCGATCAGAACGATCATCGTCTCGCCGACTGCGCGCGAGAAGCCGAGCACGAATGCGGCGATGATCCCGGAGATAGCCGCGGGCACCACGATCTTGGTCGAGACTTGGAGCTTGTCGGCTCCGAGCGCGTACCCCCCGTCGCGGAGGTCGCGGGGGACGGCGGCCATCGCGTCCTCCGAGAGCGTGGCGATCGTCGGGATGAGCATGATCCCGAGCACGAGGCTCGCCGACGCGACGTTGAAGATCTCGACCTGAATCCCGAGCTGGTCGCGCAGGAGCGGCGTCACGAACGTGAGCGCGAAGTATCCGAGTACGACCGTCGGGATCGCCGCGAGAATCTCGAGGATCGGCTTGAGAAACGCTGTCGCGCGCGGAGCCGCATACTCGCTCAGATAGATCGCGACACCGACGCCCAGCGGGAACGCGACGAGCGACGACCAGAACGAGATCACCAGCGTGCCGACGACGAGGGGCAGGACACCGAAGTGCGCCTCGAGAAACAGAGGCGCCCAGGTCGTTCCGGTGAAGAAGTCCACCGGGCTTACTTCGCCAAAGAACTCGAGCGCGGGCAGGAGCAGCGACAACACGATGCCGAGCGTGGTCAGCACCGAGATCGCGGCCGCGATGAAGAGGACCGCATGGACGAGCTGCTCTCCCCAGCGGATCTTCTTCCGCGGGAGCTTCGTGGTGGAAGGCCGAGCGACGGTGACGTCCGCGGACGCCATCTACGCCGTGGCGTCCTCGAGCTTCTGAAGCTGCTCGTCGATCTCCTCTTGGGTCAGAGGGACGAACCGCGCCTGCTCCGCGATCGTCTGCTCGTTCTCGAGCGTGTAGCGGACGAATTCCTCGAGAGAGGCGTCGTCGGCGAGCGCGGCGCTCTTCACGTACATGAAGAGCGGGCGTGCCAGCGGGGTGTAGGAGCCGTCCTGCGCCGTCGCAACGCTCGGAGCGACGCAGCCTCCGCCGTCGTCGACCTCGAGCGCCTTGAGCTTGTCCTGGTTCTCCTCGTAGTACGAGAACCCGAAGTATCCGAGCGCACCCTTGTCTCCCGACACACCTTGGACGGTCACGTTGTCGTCCTCGGTCGCGGAGAAGTCGGAGCGGCTCGCGCCCTCTTCGCCGTTGATCACGCCCGTGAAGTAGTCGAACGTGCCCGAGTCGGTACCCGCGCCGTAGAGCTTGAGCGCGACGTCGGGGAACGACGGGTCGACCTGGTTCCAGTTCGACACCTTGGAGCCGGGCTTCCAGATCGCATTGAGTTGCTCGACGGTGAGGCACGAGGCCCAGTCGTTCTCGCTGTTGACGACGTTGGTGAGCGCATCGGTCGCGACCTGGAGCTCGACGATACTCGACGCCGTTCTCCTCACAGATCGCCTTCTCGTCGTCGTCGATCGCACGCGAGGCATTCGAGATGTCGGTCTCGTCCGACGCAGAACCGCTCGAAGCCGCCGCCAGTGCCCGAGATGCCGACGGTGATCTGGACATCGGGGTTATCGGCACGAAAGTCCTCGGCTGCCCGGGTGGTGAACGGCCCGACAGTGCTCGATCCGTCCGCCGTGATCGTCGCGCCTCCCGAATCGTCGCCACCGCAGCCGGCTGCGACGAACGCGAGAGTCACGCAAGACACGAGGAGCAGGATGGCGGCGCGTGTTTTCATGCCGCCAGTCTCCTTCCCTGTGGTCGAGCACCGGGGGGACCAGTGGTGAACATATGGTGAAAGTACGGTAAACGCTCAGGCCGACAGTGGGAAGGTGCAGCGGATCTCGAGCCCGCGCCCACGCGCTCCACGGGCTTCGACGGTTCCGCCCGCCTGAGTCACGATGTGCTTGACGATCGCAAGGCCGAGCCCCGTCCCCCGAGACGCACGGGCTCGGTCGGAGCGATAGAAGCGCTCGAAAAGCCTCGGGAGCTCGGCCTCCTCGACTCCGATCCCGTCGTCACGCCCGACGAGCGCCACCGAGCCGTCGCCGCTCTCCTCGGCCGCGAGGGTGAACTTCGCGCCGGGGCCCGCGTAGCGAATCGCGTTCTCGGCGAGGTTGCGGGCGACGACGCGCAGCATTCGGGGCCGAATCGCAATCTCGATTCGAGGGTCGCATTCGAGCCCGAGCACCATGCCGGCTCGGTCGGCGCGTTCCTGCAGCTCCTCGAGTGCTTCTTCGAGCACGGGCCGAATCGGCGTAGGGCCGAGCGCGACCACTCGTCCCCCAGACTCGAGCTCGCTGAGGAAGAGCACCTCGTCGATGAGCTCGGTGATCTGCTCCACCTCGCGCTGCGCCTGGTCGACGAGCTCTGCGACGTCTTCGCCCGGCAGCGTGGCCGTCTCGAGCAGCGTGAGCAAGCGAGCGAGCGGGGTTCGCAGCTCGTGGGACACGGCAGCAGTGAACCCCGAACGGAGCTCCTCGTACGCGGCGAGATCGCCCTCTCGGGAGAGGTACACCAGTCGCTCGCGACGACCATCGACCTCGTACGGGACGACGTGCGGGACGACGCCTCGCTCACCAGTCAGCAGATCCAGGGGCAACGGCTCACCCTCGCGCAAGTCCTCGATCGCTTGTCGTGCCCGCCGGCTCGCCAGCAGAACTCGGTCGGCGTCGTCGAGGACGACGACAGCCTCCCGGCTCTCCTCCACGAGCATGCGGCCCCGCGTCGACTCGGCATCCATCTCACACGGTTCTAACAGAAGACTTGCCGATCGCTTTCCTGGTGCTCATTCCGACCAAACTCACATGTCCGTCAATCCAACCGTCCCCTCGACGGAAGGAGTGACGTATGAGACTCAAGGTATTCGCGGTCGTAACGGCGGCGGGAGCGCTCGGGCTCACCGCAGTCGCAATGGCAGCCGTGATCAACGGGACGCCCGGCGACGACGTGCTCCGCGGCACGGAGCAGGCGGATCAGATCCACGCCTTCGCAGGCAACGACTCGATCTACGCACGTGCCGGCGCGGATGACGTGCGGGCGGGATCCGGGAATGACGGCACGCGCGCAGCCGATGGACACGACCTCGTCTACGGCGGCCGCGGGGATGACGTCGTGGCCGGCGGAGACGGCAGCGACCGACTCTACGGCGGCTCCGACTCCGACCAAGTGATCGGTGGTGACGGGGACGATCGCGCCGCAGGTAACAAGGGGCCGGATTCAGTGTCCGGCAACGACGGCAACGACTCGCTCTTCGGCGGCTTGGGGTGCAGATCGAGTCTTCGGCGGGAGCGGCAACGATGAGCTGCACGCGCTCGCGGCCGACAGCGACCCCGACCTACTCAACTGTGGGCCGGGGCACGACAAGGCCTTCGTGCTTCGTTCGGAGCGGCCGCGAACGCAACTCGTCGGCTGCGAGCTCGTCTTCGTCGTCGACAGGGCGACGGCCGATCAGGACGAGGGTGAGAACGCGGATGCCGATGCGGAGGCGGACGCGTAAGCCTTGTACAGACCGGGTCTGAACCCCTTCACCACCTGCTTACCAGCTCGTAACCACCTCGCGGC
>CAWHBH010000018.1:0-64977 GCA_963827525.1 uncultured Thermoleophilia bacterium
GGGCCGTGGAACTCCACCGACCTCGTCAAGGTCGCGCCTGTTGCAGGCGATCTCCCCGGCCTCTACGAGTACCACCTCGACTTCCCTGGGAACGCTCTCGATCCAGGGTGTGACTACGAGCGCTGGTCGCGGCGGTTGACCGGAGGTCGACAGCCGGCGGTCTACGCGCATGTCGCGACCGACCCCGATTATCCGGGCGCACTCGCCTTGCAGTACTGGCTCTACTACGTCTTCAACGACTGGAACAACACCCACGAAGGCGACTGGGAGATGATCCAGCTCGTCTTCGATGCGGATGACGCGCGCGAGGCGCTCTCGCAGTGAGCCGGTCGAGGTCGGCTACAGCCAGCACGAAGGGGCGGAGCGGGCGACCTGGGGGGAGGACAAGCTCGAGATCGTCGACGGCACGCATCCGGTCGTGCACCCGGCGGCCGGCTCGCACGCGAACTTCTACGAGGAGGCGCTCCACGTCGGCAGCTCGGCCTCGGAGGGAGTCGGCTGCGACAACACGACGGGGCCGACAACAGACCTCCGACCGTCAGTCCACACGATCCCGAGCGATCCGGCCGAGGCGCGCGGCATGTTTCCGTGGATCGACTTCGAGGGTCGCTGGGGCGAGCTCCGGCCGGCGTTCTTCAACGGCCCGACCGGGCCGAACCTCAAGAGTCAGTGGACCGAGCCGATCCGCTGGTCCCAGGACTGGCGTGACCGGAGCCTCGCCGTGCCGGCCGGCGGTGCCCTTGGGACTGGCGCGACCGATTTCTTCTGCGAGGCGGTGGCCGCCGGCTCCAATGCCGTGAGACGAGCGGCCGAGAATCCAGGCCCGGTCATCGGAGTGCTCCTGGCCGCTCCTCGCCGTCGTCGTGTTCTTGCTGTCGCGCGCGACATGGCGCCCGACCGCACCACTTCGCCTCGCGACACCGGAGAGCGTGGGGTCAGGTTCTCGCCTCCGCCGCGCGGATGTACCTCAAGCGGATGCCGCTGTTCGTCGGGATCGGGCTCCTCTTCCTCCCGATCTCCGTGGTCATCACGTTCCTCCAGGCTGTCTTCCTCGGAGCTTCGAGCGTCGTCGGCATCGACACCGAGGCAGAGAGCACTGGAATCCTCGTTCTGCTCGTACTCGCAGTCAGTACGGCACTTACCCTGTTCGCCTTCGAGCTCGTTCGGGCCGCGACTGCGCGGGCGCTCGTCGAGATCGACGCAGGTCGGCGTATCGGGCCCCTGGGCGCCTACCGACTCGCATTCGACAACATCGGCCCGCTCCTCCGAGTCTCTCTGATCATGGTTGTCCTGATCTCGTTGCTCGTGACCTCGGTATTCCTCATCCCGATCGCCATCTGGATCGCCGTCCGCTGGGCACTCGTCGTCCCGGTGGTCGAGCTCGAGAATCGCTCGGCGATCGCCGCCCTCCGGCGTAGCGCCCGCTTGGTCAGGCAGGAGTGGTTGAAGGTCGCGTCCCTCACAGTCGTCGGCGGAGCGCTCGCTCTCGTCACGGGCCCCCTCATCGGCGCCTTGCTGATCCTCCTGACGAGCGCACCCCTCGCGTTGCTCAACATCGTCGCCGGTGTCGTCTACGCCCTCGTGGCGCCGTTCGTCGCACTGACCACTGCGTACGTCTACTTCGACGCGAGAGTCCGCGACGAGCTCGCGCCCGAACCCGAGCTGGACGAGCTGCCCGCCGAGATCCAGCTTTCGACCTGATCAGTAGAGTCGGCTCATGGCGAGCGTCCCGTGCTCCCACCTCGACTCGATCCAGGTGACCGACCTCCCCGAGCCGCTGCTCGGTTGCGAGGAGTGCCTGAAGATCGGCGCCTGGTGGGTGCACCTGCGGATGTGCCTCACATGCGGGAAGGTGGGATGCTGCGACAACTCCCCGAACCGGCACGCAACGGCGCATTTCCACGAAACCTCGCATCCGCTGATCCGCTCGGCGGAGCCTGACGAGGACTGGCTTTGGTGCTACGTCGACGAGGTTCCCCTCGCCCTCGCGGTCTAGGCTGGAGCCGATGAGCGTCGCCGACGCACGCGAGCTTGTTCCGGCCACGGACAGCTCGGCGCTCTCGCTCGTGGACCTGCGGGTGTCACCCCGGAGCGAGCTAACGATCGGCGTTCCCGACAGCGACTCGCTGCTCTACACGTTCGCAGGCTCGGGCTCGCTCACGCTGGACGGCGACATGCATCGGCTCGCCGCCGGCGCAGCCGCGCTCGTCCTCGCAGGAGAGGAGGCACGGCTCCAGTCCGAGGACGGCGAGCTCGCCGTCATCTGCGCGGCGGTCGGCCCCGAGGCTGACCGGCATGCGCCGTTGGGTCATCGCGAGGTCGTCGTATGGCTCGACGAGGCCGGCTCCGAGAAAGCCTCGGGAGCACGCTCGTTCCAGATCCTCTTCGGCCCGCACAACGGATCGACGCGCGCGACGCTCTTCGCGGGCTTCATTCCTCCCGGAAGAGCGCCCTGGCACTACCACCTGTACGACGAGATCGTCTGGGTGCCGGCAGGGCCCGGACGCCTGCACATTGGTGAGACGACCGACGAGCTCGGAGCCGGATCGGCGTTCCGGCTGCGACCCCGGCAGGTTCATATCGTCGAGAACCTGAGCGCTACCGACGCGATGACCATCATCGGCATCTTCACGCCGGCGGGTAGCCCCTCCGCCGCGTACCTCACGCCCGAGATCGCCGCCGAATACAGCTTCTCCGGGTAGGCGCCGTGGCGGTCTCGATCCCGGTCACCTGGACGGACGCTCACCGCCTGCACGACCCCGAGACCGCGGTCTGGGTCGGCGTGCCGATACCGGCCGACGAGTTACCGGAGCGAGCCGACGCGATCCGCGCTGCGCTCGAGGAGGCCGGAGCGCCGATCGTGCCCGCCACTCTTCACGCGGACGACGCGCTCGTCGCCGTGCACGACCCGGAACTGGTCGAGTTCCTGCAGAGGCGCATGGGAAGCCTGGGCTGCTGCGGGGCTCCCCGACGATCCGGGGCAACCGGATGTTGTCGGGTACATCTTCCCCACCGATGCTCTGCTAGCCGGTCTCGAGCCGCGCATTCCCGCCGCCCTGTCAGCCCGGACTGGTGCGTATTGCTACGACACCATGACCGGCATCGCCTCCGGGACGTGGGCAGCTGCTCGCGGGGCCGTCGACGCTGCCTTGACGGCGGCCGATCTCGTCCTCGGCGGGCAGCGGGCTGCGTACGCCTGCTGCCGCCCGCCCGGGCACCACGTGACGCGGAAGGCATTCGGAGGCTCCTGCTACCTGAACAACTCTGCGGTGGCGGCTCAATACTTGCGCGACGGCGGGTGCTCTCGTGTTGCCGTCCTCGACATCGACGCACACCACGGTAACGGAGCCCAGGCGATCTTCTGGGAACGTGACGACGTGCTCACCGGTTCGGTGCACGTAGACCCGGCGCGCGGCTGGTTCCCCCACTTCCTCGGATTCGCGGACGAGCGCGGCGGCGGAGCGGGTGACGGAGCGAACCTGAACGTGCCCCTCGAGCCCGGCTCGGCCGACGATCTGTGGCTCGCCGGGGTCGATCTTCTGCTCGAGGCGGCACGCGCGCATCAGAGCGAGGCGCTGATCGTCCCGCTCGGCGTGGATGCTGCCGCCGGTGACCCGAACTCGCCACTCCGCGTGACCGAGGCAGGCTTTCGCGAAGCGGGCCTTCGACTGGGAGCCCTCGGGCTGCCGACGGTCCTCGTCCAGGAGGGTGGCTATGTCCTCGACACCATCGGCTCCCTCGTTCGCGCAACGCTCGAGGGCTTCGAGGCAGGTAGCCCGCTGACGGAGTCGCCTCATCGCCCGGTGCTCCTCTATGACGGCGAGTGCAGGCTCTGCAGGTTCGCCGCTCGATGCGTCGTGCGACTCGATCGCAGACACGAGGTCGCATTTCTCCCGCTGCAGGACGACGCGGCGAACCGGTTGCTCGCCGCTCTTGCAGAGAACGAGCGCCTGGACACCTGGCGGATTGCGCAGCCCAATGGCTCGCTCACAGGACGCGGAGCCGGAGTCCCCGACCTTCTCGACGCCATGTGGCTGACGCGCCCCGCGGGCCGTCTCCTCGAGCTGGTTCCCGACCCCGCGCTCGATGCGTGCTATCGGCTGGATAGCGCGAAACCGTGGCAGTCTCGGTCGATTCGTCCCGAACGGCCCGGCGCCCAGACGTTTCCCGTAGCGCGTGCTCAGCCGGCTTTGACGGCGGCGCGGATCTCTCGCAGTCGCGCAGTCTCCACAGCGATCGAGGCGACGAGGATCCCGAGCACGACCGCCAGCGTCACGATGGCATCGGTTCCGTCGAGTAGCACCGCGGCGATCACGGCGGCCAAGCCGGCGGCGACTCGCTCCCACGCGACGCGCCGAACAACCCGAAAGCGTGCGAGAACGAAGCCCGACAGGAACACCGCAATCCCGAGCCCGAGCGCCCACCTACCGGCCTCGGAGAGCGGGTCGAGCGGGTCCTCGAGAGTCTTCTTGGCCGCGACCGCGTAGAGGATGATCCCGAGCACCATCGGGTAGTGGAAGAACGTGAAGACGTCACGGGCCAGCGGGCCGCGTGCCAGCGCAGATGCCCGCCTGAGCGATCGCTCCGCGGCAACGGCGGTGAAGTCGAAGTACGCCCACCACAAAGCTGCCACCCCCGCGAACGCGATCATCACCGACAGCGCGAACGTCAGATCTCGCTCGACCTCCGCCGTCGCGAGCCCGATTGCGACGATCGATTCGCCGAGGGCAATGATCACGATGAGTGCGAAGCGCTCGGCGAAGTGAGACGCCGAGACGCGCCATTCGGCACGAGCGACGGTGAGAGTGCCGACGACGTCGATCGTCAGAGACGCCAGCCACACCCAGGCTCTGGCGTCGCTGTCGACGAAACCGCCCACGAGCGCTACGAGAGCCGCAACCAGGAACCAGGGAGCGAGGCGGGCCGTCGCGCGGAGCTGGCCCGGGATCGTTCCGGACACCCCAGCTGAAGAGCGCGGTGTTGAGAATGCGCACGACGAAGTAGGCGACCGCGAACCACGCTCCCTCGTCCTGGTAGGCGTCCGGAACGGCGAGGGCCATGAAGAACCCGGCTGCCATCGCGCCGAACACGATCAATCTCGTGACCGCGTTTTCGATGTCGATCGCGTTCGTCATCCACGCGTACGCCGACCACGCCCACCAGACCATTGCGAGGATGAGCGCCGCGCGCGCAAACCCCGCCGCGCTCGTGTCCTCCAGGATCAGCGACGTCACCTGCGTGAACGCGAACACGAAGACGAGGTCGAAGAAGAGCTCGATGTAGCTGGTCTTGCGCTCCTCCTCGTCCGCCGTCGGCTCGGTGACGAGCGGCGCGACGTCACTCATGGCCGTCTCTGGCTGTGAGACCCGCCGCGTGAACGGCGAGCCAGACGCACGGGGGATGCTCGCGCGTCGACTCGACGCGATGCCGCTCGCCGGAGGGGATGAGCACGTGATCGCCGGAGCTCAGTCGGAGCCGCGAGCCGTCGTCGTATGCCAGCTCGGCCTCACCCTCGAGCAGTACAACCCACTCGTCGCGATCCTGTACGAGCCACTCTCCCGCCGGCGTCGCCTGACCAGTGGAGACGATGCGCTCGATCGATATGACGTCGCTGCCTGCAAGTCGCTCGATGAGCTCGCGCGCGGGTCGACCGGCGGCGACTTGCAGGAGATTGCCTCCCACGATCCTTTCAGCCAACGGCCACTTCTCGAGCCAGCGATCGAACCGACAGCGGCGACCCGGAAGCCTGCTCGACGAGGCTGTCCCAGCGGATCGACTGTCCAGGGGCGAACAGCTTCTGGCCCAGAAGGGTGCCTGCTTCCGGTCGCTCGACGATCCCGCCGACCGCATCGTGGAGCGAGTCCCTCAGCTGCAGGGCGACGATCGCTCCGTACAGGTAGGTGTGGTAGTAGACCGGCGCAACCGCGACATGGATCTTCGCGGCCCAGTCGGGAGCACGACGGTCCTCAGGCGGCGTCAGGCGCTGGTGACGCGCCACGAGCTCCCACCAGATCGAGTCGAGATCCCCATCGGGATCCGCATAGAGCGCGCGTTCGAAGGCGTTCATGACGAGCACCCAGCGTGTGAAGACGAGGAGCTCGGCCGCGCGCGCCGCGCGCAGTCGCTCGACGAGTGGAGATCCGTCGTTCCTGTCAACCCCGAGCACGCGCTCGAGCCACTCGCTATCGGCCGCAAGCGCCCCGAAGAGAAGAGCCGACGCTTCGGTTGCGACGAGATGCGTGCTGCGCAGGAGCCAAGGAAGGTCGTTGCCGAAGCCGAGGTCGTACACGCCATGGCCGAGCTCGTGGAGCATGGTGCCCATCCAGTCGTGGTTCGAGACCACGTTCGCGAGAATGCGAACGTCCCCACCGCGGTCGACGTCGATACAGAACGCGTGCTGGCACTTGCCGGTTCGCGGAAAGAGATCACTGCGGTCGAGAATCCCGGCGACCTCGAGCCCTATGCCGTCGAACGTCCGTCGCGACAGCGAGACGACGTCTGTCTCGGAGAAGAGCGGGTCGAGGTCGACGGCCCCCTCGACCGGCGTCTCCTGGAAGAACGGATCGGCGTAGTGCCACGGTCGGAGCTCCGACGTGGAGCAGCCGAAACGGCGTGCGAGCCTCTGGTCGAGATCGTTCTTCCAGCGGGTGAACGGCTCGACGGTGACCCGATCGGCGTCGGCAAGAGTTGCCAACAGCTTCCCTTCGTCGAGCTCGTCCGTCGACAGCGACAGCGCGAACCAGTCACGGTATCCGAGCGCGCGTGCCGCCTCGTTCCGGAGTCGAGCGAGCTCGCGCACGTCGTCAGCGACCGCGCCGCCGACGGTCTTTGCCGCCTCCCAGGCCTCCCGACGCTCGGCCGGGTCATCGCTCTGACGAAGAATGCGCTTGATCTCGTTGTCGTCGACCTCGACGCCCTGCACGACTCCCCGATGCCTGGAGAACCTCACTTCGACGGCTGACTCGAGCTCGACGATCCTGGCTCGAAGCGCGTCAGGAACCTGGTGGGGCAGCATGAGGTGGCGCATGAGATCGAGCTGCCGGTGCACGAGGGGATCCCCGTCCGAGCGCCGCGCTTTCCCGACAGCCGCAAACACCTCTGGGTCTGAGAGGGCGTCCGAGTAGGCGAGCTCGGACTCGGCGCGCCGCCGCTCGTTCTCCTCACTCGCGTCGACCTGCGAGTCCCACCAAGCGACGTTCCGCGCCTGGGAGAGGGGCCGCAGAGCCTCTTCGAAGGACTGGACGAGCGCCGCCGCCGGCATCAGGCGAATGTCGTCCCCCGTGACTGGAACGTTCGACTCCCCACGCGGACGCAGGCGCTCATCGAGTGCGAGCTTACCCGTCGGGATGTCTCGACCTGCTGGGGGAACCCTCCCGGTTCCCCCAGACCCCCTCCACTGGTCCGCTTCGCGGACAAGACGCTCCGCGTCTTCCCTGGAAATCAACCACTTTTCCCCACACCCAGAGGCCGAGCTGGTTCACCATCGAGGCAATGCGCAGAACTCTCGGACCATTGCTCTGCGAGTTGCACGCGCACACGTGCTGGAGCGACGGCTCGCTGAGCGTTCCCGAGCTCGTGGATCTCCATGGCCGGAACGGATTCGACGTTCTCTGCGTCACCGACCACGTAATACGCACGAACGATCCTTGGCGTGAGCGAGAGGGCCTCCTTTTCAGCTCGGTCGACGAGGAATCCTGGCCGCGATATCTCGCCGAGGTGGAGCGCGAGGCGGCGCGAGCGTGGCGGACGTACGGCATGCTCGTGATCCCCGGGCTCGAGCTGACGTTCAACGACGAGGAGCCCGTGCAAGCCGCCCACGCAGTCGCGGTGGGCATTCGAAGCTTCGTCTCCGTCGACGACGGGTATCGCGGAGGCAATGAAGATGGCCGCAGAGGCCGGCGCCGCGATCATCGCGGCGCACCCGTATGACAGCGAGCCCGCGTCCAGCAACGGACGGCTGACGAAGCGGTTCGCCCGCGACGTCGCGCTGCGCGGGCTCGCGCACCGGTTCGAGCTCTTCAATCGGACACAGCTCTTCGGCTGGGTCGCGGACGCCGGGCTTCCAGCCGTTGCCTGCGGCGACTTCCACGACCTCGAGCACCTCGCCGGCTGGAAGACGCTCCTTCCGAGCATGCATGACGAAGCGGCAGTGGTCGATTACCTCCGTTCGCGCCGACCCGTGTATCTCATCCGGCTCGAAGCGGATACCGACCAGCTCGCCGCCTGATGCAGCCCAGAGGCGTGAACTGTGGGAGCGCTGCGGCCGCGAAGCGGCCGCCGCCAGGGATTTCGCGCGTCCGGAATCCGTGCGAGCGGATTCCGGACTTGCGCAGCCGAGAGCATTTCGACTTTGCACTGACAAGTAGAGTCGCTGCCGTGGCGGCCGTCGACACGCGAACCGTCCCGTGGAGCTGGTACACCGATCCAGCCGTGCTGCGGCTGGAGCAGGAGCGGATCTTCCGCCGCTCATGGCAGTACGTCGGCCGCAAGGACGAGGTCGCAGAGAGCGGCTCGTTCGTCGCGACCCGAGTCGGCGACGTTCCGGTCGTGCTCGTAAGGGACGAGGAGGGCACGCTCAGGGCATTCCTGAACGTCTGCCGACACCGGGGTTCGCTCGTGTGCGAAGGGTCCGGCAAGCGGGCGACCCTCCAGTGCCCGTATCACGCATGGACGTACGGGCTCGACGGCAAGCTCGTCGCTGCGCCCAGGTTCTCGCGCGAGGGCGGGGACGACGCCGAAGAGCTCGGGCTCCTTCAGCTCCCTCTCGGTACGTGGGGGCCGCTCGTCTTCGTCAACCCCGATCCCGCAGCCGGCCCGCTCTCTGCGTATCTCGGAGATGTGCCCGAGAGAATCCAGGCTGCGGGCATCGACCTCGACGCCCTCCGCTTCCTCCAACGCGCCGAGTCGGAGCTGGACGCCAACTGGAAGATCTCGGCCGAGAACTTCCTCGAGTGCTACCACTGCGCCGTCGCGCATCCCGGGTTCTCGGCGGTCATGGATGTCTCACCCGACGCCTACCTGCTCGAGATGCAAGACGGACGGATGACTCAGTACAGCCCGCCCCGACCCGAGCCGCGCGGTGACTACGACCCCTCGGGCGAGGTCGAGCGAGGGCAGTTTCACCTCGTCTTCCCCGGCACCGTGATCAACGTCATGCCGGGGCGGCCGAACTTCTCGATCGGGCCGATTTTCCCGCTTGCGCCCGAACGGACGTACCGCTTCCTCGACTACTTCGTCGCCGAGGACGCCGACCCAGAGTGGATCGAGGAGTCGCTCGCCTTCGACGCCCAGGTCGGAGCCGAGGACAGAGTCCTCGTCGAGCGCGTTCAGGCCGGCGTGCGGGCCGGCGCCGGCCTCATAGGCGAAGGGCGCCTCATGCCGGAGTCCGAGAAGCTCGTCGCGCACTTCCAAGCGCTTGTCGTCGACGCGCTAGCAGAGCTTGAACGGCGGCCTTCACCGCCTCGTCATAAGAGCGTGACCTCGTGGATACCCACGGTCGTCGGCTCCCGTGCGATGACTCCCCCGTCAACGAACCCGAGGGGGAGGAATCATCTCGATGAAGTTCAGACGAACGATGATCATTGCCGCGCTCGCAGCCGCGGCAACATCGGTAGCTGCGGCCACGGCATTCGCAGCGACAACCGTCAAGGACTACGTAGTTCCCATTGGCAACGAGTACGAGGTCGACGCGCTCTTCAGCGTCGGTGACCAGGTGCCCTGGTCCGGCGGGCCTGGTCAGTACCGGATGGTCGGTATCCCCGACGGGCTCGGAGCCCACTCGAACGGCAACGGCACCTCGACGCTCTACATGAACAGCGAGTTCCCGGCCGCGACTTTGTCGGAGCCGCTCGTGGGCGGAGCCAAAAACAGGGGCGCGATCGTCTCGAAGTTCATCCTCGACTCGGACGGCGACCCGATCGCGGGGAGCCGCGCCTATGACTGGATCTTCGCCGAGAACGAGTTCGTCGGACCGGCACCGGTGGTCGGCAACTCCACGCGACCGTTCTCGCGCTTCTGCTCGGGCGGGCTTGCCGGACCGCCTCATGGATTCGACCGCTGGATCTACCTGACCAACGAAGAGGATGGAACGCCCGCGACCACCTTCGACGGCAAAGGCGGGCAGACGGTCGCGATCGTCGACAACGCCTTGTACACGCTGCCCAAACTTGGACGCTTTGCGTGGGAGAACTCGCTCGTGCAACCGAATCAGGGCAATCGCACGGTGATCATGAGCATGGAGGATGGGCCTGCCGCGCTTGACCTCGGCGTCGAGAACAGCCAGGTCTACATGTACGTCGGCAAGAAGGATCACCGCGCCGGGGCGGGCGTCCTACGACGCAACGGGCTGGACAATGGCGAGCTCTACGCCCTCGTTCCGGCCAATCCTTCGAACTCGAGCGAAGCCGCATTCTCGAGCGGCACGATCGGGGTCGAGTGGGCACTGATCCCGAACGCCGGCGAGCTCGACGAGGGTCAGCTCGAAGCGGCAAGCGATGCCGTGGGCGCGATCCGATTCGGCAGGCCCGAAGACGGGGCGTTCAACAAGCACAACCGCAACGAGTTCGTGTTCGTGACCACGGGCGAGGCTCCGGGCGTGAACGCGCTCGGACGGCTCTACTCGCTCCGACTCCATCCCGGGAACGTGACGCAGGGCGGCACGCTGACCGTTGTGTACAACGCCGACGCTGTTATCGCGGCTGGCGGAGACACTGCGATCAGCCCCGACAACATCGACACCAGTGACGACTACCTCATGATCAACGAGGACGGCACGGCTTCGAGCCGCCCCGTGATGGCGGCAAAGAGCCGTGACGGCTCGATCTGGCGCTTCGACATCGATGCGAACGGCGTCGACTTCTCCTCGAGGGTCCGAGTCGCCGAGCTCGACCCACCCGGCCGAGACGGAGTTCCTGTCGGCCCCGGAGTGTGGGAGACGAGCGGGATCATCGACGTCTCGTCGATCTTCGGTCCGGACACCTGGCTCTCTGACGTCCAGGCGCACGGGCCTACTACACCGCCGGTCGCCGCCGACGTGACGGTCGAGGATGGACAGCTCTTCATCATGAAGCCGAAGGGCTAGCGGGGTACGCCAGCCCCACGAGTTGAGCGGGACCCGCCAGGGCCGGCCCCGCTCACAGGGCCGTGTTCTGGCCCGCGCAGGCGCGAGGGGAGCCGAGAGGCTCCCCTCGCTATAGAGGAACGACGAGGCTCTCGGTGGTCCGCTTCGCGGACAATGGGCTACGCGCTTTCACCGGAAGGTAACCCCACGGCGGGCGCTGCCGATACAGAATGTCGTGATGGCAACACGAGTTCGCACCGAGCCGAGCGAGCGTCTGCTCAATCGCGAGCTCTCGCAGCTCGACTTCCACGCCCGCGTGCTCGAGCTGGCGAGCGACGAGTCGCTCCCGCTTCTCGAGCGTGTCAGGTTCTGCGCGATCTTCTCCTCGAACATCGACGAGTTCTTCCAGGTACGCGTCGCCGGCATCCTCGGCCAGGCCGAGGCCGGCGTCACCGTGCGCTCACCGGACGGGCTGACGCCCCAACAGGCTCTCGCGGGTATCCGCGAGCGGATCCATGAGCTGATCGGCCGCCAGTCGCGGGTCTGGAAGAAGGAGCTCCGGCCGCAGCTCGCAGACGAGGGAATCGTCGTCGGGGGAATCGAGGACTGCACCGACAAGGAGCTGAAGCTGCTCGAGAAGCATTTCCAGCGCGAGATCTATCCCGTCCTGACCCCACTCGCGGTCGGTCCCGGCCAACCGTTCCCGTACATCTCCGGCCTGTCGCTCTCACTCGCCGTCTTTGCCGCCGACCCGGAGACCGGGGACGAGCGGTTCGCGCGCGTGAAGATTCCCGAAGGCTTGCCACGGTTCGTGGAGATAGGCAAGCGAGGCCTCTTCGTCCCGCTCGAGCAGGTCATCGCCCACTTCCTCCCGGCGCTGTTCCCCGGTGCGACGATCGTCGAGCGCGCGGCGTTCCGAGTAACGCGGGATGCCGACTTCGAGGTCTCCGACGACGCAGCTGATCTGCTCGAGGCGGTGGAGAGCCAGCTTCAGAAGAGGCGCTTCGGAGACGTCGTCCGAGTCGAGGTCAGCGCCTCTGCTTCGTCCGAGATGGTCGCCCGCCTCACCCAGGGCCTCGGCGCCGATGAGACCCAGGTCTACCGGATCGAGAGCCCGCTCGATCTCTCCGAATTGATGGAGCTCGTGGCGCTCGACAGGCCGGACCTCAAGGACGAGCCCTGGGTTCCGGTCGTCCCGCCTCGGTTCGTCGAGGCCCAGGGAGACCTTCCCCGTATCTTCGACGAGATCCGGCGCGGCGACATCGCGGTACACCAGCCGTACGAGTCGTTCCGGGCGAGTTTCGAGGTTTTCGCGCAAGCGGTGGTTCAAGACCCGGACGTCATCGCGATGAAGACCGCCGTGTACCGAACGAGCGACGACAGCGCGCTCGTCGGCTCCCTCATCCAGTGCGCCGAGGACGGCAAGCAGGCCGTGTGCCTCGTGGAGCTCAAGGCTCGCTTCGACGAGCGGAGGAACATCGAGTGGTCGCGCGCGCTCGAGCAAGCTGGCGTCCACGTCGCCTACGGGTTCCCGGATCTCAAGATCCACGCGAAGATGACGCTGATCGTCCGACGCGAAGGCAAGGAGCTGCGCCGGTACGCACACATCGGCACGGGCAACTACCACGGGGCGACGGCCCGGCTGTACGAGGACTTCGGGGTCTTCACCGCCGACGAGGACATCGCTGCCGACGTCGCGGATCTCTTCAACTACATCACCGGATTCGGCCGGCCGCAGCGATTCCGGAAGCTCTTGGTTGCGCCGTTCACGCTCCGAAGCGGGCTCGTCGACGAAATCCGCGCCGTGAGCGCTGCCGCGGCCGAGGGGCTACCCGCGAGCATTCGACTCAAGCTGAACCACCTCGTCGATCCTGCGATCGTGGAGGAGCTGTATGCCGCCTCGCAGGCGGGAGCGCGGATCGATGCTATCGCGCGCACGACCTGTGCCTTGCGGCCTCAGGTCGCCGGCCTCTCGGACAACATCCGCGTGCGCTCGATCGTGGGCCGGTTCCTCGAGCACAGCCGCATCTATGCGTTCGAGGCCGGCGAGCGAACGACGACGTACATCGGCAGCCCGGACCTCATGACACGAAATCTCGACCATCGAATCGAAGTCCTCGTGCCCGTCGAGAACGCGCGCATCCGGCAGGACGTTCACGCGATCCTCGACAGCGCGCTCGCAGACGACACGAACTCGTGGCTGCTCGGGCCGGACGGCACGTGGACGCGCGCGACTCCCGGCGACAAGCCGCACTCCCATCACGCGACGATGGCGCGGCGTGCCATCACGCGTGCTCGACGCCGGGCCCGCGAGCGCCGTGGCGTCTGATCAGCCGACGCCGCCGCGAGAATCCCGCGCGTGAACGTCGCCGTAATCGACATCGGCTCCAACACGGCGCGCTTACTCGTCGCGTCCGTCGACGGTTGTGACGTCACTCAGCTTCGCCGGGAGCGTGAGTACCTGCGACTCGGCGACGACGTGCATGCCCTTGGGCGAATCGGGCCGCGGAAGCTGAAGGAGGCGAACGAGATAGCCAAGAGCTTCGCGCGCATCGCCCGGAAGTCGGGCGCGGAGCAGCTGGAGACGATTGTCACGGCACCTGGTCGCCAGGCTTCGAACGGCGGCAAGCTCGTGCGAGCGCTCGAGAAGGCAACTCAGTCTTCCGTGCTTGTCTTGACCGGCGAGGACGAGGGTCGTCTCGCGTGGGAAGGGGCAGTCGCGCGCATAGAGGATCGGTCCGGACGGGTCGCCGTGGTGGACCTCGGTGGAGGATCGATTGAGCTGGCTGTTGGAACCTTCCCGGGCGGACCGTCCTGGGTGCGCTCGCTCGACGCAGGTGCGCTTCGGGTGACCCGCAAATTTCTGGAGGGAAACCCGCCGTCGCAAAAGCGCGTGCAGAGGGTACGCGACGAGATCCGAAGGCTCGTCGCGGCGTTCGACGCACCGAGCACTGACGCTGCGCTCGCGGTGGGGGGCACGGCCCGCGCAGTGGGTCGGATCGTCGGGCGCCGCTACGGGGCCGATCTGCTGGATGAGCTGACTACGACCCTTTCGGGCACGACCGCCGAGTCCCTGACGAAGGATCACGGCATCACGAAGGAACGCGCACAGACGCTGCTCGGAGGAGCTCTCGTCCTGGCGGAGGTCGCGCGGCACCTCGACTCCGAGGTCGAAGTGGGACGCGGCGGCCTCCGCGAAGGCGCGGCGCTTGCCCTCGCTCGCGCGATGGTTGCGGCGGCGTAGGGGTCGCCGCCGGTCAGGCCGCGCTAGCGACATTCGCTGAGCCGGCAAGCCGGAGCAGATGCCTGAAGTCGGCCCCCCGCGCCGGCCGGATCGTGACCTCGGGCACAAGCGTCTCGTCACGACGCACAACACGAGCGGGTGAGAGCACGAACGTGCGCAAGCGCCGGCGCAGCCTTCCATGCCGCCGAAACTCCGGCCGGTCGAGCCTGGGCTTGTGCACGGCGATGTTCCGTAGTTCGCTGTGCAGGTTCTCGAGCTGGAGGTGGACGCGCGGGTCGTACATGTCTCTCCCCCTGTCTGGATTTCGGTATGGCTTCCAGCCTAGGCCTGGGCCACGACGCTCGTGTGAGCGTCCTGTGCCGGTCTGGCGGCAATCTCGCAAGCGCTTACGCTCAGGCAACCGTCAGGCGGCCGCCCGAACCGAGCCGTCGTCACCGCGCACGAGGTGATACGTCAGCGCACCAAGCGCGCCTCCGACCAGGGGGCGCGACGAGGTAGATCCAGAGGGACGTCGTCTCTCCGGACGCGATGGCGGGCCCGAGCGACCGCGCCGGGTTCAGCGACGCACCGGAGATCGGACCGCCGACAAGCGAGGCGAATGCGATCGTGCCGCCGATTGCGAGCGCAGCTGCTTCCCCCACTGCACGGGTGTCGGTGGCGACAGCCATGACTACGAAGAGCAGGATCGCGGTCAGGACCGCCTCCCAGAAGAATGACTGCGCCTGAGATCCGGAAGGCGTCGTGGCTCCGACGTTCGCGACGTCGCCGAGCGAGATGCGAAGAACCACAGCGGCAACCGTTGCCCCTAGAACCTGAGCGGCCCAGTACGCGGGGACACGCACCCGAGGGAAGTGCCGTCGAAGCGCGAAGGACAGCGTGACGGCCGGGTTGAGGTGCGCGCCGGAGACGTGGCCTACCGCGTAGATCATGGCCATGATCACGAGGCCGAACGCGAGCGCGATCCCTACTCGGCCGAGGCCGCCGCGCTCGGCATCGACCATGATCGCGCCGCAGCCGGCGAAGACGAGCCCGAACGTGCCGATGGCCTCCGCGCCGAGCGAGCGGACGAAGGCGCGATCCACCGATTAGGCGACTGCTACCGCGGGCGGTTGCGCCAGAAGGCTCCCAATCCGCTCCAGCGCACCCGGCTTGAGGCGGTAGTACGCGAACGTGCCCCGCTTCTCGCGGTCGAGCAACCCGGCTTCGACGAGTTGCTTCAGATGGTGACTCACGGTCGGTTGGGCGATGCCGAGTGTCGGCTGGAACTCGCAGACGCAGAGGTCCTGGCCGTCCGCCTGGAGGAGGACGTTGAGGATGCGGAGGCGATGGCGATCGCCGAGGGCCCTGAAGAGCCGCTCGAGCTCGACGGCCTCGGCGTCTGACAGCGTCGAGCCCGCGAGCGGCGTACAGCACTCGACGAGCGGCAGTGATTCCACCCTTCCGATGCTATCGACTCTTATCGATGTTCCGGCTCGCAGACCACACCACATATTTACCGGCATCGATATTGACCATTGACGATGCATTTGGGACAATCCTCTCCGCACCCGAGGGAGGCCTGTCGTGACCGAGATGCTCGACCCCGTCACCCGGCACCAGATCGCAGGCCTGACGGAAAGCCTTGTCGGCGAGTTCGCCGGCATCTTCTCCCGGGAGACGATCGCGAGGTACATCTCGGAGTCGGCCGACATTCTCACAGGATCGAAGATCGTCGACTTCGTACCCGTGCTGTCATACCGCTTCGCCCGCGAGCGGCTTAAGGCTCTCGGGCAAGCGGAGGGCTCAATCGCTAAGGAAGCCGGAGGTTTTGTTCGTCTGCGTGCACAACGCGGGGCGAAGCCAGATGGCAGCCGGGCTCCTGAAGCTCCGTTCGGAGGGACGAGTCACGTCCGGTCCGCTGGCAGCGAACCGGCGGAGGCTCTCAACCCGGCGGTTGTGGAGGCAATGGCCGAGATCGGGGTCGACATGGGCGAGGAGTTTCCGAAGCCGCTGACCGACGAGGTCGTGCGCGCAGCAGACGTCGTCGTCACGATGGGTTGTGGCGACGCGTGTCCGATCTACCCGGGCAAGCGCTACGAGGACTGGGAGCTCGACGATCCCGCCGAAAAGGATCTCGAGACCGTTCGGCGGATCCGGGACGACATCGACCGCCGCGTGCAGAACGCTCCTGGACGAACTCATGCGCGACGTTACCGATGCCGCGCCAGACTGACGGCAGCTAACGGCCGAGTGCGGCTCGCGGGAAGGCCTCCGCCACCGAGCTCGGCGGCGGGACATACACGGTCGGGCTCCAGAGCGAGTCGACGCGCTCGATCACCCATGCCCCGCCCTTCGGGCAGGTCAGCTCACCCGCAAACAACTGCGTCGAAGACCTCTTGATGCGTGCACACGAGCGCCGCATCCGGAAGCTCTGCGAGCAGCTCCAACGTGGCGTCGACCTCGGCATCCGGCAGGAGCTCGTCTCGGCGCTCGACCACGAGCCGGCGGCTTTCTGCGATCGGGATGACACTCTGCACGCAGCGCGCGAGCGGACTCGAGACGATGCGCTCGATCTCCTGATCTGCGAGCGTCCAGATGAGTTGGCGTGCATCCGCACGCCCTGCTTCGTCGAGCTCGCGAAAGCGGTCGATATGCGGTGACGACAAGCGCTCTCCCGCGCTTGCGTGCCTGAGTAGAAGCACGCACCCCTCCTTTATTGACCCCGAGATCAGAATTGTCGTCTGTGCGGGCGTTTCCGTCAACCAGAGCGCTCTAGTCGACAAAGGCGAGGGGCGGCCGACTGGCCGCCCCTCTGTGACAGGCGAAGCGTCGGAGGGAGAAACTAACTCTTGTTCGCCGCCTTCACGGCGAGGGCGAAGTTCGTCCGCGCCCGCTTGAGCTGCTGCTTGGTGAGCGGCACGAAGTCCGCGCGCGTCGCGATGCGCTTCTCGTTGTCGAAGATGTAGTCGAGGAACGCCTGCACTTCCTTGCGCTCGAACGACGACCCCTTCGCGTAGATGAAGAGCGGCCGGCCAAGCGGCTTGTACGAATTGTTCTGCACCGACGCCACGCTCGGGCGTGACGCACTGGTCGGTCTTCGGGTTGCGGATCTGGACGGCGTTCAGCCTGCTCTGGTTCTCCACGAAGTACGAGTAGCCGAAGTACCCCATAGCGCCTCGCTCGCCCGAGACGCCCTGGACGGTGACGTTGTCGTCCTCGGTCGCCTGGTAGTCGGAGCGACTCGCCTTGGCCTTGCCGTTGATCGCCTCGGTGAAGTAGTCGAAGGTTCCCGAGTCCGTGCCCGCACCGAACAGCTTGAGCGCCACGTCGGGGAATCCGGCACGGACGTCCTTCCAGTTGTTCACCTTGGAGCCCGGCTCCCAGATCTTCTTGAGCTCGGCGACGGAGAGGCACCGTGCCCAAGTGTTCTGCTGGTTGACCACGACCGTGAGCGCGTCATTGGCGACCGTGAAGGCACGCCAGGCGCCGACGCTGTTCGTCTTGCAAGCCGCCGCTTCGGAGACCTTCATCGGCCGCGACGCGTCCGCGAGGTCGATCTCGCCTTTGCAGAAGCGCTGAAAGCCGCCACCGGTCCCGGAGATGCCGACCGTGACCTTGACGCCGCTTGCACCCGCGCGCCTAAAGAGCTCCGCGCCGGCAGTCGTATACGGGCCGACCGTGGACGATCCGTCCGCGGTGATCGAGCCCTTGAGAGCCTTGAGGTTGTATGTCGGGTTCTGCGTCGACGCCCCGACCGCGACGGACGCTACCGCGAGGCAGGCGACCGCCCCCGCGCCGACAGCGACGCCGCGACGCCTGAGTGAAAGCTTCATCGTGTGTCCAACTCCTCCGTGTCGATTACCCCTGTCGCGGCGATGGTCGCGGCGACGGTCGGACCGGTGGGCTGCAATGAAGTGAACTCCTGGTGGCGAAGTGGTGAACGCCACGAACGCAAGCACCGGACGCGAAAGCAGCCGCTTTAGGGATCGTCCGGCGGCCGGGATCCGCGCGAGCGGATCTCGGTCTCGTGCAGAGCATCAGTCGTCGTGCGAAGCGTCCGTGAACTCGGCGAACTCGCCGGTCACGAGGAACGCGGTCTGCTCGCCGATGTCGACCGCGTTGTCGCCGATCCGCTCGAAGCACCGGGCGACGGTGATCTGACGCATCCCCCACTCGAGCGCATCGGGATCGTGCACGTAGCCGAGCACCTCGTGGAAGACCTGCCGATTCGCCCTGTCGACGAGATCGTCGAGCGAGTGCAAGCCGCGAGCCTGCTCGATATCGCGATTCGAAAACGCAGTCAGTGACACCTTGACCATCTCCGAACAGCGCTCGCCCATGTCGACGAGGCCCTCGATGACGGTCTGTCGCGTGTCGAGATGGGCCGAAAGCTTCGTCAGCTTCGCGATCGTCACGCACTGGTCTCCCATGCGCTCGACGTGGAGCCCCGAGTGCAGGAGGGCGAGCACGAGGCGCAGGTCGCCGGCGACCGGCGTCTGGCGCGCCAGCACCAGCTCGATCTGCTTATCGAGCGCGTGATAGCGGTCGTCGATCTCGTCGTCGAACGCAATGACCTCGTCGCACAGCTCGACGTCCTGGGTTCGCAGCGCATCGATCACACCGCGAATCGACCGGAGGACGATCTCACCCGTTTCCTGGAAACCCGCTTCGAGGGCGTCCAACTCCGCTTGGAACTCGACTCTCATCCGAACCGCCCCGTGACGTAGTCCTCCGTCCGCTTGTCGGAGGGCGTCGTGAAGATCTTCGTCGTCGCGTCGTACTCGACGAGGATGCCCGTTCGACCGCTCCCGTCCTCCTCCACGATGACGCTGAAGAACGCGGTCATGTCGGCCACGCGCGCCGCCTGCTGCATGTTGTGCGTGACGATGATGATCGTGTACTCGCGCTTCAGCTCGTGCATGAGGTCTTCGATTCGCGTCGTCGAGATGGGGTCGAGCGCGGATGCCGGCTCGTCCATCAGGATGACGTCGGGCTCGACCGCCAGCGCGCGCGCGATGCACAACCGCTGCTGCTGTCCTCCGGAGAGGCCGAGAGCGCCGTCCTTGAGCCGATTCTTCACCTCTTCCCAGAGCGCCGCCTGGCGAAGAGCCTGCTCGACACGCTCGTCCATCGAGCCCTTCAGTCCGAGCACACGCGGTCCGAAGGCGATGTTGTCGTAGATCGACTTCGGAAACGGATTCGGCTTTTGGAAGACCATCCCGATTCGTCTTCGGACCTCGACGGCGTCGACGTCACGGCTGTACAGATCCTCGCCGTGGTAGAGAACCGTGCCGGAGACCTTGGCGCCGGGAACCAGGTCGTTCATCCGGTTGAAGCAGCGGATGAACGTGCTCTTCCCGCACCCCGACGGGCCGATGAACGCGGTCACCGTGTTGCGGTGCACGTCGAGCGCCACACCTGCGAGTGCAGTGATTCCCGCTGGTACGACACACTGAGGTCGGACACCGAGAACACCTTCTCGCGGCGCTCGACCTCGGAGCGGGCGAGCCCATGAGAGACCTCTGCGATACGACCACTGTCTATACGTGGAGTTTCCATCTGTGTCATGACCTCACCACTGCCTGCGATAGCGGTTGCGAAGGAAGATAGCCACTGCGTTCATGCTGAGCACGATCACGAGCAAGACGATCGCGGCGGCCGCGGCCAGCGTCTGGAAGCCAGGGTCCGAGTCCTTGGTCCAGTTGTAGATCTGAACCGGGAGCGCCGTGTACGGGCCCGTCAGTGTCGGATTGAAGGCGACGTACGTGATTGCACCGACCATGATGAGCGGCGCCGTCTCGCCTACGGCGCGGGAGAGCGCGAGGATCGAGCCCGTCGCGATCCCCGGGATCGAGGCCGGCAGCACTTGGCGCCAGACGACTTGCCACTTCGTCGCGCCGAGCGCGAATGCGCCCTGTCGGATCGAGTCAGGCACCGCTCGTATCGCCTCGCGTGAGGCCACGACCACCGTCGGCAGCACCACCAACGTGAGGATGAGTCCGCCTGCGAGAACCACCCGACCGACGCCGATGCCGCGGACGATGAAAGCCAGACCGAGGATCCCGTATACGATCGCCGGCACAGCAGCGAGGTTCTGGATGTTGACCTCGATGGCGCGATTCCACCAGCGCTCGCGATTCGCGTACTCCTCGAGATAGATCGCAGTGAGCACGCCGATCGGCACGGAGAAGAGCAGTACGAGCGCGCCGAGGTAGAGCGTCGCGAGGATCGCCGGTCGAGCTCCTGCCTCGCCGGGCTCCGTCGACGGCAGGCCCGTCAGGAGCCGGCGGCTGAGCTCGGGCCAAGCGGTGATGAGCGTATCGACGAGAAGTACCGCCAGCGTGCCGAACGCAACGAACATGCAGAAGAGCATCGTCGCCTGGAAGACGCGATTCCTCCACACACGACGGTGGTGGCTGGTCTCGAGTGGAGCGGGGGTGGCCGGGAGTGAGCTCACTCGTAGACCTCGCGGTACTTGCGGACGAGCCTGATCGAGATCAGGTTCATCACGAGCGTCATCACGAACAGCGTGAGCCCGACCGCGAAGATCGTCTTGTACTCGATCGAGCCAGTCGGAACGTCGCCGTTGCCGGTCGCGCCGATGAAGGCCGTGATCGTCTCGATCGTCTGACGCGGATCGAATGTGATCTGCGCGAGCTGGCCGGCGGCGATCAGGACGATCATCGTCTCACCCACGGCACGCGAGAAGCCGAGCACAAAGGCGGCGATGATCCCGGAGATCGCTGCGGGGACCACGATCTTGGTCGAAACTTGGAGCTTGTCGGCTCCGAGTGCATAGCCGCCGTCGCGAAGTTCGCGAGGGACGGCGGCCATCGCGTCTTCCGAGAGCGTGGCGATCGTCGGGATGAGCATTATTCCGAGCACGAGGCTCGCCGACGCGACGTTGAAGATCTCCACCTGAACGCCGAGTTGGTCGCGCAGGAACGGCGTCACGAACGTGAGTGCGAAATATCCGAGGACGACCGTTGGGATCGCCGCGAGGATCTCGAGAACCGGCTTCAAGAAAGCCGTGGCCCTCGGCGCCGCGTACTCACTCAAATAGATCGCGACCCCGACGCCGAGCGGGAACGCGACGAGCGACGACCAAAACGAGATGACGAGCGTGCCGACGACGAGCGGGAGAACCCCGAAGTGCGCGTCCAGGAATAGCGGGGCCCAGGTGGTTCCGGTGAAGAAGTCCACCGGGCTCACCTCGCGGAAGAACTCGAGTGCGGGGAGGAGCAGCGAGAGAACGATCCCGAGCGTGGTTAGCACCGAGATCGCAGCCGCGATGAAGAGGACCGCATGAACGAGCTGCTCTCCCCAGCGGATCTTCTTCCGTGGCAGAGTGGTGGCCGAAGCCCGACCGAGGGTGACGTCCGCGGAAGCCATCTACGCCGTAGCATCCTCGAGCTTCTGTAGCTGCTCGTCGATCTGCTCCTGGGTCAGCGGAACGAAACGGGCCTCCTCGGCGATTGTCTGCTCGTTGTCGAGCGCATACCGAACGAAGTCGTCGAGGGACTGGTTGTCGGCGAGCGAGCTCGTCTTGACATACATGAAGAGCGGGCGTGACAGCGGCGTGTACGACCCATCCTGGGCAGTCGCGGCACTCGGCGCCACGCAGCCCCCGCCGCTATCGACCTCGAGAGCCTTGAGCTTGTCCTGGTTCTCTTCGTAGTACGAGAACCCGAAGTATCCGAGCGCACCCTTGTCGCCGGACACGCCCTGAACGGTCACGTTGTCATCCTCAGTCGCGGAAAAGTCGCTGCGGCTTGCTCCCTCTTCCCCATTGATGGCGCCTGTGAAGTAGTCGAAGGTGCCGGAGTCGGTACCCGCGCCATAGAGCTTGAGCGCCACGTCGGGGAACGACGGGTCGACCTGGTTCCAGTTCGACACCTTCGAGGCGGGCTTCCAGATCGCATTGAGCTGCTCGACGGTGAGGCAGCTCGCCCAGTCGTTCTCGCTGTTGACCACGTTCGTGAGCGCATCCGTGGCAACCTGCAGCTCGACGTACTCCACGCCGTTCTCCTCACAGATCGCCTTCTCGTCGTCGTCGATCGCACGCGAGGCGTTTGAGATGTCGGTCTCACCGACGCAGAATCGCTCGAAGCCTCCGCCGGTGCCCGAGATGCCGACGGTGATCTGGACATCGGGGTTGTCGGTGCGAAAGTCCTCGGCCGCTCGGGTGGTGAAGGGCCCTACAGTGCTCGATCCATCTGCCGTGATCGTTCCGCCGCTCGAGTCGTCGCCTCCGCAGCCGGCTGCGACCAACGCGAGAGTCACGCAGGACACGAGGAGCAGGACAGCGGCGCTCTTCACGCGGCCAGTCTCGTTGCCTGTGGCCAAGAACCGGGGAGACCACTGGTGAACATATGGTGAAAGTACGGTAAACGCTCAGGGCGAGGGCTGGAATGTGCAACGAATCTCAAGGCCACGCCCGCGTGATCCACGGGCCTCGACGGTTCCGCCTGCCTGGGTCACTACATGCTTGACGATCGCAAGGCCGAGCCCCGTCCCCCGCGACGCGCGGGCTCGGTCGGAACGATAGAAGCGCTCGAAGAGCCTCGGGAGCTCGGCGTCCTCGACTCCTATCCCATCATCACGCCCGACGAGCGCAACCGAGCCGTCGCGGCTCTCCTCGACTACGAGAGTGAACTTCGCATCAGGGCCCGCGTACCGAATCGCGTTCTCGGCGAGGTTTCGGGCAACGACGCGCAGCATTCTGGGCCGAATCGCGATCTCGGTTCTCGGGTCGCATTCGAGCCCGAGCACGACTCCGGCTCGGTCGGCGCGTTCCTGCAACTCGTCGAGTGCTTCTTCGAGGACTGGCCGAATCGGGGTCGGGCCTAGCGCGACTACCCGTCCTCCCGACTCAAGCTCGCTGAGGAAGAGGACTTCGTCTATGAGCTCGGTGATCTGCTCCACTTCTCGCTGCGCCTGGTCGACGAGCGCTGTCACGTCTTCGCCCGGCAGTGTCGCCGTCTCGAGCAGCGTCAGCAACCGAGCAAGCGGCGTCCGCAGCTCATGCGAGACCGCCGCCGTGAACCCCGAGCGAAGCTCCTCGTAGGCCGCGAGGTCGCCCGCGCGCGACAGATAGACGAGCCGCTCGTGCCGGCCTTCGATCTCGTAGTTGACGACGTGCGGGATCACGCCTCGCTCGCCGGTCAGCAGATCCGGGGGCAGCACCTCCCCTTCGCGAACTCCTTCGATCGCTTGCCGGGCACGGCGGCTTGCGAGCACGACCCGATCCGCATCGTCGATGACCACGACCGCCTCCCGGCTCTCTTCGACCAGAGCGCGCCCCCGAATCGAGTCATCCATCACTCACGGTTCTAACAGAAGGCTTGCGGATCGCTTTCGTCGTGCTCATCCCACCCAAACTCACATGTCGGTCAATCCAAGCGTCCCCTCAAAAGGAGAGACGCATGAAGCTCAAGGTATTCGCAGTCATGGCGAGCGTCGTCGCCCTCGCGATCACGGCTATAGCCGCCGCCGCAATGATCAACGGGACGCCCGGCGACGACGTGCTCCGAGGCACGGAGCAGGCGGATCAGATCCACGCGTTCGCAGGCAACGACTTGATCTATGCACGTGGTGGCGCGGATGACGTGCGGGCGGGATCCGGGAACGATGGCACGCGCGCGGCCGACGGACCCGATCTCGTCTATGGCGGCCGCGGGAATGACGTCATCGCCGGCGGAGACGAGAGCGATCGACTCTACGGCGGCTCAGACTCCGACCAGGTGATCGGTGGTGACGGGGACGACCGCGCCGCCGGAAACAAGGGCTCGGATTCCGTGTCCGGCAACGACGGCGCGGACTCGCTCTTCGGCGGCTGGGGCGCAGATCGAGTCTTCGGCGGGACCGGGAATGACCAGCTGCACGCGCTTGCAGCCGACAACGACCCCGACCTGCTCAACTGTGGGCCCGGCCATGACAAGGCTTTCGTCCTTCGTTCGGAGCGGCGGAGAACGCAGCTCGTCGGGTGCGAGATCGTCTTCGTCGTTGACGGGCCGACGTCCGATCAGGACGAGGGCGAGAACGCGGAGGCCGACTCGGAGGCCGACGCGTAGTCCTCAGAGTGGGGTCAGACCCCGGAGGTCAGGGGTCTGACCCCGTTGCTCGTCGCCGTCGGCCGGGCTTTTCAGCGAATGATGCGCAAGGCGGGCGCGACCGCAATCACGGCGAAGGTCGCCTGCCGGAGCCGACCCTGCACCGGCTTCTGTGCGAGGGCGAGAACGGCGAATGGCCTGCCGCGTATATACGAGAGCGAGACGTAGTCACCGAGCATCGCACCCTGACTCGACCGTGCGATCCAGGGCAGCTCCATCGACTGCGCGGAGAGACGCACGGGTTGAGTCCAGCTCCGGCCGTCGGGTGACTCCATCAGCCACACGTCGACCCGGCAACGCTGCTTGCACGCAGTCGCGGCGTAGTAGAGGACACCAATACGGCGGCTACGGGGGTCGATCGCTACGGTGGGCATGAAGGCCGTTCCTGTCGATTGTGTCGGCAGTCGCCTTCGCGGGCTCCACGTGATGCCATCACGGGATTCGGTGAGGACGACGTCGTTCTCGTCACAGGTCGCTCGCAAGCCGCATTCGGCCCAGACGGCGACCACTCGTCCCGAAGCGTCGGCATCGCCTGCGATCAACTGCGAGGCACGGACGCCCTTGATGTCCGCGTTCTCGCCTCCGAAGATGCCCTCGACCGGAAAGAGGCGCGCTCCCCCGTCCGTCGATCGGAAAGCCGTAGGACCCTCGGTCCCGTCGAGCAGGAACACGATGAGGTCCCCGTTGGGCCGGACAACCGGGAACGCGCCGAGCGCGCCCTGCGGCGACGTTCGCACGGGATAGACAGGTTTCGACCACGAAAGGCCTCCGTCGAGCGACGTTTGTACCTGAACAGTGCTGAACGTGAGATCGCTGGCCGCGAGATAGCACCGGCCACGAAACGGGCTTTCGAAGCCGTTGTCACAGACGACCCATTCCTTGTCGAGGCCTCCGCCCGGATCAGTGTCTGCAGCTGCCACGACGGGCTCGTCCCACGCGAGACCGTCGGCCGACTGGCTAACGAGCAAAGCCGTGGCGCCGGAGCGCGCTAGACCTAGCGTCGCCGCGAGCCACGTCCCGCGCATGGCGTCATATGCGACCACCGGGTCCGTGTTGCGTTCGTACTCGGCGGGACGCGGCAGCGTTCCCTCTCGCCACGTTGCACCCGCATCGTGGGAGGTCGAGAAGCCAACCGCCGCCGCGCCGCCGTCCCGGTAGCGCCCTGACTGGAAAACGGTGACGATTGTGTCCCCGACCGCGACACTGTCGGGCTCGGCCTGTGTCCCTCTCTGGGCACCCGAATCCGCGGCCGTGCGGTCACGCGAGATCTGACGCGCAACCGTCTCGCACGAGACGCCCAGAACGTCGTTGAGCTCGGCGTTGACAAGATCGAGGCCCGAGCCGCACCCCACCCGGTCGCGGCGATTGTCGCCCCAGACGAGGACCCTGTCTGCTCCCGCCCCCGCCGAGACCTCGTCGGCGCCCCGCGTGCCAACGATGAGGTCGCCGAGGGTCGTGCCGAAGCGGTCCGTGGCACCCGCGGAGCCGACGGCAATCAAGCCGACGGCCACCAGAGCGGCGATCCACTTCACGCCCGCAACCTACCCGAGCAAAACCCAGTGCCATGTCTTGCCGTTGCCGTGGCGCACTTGAGGTCAGCCCTTGCCTTGGGTTTCCCTGCGCCAAGAGACTGAAATCGTTCACCACCTGCTCACCAGCCCGTAACCACCTCGCGCCCCCAGTCGCCTCCGGGGGCCGCGACTATCGTGTGACCGCATGGCGAAGGTCCTGATAATCGAGGACGACGACGTCATCGCCCGGGGCATGGCTCGTCACCTCGAGACAGCAGGCTTCGACGCGGTGGGCGTGGCAAACGGCGAGACCGGGTTGGCGCGCTTGCGATACGAGCGCCCCGATGTCTGCGTCCTCGATCTCATGCTCCCGGGCATCGACGGCTGGCGGGTGATCGAGCAGGCGAGGGGCGAAGGCATCGGAACGCCGATCGTGGTCGTATCGGCGCGGGGGACCGAGCACGATCGCGTTCACGCACTCGAGATCGGCGCCGACGACTACCTCGTCAAGCCCTTCTCCATGAAGGAGCTCGCCGCCCGCGTCCGCGCGGCCGCGAGGCGGGGTGTGAGCGAGGCCGAGCCACGGCGCGGCGATCCGATCGAGATCGAGGAGCTCAGACTCGACCCCGACAACGTGCAGGCCTACGTCGACGGCGTGAGCGCGGAGCTCACGCCGACCGAGTTCCGGCTCATCTACACCCTGGCTCGTGAGAAGGGCAGAGTCCTGACGCGCGACGAGCTCCTGCAGCGCGTCTGGGGCCGCCGAGCGACGCACCGCGACCGCACTGTCGACGTCTTCGTCCGCAAGCTGCGCGAGAAGGTCGACCGCCGCGCGAAGCAACACACCTTCATCCACACGCGCTACGGCGTCGGCTACAAGCTCGAAGCCGAGCAGAAGTAGCGCTCGGAGACCGTGCAGCGCATCTGACGACCGCTCGTGCCACAGCGACTCGACCGAGCCGAACACTCACGCGGGTGCGGCAGGCACGGCTTCGACGAGCTTCTCTTGCACCCGATCCTCGGGATTCGGGAGCGCGGTGGCGACGAGCCAGGCCATCGCGGCGGCGAGAACTGCGATCGGAGCGACGTCGAATGCCGACGGACCCATGAGGAGCGACACGAGCAGAACGGCGGTGAAGGGAACCCTCAGGACGGCCGTCGTCCCGGCAGCGATCCCGGTTGCAACCGCCGGCGTCGTGTGCAGCCCGGGGAGAAGGTTGGCGGCCACCATCGCGGTGGCAACGCCGAGCGCAATCGCCGGGAACACTGGTCCACCTCGGAATCCGGCGCCGAGCGACAGCGCGTAGGCGAGACCCTTGGTCACGACGAGGAGGATCAGCACCCCCGCTGACCCCTCGGCAATGACAGCCGGCAGCTCGGTCTGACCCGAGAAGAGGACGAGGTCGACGGGGCGGTCGGCGGTCGCACGAAAGACGACCGCCAGCCCGCCGACGACGAGCCCGGCAAGGATCAGCAGTCCGGCAGGACCAAGGATCGACTGCGCCGCGATGCCATGCGCCAAGTGGCGAATGGCTACGACGAGCGCGGCGACGACGACGGCCATGAGCAGGCACCAGGCCAGGTCGGTGATACGCAGGCTCTCGTACGGGGGGAGCGACGGGATCGAGAGGTTCGTCTGGTGCAGCCCAGTCCAGCCTGCGACCCCGGTGAAGACGAGCGCTCCGGTTCCCGCGGCCACGAACCCTGGGAGGAGCGCGCGCCCAATCTGCTGCGCGGGGACCCTGCCGCCTGCGGCCGTCACCTCGAACAGGAGAAATGCTGCGACCAATGGCCCCCCGAAGAGCGCGGCTACCGACGCGAAGGCCCCCGCGAGGACGAGGAGCTGAGCTCCTGTTCCCTCCAATCGAATCAGTCTGACCGAGAGCGCACCGAGCCCGAGCCCAAGCGCGATCAGAGGGGCTTCAGGGCCGAGAACGAGGCCGAGTCCCAGAGTCGCGAGCGCGGCGGGAAGGATGCTGGCGAGTGCGATTGGGGCGATCGGGTCTGCTCCGAGACCTTCCAGAGGAGAGTGTCCGCCGTGGCCTGGCAGCCGAACAGCGGCGGCAACCAGCAGCCCCGCGAGCCCGGGTACGAGAACGACGTACCACCAGGAAGGCTCGCTCCAGCCGAATTCTTCAGGGATCACATCCCACACGAGGTGGATCAGGTCGTGGGTCGCGGTTTGGAAGAGCACGGCCGCGAACGCGACGGGAACGCCGAGCAGCGCCGCGAGCGCGAGCGTCCGGAAGTATGCCTTCGCCTCCGAGTCGCGCATGGGCGGACCCTACTGCGACCGCTGGAGACGACGTGC
This sequence comes from uncultured Thermoleophilia bacterium, assembly GCA_963827525.1. GTDB lineage: Bacteria > Actinomycetota > Thermoleophilia > Gaiellales > Gaiellaceae > GMQP-bins7. Next base: position 28,217 of record CAWHBH010000018.1, read on the forward strand.
AACAGACGGAAACGGTCCCCGCGTCACCCGCGACGCTTCTCAGCAGACGCTGCCGCTGACGATTCCAGTTCCCTCGCGGGAGCCTGCCATGTCAAATGGTATCGTTCACTACGTTAATGATTAGTGACGTTACGCTTAGCACCGAAACCATCGCCGCGGATCTCCGGCCCGTGCTCCTCCGGCTCGCACGCGAGCTCCGCAAGGAGACAGAGCAACTCGGAATCACCGCCCGCCAGGCGACGCTCCTCTGGCTCGTGAAGCGGAGCCCCGGACTCTCCCTCGCCGAGCTGGCCGCAGAGGAGGGCATCTCACCTCCGGCTCTCTCCGGTCATGTCGACCGGCTCGAGCGCGCCGGGCTGATCGAGCGGGTTCGCTCGAGCGAAGACCGGCGACGTGTAGGACTCCGCCTCACCGAGGAGGGTGCGCGTTTGATGAGGCGCGTGCGCGCCCGTCGAACCACGTGGCTCGCGGACCGCTTGCGAACGCTCGAGCCCACCGAGCTCGAGGCAATCGAGGCAGCGATACCGGCACTCCAGCGCCTCGTGGGAGACAGCGCTTGACGACGCTCGCGGTTGCTCTGCGCACCCGCACGTTCCGAAGCCTCAGACGACATCGCAACTACCGGATCTTCTTCGGGGGTCAAGTCGTCTCGCTAGCAGGGACGTGGATGCAGAACGTCGCGCTCGCCTGGCTCGTGCTCGAGCTCTCCGGATCTCCGCTCGCTATCGGTGCGCTGGCGTTCTGGCGCTTCGTGCCCTTCACCGTGTTCGGGCTCGCCGCCGGTGTCGTCGCGGACCGGGTCGACTCCCGCAAGCTCGTGATGGGGACGCAAGCGGCGGCGATGGTGATCTCGATCGCGCTGGCAGTCGTGACGCTGACCGGAACCGCGACGCTCCCGATCGTCTACGTGCTCGCCGCGCTCGGCGGCATCGCACTGGCCTTCGACGCGCCGGGCCGGCAGTCGCTCACGTTCCAGATGGTCGGTCGTCGCGAGCTGCCGAACGCAGTGGCCCTGAATACCGGGCTCTTCAACGGATCGCGGGTCATCGGACCGGCGATCGCGGGTCTCATCATCGCCGCAGCCGGAACCGGCATCTGCTTCGTGCTCAACGCCTTCAGCTTCCTCGCCGTGCTCGCGGCTCTCGCGATCGTGCGTGACAGCGAGCTCTATCCGGTCGAGAAAGACCCATCCGCTCGGATCGTCGAGGGTCTTCGCCGCGCGTTTGCATTCGTCTGGAACGATCCTCAGCTCCGGTCGATCCTGGCAGTCGTCACCGTGGTGAGCACCGTCGGCTTCAACTTCCACGTGCTCGTCCCGCTTCTCGCCGCCGACACCCTCCATGTGGGTCCCGAGGGATTCGGTCTCCTTTCCGCATCGTTCGGCCTCGGCGCTCTCGTCGGTGCCCTCACCACGGCATCGTTCCGGGAAGCGAGCTGGCGCCTGTTCGCGATCGGCACGACGGCCTTCGGTGTGCTCGCTCTCCTGCTCGCACCGGTGGAGAACGCCGTGCTCGCCGGCGTCCTGCTCTTCGCGATCGGAATCTCGTTCACGCTCTTCACCGCGAACGCCAACGCCCTCTTCCAGCTCGGCGCGCCCGACCACCTGCGCGGCCGTCTTATCGCGCTCTATCTCTTCGCGTTCGTCGGCGTTGCACCGGTCGGAGGACTTGTCGCAGGGTGGCTCGCCGCCCTCGGTGGAACCGCGCTTGCGTTCTCCGTCGCCGGGCTCACGTCGCTCGCCACAATCGGTGTCACGAGCGCACTTCGCGCGCGAACCGGCGTCTCACACAGCCGTCTCGCTTAGATCGGTCTTGTCATCATCCGGGGGGTGGAGGCCTACCGCACCCCTGACGAGCGGTTCGACGGGCTCCCCGGCTACGACTTTGCGCCGCACTACCTGGAACAGGACGGGCTGCGAATGCACTACGTCGACGAGGGCGCCGGCAATCCGGTGCTCTTTCTCCACGGCGAGCCGACGTGGGCCTACCTCTACCGAAAGATGATCGCGCCGGTCGCGGGTGTGGCGCGAGCGGTGGCACCCGACTACTTCGGCTTCGGTCAATCGGACAAGCCGACGCGGATCGAGGACTACTCGTACGACTTCCACTACGGCTCGATCGAACGCTTCGCCGACGAGCTCGACCTGCGCGAGACTACTGTCGTCGTGCAGGACTGGGGCGGCCCGATCGGGCTGCGCCTCGCCGTGGAACGGCCCGATCGGGTCTCGCGGCTCGTGATCCTGAACACCGGCATCGGCGCCGGACGAGCGCCGTCGCCCGAGTGGCTTCGCTTTCGCGAGTTCGTGCGGCGAGTGGGCACTGACCTCGTTCCGGGGCAGCTCGTCCAGATCACGTGCGTATCCGAGCTCGAGGACGAGGTCGTCGAGGCCTACAACGCGCCGTTTCCGATCCCCGAGTCGAAGGCGGGGATCCTCGCGTTTCCGGAGCTCGTGCCAACCGAGATCGACCATCCGTCCGCCGCCAAGATGCTCGAGGTGCGCGCCGCGCTCGAAGCGTGGGAGCGCCCGGCGCTCGTCCTCTTCTCCGACTCCGACCCGATCTTCTCCACGGGCGCGGCAGAGCGAATGGCGTCCCGGATCCCGGGCGCTGGGCCGGCCGAGATCGTCGCCGGTGCCGGGCACTTCCTGCAGGAGGAGAAGGGCGAGGAGATCGCGGCGCGGATCGTCCGGTTTCTGAACGAGGCTTAGCTCGGAACGACCCAGGTGTCGCCCGAGTGGAGAAGCGCCTCGAGGTCGCCCTCGCCCGACCGTTCACGTGCGGCCTCGAGCTGCTCGCTCATGAGATCGTCGTAGACGGGCCGCTCGACGGAACGAAAGACGCCAAGCGGGACCGCTCCGTCCGTCTCGAAGGTGATCCGCGAGAGCGCGAACGCGAGGCTCGGCTCGCGGTGCCCCGAGTCGTGGACGAGGAGCGAGCCTTCGCCCGCCTCGGCGACATCGACGACGGCGGCCGAGCCGGCCGCGTGCTGCACGACACCCTTCTCCCCGTCCGCACCGAAGCGAATGGGCTCTCCGCTTCGGAGATAGATCCGGTTGCCCTTGTCCTCGCGGACGTATTCGAACGCGCCGTCGTTGTAGATGTTGCAGTTCTGGAGGATCTCGACGAAGGCGGAGCCGCGGTGTCGCGCAGCCGCCTCGAGCACCTCGGTGAGCCCCTTCTTGTCCGTGTCGATCGCGCGAGCGACGAACGAAGCCTCTGCGCCGATCGCGATCGAGAGCGGGTTGAACGGATAGTCGAGCGACCCCATCGGGGTCGACTTCGTCACCTTTCCGAGCTCGGAGGTCGGCGAGTACTGCCCCTTCGTCAGCCCGTAGATCCGGTTGTTGAAGAGGAGGATCTTTAGGTTGACGTTGCGGCGGAGCGAATGGATCAGGTGGTTGCCGCCGATCGAGAGCGCGTCGCCGTCTCCCGTCACGACCCAGACCGAGAGGTCGGGCCGCGTCACCGCGAGGCCAGTCGCGATCGCCGGCGCCCTCCCGTGGATCGAGTGCATGCCGTAGGTCTGCATGTAGTACGGGAAGCGCGCCGCGCAGCCGATGCCCGAGACGAACACGATCCGCTCGCGCGAGAGCCCGAGCTCGGGCATGAACCCCTGAATCACGTTCAGGATCGCGTAGTCGCCGCAGCCCGGGCACCACCGAACCTCCTGGTCGGATTTGAAGTCCTTCCCAGTGAGCTGGACGAGATTCCCGTTGCCCTCGGTCATCGGCCGGTCTCCGGTCGATGAGCGTGGAGGGGTGTGGGGAACCGGGAGGTTCCCCACGTCTTCAAGAAGAAGGGGGCGACGCAGGGGGAAACCTGGTTTCCGCGCCGTTGCTGGCGAACGCGAGCCGAAGGCGCGCGTTGGTCAAGAGTCCACCAAAGCCGTGATCGCGTCCTCGAGCTCCGCCGCGCGGAACGGGCGCCCGCGTACCTTGTTGTAGCCCACCGCGTCGACGAGATACTGGGCGCGGAGAAGCATCCTGAGCTGGCCGAGGTTGATCTCCGGCACGAGCACCTTGTCGTACGCGCGCACGACGTCGCCGGTATTGCTGCGGGAACGGATTCAGGTGGTGCAGATGCGCGGTCGCGACCTTGCGCCCGCTCGCGCGAACGCGCCGTGCGGCCGCACCGATCGCGCCGTAGGTCGAGCCCCAGCCGAGGACAAGTGTCGTCCGCGCCGTCCGGATCGTCGACCTCGAGCTCGGGGATGTCGGCGGCAATGCCGGCAACCTTGGCCGCGCGCAGCTGCACCATCAGGTCGTGGTTCTCGGGGTCGTAGGAGACGTTCCCGGTCTCGTTCTCCTTCTCGAGCCCGCCGATCCGGTGCTCGAGACCGGGAGTCCCGGGAATTGCCCACGGACGGGCGAGCGTCTCGGGATCGCGCTTGTAGGGGAGGAAGCCTTCCTCGCCGTTCGCCTCGCTCGCGAACTCGGTCGAGATGTCCGCGAGTGCGCTGACATCCGGGATCAGCCACGGCTCCGAGCCGTTCGCGAGATATGCGTCCGAGAGCAGGAAGACAGGCGTGCGGTACTTGATCGCGATGCGGGCCGCCTCGATGGCGGCGTGGAAGCAGCCGGCGGGAGTCGACGCCGCGACCACGGGTACCGGCGACTCCGAGTTCCGCCCGAACATGACCATCAGCAGGTCAGCCTGCTCGGGCTTCGTGGGCATCCCCGTGGAAGGCCCTGCCCGCTGCACGTCGACGACGACGAGCGGAAGCTCGAGCGTCACTGCGAGGCCCACCGTCTCCGACTTCAGGACTATTCCCGGGCCGGCAGAGGTCGTCACTCCGAGCGCGCCTCCGAAGGCGGCACCAAGTGCGGCCCCTGACGCTGCGATCTCGTCCTCGGCCTGGAAGGTGCGCACGCCGAACTGCTTCAGCTGGGCGAGCTGCTCGAGGACGTCGGAAGCCGGCGTAATCGGGTAGGCGCCGAGAAACAACGGCAGCCCGGACAGCTTGCTCGCCGCGATCAGACCCGTAGGTGAGCGCCGTGTTCCCGGAGACCTGACGGTACGTCCCGGGCTCGAGCTTCGCCGGAGCGATCTCGTACGAGACGGCGAAATCCTCGGAGGTCTCGCCGTAGTTCCAGCCTGCCTTGAACGCCTTCGTGTTCGCCTCCGCGATCTCGGGGCGCGCCGCGAACTTCGTCTCGATGAAAGCCAGCGTCCCTTCGGCCGGGCGGTGGTAGAGCCAGGACATGAGGCCGAGTGCGAAGAAGTTCTTCGAGCGCTCCGCCTCGCGCGACGTGATTCCCTCGACCTCCTTCAGGGCTTCGACGGTCATCGACGAGAGCGCGACCTCGTGGACGTGGAATCGGAGAGCGAGCCATCCTCGAGCGGGTTCGACCCGTAGCCCGCCTTCTGCAGGTTGCGCTCCGTAGAAGGCGTCGGTATTGACGATGACCGTCCCGCCCTTGGCGAGATCGGAAAGGTTTACCTTCAGTGCCGCCGGGTTCATCGCCACCAGGACGCTCGGCTGATCGCCGGGCGTGAGAATGTCGTGGTCGGCGAAGTGAACCTGGAAGCCGGAGACGCCCGGTAGCGAGCCAGCCGGGGCGCGAATCTCCGCCGGGAAATCGGGCAGTGTCGCCAGGTCGTTCCCGAAGACCGCAGTCTCGCTCGTGAAGCGGTCGCCCGTGAGCTGCATGCCGTCGCCGGAGTCGCCGGCGAAGCGGATCACGACCCGTTCGAGATTCTCGACGGGCTTTGTCTTCGCCATAGAGCAGGTATAGCTGACATGGCGGAGTTCCCGCCGACCGCCGAAGCCTTGGTCGAACAGGCCTCGGCCGCAAAGCGTCGAGGATTCCGGTCTAGCGCTGGATCAGCTAAGCCGGTAAACGATGCGACCGCGGGTCAGGTCATACGAGGAGAGCTCTATGCGGACTCGGTCGCCGGGAAACACCCGGATGCGATAGCGCTTCATCCTGCCCCCCATGTACCCCAACGCTTCGTGCCCATTGTCGAGCCGGACCCTGAACATCCGGCTACGTAGGGCCTCGATGACCTCACCCTCGACCTCGATCTTCTCTTCCTTTTCTTTCATGCATGATCCCTTGCTCGAGGTGAGGGGCCGTGGCCGCCTGAGCGGCCACGGCCTCAGAACTGCCGACTAGCCGGCTGTGACGACGTTCGTCGCCTCGGGGCCCTTGGCACCCTCGCGCGGCTCGAACTCGACACGAGCACCCTCGGCGAGACTCTTGTAGCCGTCACCGACGATGTTGCTGTGATGGACGAACAGGTCTTTCGTACCCTCGTCCGGGGTGATGAAGCCATACCCCTTGCTGTCGTTGAACCACTTCACGGTTCCGCTTGCCATAAAAACACCTCCTTACCAAAACTCACGAACGGGTAGGAAGGCGCACACGCGCGAACCGAACTCGCTCTAGATAACGCATGAACCTTAGCAGCCAGGCCGCTCAAAGACCGCTATTCCGCCTCGGCGAGCAGCGCGTCGACGTCGAGCGGATGCGAGAACATCGCGACACGTTCGCCTTCCGCAGGATCGCGGCCACTCGTCGCGTGGGCGGTCACGGTAGAGCTCGATTCCGTTTCCGTCCGGATCTCGCGTGTACAGCGCTTCGCTGACACCGTGATCGGAGGCGCCCTCGAGCGGGATCCCCGCCTCCACGAGTCTCCGCAAGGCGTCGGCGAGCGTCTTGCGATCCGGGTAGCGGATTGCAACGTGGTAGAGCCCCGTGTAGCCGCGCCGTGGAGGCGGAGTGCCGCCGCGCGACTCCCAGGTGTTCAAGCCGATGTGATGGTGATACCCGCCAGCAGAGACGAAAGCCGCTTCGTCCCCCATCCGCTGCTGGAGCTCGAATCCGAGGACGCCGCAGTAGAAGTCGAGCGCGCGTTGGATATCCGCCACCTTGAGGTGGACGTGGCCGATGTCGACGCGCGGATCGATGCTCATGTCGCAACCGTAGCGCCATCGGCGGGATCCTCCGATGGCTCGCGAGGGAGGCCGAGTGTGAGCCCAGCGGCGACCCAGATCGTGAACGCGATCCAGTGAACGCCGATGACGTCGGTCTGCAAGCCGAGCAAGAGCACGGCCGCAAACGCCGCGGCGAGCCAGGCCTCCCTTCTCCAGAGGCCCACTAGCAGGGCAAGGCTCCACAGGACGAACGCCGCGACCCCGGCGATGCCGGCGTCCACTCCGAGCTCGGTGTAGGTCGACTCGCCGGCCCTGATCTCGACCCCGGTGCGCTTCGCCACTACGCCCGCGTTCCCGAGGCCGTAACCCTGTGGGTGCTCGATCACGACCCGGATCCCGTCGCGAAGGTTGCGGAGGTGGCTCTCCGTCGAGGCCTCGTTGCCCGCGAACGGGTCGCCGGTCGCGCCGGGATCGCTCTGCGCATTCTCGCGGAGCCATTCGAGCTCCTCGCTCGTGTAGCTCGTCGACGGGCCGATCGCCGGATACGCCGCGAGGAAGAGCGCTCCCGCAACGACAGAGACAAGTGCGAGCACGGCCGGGGCAAATCGTCGCTGCGCGAGGGCAAGCACCACCAGACCGAACGCGAGCGCGGCGAAAGCGGCGCGCGTGTGCGTGTAGAGCAGAGCACCGTAGAGAAGCAGCCCCAGCAGACCCCACCACCAGCGAAACGGTCGGCTGATGACGTAGATCAGCGCAACCACGAGCACGTATGCGCTCGCCAGCGGCGAGAGGAACGTCGAGACGAGCCGTCTGATCGGATTGTTCTCGTCGCCCGTGTTGTAGACCCAGTTCTCGGGGAGCCCGGAGAGACCCTCGTAGTCGAGCCCGAGCTGCTCTCGATACCAGCCGGAAACGCCCGACTCGCGCCATGCCTGGAGTGAGATGAGTGCGAGGTCCATCAGGCCCACGACTGCGACGACGACCGCAGTGAGGGCGATGAGACCTCCGAGCCTCGCCCGCTCGGCCCAGGCGAGCGCGACGAGTCGTCCGAGTGCGTAGGCGGCAACCGGGAAGAGATGGTGTCGAAGTGCAAGCAGCTCCCCCCGCGTGGTGGCGTCCCCGTCGAGCCAGTCCTGCGGAATCAGCCAGTAGACGACGATCACGATGGCGTAGGTCGCTGCGAGCACGTCCGCGGCCCGGACCGCGGGCAGGCGTCGCACCTTCCAGGCAACGACGACGAGAGCGGCGAGGAGGAGCACTTCCTTCCACGCGGCTGCGACGTCGAGCGCCGACCCGCGCACTCCTACGTCCCATAACTGCGCCATCGCGACGTTGTGCAGCGCCAACCCGACGACCAGCAGGGTCAGGGCGATACCAGTGAAGCGTTGCGCGCTAATCGACGATCGCCACCAGGGTCAAGCCGAGGCTGACGACGCGCACACGCCCGGGAAAGAGCGCCTCGAAGCTCTTCTTGGAGAGGAGATGTATCTCGGTCGCGAAGCTCTTCCCGACGCCGTTGTAGACGCGGTGGGCGACTGCGTCGGGGAGCCAGTGCACGAGCGGGAGCCGCGTGTGCACCTCGATCGGAAAGCGCCGGTTCGGCGTGGTGATGAACGCGCGCCGACCGACCCGGAGTGCCTCGGCGACGAGCTGTCGCTGGCGGTCGCGCCCGCCCACGTGCTCGATCACGGCGTTCGAGAAGATGATGTCGAACTCGCCGTCCGCGAACGGAAGTGCGCACGCGTCACCCTGGACGTAACCGATCGTCGGGTAGCGGGCACGGAAGCCGGCCCCGTCATGAAGCCCGAGCGCCGTGATCCGCTCGGGCCACGGATAGTGCTCCTCGAAGAAGTTCAGCGTCCCGCAGCCGTCGCCCTCACCGAACGCGAGCTCATCGGCGCCGACATCGAGAACCGACGTGTTCGCCGTGGGCTGGAGCTCGTCGAGGAAGAGCTCGAGCTTGCGCCGGCGAGAGCGCATGGAGACAGCGTCGACGAGCCGCACCGCGTAAGTATCGGGTCCGCGAAGGCCAGTAGGCTGGGCTGATGGTCGAGACGGCGATCAAGCCGAGCGGGCTGTACTCGCTGAAGCTGACTGCCGGCTCGGGAGTATGGAAGGCACGACTGCCCGAGAATCGCTGGGCTTCGGCGATCCAACTCCACGACGGGCGCGTCCTCGTGCGCGCTTCTTGCGAGCCCGCAGTCGAGCAGGCGAGATTCATGCTCGCGCTGGACGACGACACGAGCGAGTTCCACCGACGCTTCGCACGCGACCCGCTGCTCGGCCCGTCAACGCGTGCGCTCCGCGGGATGCGAACGCGGCGCAAGGCGACCGTTGCCCACGCGACGGTGCGGGCCGTCTGCGGACAGCTGATCCAGGCCAGTAGAGCGCTCCAGATCGAATGGGCGGTGATCCGCGCGTGCGGCGAAGATCCGCCAACCCGGGAAGCGCTGGCGCGGATGTCTCCCGCTGAGCTCTCGCGCTGTGGCCTCGCGGCGAGTCGTGCAGCGACGCTGACTCGGCTCCTTCGGACGCTCGATCTCGAGTCGCTGCGAAAGTCACCGGACACGGCGCTCGCTCGCCTCCGCCGCGAGCGCGGCGTTGGTCCATGGACGGTGGGCGTCGTCTCGCTCCAGGGCCTCGGTCGTTACGACGCGGGACTCGTTGCAGACCTCGGGCTCGTCAAGCTCATGGCATCGCTGCGGTCGCGCTGGCCCGAGCCGGCCGAGACGGCCGAGCTCCTCGACCCGTACGGGGAGTGGCAGGGGCTCGCGAGTGTGTTCCTGCTTCAGGGGTTCAAGCGGGGCCTGATCCCTGGCGCAAGCATGGATCGCGCCCGCCTCGTCCGCGCCCGCGCGAGCCGCGCGGCCTGACGACCCGCCGTACACTCCGCCGCATGGTCGACGCTCGCAAGATCGCGATTCTCGGTGCAGGGCGAATCGGCGAGTCGCTGATCTCCGGCCTGCTCTCGTCGGGTTGGCGGAAGCCCGAGCGAGATCGCCGCAACCGGTCGCCGCGCCGAGCGAGTCGCCGAGCTGCGGGAGCGACACGCCATCGACGCGACGCTCTCGAACCACGACGCCGCAGCGGGGGCCGCGCTGGTCGTGATCGCAGTCAAGCCACAGGACATCGACGTGTTGCTCGGCGAGATCGGCGGGCTCATCCTCCCCGAGCAGACCGTGTTGAGCGTCGCCGCCGCGATCCCCACGTCGAGAATCGAAGGCCGTCTCTCACCCGGAGTGCCCGTCGTCCGCGCGATGCCGAACACGCCTTCGACGGTGCACGAGGGGATCGCAGGGTTATGCGCCGGCGCTCATGCGGGAGACGAACATCTCGACCTCGCCGAGGAAGCACTGACTCCACCTCGGCGCCGTCGTGCGCGTCTCGGAGGCGTCGATGGACGCGATCACGGCCGTCTCCGGCTCAGGGCCCGCGTACTTCGCGCTCCTCGCCGAAGCGATGATCGAGGCGGGGATCCTCCTCGGGCTGTCGCGCGAGATCTCGACACAGCTCGTCGTCCAGACCATGTTCGGAACTGCCAAGCAGCTTCGCGACGAGAAGATGCACCCGGTCGAGCTGCGAGAGATGGTGACATCCCCGGGCGGGACGACGATTGCGGCGATCAGGGAGCTCGAGATGGCAGGCGTGCGAGCAGCGTTCTTCAACGCGATCCAGGCCGCGATGGTGCGATCACGCGAGCTCGCCTCCGGCGAGCAGTAGTACTCAGGGAGCCAAGAGAGGCGAAGCGAGCACAATCGTGAGCCCGCGGGAGTCGGCGAGCACCTGGAGCGCGAGCACGGTGTCTGCAACTGGAATGTCCTCCAGGAACTCGTCCCGCGCTTCGAAGTCGGCGAGCAACGACCGGATCGCAGCCTCGTAACCGCGTACATCGTGGGCCGCCAGTGCAGTGAGCGTGTCGGCTACCGGGGCTGGGAAGTCGTCGCGGCGCGTGGAGCGTCGCGGCCAACTCCTCCGCCTCGGCGTCCTCCCCGAGCACGAGGTGGGCGAGCGACAGCCGCATACCGCCCGATCGGGCTCTCCGACTCCGCGGCGCCGGCGGCGAGCGCCCAGCGGGCGTCCTCGAGCGCTCCGTCCGAGTCGCCTGCGATTAGCCGAGCCTTCATCGCCCCGATCGGGCGACCCCAGCTACCCGCTGGCGCGCCGTGCCAGCTTTCGCGATAGCGATCCGCCGCCCGCAGGAGCCACACATTGCCCTCGTCGCGTCGTCCGAGCATCAGCAACGACAGCCCCGCCGCCCAGGCGGCGTTGCCCATGCGGGTCAGCTGTCGCTGCCGCTCGTCCGGCTCCTCGGGCAAGCGAGCCAACCCGTCCTCGTAGCGCTCTACCGCGCGCGCTACCTGCTCATCCCAGTCGACCATGACTCCCGGAAGTATCGTCTCGTCGTGGCCGAGCTCCGCGAAGTGGTTTACGTCGACGGCGTCCGCACCGCGTTCGGGCGCGCGACGACGGACGGCTACTTCGCCAAGACCCGCGCCGACGACATGGCCGTCAAGGCGGTGCGCGAGGTTCTCCGGCGCAACCCACAGCTTCCGCACGAGAAGATCGACGACGTCGTCTTCGCAGCGACGGCCCAGGTCGGAGATCAGGGCCTGACGCTCGGCCGAGACGTCGCGCTTCTCGCAGGCCTGCCGAAGTCGGTCCCTGGATTTGCGGTCGACCGCATGTGCGCCGGCGCGCTCACCGCGACGACCGCCGGTGCCGGCGAGATCGCCATGGGCGCCGCGGACATCGTCCTCGTCGGCGGCGTCGAGCACATGGGCCACCACCCGATGGGTGAGGACGTCGATTTCAACCCGCGTTTCATCGCCGAGCGAATCGTCGACGAGTCGGCGGCGGTGATGGGACAGACCGCGGAGAACCTCCATGACGCGTTCCCACACCTGACGAAGGAGGACGCGGACGCGTTCGCGGTCGAGTCGCAACGCAAGGCAGGTCAGGCCTGGCACGACGGGGTCATGGACGAGATCGTGGTCCCCATGTCCGTCTTCGGCGACGACGGGTGGACCGTTGCCGCACGAGACCAGTTCTTGCGGCCCGACACGACGATGGAGGCGCTCGCAGGTCTTCGCACGCCTTTCCGTGCGGGAGGACGCGTGACAGCGGGCAACTCAGCGGGTCTCACCGACGGCGCGACAGCCGCCCTCATCGCATCGGCGGATGCTGCCGACGAGTTCGGGCTCGAGCCGAAGATGCGCCTGGTCGGCTTCGCGTACACAGGCGTCGAGCCCGAGCTGATGGGCCTCGGTCCGGTCCCGGCGACCCACAAGGTGCTCGAACGCGCTGGGCTCGGGATCGACGACATCGACCTCTTCGAGCTGAACGAGCCGTTCGCCGTGCAAGTGCTCACGTGGTGCGACGGCGTCGGCGTCGCATGGGACGATCCGCGTCTCAATCCGTACGGCGGCGCGATCGCCTGTGGGCACCCACTCGCGGCCACAGGCGTGAGGCTCATGGCCCAGCTCGCACGAGGGTTCCGCGATCGCCCGGATTCCCGCTACGGCCTCACAGCGCTCTGCATCGGGCTCGGCATGGGCGCCGCCGTCCTCTGGGAGAACCTGCAGAACGGTGGCTGATCGGAGCCCCCTTCGGAGTAAGGCACGAGTCGCAGGAGCACGCTGGACGGCGCGCTGCTGCGTCCTCAGTCGCGCCCATATCTACCTCGATATGGCCGCTCCCTGCGTCCTTGCATCGCACTCGTCCAGCGCACACCTGCAACGCGTGATCACCCCGAAGTGAGCTCCCCAACGCAATTCAAGCTCCAGCGGATCGAGACGGGCGCAGGCCCGATCGCGCTGGTGACCATGGACAACGGCGAGGATTGGCAGAAGCCGAACACCTTCGGCGAGGCGGCTCTCCGCTCGCTCGAGGAGGTGCTCGGGCAGCTGCGGACGCGCGACTGGCGCGGCCTGCTGTTGACGGGAAAGCCATTCGTCTTCGCCGTCGGCGCAGACATCGACGAGTTCGGCGAGATCACACCCGAACGAGCGCGGCTCGGCGGCGAGGCCGGTCACGAGCTCTTCGGCCGGATCCGTGACCTTCCCTTCATCACCTTGGCGGCGATCAACGGTGCCGTGGTCGGTGGCGGAGTCGAGATCGCGCTCCACTGCGACTATCGGACGCTCTCCTCGTCGGTCCGCCACTTCGCCTGCCCCGAGGTATTCCTGGGCTTGATCCCGGGCTGGGGAGGAACGCAGCTGATCCCACAGCTGATCGGAGCAGAGCAAGCGGTGAAGTTCATCGTCGAGAACCCGCTCCGCCAGAACCGGATGCTGACAGCCCAGCAAGCGTTCGACGCCGGTTTCGCAGACGCGCTGCTCGAGCCGGTCGAGTTCCTCGACGAGTCGCTTGCCATGCTCATCCAGAGGATCGAGGAGGGCGCGGGCAAACGACGGCCCGCAGCCGATCTGTCCGACGCACGCCGAGATCTGCCGCAAGGCGCGGTCTCGGCTCGACGGCCAGCTGCACGGAGCCGCGCCGGCCCCTTACCGGGCACTCGACCTGATCGAAGGAGCCGCGACCTGGTCGCTGGAGGAGGGCTACCGGGCGGAGGAGGACGCGCTCGCAGACCTCCTCCCCGGCCCGCAGGCGCAGGCATCGGTGTACGCGTTCAATCTCGTCGAGCGCCGGGCGAAGCGCGGAGTCGGTGTCCCGGACGCCGAGCCAAGGCGTGTCCAGAGGATCGGGCTCGTCGGCGCCGGCCTCATGGCGCGTCAGCTCGCGCTGCTCGCGTTGCGGCGACTCGAGGTGCCCGTCGTCCTCCGAGACCTCACCCAGGAGCAGGTCGACGAGGCGAAGTCGTGGATCGCCGACGAGCTCGACGAGCTCACGCGAAAGGGGCGCATGGGTGAAGGAAAGGCGCGCTTCCTGGGCTCGCTCGTCACCGGCGGCGTCGGCTGGGAAGTCTTCGCGGACTGCGACCTCGTGCTCGAGGCGGTCTACGAGGAGATGACGGTGAAGAAGGAGGTGTTCGCCGAGCTCGAGCGAGTCGTCTCGCCCGAGTGCGTCCTCGCAACGAACACGTCGTCGCTTTCGGTCACCGAGATGGGTGCCGATCTCGAGCACCCCGAGCGGGTCGTGGGAATGCACTTCTTCAACCCGGTCGCCGTGCTCCCGCTCGTCGAGCTCGTGCGCACGCCGCAGACCGATGACGTCACGCTCGCCACAGCGTGGGCAGTCACGAAGAAGCTGCGCAAGACCGGCGTTCTCGTTCGGGACGCTCCTGGCTTTGTCGTCAACCGGCTGCTCGGTCGCCAGGGGTCGGTCGTGACCGATGCGCTGGATCACGGCAACACCGTCGAGGAGACCGACGAGGCCATCCTCCGGCTGGGCCTCCCGATGGCGCCTTCTGTCCTCCTCCAGCTCGTGGGACCCAGAGTGGCAAACCACGTGCGCCACACGCTCCACAACGCCTGGCCAGAGCGGTTTCCGCTCTCGGCGACTCTCGAAAGCCTCGCCGAGGGCGGTGAGCCCGTCGTGGTCGAGCATGCGCCCCGCTCTGTGGACGAGATTCATCAAGCCGTGCTCGAGGCCATGGCAGACGAGGTCGCACACATGCTCGACGAGGGCGTCGTCGCAGAGGCTGCTGACATCGATACGTGCCTCATCCTCGGAGCCGGCTATCCGTTCTGGCTCGGCGGCATAACGAAGCATCTCGACCAGACAGGCATCTCGCAGCGTGTCGTCGGCCGACCGCTCGCCGAGGTCGCCGGAGCGCCCGCCTAACCACTTGCACAGGAATCCGCCCGAGCTCTGAGGTATGCTCCGCCAGTACCGCTCGCCGGCTAACGGGCGAGCGTCAACTCTTCGGAAGGAGCGGCACGAAAGTACGTGCTGCCTGAATGCACGAGGCTACGACCATCCCGACGCTCACGTCGGACACCCCCGAAAACCTGACTGCGGCGGCCCAACGCGCCGAGGCGTGGGTCGGCGAGCCATTCCTGCAAGCCGACGAGGATCCGCTCGCCGCACTCGCTCCCGGCACCGCGCGCCGGGCTGCGCTCGACGACGCGCTCGCCGAGATCGAGGCAGGTCTCGCGAAGCCCTCGCCACGCTGGAAGGTGCGCTATGGGCTGATGCTCGGGCTCGAGCGAGTCCTGACGGAGAACCCGTCGCGCACGGCAGCGGGCACCGAGCTACGCCGCCATCAGGTCGACGCGCTCGCCGGCATGCTGGCCGAGCTGATCGCCGCGACGCAACGCTCGGCAGAGGAGAACGGGAACGGAAACGGGAGCGGCAACGGAGCCGTCGCCGAGGCCGAGATCGACGAGGAGGCCGACGACGACTTCGACGCAGGCTTCATCGAGGAGAAGGAGCTGGAGCCCGGCTTCCACGGTGACGATCCAGGCGCGGTGCGCCGGTACCGCTTCCGTCACCCGACCGCCTCGGGCAAGACGATTGCCGCGGCGGGCTTCGTCGAGGCAGCACGCGGGCTGGGCGTCTTGATCCTCACCCACCGCCGCTTGCTGGTCTCCCAGTTCAAGCGCGATCTCACGACCGAGGGGTATGCGGACCGCTTTGCGGACGCGGTGGTCTCCGGCACGCGCGCCCCACGCGACAACCCGATCACGATCCAGACATACGCATGGTTCGCGCGACACGGAAGCGAGCTGGATCGCGAGACGTACCACCTCGTCCTCTGCGACGAGGCTCACACCGCTCTCGGCGAGAAGACCAGCGCAGCGATTCGCGCATTCCACGAGCCGCTGTACATCGGGATGACGGCCACTGAGCAGCTCATCGCGAAGCAGGTCTCCGACGTGTTCCCCGCCTCGGTCGACGATCTCCCGTTGAGCGATGCGGCGCGCCGTGGGCTCATCGCGCCACTGCGCAACCTCAGGGTGCCGCCTGCGGCCGCGATCAACTCCGTCCCGATCGTAGGCGGGGACTTCGAGGAGCGGGCGCTTGCTGCGGCTCTCGACCATGAAGCGCTCAACCAGGCTGCCGCAAGCCTCTATCGCGACCGCTTCGGCTCGACCCCGGGGATCGTCTACGCGGCCGGAGTGGAGCACGCGTACAACCTCGCGCAGGAGTTCCGCGCCGCAGGCCTCAAGACCGAGGCCGTCTCGGGGAAGACGCCACCGGCACGGCTCGCGGAGACGCTCGCCGCGTACGAGCGCGGAGAGATCAACGTTCTCATCAACGCGCAGTTGCTCGCCGAGGGCTGGAACTCACCGCGCGCCACCATTTGCATGCACCTCGCGCCGACGGCATCGCGCCGCGTCTACCAGCAGCGGATCGGTCGGATCATGCGCATGCACCCACGGAAAGAGGCCGGCATAGTCGTCGACTTCGTGCCGAAGGGCTCGACTCACAACGACCGGGTCGTCTCGCTGCACGCTCTACTCGATGCCGATTTCTATCGTGAGGGTGCGCGCGTGACGCCGGCACCGCGCCGACGACAACAGCGGCGCGCCCGCCGCAAGCTCTCACCGGTTCCATGGCTCGTCCCGGTCACTCCGGACGTCGGACGCCGACTTGCCGTGATCCAGCGCGAGTGGCAGCGGATCGACCCGAAGTACCTGGACGACGACGAGCAGCGGTTCTGGGCGACCATCGCAGGACGGCAGATTCGATTCGACCAGCGGGCTGAGTTCGCGCGCAAGTTCGCCGAAGGGCGAGCGGGCAAGGGCGCGCTCGAACAGTTCCTCGCCACCTGCGCGGCCGAGAACCCGAACCGCCGCTTGCGAATGACCGCGCTCCTCGACCGCGTGGCGACACCGGTCGACCGCGCGGACTTCGACGATCTCGTCACGCTCGTGACCCAGGCGCCGACGTGGGAGAAAGACCGCTCAGCCGGTGTGCGTGTCCTCCTGCGAGCGATCGGCGAAGGCAAGCCCCTCGCGCCGGACCAGATCCTGGCGCGTTGGACTTGGAAGCTCGCCCGCGCGACGCGGAAGGTGCAGGACCGTCGCGTCTCGACCGAGTTCCCCGAGGCGAAGCGGTTGCTCGGAGCGGCGGCGAACTCCCGCGGCTATCGCCACGAGGAGAACGTCAACCGGCTCGTCCAGGTAGCGGGCGCCATGGCTCTCCCGGTGGGAGCAGCGCTCCTCGCTTCGGCCGACGGGTACACGCCGCGTGCGAACGCCGCGCTCGACAAGGCGCGCGAAGAGCTCGGCACGACCGACGAGATCGCGAACGCCCTCGCCGACAACCTTCCCGCACCGAAGCTCACGGCGCGCAAGTCGCGTCGGCGACGACGGAAGCGGAGGAGCCCGGCGACGGGGACCCAACCCGTCGAAGCCGCTGCTGAGACCGCTCCCTCCGAGCCGATCCCGCTCGGTCTGCGGATACTGCCGGCCGATTCCGCCGTCGCCGAGACGTCCGAGGACGCTGCGTAGGTCCGTTTATTGCGCGCGGCGGTTTAGCCCGGGCCGCCGGTTTCCGACTCGCCGTCCCCGTTCGCCTCGCGATCGCGCAGGAAACGGGCGATCTCGGCCGCGAGCGCCTCGCCGGACGGGATGCCTCCTGACTCCTCGAGCCAGTCGAGCGAGTCGGCGCGGGTCTCGAGATCTTCGACGTAGGCCGCCGTGTCCGCATCAGTGGCAACCGCCTGAGACACCTGCTCGACGTACTCGTCCTCCGCCTCGGCGAGCTCCCCGATGTCGATGTCGGTCGAGAGAACCGCCGCGAGTCGTTCGCACAGCGCACGAGCTGCCCGAGGGCTCGGCGCGAGCTGGACGTAGTGGGGCACCGCGGCCCAGAGGCTGACCGAAGGGATGCCCGCACGTCGACAGGCGTCGAGCAGCACGCCGACGATTCCGGTCGGCCCCTCGTAGCGCGAAAGCTGCAGGCCTAGCTCGTCGACGAGCTGCGGATCGGTCGCCGCCCCGGTGACAGGCGACGGCCGCGTGTGCGGGACATCTGCGAGCAGAGCGCCGAGCGTCACCACGAGCTCGACGCCGAGGTCGCGTGCGAGATCGGCGATGAGGTCGCTGAAGGTACGCCAGCGGTAGTTCGGCTCCACACCGACGAGCAAGATCGCATCGCGGTTCGCTCCGGGAATCGGCGCGCGGAAGAACGTGTTCTCGGGCCACTCGATCTTTCGCGTCGTTCCTTCCTCGAGCGAGACCATGGGCCGAGTTGCCTGGAAGTCGACGAAGAGCTCGGGATCGATGTCGGCGAACTTCCGCGCTCCCCACAGGCGGGCGAGGTAGCCCGCGGCGAGCGTTGCGGCCTGACCGCCGTCATTCCAGCCCCGAAACGCACCGATGAGGACCGGCCGTTCGAGCGTCGGTCGTTCGTGGATCCTCAGCTCAGCGGGCATCCGCGGAGCTTACTGGCGAGCTAACGGCGTGGGCGGACGCCAGAGCACGTAGGCGAGAGCGAGGCTGAGCGCCCAGATCGTGGCAGCGAGGAACACGTGCACGAGCACGAGGCCCCACGGCAGCCCGTTTCTGTACTGAACCTCGCCGAGGATCCCCTGGGCGACGAGCGCCGTGAGCAGGAGACCCCAGAGGCGCACTATGCCGGGGTAGCTCTCACGCAGTTTCCAGAGGAACCAACCGACCGCCAGAACTCCGATCCCGAATGCTGCAGCGACGCGCACGTGCACGTAGACGGTCTCCGTGATCGCGACGCCGAGGCGCTCGACTTCATCGCTCGACCCGGGATGCGGCCCTGAGGCCGTGGCGACCGCGCCTGTTACGACGAGTGCTGCGCACGCCGGCAGGCCGACCCAGCTGACGACCTGACGGAGCCACCGCGCGCCCGCAGGCGAGGCGAGCCCGGCGACGAGGCTCCACGCCTCGAGCACGACGACGACTGCGAGCCCGAGCACGGCCAACCCGAGCAGGAAGTGCGTCATGACCGCGAGCGGGTGGAGATCGAGCGCGATCGTGATTCCGCCCATCGGGATCTGTGCCGCCGCAACGAGGAAAGCGCCGAGCGCCGCCAAGCTGGCAATGCGCGGGAGACCGTCCGTCCTTCGCGAGGCAAGCCACGTGACAAGCGTGAGCACGATGCCGACGAGCGCGACCATCCGATTGCCGAACTCGACGAAGGCGTGGAAGCCCTGCTCCGGGTACGGCTTGTCCCCGCAACTCGGCCAGTTCTCGCACCCGAGCCCGGAGCCCGTGAGCCTGACGAACGCCCCCGACGTGACGACGAGGAAGAGCGCCACACATGATGCGACCGCCAGGCGGAGGAAACCTCGCGCCGACAAGGTCCAGCCTCGGACGACTGCGACGCTCATGGGCGGGCCTCCAGCCCATGAGCGGGGAGGGGCGTGGGGAAGGCGCGAAGCGCTTTGTCCGCGGAGCGGACCAGTGGAAGGGGTGTGGGGGAACCGGGAGGTTCCCCCACCGACCGAGGGCGAGCTCGAGCGTTGCTCATTGGGTCAGGACGACGCCCGCCCCTGCCTCGATGCGGCCGATGCGGCGAAGCAAGAGGTCTTCGGCCGAGAACGTCGCGGCGACGACGGGGGCCTGCTCGCTGGGCATCGAGACGAGAAGGCCGCCGGCGGTCTGCGGGTCATACGCGAGCGCTTCCAGCGCGGCGTCGGCCTCGCTCTCGACATACGGGCTCGCATACTCGCGATTTCTGCGATCGCCGCCGGTGCGAACGCCGTCTCGAGCGAGCTCGAGCGCGCCCGCAAGCGCCGGAAGCGTCGCGGCGTCCAGAATCGCGCGCACGCCGCTTCGCGACGCGAGCTCGTGCACGTGTCCAAGGAGCCCGAAGCCGGTGACGTCCGTTACGGCATTTGGAGCAAAAGGTCGGAGTGCCTCGGCCGCAGCCTTGTTCAGCTCGACCATCGACTCGACCGCAGAGTCGAGAGCCCCGGGTGGGGCGACGGTGTCACGCACAGCCTGAAGGACGATGCCCGTTCCCAACGGCTTCGTCAGGAACAGCACGTCGCCCGGTTGTGCGCCAGCTTTCGGCCAGATGGCGTCGGGATGCACGGTCCCGACGACCGCCAACCCGTATTTCGGCTCTGCGTCACGAATCGTGTGACCGCCGGCGAGAATCGCACCGGCGGCACGAACTCGCTCATCTGCTCCCGCGAGTATCTCGCCGAGCACCTCCGTCGGAAGCTCCTCGGGGAACGCGGCGATCGACAGAGCAAGGAGCGGTACACCTCCCATCGCGAAGACGTCGTTGAGGGCATTCGTCGCCGCGATGGCGCCGAACGCCCGAGGATCGTCCACCAGCGGTGGGAAGAAGTCGACCGTGAAGACGATGGCGCGGTCGTCGTCGAGACGGTAGACCGCGGCATCGTCCGCCGGATCAAGCCCGACGAGGAGATCCTCGGCTTCTACCGGCACGAGGCCGGCGAGAAGCGTCTCGAGTCGCCCCGCCGCGTACTTGGCGGCGCACCCCCCCGCACGTGCGAGCGACGTCAGCGGAACGGTTTCCACGCGTGAACTGTAGGCGGAAGGGGAACGGCTCGGAACGACGAACACTCCCCCGGAGAGATCCGTCCCCTTCTCCTCCTCCTTCTCCTCTCCCCCTGACGCAGCGGCCGCCGCCCCCTCGGCGGCCGCTGACTCTTAGAACTCCTTTTCAGAGTGAGCGGCCATGTCATGAACAACCTGAAAGAAGCTCTTCGCAGCGTGGGATACTCGCCGCGTGAGATCAGCCCTCGTCACCGGAGGCTCGTCGGGGCTGGGGCTCGCGCTCGCGAGAATGCTGCGAGATGAGGGCTACGAGCTCACGCTCGTTGCGCGCCGAGCCGAACCTCTCGTGGAGGCTGCGAGCGAGCTCGGCGCCTTCGCAGTGCCCGCGAACCTCGGCGACTCCGACGAGTGCGTTCGCGTCGTCGCGGCCCATGCCGAGCGGTTCGGCGGCATGAATGTTCTCGTCAACTCCGCCGGCCTCGGTATCGGTGGGAACATCGCTGATCTCGAGACGAAGAAGATCGCTCTCCAGCTCGACGTCAACCTGTTCGGGTCGCTCGTCGTGACCCGCGAGGCGCTTCCGCTGCTTCGCGACTCCCGCGGACATGTGTTCACGCTTGCATCGATCGCCGGGACGATTCCGACTCCGGGGCTCGCCGTCTACGGGGCGACGAAAGCCGCGCTGATCGCGTTCACCAATTCCCTCAACCGCGAGGAAGCCGAGCACGGCGTTCGCGCAACCGCGATCTCACCGGGATTCGTGGCGACGCGGATGACGGAGTGGACGGGAATCCCGGTGGAGGAACAGATCCAACCCCAGGACATCGCAGACCTCGTCAGCGCAGTGCTGCATCTCAGTCCCAACGCGCGTGTTCCGAACATCGTGATCGAGCGCCTCGGCGACGACGTCTAGCCGTTCCCCGCAGCGCTCGCTGACGTCGCAGGGGCGGCGCTCGCAAGCGAGCCAAGGGCTCGTCGCGCAGGACAGTACAACTGGTACGGACAAGCGGCGAGCCCGCCGGATCGCGCAGCGAGCGTCGTCAGCCGGTCGCGGAGGCCCGCTTAGCCCCAGAAAGTGCTGCGCACTTTATGGGGACCCCGAAAGGCTTGCGCGGGCCGGGAGCGACCGGCGGCCTGCGGCGTCAGCCGCTAACGAGCTTCTCGCGCACGACCTGTTCGAGCTCATGGACCGAGACGACGCCCTCATACCGCTCCACTATCTTGCCGTCGCGTCCGACCACGAAAGTCCACGGCTCCGTGGTGAGCCCCCAGTCCTTCATCCAGCGGTTGTATCCGTTCGCCGGATCGTTTCCCTCGAAGACCTCGACGTGGATGAACCGAACGTCGCCACCCTCGACCAGCTCCGAAACCTCTTCGACGACGTCGACGACAGGCCCGCACGTGCGGCTGGAGCAGAACTTCGGAGTCGAGAACGTGACGACGAACGGCACCTTCGCCCGAAGTGAATCCGCAACGGAGTATTTCAACAGAGACTCGTCGGGCGGGGTGCGGGTCGTGAGCTTGGCGAAATCACCGCCGGTTGAGGCAACGGTCGGGGTTTTCGAAGCGATCGCGGGATCACCGACGTCCGGAGCAGAGTCCTGCTTGACTACGACGACGTTCCCCAGAGCCTGCACCTTCGTCCCCCCGCCCTCCGGCTCGGCGAGCAGCCAGTAGGTCCCCGGTCGCGAAAGGTTGAGCCGGGCGACGTAGATGTGACTGGCGTCGGCCACGACTCCGCCGGGGACACCGATGCGCTCGAGCTTCGCGGTCGACTCGAGGAAAGGGGAAGTGTCGAGCGCGCTCGCGACCCACACACGAGCAGTCGGAAGGGTGACGACGCGGCCCTCGGAATCGATCACGAGGAAGGAGACGCGAACGTCCCCGGGCTCGTGGTTCTGCGTCCCGGCGACGATTGCCACGTCGTCGCCGGGCGCTCGCCAGAGCTCCTCGAGCGTCATGCCCCCTCCAGGGTCAGCAGCCGTGGTTGTCGCGTCTCCGCCCGATCCGCAACCGACGAGAAGCAGGCACGACAGCACGGCCAGTGCCGCAACAGGGCGCATACGCGCCCGAGTCTAGCCGCGGATTCGCTAGTTACCGTCGGGCCAGGAACAGCCCGGACGGGCCTTCCCGAGCCACGCAGCCAGCAGTGCCAGGTTGAGTAGCAAGAGCAGCAGTCTCGGCTTCATAGCGGCCTCCTCTCTTTAGAAGCGGATTTCCTGGAGCGCCTCAGCGGCGTTCCGGTAGAGACGTGCGGCCTCGCGGTCTTCACCACGACGTGCCGCCAGGTCCCCCAGTGCGACCCACGCCTCCGTCCGGTGGCTGATCGATGCCAGCTGCTCAGCAGCCGCATCAGCCGCCCGGAAACATTCTTCCGCCTCATCCAGCCGTCCGCGCTCCATCAACGCTCGTCCCAGTACGAGCTGCGACGGACAGACTTCGTGGAGGTAGTCCTCCCGACCCTGCAGAAGACCGAGCGCGTTGCGAGCGAGCTCGTCTGCCTGGTCATACTCGCCACGGTTCAAATGCACCCTGGCGAGCCCCTCGAGCGCCTGAGCGGCGTCCGCGGGTGAATCGGTGTCCAGCGCCCGTGAATAGGACGCTTTCAGGTGCTCTACGGCGTGCTCCTCATCTCCCAGGAGAAGCGTCAGACCGCCAAGCATGAGCAGAAGTCGACCGACGTTCCGCTCGTCGTTGACTTGCTGGTACAGCTCTCTCGCCCGATTGGCGTAGCTTCGGGAGAGAACATAGTGGCCCTGTCGCTGTGCGATCAGCGACGCCTGGAAGTAGGCATTCGCGATCGTTCCGTGGTCGCCCATGTCCTGGGCGAGCTCCAGTGCGCGCTCGACGTCGTCTCGCGCGGCCACGTAATCGCGCATCCGCCGATGGCATCTCGATCGCCATTGCAGGATGTCGGAACGGAGAACCCCGCATGGGAACCCGGAGCGCTCGGCGAGCGAAAGCGCCTCGTCGAAGAAAGCAATCGCCGTCGAGATGCTCGACAGCTTGTATCGGCAAACGGCGAAGCGAAACAAAACGTCTGCGCGATCGACATCGGAGAACTCCGTGCCTTCGGACAGCTCGCGAGCTCGCTTCAGGAGCTCGATTGCAGTGCCCACGTCACCGTTCTGCTGGAGTGCCCAGGCCTCGCCCGCGAGCGCGCGCACCTCGAGAGCGGATGCTCCGGTGCCTTCGACGCTCGGTCGTGCCGCACGGAACGTCTCGATCGCGTCCTCGTAGCTGTGCGCTTCCGAGAGCGCCTCCGCACGAGCGAGCAGAGCCTCCGCCTTCGTCCGAGCCTCGGTCGAGACTCCGGCCGAGAGGAATGCCTGGTCGACGCCCAGCCGCTCGGCGAGCCAGGAGATGGTCGCCTCGGTCGGGCGCGTCTTGCCGCGCTCGATCTGACTGATGTACTCCTTCGAGAAGCGATCCCCCGCGAGTGCGGTTTGGGTCAAGCCCGCAGACACTCGAAGCGAGCGCACGCGCTCGCCAAGGCGAGAGCCCCCGGAAGGAGTGGACGTGGTGGCGGTGTCGGGCATGCCCATTTCAGTGAACCCACTTCAGTGAACTCAGGTTGCAGCCTCGTCGCACTCCCCTCGCAGGGGGATGTGCGCCTACCCGTTTAGAGTCAAGTAAGCCTAGCTGTAAATCACTTGACCGGGCTACTTGACTTTTCTGGACACGGCTCCTATAGTCAGGCCCACACCGCAACCGATCGGACGCCAGATCGGATGCGCGGGCACCACCGCCGGATCCGCCGGTGAGCGCAGGAAGAGCTTGGCTGGGCCGCAGAGCCATGATTCTCCGGCTTACCGCCCCGGGAAGGGGTCGCCTCGAACGGAGAACGCCCCCGGAGCCGCAGCCGGGGGCGTTTTCGTTTCGCGGGTGGAACCTACGGTTCCCCCCGCGGGCCCCCCTCCCTCTCCGGCAGTCAGTGGACTCGCCGCAACGAGCCTACGGGCGAATGAATCGCCCTTCGGCGTAGCAATCGTGGCAGCAAACAACGCTTAGACGGCTGGTTCTGCGGCCGATGCGGGGGTCGGATCTCCTGCGCCCTCGTGCGGGCGCACGAGGGTGAACGCGACGATCGCGCCGACGACGGCGATTCCGGCCGCGACGAGGAGCGCGCTCTGGAAGCCTCTCATGAACGCTTCCGGAGTTCGCTCGCCGCCGGCCTCCGCGGCCACGATCGCCCCCATGAGCGCTATCCCCATCGTCCCGCCGATCTGTCGTGCGCTGTTCAGTACGGCCGACCCGACCCCGGCCTTGTCGACGGACACATTCCGCGTTGCGGCGGCTGCACTCGGTGTCATCGTGAGCGACATGCCGATTCCGCCGATGATGAAGGCCGGAAAGAGGTCCCAGTACGACGCGTCGTCGCTGAGCCGCGAGAACAGCAACAGCTGCACAGCAATGAGGATCATCCCAGCGGTCATGAGGCCGCGCGAACCGATCCGATCGCTCGTCTTCCCTGCGATCGGTGCGACCAGAATGATCAGGATCGTCATCGGCAGAAACGCCGCGCCGGTCTGGACCGGTGAGTAGCCGAGGATGTTCTGCATGTATAGCGAGACGAAGAAGAAGACCCCGAACATCGCCAACGCGACAAGCAGCACGACGAGGTTCGCGCCCGTGTACGTGCCGTTGCGGAACAGCTCGAGCGGCAACATCGGAGCGCGCTGACGGCGCTCGAGCTGAACGAAGGCGAAGAGCGATACGCCCGCGAGGATGAACGAGCCCAGAATCCGGGCCGACCCCCATCCGTACGTGTTCGCTTCGATGAGGCCGTAGGTGAGGGCGAACAACCCCACGCTGGACGTCGCGAGCCCCGGTAGATCCAGGCGCTCGTGCGTCTCGTCGCGCGACTCGTCGATGAAGAGGTAGCTCGCCACGATCCCGAGGATCCCGATCGGGATGTTGACGAAGAAGATCCAGCTCCAGTCGAGGTGCTCGGTGATGAGGCCGCCGACGAGGGGGCCGATCGCAAGAGCGAGCGCCGAGGTTCCTGCCCAGATGCCGATCGCGGTCCCGCGCTCGCGCGGCGGGAAGGTGGCCGCGATGATCGAGAGCGTCGCCGGGTTCATGAGGGCCGCCCCCGCTCCCTGCAAGACCCGAGCGGCGATGAGCATCTCCCCGGAGCTCGCGAGACCGCAGAGGAGCGAGGCGATGGTGAAGACGACAATTCCGATGACGAAGATCAACCGACGGCCATAGGCGTCTGCGACCTTCCCGCCGACGAGCATCAGCGCGGCGAACGTCAAGGCGTACCCGGTGACGATCCACTGGAGCTCCGAGAGATCGGCCCCGAGATCGCGCTGGATCGACGGTAGCGCCACGTTCACGACCGTGTTGTCGAGCATGATCATGAACAGGCCGAAGGAGACCGCTCCGAGCGTGAACCACTTGCGGTTCTCCTCTGCGAAGATCCGCGTTCTCACTCCCGCACCCTTTCGCCTTCTTGAGCACTCACCGATCAGACAGTACCCTCGCCATGCGGGACGACTTCGTGTGGATCCCGACTGCAGAGCAGCTCGCGACTGCGAACGTGAGCCGACTCGCGCAGCTCCTCGACTGCGACGACTACGACGCTCTGCACCGCATCTCGATCGACGAGCCTGACCGGTTCTGGCGGGCCGTCGTTGCCGATCTCGGGATCCCGCTCGCGCGCGGTTGGGACGCGGTTCTCGATGAGTCGCAAGGGATCGAGTGGACGACATGGTTCAGGGGCGCCCGCCTGAATGTCGCCGACGCGTGCGTTCACCGCTGGGCGGATGAACGCTCCGGCGATGAAGCCGCCGTGTGGGTTCCCGAGGAGGGCGACCGGCGTTCGCTCACCTGGGCCGAGCTCTCGCACGAGGTGCGACGGCTCGCGGAAGCCCTTCGCCGACTTGGCGTAGGGGAAGGCGACGCGGTCGGAATCTTCCTGCCGATGGCACCCGAGGCGGCAATCGCTTCCCATGCATGCGCGCATCTCGGGGCCGTTCAAGTCCCGATCTTCTCCGGGTTTGCCGGACCTGCTGTCTCGTCCCGCCTGGCGGACGCACGCGCAAAGGTCGTGCTCACGGCCGATGCGTCGTACCGCCGCGGACGGCTCGTGCCGATGAAGGACGTTCTCGACGATGCGCTCGCGCACGCCCCCAGCGTGGAGCACGTCATCGTCTGGCGGCGAGCGGGAGTCGACTGCGAGATGTCGAGTGGGCGCGACGTCTGGTGGGACGAGATCGTCGCCGATGAGCCCGGAACACTCGACGCTGTCCAGGTCGAGAGCGAGACGCCGTACCTCATCGCGTACACCTCCGGGACCACGGGTAAGCCGAAGGGCGCGCTCCACGTTCAGGGCGGGTTCCTGCTTTCGATCGTGCGCGAGACCGCTTATCAGGCGGATCTCCGGCCCGGAGACCGGGCACTATTCGCCACCGACATGGGCTGGATCATGGGACCGTGGACAGTCGTCGGGGGCATGGCGTGCGGAGCGACCGTCGTCTTCATGGAGGGCGCTCCGGATCGCCCGCCCGATCGAGTCTGGGGCATCGTCAAGGACGAGCGCGTCACGATGCTCGGTGTCTCGCCTACGCTCGTGCGCGCGCTCATCCCGCATGGGGCTCCCGACAACGACCTGACGTCGCTCAGGTCCGTCGTGACGACCGGCGAGCCCTGGAATCGCGGGCCCTACGACTGGCTCGACGAGCACGTGTGCGGCGAAGGCCGGATCCCGATCGTGAATTGCTCTGGAGGGACCGAGGTCGGCGCGTGCTTTCTCTCCGTCACGATGATGCGGCCCACCAAGGCATGCTCGGTCGGGTTCCCGGCGCTCGGTGAGGACATGGACGTGCTCGACGACCGAGGGCACTCGATCCGTGGCGAGGTCGGCGAGCTCGTCTGCAAGCGGGCCTGGCCCGGCATGACGCGTGGGATCTGGGGCGACCCCGAGCGATATCTGGAAACGTACTGGCGCCGATTCCCCGGTGTCTGGACGCATGGCGACTGGGCCTCGGTAGACGAGGACGGCTACTGGTTCCTCCACGGCCGCTCGGACGACACGCTGAACATCGCGGGTAAGCGGATCGGCCCCGCCGAGCTCGAGTCTGCGGCCGTGAACCATCCGGCAGTGATCGAGGCGGCTGCGATCGGGATGCCCCACGAAGTGAAAGGCGAAGTCGCCTGGCTCTACTGCGTGCTCGCGCCGGGCGCCGAGGCGACCGACGCCGAAGTGAGCGCGGCAGTGACCGACGAGCTGGGCAGGGCCTTCGCGCCCGATAGGGTCGTCTTCGTGTCCGCGCTGCCCAAGACGCGAAGCGCCAAGATCGTTCGCAGGGCGGTACGAGCCCGCGCACTAGGGCTCGATCCGGGCGACCTCTCGACCCTGGAGAACCCGGAGTCGCTCGAGGAGATCGCGCGTGCCGTCTGACGCGCTCCAAGGCGTCGCGCTCGTTACCGGAGGCGGTCGCGGGATCGGCGCCTCGATAGCGCGCGAGCTGGCAAGCGCCGGCATGCGCGTCGCGGTGAGCGGGCGCACAGCCGAGCAGGTGCAGGCAGTGGCCGACGAGCTCACAGGGCTGGCGCTCGTGGGCGACGTGACCGTGCCAGCCGACGTCGAGCGCTGGGTGGAGAGAACGGAGCGGGAGCTCGGGCCGATCGACCTGCTCGTCGCGAATGCCGGAATCGGCATCCGGGAAGGCGCAAGCTGGGAAGTTCCACTCGAGGAGTGGTGGCATGTGTTCGAGGTGAACGTCCTCGGCGTGCACCTCTCGTGCCGCGCAGTCATCCCCAAGATGCTCGAGCGCGGGACTGGTCGAATCGTGATCACCGGGAGCGGCGCCTCCTACCTCCCGGGGACGACTCACACCGCCTATGCGGCCAGCAAGGCGGCGGTGGGTCGGTACGCGGAGACGCTCGCCGGCCAGCTGCGGGGTCGGATTCCGGTCTTCGTGTTCAGCCCGGGGCTCGTCCGAACGAGCATGACCGACGGCTCATTTGGCGACGATGCGCCTTGGACGCCGCCCGAGCTCGCGCCTGCGCTCGTCCGAGTGCTGGCATCGGGCCGTGCCGATGCCCTCGCCGGCCGGTACCTGCACGCCGAGCACGACGACATCGAAGACCTGATCGCACGTGCGGACGAGATCGCCGCAAACGACCTGAACGCGATCCGGCTTCGCCGTTAACGCCCTGGCAACGGGCCCCCTCCGTACGATGAGACGGTGCCGTTCTTCATCTGCCCCAACTGCAAGCAGCGGTCCCTCGACCTCGACGGCTATGACGGGTTCACGATGCAGGCCGTTCAGTGCCGCAGCTGCGCGTTCGGCTTCCTGTTCGAGCTGCTCGAGGACTACTACCCCGCCCCGGAGACGGGCTTCGTCGTCTGCGACCGTGACCAACGCGTGCTGGCAGCCGGCCGTGGCGTGTTCGAGCTCACCGGATATCGCGACGCCGACCTCATCGGGCGCGATGTCGCCGAGGCGCTCGCACTCTCGGACACGTCCCCGATCGAGGTCGTCCGAGAGTGGGGCGTGCGGAAGCTGGGACAGCACCTCGAGATCCGCACGCGCGCCGGCATCGAGAAGCGCGTCACCGCGGACTTCTTCCCCGCGTACGACGACGACGGCGGCCTTCTGGTCGCGCTGACACCTCGGTAGAGCTCATCGCCTACGAGCGCGGCTCGATCCACACTTGACGGGCAAGCGCCAGGAGCTCGCCGTCAGCGGCGAAGAGCGCGGTTCCGGCGAAGAGCTTCCGGCCCTCCGCCGCGAGAGGCCACGCGGTGACGACGCACGGCTCTCCTGCATCGGGAACGCGGAGAACGCGAGCGGTCATGCGGCCAAGCACCGCTCCTCCTCTCCCTTCGGCACCGACCGCATACGCGCCCGGGCAGTCGATCGCAGCCCAGACGATTCCGGGAACGAGCTCGGTTGGCGTCCAGGGCGCCGCATGGAGAGGCTCGCGACCCATGACAAGGCCGACGCGGATCCCCAACCCGTCCCCCTCGTCGCGCGTCCCACACACGAAGCACTCGCGGAAGTCCGGGCTCAAGCCTCCAACGTGCGCCTCCGTTGCATCGTTCGCAGCGGCTAACGCCACCGGGCTTGGGGCATCGAGCTGGACGTGCGCCGGACGCGCTTCGGCGACGACCGCCTCTCCGGCGAGCAAGAGTGACGCCGTCTCTGTCGGGACGCACGGCGAGCGGGCGCTCGAGCGGCGGAGGACGACGAAGCGTCACCTCGATGTCGGCGCCGTCGACGAACGCGGCCAGTCGGCCGCATGCATAACCGCCGTTCGCCGACATGAGCGGACCACGAAAGCGGTGCTCGAACGTGATCTCCACCGCCGAATTTCTACCAGTTAGACTTAGGTTTGTGACTGTGAGGCGAAAACCTTGAGACTCGCTCTGGCTCAGCTGAACGCCGTTGTGGGCGACCTCGACGGCAACCGGGAGAAGATCCTCGAGTACGTCTCCGAGGCAGGCAGCGTCGGAGCCGATCTGATCGTGTTCCCCGAGCTCGCCACGACCGGCTATCCGCCCGAGGACTTGCTTCTTCGGCCGAGTTTCGTGCGCGCTGCCCACGACTCCCTCGAGAAGATCGCTGCCGCGATCGCACGGCATCGTGGCCTTCGTCGGCACGCCCTGGTTCGAGCGAGATCTGGCGAACGCATGTGCCGTCTGCGCCGATGGTCGAGTACACGCCGTCTACCGCAAGCATTTCCTTCCGAACTACGGCGTGTTCGACGAGCATCGCTACTTCGCAGAGGGCCGTCAGCTCGTGCTCGTTCGCCTCGGAGACGCGACCTTCGGACCGACGATCTGCGAGGACGTCTGGCAGCCAGGCCCACCGGCCACGGATCTCTCGCTCGCCGGAGCCGAGATCATCGTCAACCTCTCGGCGTCGCCGTTTCACGTGGGCAAGGCCGAGGAGCGCGAGGAGATGCTCGTCACACGCGCGCGCGACACGAGCGCATACCTCGTGTTCTGCAACATGGTCGGCGGGCAGGACGAGCTCGTCTTCGACGGCCACTCGGTCGTGCTCGACCCGTCAGGCGAGGTCGTCGCGCGCGCTCCCGGCTTCGAGGAGCACCTGCTCGTCGTCGACATCGAACCCGCCGAAGCCATCGGCCGCCGGCTGCGCGACGTACGCAGACGTGAGCTCGACCGCTCGCGGGACACCGTCCCGCAGGCCGTCACGATCGAGCTGAGACTCGCCCAAGGAGCACCGCGAAGCGGCGATGGCAGCGATCGCTCCGTTCGAGCCCGAGCTCGAGCAGATGCGACTCGCGCTCACCCTGGGGCTTCGCGACTACGTCGGGAAGAACGGCTTCGCCGATGTCGTGGTCGGCGTGTCGGGAGGCATCGACTCGGCCTTGACCGCAACGCTCTGCGTTGGTGCGCTCGGATCGGAGAGGGTGCATTGCGTCTCGATGCCCTCACGATTCAGCTCCGAGAGCACGCGCAGCGATGCACAGCAGGTGGCGGAGAACCTCGGTTGCGACTTCCGTGAGCTCCCGATCGAGCGCATCGTCGAGGCGGTGCACGACACCCTCCAAAGCGAGACCGACGGCGGCCTCGCAGGCCTCGCCGCTGAGAACTTGCAAGCGCGCGTTCGGGGTGTGCTGCTGATGGCGCTCTCGAACACGCACGGGTGGCTCGTCGTCTCGACCGGGAACAAGTCGGAGCTTGCCGTCGGCTACTCGACGTTGTACGGGGACATGGTCGGCGGCTTCATGTTGCTCAAGGACGTCTTCAAGACCGATGTGTTCCGGCTGGCCGAGCACCTGAACGAGCACGCTGGGCGCGAGCTGATCCCGCGTAGCACGATCGACCGAGCGCCGAGCGCGGAGCTCCGCGAAGACCAGCGCGATGCCGACTCGATCCCCCCGTATGACCTGCTCGACCCGGTATTGGAGGCCTACGTCGAGGAGGATCGCTCGCGGGAAGAGCTTCTCGCGGAGTTCGATACCGATGTCGTCGAGCGAGCAGTCGCGCTCGTCGACCGGGCCGAGTACAAGCGCCGACAGGCGCCTCCGGGAGTGAAGCTGCGACCGAAGGCCTTCGGCCGCGACCGGCGCACACCGATCACGAATCGCTGGCAGGGTTGAGAGGGACCGCTACCTGGATCGAGTCGGTCAGACGCCGACGTCGACGGGCTCCGTGGGCGGCCCGTGCAGGATCAGCTCGCGCAGGAGGAGCGGGAGGCGACTGGGCGCGAAGACCGCGTCCGTCGCGTCCAGCTCGGCAAGCGTCCACCATCGGATGGCGGTGACGTACTCGGCGTTCAGTTGCGCCCACGTCAATCCTGGTATGGGATCGAACGCTGGAGTACGAACGAAGAAATAGCGCTCGACCTGTCCATCCCAATCGCCGAGCTCGAACAGGTGTGTGCGCGTCCAGACGACTGGCCCGAGCTCGAAGCCCTCGAGTCCCGCTTCCTCTGCGAGCTCGCGCCGAATGGCCGCTTCGTCAAGTCCCGTGCCCTCTCGCTCCCCGGGGCGAGGGCTCGCGTCTCGCCTGAAGTCGTGCCGCTCAGCTGACGCTTCCCCCTGCGTACACAAGCCAGGGCCCGTGTACGGGAGCACGTCAAGTTGTGCATGCCCTGCGCAGGCCAGAGAGCATCCCCTGCTCGGTTCTTCTCGCGCGTCACGAGCAGGGTGCAGCCCTTCTGACAGCGCCCAAGCTGCAGCGTGACAACAGCTCTGCCCACGATCCGCGCGCCGTCCCTCGGATCAGCCTGTCGCGCCCGTAACGGCCTGAAGAACGATGGCTGCGATCTCGTCGGGCTTCTGGTTGAGCGCGAAGTGGCCGGTGTCGGCGATCTCGAGAGGGTCACGTGCGGAGCTGCCGTGAGCAGTTCGCGTTCGGCGGATGCGAGGCCGATGTCGTCCGTCTCCCCGGAGTCCACACCACGCCCGGACGTCGCGTCGCAGAAACGCTTCGCGAGCGAGCCGTGGAGGTCGAGATACGCAAGGTAGGAGCGGGTCTGAGCGCGGAGGAAGCGCGGATCGTTCTTCTTCAACTCGTTCACAAGGAACTCACGTCGAGCCGGGGGCAAGCTGCTCCCGAAGGCCGGCCCGATCAACTTCATCATGAGCGCGTACGGCAGATGTCCGAAGACGCAGCGCAGGCGCTCGAGCCCACGTGGGAAGACCGACTGCGTCCTCGCGGGCGAAGCTCGGGGAGGGCAGCACGAACAGGTCCCGAGACTCGCCTGCCGACACCATCTCGAGGGCGACGTTCGCACCCAAGCTGTGCCCGACGACGACGTCGCACGAGAGATCGGCTGCGAGGCGGGATGCGGAGCTCGAGTAGCTCTCCATGCTCAAGTCGGCGGGAGCTGCGGTACCGCCGAATCCGGGCACCGTCGTCGCAATGAAGCTGATGCCGGACTCGCGGATGCTCGGCTCCGCGAGGAGGTCCTCGTAGAACGCCCATGTCGCCAGCGCGCCGGGAAGGAGGAGGACTCTGTGATCGGCGTCCCCAGGCCCCGTCTCGTGCAGCACCCACCCTAAGTGCTCTCGGCTCGTTTCGATCACGTCAAGTCCTCGGTCGGCATCAGGGAGAGCTTCGCAGTCACCGGGGCTAAATGTCCGGAGAGCACTCAGCCCCGGTCTGAGTTGAGGCTAGGCCTTCGTGAGGTAGCTGTGAACGTCGTAGAAGCGCGTCTCGGCGGCTCGGTGATGCCCGCTTCTGCCGAGTAGGGGCCGATCTTCTCGGCCGCGTACTGGTCGTATGCCTCTCGCGTCTCCCAGACGTCGACGACGCGCATACCGTCATCGGTCCTCGCGACCCAATGCGAAATCGCCCCGCGGAGGCATCGCCCGACCCGGTGTCAGGCCCATCTTCCGAGTATCTCGTCGTACTGCATGATCGTCGAGTCACGGAAGGCCATCTCGAGCGCAAGAGCCGTCCTGAACTGCTCCTCGGTTGACTCGAGGCACGATCCTATTTGAGAGATAGGTGGCGCGCCCGACGCATGCTGGCGGCAATGCCTCGATGTATCAGTTAGGAATACTCCTCAACGAAAGAGGAGACCCGGAGGCCTCCTCGATCGAGCGCGTTAGGTGCAGGGTTCAGCCCGTGACGGCCACGGGGATCGGGGCCGAACAGAGCGGCGTAATCAAAGGGTGGTCGTGCCGACGAGGTGGGCGAGTGTGCGTGTTCTGGACAGGCCCTAAGGCAGGTCTGCCGTCGCCATCTTGTCGATACGGTAATCACCGTCTCAGCCGGTCGTGGCAGGCTCGATCGTGTCGAGCATCCTGGTGAGATGCGGGTACTGAAGCGGGTGCTCTCGCACGAAAGAACGCAGCGCCGGCGACATCGTGAGGATGAACTGCGTCCAGTCGTCCCAGTCGGATCGGATGTCGGAGTGCCGGATCCACGCTCCCAACAACGCAACATCTTTGCCCTTGAATAGCCAATGGTTGGACTGGAGCGTGTCACCTATCAGCTCGGTCAGCGCGAGAACGAGCGCCTGGCTGTCGAATCTTCAGGCGACTCCACACCTTCGTAGAAGTACTGGCGAAGCTCTGGGTAATCGATGAAACGGGTGATAACGTGGTCCCATAGTTCGTAGCCCTGCGCCATGGCCCGACCACCAGCCAGCTCGTTGGCGACCACGAAGTGATGAACGACTGGCTGGTCTGACGTGCAAGGAACAGCACTGACCCCGCCACCGCAGCTGCGGTTACAAGAGCAGCGATGAGGGTCGCCAGCTGCAACGCCTCGTAACAATAGGCACGACGATCGGACGAGCGAACTGAACGGCACTGACGCGAACGTGACGGCTGCGGTTGACGCGATCCGTTGACGTCTTGATACTCGGCGCTTGCCGAGGAACTCCAGAGGAACGACCAGCAGTCGGGATACGGCGCCTTACGACACTAGCTCGGCGACAGGTCCACCGCTACGGGGATCGGGGCGAGGGAAGGCGTCGACGCGCAGCCCGTCGAGAGGTAAAGAGGAATACTCCTCAAGAGCACGCTCTCGGCCTGACGCCGGAAGACTCGGCCAGTCACTCGCCATTTTCGTACCATCGGTGGGACATCGACGGAAGGAGACGCGCTATGTACGGACGACTCGTCGAGATCGAAGGCGTCGACCCGTCGCACCGCGAAGAGATCCTAGGGATCCTCCGGGAGAGGATCATTCCTGGACTCAAAGAGTTCGATGGGTTTGCAGGCTTCATCTCGCTCGTCGATGAGGAGAAGCACCGCGCGCGGAATGTCGTGCTCTTCGAGACGAAGGAAGCAGCAGAAGAGGCGGAGCGCAAGTTCGCGCCGATTCGCGAAGAGACCGTTACCGGGATGGGCGGAACTGTCCGTTCTGCGGATCTCTTCGAGGCGGCTCTCGTCGAGGTGCTCGCAGGCGTACACGCCTAGTCGTGGGAAGGAGATGCGGGCCCCTCGGGGCCTCATCTCTGCCCGCATAGGTTCGTCAGCGCCGACTAGCGCAGTTAGAACATTGGCCAGCGCTCGAGGACTACTGAGGGCGTAGAATAGAAGCTCTCGCAGGGGCGAGTCTCCAGAAGTCGTTGCGACGGATTGGCGAAGGCCGCCTCCGGCCGCGGCGCCGAGAACTCGACGCGTCCTCGGGGTGATCCCGCAAAGAAAACCACCCGTACCCCCGGCCCGAGTATGTCGGGAACGATCAGGCCGCTTCGACTTCGCGCGCGTCCAGGCGAAGCTCGAGCAGTGCGGAGGCGTTCACCCACGTCCGACGGCTCGGTTCTCAGGTCTGGCTGGCGATTGAGCACCTTTACGGAGTCCTCTGTGTGGCGCCAGCCGTAGCAGCGCTCGTAGCACTCCGCTTCGCTGAGCGTCCGGAGCCGCTCCATCCGGCATGCAGCCTAGGCCAGAGCCCGGATGACGCCGGGTAGGCTCCGTCCGTGGCCGTCAAGCCGCGAGTTTTCGAGTTCGAGATCGGCGTCGATCGCGGCCGCACATCGCGGAGCGCGCTCGGTGGCAGCGCCCTCGAGCGTGAGGACCAGTGGTGGCCGGAACATCTCATGCTCGCAGCTCTCGTTCGCTGCACGCTCGCCAGCATGGACTACTCCGCCCGCAAGGCCGGCCTGGATGTGGTGGGCGAGGGACGAGCGCACGGCACGGTCACGAAGCGCGACAGCGACGGGCTGTACGCGTTCGTCGACATCCAATCTCGCCTCGAGATCGAGCTCGACCCTCCGCCCGAGCAGAACGCGGTGCGGGAGCTGATCGCCGAGGCCGAGCGCGGCTGCTTCGTCAGCAACTCGATCGAGCCGCGGCCGCGCCATCACTGGACCGTCAACGGCGAGGAGATCTCATGAGCACCGCAGTTCTCGACATCACGTCCGTCCGGGCACGATTCTCTGCGCTCGACCGCCGGCTCGCTTTCTTCGACGGCCCTGGTGGAACGCAGTGCCCCGACGAGGTGATCGACGCAATCGCCGGCTATCTCAGGGAGTCGAACGCCAATGTCGGTGCCCCGTACGCGACGAGCCGCGCCACTGACGAGCTGGTCGAGCTCGCACACACGCGCGCGGGATCCTTCCTGGGCTGCTCGCCCGGCGAGGTCGCCTTTGGCCAGAGCATGACTGCGCTCAACTTCCTGCTCACGCGCGCGTTCGGGCGGACTCTCGGCGCCGGGGACGAGATCGTCGTGACAGCTCTCGACCACGACGCGAACGTCTCCCCGTGGCTCGAGCTCGCCCACGACCTCGGGATCGTCGTATTGACGGCTGGCCTGACGAGCGAGCTCGAGATCGACTACGACGATCTCGCGGCCAAGCTGTCGGATCGCACGAAGGTCGTGGCGTTCCCGGTCGCGGCGAACTCGGTCGGGACGGCGCCCGACGTCCGCCGAGTCGCCGGCCTCGCACACGAAGCGGGTGCACTCGCGTGGGCCGACGCCGTTCACTACGCGCCCCACGGCCCGATCGATGTCACCGCCTGGGACGTGGACGTCCTCATCTGCTCGCCGTACAAGTACTTCGGCCCGCACATGGGCCTTGCATACGGGAAGCAAGAGCTGCTCGAGTCCTGGCGCCCCTACAAGGTGCGGCCCGCAGCGGATCAGCCCGTCGGGCATCGCTTCGAGCTCGGCACGCTCCAACATGAGCTGCTCGCCGGATTCGTGGCGGCGGTGGAGTACATCGACTCGCTCGGGTGGGACGCCATCCAGGGCCACGAGCATGCGCTCGGCGAGCGGTTCCTGTCAGGGCTCCCAGACACGGTCGAGCTCTACGGCTTGGCCACGATGACCGGACGTGTCCCGACGTTCTGCTTCAACCTCCCGGGTCACAGTCCCGAAGAGGTCGCGAGGTACCTGGCCGAGCACGACATCGCGGTCTGGCACGGGAACTACTACTCGGTCGAGACCATGAAGTACCTCGGCCTCGACG
Organism: uncultured Thermoleophilia bacterium; assembly: GCA_963827525.1. GTDB lineage: Bacteria > Actinomycetota > Thermoleophilia > Gaiellales > Gaiellaceae > GMQP-bins7. Next base: position 64,803 of record CAWHBH010000018.1, read on the forward strand.
ACGGCGCGGTGCGGGCGGGAATCGTCCACTACAACACCGAGGACGAGGTCGACCGGCTGCTTGCGAGTCTCACCGAGCTCGCGTGAAGCTGCTGCTGCTCGGCGGGCCGAGGTTCCTCGGCCGAGCGGTCGCAGACGCCGCTCTTGCGCGCGGCCACGAGCTGACGTTCTTCAAC
>CAWHBH010000019.1:0-21483 GCA_963827525.1 uncultured Thermoleophilia bacterium
TGCAGCCCGACCGGGAGATTGTCGGACAGCCCGCACGGGATGGACAAGCCGGGGAGACCCGCCAGGCAGGACGGGATCGTCAGGAGATCGCAGGCGTACATGGCTAGCGGGTCGGCGGCCTTGTCGCCGATCGGAGCAACGTCGGTGACGTAGGTGTAGCGATGACGTCGACTGCGCTAGGGCTTCGCGATGCTCGCATGAGCAACGTGCGCACCTTCTGGCTGCCGGAGAACCCCTCGTATACCTGGTGGAGAGCGCGTACGTACCGAGCATGATCCGTCGTTTCGGCTCGGCGCCGAACCCGTCGTCGCGGGTGCGCTCGACCATCTCGTCGTACGTCGCGGCGTCAGTGCGCGGCCCGTAGCGCACGCCGTCGTAGCGCGCGAGGTTCGAGGACGCCTCCGCGGGAGCGATGAGGTAGTAGCACGGCATCCCGTAGCGATACGACGTCGGCAGGTCGCACTCACTCACGTCGGCGCCGAGCTCGCGCGCCAGCTCGAGTGTGCGCTCGAACGCCGCACGTACGCCGGGCTCGATCGCCTTCAGCGACTCGATCTGTTTCGGGACGCCGATGCGCAGGCCGTCGAGCCCCTCGTCATCCGGAAGCCGCACGGCCTCGGGGAGCTCGACGGTGGTCGAGTCGTTGGAGTCTCGGCCGGCGATGATCGAGTACAGGAGCGCGACGTCGCGCACGGTCTTCGCGACGGGGCCCACCTGGTCGAGGCTGGACGCGAATGCGACGACTCCGAAGCGCGAGACGGCGCCGTACGTCGGCCTCAAGCCCACGTTTCCGCACAGTGCGGACGGCTGCTCGATGGAGCCTCCTGTATCGGAGCCGAGTCCCCACGGAGCTAGCCCCGCAGACACTGCGGCAGACGTCCCGCCGCCCGACCCGCCTGGAACGAGCGACGGGTCCCACGGGTTCCGAGAGGGGCCCCACGCCGAGTTCTCGGTGGACGATCCCATCGCGAACTCGTCCGTATTCGTCTTACCCAGCAGCGTCAGCCCCGACGCCTTGCAGCGCGCGGCAACGGTGGCGTCGAACACGGGGACATACCCCTCGAGAATCCTCGAACCCGCGGTCGTCTCGACGCCCTTGGTCGAGATGACGTCCTTGAGCGCGATCGGGATGCTCGAGCCCTCGGCGGTCTCGACCGTGCGCAGGTATGCGTGCAACTCCTCGTCGCGCACACCGATCGCCTCCAGGTACGCGGCATGGAGCTCCGCCGACGACACGTCGCGCCGCTCCACGAGCCCGAGTGCATCCTCGGCGGTGAGGCGAAGCGTGTCGACGACGGGCGCCATCACACGGTCGGCGGCACGCGAAACATGTCACCTTCGCGTGCAGGAGCGTTTGCAAAGACGTCGTCGAGGCTCAGCGAGTCGTGCGGCTCGTCCTCGTCCCAGACGTTGACGAGGTCGAGCGGGTGCGACGTCGGCGGCACGTCCGCGAGATCCAGCTCCGCGACGATCCCGACGGCGTCGAGGATCTTGTCGAGCTCTTCGGTCAGCCGCGCGACCTCGTCGTCGGTCAGCGCGAGCCGCGCGAGCCGCGCCACGTGGAGCACCTCGTCTCGGGAAATAGCCACCAGAAAATCCTCTCAGAACTGAGGCGGGCTCCCCCGGGAGCCCGCCGCTACGTTGATGCGAGTGCGGTCAGCTCGCCGCTGCCACGACGTTCGCGGCCTGGGCACCCTTGGGCCCCTGGACGACCTCGAACTCCACACGCTGGCCTTCGGTGAGGGTCTTGAAGCCGTCCATCCCTATCGCGGAGAAGTGGACGAAGACGTCGTCCCCACCTTCGCGCTCGATGAACCCGTAGCCCTTCTCGTTCGAAAACCACTTGACGGTGCCCTGCTCCACGTACGTCCTCCTACAAACATGCCGCCGGCCTACAGCAGCCGGCGTCGATGGCTGGAACGCGCGAACCGTAGCGCCTAGGAACCGGGCAACGCAACTCCGGAGCGGCGATGTTGCGCAGCCGTCAACGTGTTGCGCAGAAGCATTGCAATAGTCATCGGGCCGACGCCGCCCGGCACCGGGGTCATCAGGCCGGCGACTTCGAAGACCGCGGGGTCGACGTCGCCCACGAGGCCGGCCTCGGTGCGGTTTACGCCAACGTCGATTACGGTCGCACCCGGCTTCACCATGTCGGACGTCACGAGGCCGGGGCGACCGACTGCTGCGACGAGGATGTCGGCCCGGCGTGCATGCGATGCGATGTCCACCGTGCGCGAATGACAGATGGTCACCGTCGCGTGCTCTGCGAGAAGAAGCATCGCCATGGGCTTCCCGACGATCTCGCTCCGCCCGATGATGACGGCCTCCTTGCCCTTCGGCTCGACGCCATATTCCGCAAGCATCGCCATCACGCCGAGTGGGGTCGCAGGCACGTAGAGCGGCTCGCCGAGGAACAACCTTCCGGCGTTCAGAGGATGGAACCCATCCACGTCCTTCTCGGGATCGACGAGCCGGGTGACCTTCGCCTCGTCCATGTGCTCGGGAAGCGGGAGTTGGACGAGGATGCCGTCGACATTGTCGTCAGCATTCAGCTCCGCGATGAGATCGAGGATCTCGCTCTCGGGCGTGTCCGACGGATAACGGTGATCGCGCGAGTCGATACCCGCCTCGGCTGACGCGTCGTGCTTCTTGCCGACGTAGACATGCGATGCCGAGTCGTCGCCGACGAGGACGGTCGCGAGACAAACCGGTTCGCCGAACACTCGCACGTCCTCGGCCACCTGCGCGCGAAGCTTGGCTGCGAGCGCCTTCCCGTCGATTCGGATCGCCGTCATCGGGCGAAACCCTACTGGCAGGAAGGCAGCCGTACGGCCCGACCGCAAGATTGAGTCGTGCTGCTGTGAGGTGCGTTCGCTTGCTGCCTAGCGGGTGAGGCCGCCGGCTCGCACTACTAGACCAAAAACGCACTCTCCACCTTCCCGGCGAGCTCGACGGAGTCAAGGCTGCTCTTGGCGACCCCGCGCGCAACTGCTATCAAGAGAGGTGACCGCGGGAGAAGGAGAGGGGGGCAAATGACGGTCTGGCTTACACGGGTGCACGTTTCGGCGCTTGGGGTCCGCGACGCAGTGCGCGGGTACTGGAAGCGCATTGCGGTCGGAGCCTTTTTTGGGTGGCTGATCTCGACCGTGCTCGGGGCATTCGCGCTCGTCGGCTTCGAATCGTTCCACCTGATCGCCGCCGACGACTCGCCACTGCTCGGCGCGGCAATCGTCTGGATGGGCATCGCAGTCGGAGGCGCTGTTGCCTACGTCGCAAGGCCGATTCCGATCGAAGAGCGGGAGGTGCGTCGGTAGCGAAGGCGCCGAGCGGACTCGAACCGCTGTACGAGGCTTTGCAGGCCTCTGCCTAACCACTCGGCCACGGCGCCGCGCGGGTCATCGTAGCCGTCCTCCTTGCGGGCTACGGTGGAGCGGGTGAGCGCCGAGCCGCGCCAGGAGACCTCCGAACCGTGCCTACGCTGCGGCGCCGCGATGGAGTGGCGGCACGGCACTTGGCAGTGTCCGGGGTGCCGATTCAAGGTCGGATGCTGCGAAGGGGAGACGGGCGACTGCAGACCCGAGCGAGCGTAACCTCGCGTTCGTGACCGACCAGTACACGGAGACCGCGCTCCATTTCGAGGCGGCGGAGCTCCCTCGCCTGCTCGAGCGCCATCTCCCCCCGGTCCGCTTGCGCTGGCCGACCTCGGTTGCGGTGACGGCCCTCTCTTCCCCGCTCTCGAGCGCGGCGGCTTCATCGACCCACAGCGCCCCGTGTACGCAGTCGATCTCGCCCCGGCGCGACTGGCTCGCGTCTCGGCACGCTTCCCGTGGATCGAGACAATCGTCGGACCTGCCGACCGCATTCCGGAGATCGCCGACGGAGCACTCGACTTCGTCTGCTCCACGATGGTCATGGAGCACGTCCCGGACGAGAACGCGCACCTCACGGAGATCCGACGGCTGCTTCGCCCGGGAGGACGGGCGTATCTGACGACCGTCTTCAAGAAGTCGTGGGCGTGGTACTTCCGCAAACGCGATGGCGAATCGGTGCTCGACACATCACATCTCCGCGAGTACACGGACGTCAGAGCGTGCGCGCTCTGATGCTGGCCAGTGGCCTCGAAGTGCTGGCCCTCGAGCGCCGTCCGCTGTGGTTCCCGCTCCTCGACCCATTCCTCTTCCGGTTCGGACACCGCTACCCGGGGCTCTCGACCAGGCAATCCCTGTTACGCGCGCTTCGCGCACCCAAGGTGCCGATTCCCGGGTACTACAGCCTCGAAGCGATCCTCGAGCGCTAGAGATCCGCTGGTAGCGTCCGCTCATGGCTTCCGGCGGGCAGCTCGTGCGCGAGAAGCTCGACCAGGCAGTCGAGATCCTTCGCGAGCAGGAGGTCGACGTCTGGCTCACGCTCGTCCGCGAGACGCTGCTGACTCCCGATCCCAGCCTCGATCTGATCGCCGGCACGTACTGCGCTTGGCAGGGGGCTTTTCTCATCTCGCAGACGGGTGAGCGCGTGGCGATCGTCGGACGCTTCGACGCGCCCAACGTCGAGGAGCTCAGCGCCTACTCCGAGGTCATCGGCTACGACGAGAGCCTGCGCCCTGCACTCCGCTCGGCCATCCAGCGGTTGGCGCCTCGATCCATCGCGCTGAACTACTCGGAAAGTGACCCCGCTGCCGACGGTCTCACGCACGGCCTTTGGCTCGTTCTTCAGGAAACACTTGCCGGAAGCCCGTACGCGGACCGCCTCGTCTCCTCCGAGGCGATCGTGAACGCCCTGCGCGGGAGAAAGTCGTCGGCCGAGGTGGCGCGAATCCGCAGCGCGACGAAGGCGACCGAGGAGATCTTCGAGAATGTGACCGCAAAGCTCCAGCCCGCGATGACCGAGCTCGAGATCGCGGCGCTGATGCATGCAGAGATCGCGAGCCGCGGGCTGGGCTACGCCTGGGGCCGCGAGCACTGCCCGGCGGTCAACGCGGGGCCGGAGAAGGGGGTCGGCCACACGGCGCCGGGGGAGCTCCGCACTCGACGCGGCGAGCTCCTCCATATGGACTTCGGAGTCGAGCGCGACGACTACTGCAGCGATCTCCAGCGCGTCTGGTACTTCCTCGACGAAGGTGAGAGCGCAGCCCCGCCCGACGTACTGCGGGCGTGGGACGCGCTTTGGGCGTCCGTCGATGCGGGCGCCGCGGTCCTTCGACCGGGCGTCGTCGGCTCGGAAGTCGACGCTGCAGCCCGCGAGAGCCTCGTCGCGGCAGGCTTTCCCGAGCCGATGTACGCGCTGGGACACCAGCTCGGCCGCACTGCGCACGACGGCGGGACGCTTCTCGCCCCGCGCTGGGATCGGTACGGCTCGGCGCCCCTCGGCATCGTAGAAGAGGGCAACGTCTTCACGCTCGAATTCGGCACGGCAGTGCCGGGCCGCGGCTACATCGGCCTCGAGGAGGATGTCTTCGTCACGGGAGACGGGATCAAATGGTTGAGCTCGCCGCAGCGCGAGCTCTGGCTGGTCCGGTAACGCACTGTTCGGCGTCGCGGGCCGACCCGAATTACGACTTAACGTGAGCCAATTACGAGGCTGCGCTCTTCGCGACGAGAGGCTCGACACGTTGTTCCCGAACGAGCCCAAGATCACGAGCGGCAACGTCGTCGCTCGCAGCAACGGCGTCACGGTCTAACTCGACCGCGCCAAGGTCGACCGAAGGGCCCGGCACTGCGGGGGCCCTTCATTCGTTCAGGCCGTGATAGTCCATTTGACGGCTACCGTCGAGGGGTGGATGAGCACGTGGACCGATCTCTGGGTCTCGCGACGGCGCTGCGGATCGCGCTCGTCCTCTTCGTCCTCGCCTGGATCTTCGGGCCGTACGAGCTGCGGACTGCGGTACCGATCTGGATCGTGTTCGCGATCGCGCTCGGTCTGGAGCTGCAGTTCCTTGCCGGGGCGCTTCGCGACGCTCCGGCGCCGCGCCCGGATCGCAAGCCGCAGGACGTCGATCGGGAGCGCTACGGGTACGTCGACGAGACCGACGATCTGCTGCTCGTGCGCGAGGGAGACGAGGAGCTCTGGATCCCGTACGCGGGAGAGAGGCCCGATGAGGCGGAGGCGCTGATAGCGGAGGTGCGCGAGCGACCGGCCGAAGAGGATGTGGTCGCACCCGTCCCGCTTCTGGAGAGCCGCCGCTTCTGGCCTCCGATACGCCGCTTCCTCACCGGGCTCGCCGTCATCGGCGTGCTCGTGCTCACGATCTGGATCGTCGAGAGCCGCACGGGCTGGGACTCCATTGACGGGGACACGCGCGTCGAGGCTGTGGCGCGCTTCTCGGATGAGGCGTCGACCATCGCGGAGAAGCCGGTCACCATCCTCTGCGACGAATCGCGCGACTACGTGGGCCTCGTCCAGCATGCAGACGGCGTAGCGGCCGTCGGTGGCGATCGCGCGTACCTGACCCCTGAGCGTTGCCTCGATCTGTATCGGCTCGCCTTCAAGGGCGAGGTCAACTCGAGCCAGACCGCCCGGGCAGTTGCCGTTCTCGCCCACGAGGCGTGGCACCTCCGCGGCGTGAGCGACGAGGGAACGACCGAGTGCTACGCCCTCCAATCCGGCGTAGAGGTCGGGCAACGACTCGGACTCTCGGAAGACACGGCGAGGCAGATGATGCGGCAGCAGCTCGTCGAGAACGCGCTCCGCAGCGGAGCAACGTCGGAGTACCTCGTCCCGCCGGACTGCCGCGACGGCGGCAGTCTCGACCTTCAGCCGGACGATGCGCGGTTCCCCTAGGAGGCGCTCACGAGCGCCGGGTCCGATCGATGTTCTACAGGAGCTTCGTGTAGCGACAGCAGGGCACTGAGATCGGTCCGTCCTCGGCGGCGGCGGCGTAGTCGAACGGTCCCTCGTCGCGCCATCCGGCTCGCTCGTAGAAAGCCCGGCCCCGTGCGTTGCCGGCGACCACTGCGAGCCACGCCTTGGTGTGTCCATTCGCTCTGACTTGCCGCTCGGCCTCACCCATCAGGACGTCGGCGACTCCAGCCCCTCGATGGGCAGCCGAGACATATACCTGCTCGACCTCATCGTCAACGACCATGACGAAGCCAGCCACGGCTCCGTCGACGATAGCCACTGTCGTGTCGCCGACCCGGGCCGACGCCCGCGCCAGGAACGAGTCCTCCGTCCGGACCTCGACTAGTTCTTGCGGGACAAAGCCGAGGTGGCCGTCTTGCCAACCGAGACGCCAGATCTCGGCGACTTGGCTGGCATCCTCCGGCCTGGCTTTGCGCAGCGTCACACTCGGACGGTTCGAGATCACCGACCGACTGTACTGGCACACAGACCGCGGGCCACACGCCGAGGAGTCTCACCGCGAGCTCGCAACGGGCGCACGTCGGCCACGTGGCGTGACGGCGAAGTGCACGTCGATCAACCCGTCTGACAGGAGCTCCGCGGCGTAGTCCCACGGCGGTCGGCGGTCCCCGTCGTCTAGGAAGTCGGAGAGCGCGCGCAGAGCCTCGGCGGACGCCGTGAAGGTCTCCGTGAACATGGTCTCGCTGACGCGGAACTCGTCCGGCCGTCCGTCGGACGGGAAGTCCTTCACCTGGAGGCGCTCGGCCAACGTCCCGTCGACCGTCACGGCGAGCTCGTCACCCTTTCGGCGGATCTCGGCGACCGCGCCGGCCTCGTTCTGCCCACGGAACACCAGCGGACGGATCGGGGGCGGACCGTCGGGGGCGGCAGCGGAATGGTGGAGGTGATCCAGCCACGCACGCGTGAGGTCGTAGTCTCGAACCCACTCGGCGAGCAGCCGCTCGAATCGCCGCTGGACGTCCAGCAGGCGGTCTTCAAGTCGCCGACGGACCCGTCCTTCCGGCGCCGCGCGCTTGTGCTCGTTCTGGATGTGGTGGTAGTAGCGAACGAGCGTCTCGAGCTCCTCGCGGCGCGGCAACTCCTCGATCTCGCGCCTCATGGGTTTCTTACAGTAGCGCGGAGCCTGATCGTCTCATGCAGGCAAGGTGCTCGACTCAGCATGGCAAGGTGGACCCCGAACCCGTGGCGGAGCGTGGCTTCGCCGGTCAGGTGATTCGACCGCGAGACGGAGGATGCCGTGAGCGAGTATGCGATCAAGCCACTCGGTGCCGCGACATGGGATGCCTTCGTCAATCTGGCCGAGAAGCACAATGGCGTGTGGGGTGGTTGCTGGTGCACCTGGTTCCATCCGGCGTGCGCCCAGAAGGGCGAGAGCTCTGAGGCTAACCGCGCCTACAAGGAGCGTCTGGTTCGCGAAGGCAAGGCTCACGCCGCGCTGGTCTTCGACGCTGACGTCGCGGTGGCCTGGTGCCAATACGGTTCTCCGGACGAGCTCCCGAGCATTTACCACCTGAAGGAATACTGTGCGGGCCGCACGGAGAAGGCGCCCGATTACCGCCTCACCTGCTTCTTCGTCGACAGGAACTACCGACGCAAAGGCGTCGCAGCCGTGGCGCTTCGTGGTGCCCTGGACCTGATCGCGAAAACGGGCGGTGGCGTGGTGGAGGCGTATCCGCAGGACACGCTGGGCAAGAGGACTTCGGGCTCCCTCCTATACAACGGCACGCGCAGTCTTTTTGAACAGGCCGGCTTCAGCTATGAGCGGTCCAAGGGAAAGAACCATTGCGTAATGCGCAGGACGGTTTCGCCCGTCGAAGCGCTTTGATATCTAGGACAGTCGAGGGCGTGCTGCATCCCTCAAGCTGAAAGAAGTTCCTTGAAGGAAACGCCCCTCGGTGGACGCTCGCTTCAGAGGACATTCCCCAACACTGGCGCATGCCAGGCGTCGCGTAGCTCGAGACCCGTCAGCAACGACCTTGTCATCTCGGCGTCGCCGTCATTCTCCACGACGATCTCGCGACCTCACCCATGCGGCGAAGGCCTCGATCGCATCGACGACCGCTTCGAAGCGAATGGAATGGAAGAGGTCGAACGTATGCTGCGCTCCGCGGAGCTCCGCGTAGACGACCTGACCGGACGAGCTGTTTCGCAGCTGGTCGACGAAGAACCGCGCATCCTCCACGAGCACGACCGTGTCGTTATCGCCATGCGCCACGAAGAACGGCGGCGCATCCGTTCGGAGGTGCCCCATGGGGGACGACGACGGCAGTGCGCTGGAGCCGTGGCGGCCGTAGTAGCCGTAGAGGGAAATGGCGGCCGTGACCGAGGTGTTCGCACGCTCGAAGCCAGGCTGAAACGCGGGGTCGTTCGGCGTGAGGGCGGCCATCGCGGCCAGGTTGCCGCCCGCGGAGCTACCGGCCACGAACACAACGTCCGGATCGGCACCGTACTCACGGCCGTGTTCGCGCACCCAGGCGATCACCTTCTTGACGTCGATCACATGATCGGGGAACTGCGCTGCCGGGCTCAGACGGTAGTTGGCGCTGATGCACACCCAACCCTGGCTCGCGAGCCGATAGAGAAGTGCACGCGCCTCGCGGCTCTTTCTGCCGCTGCGGAACGCTCCCCCGTGCAGGTAGACGAGCGTCGGAGCGCGCGGAGGATGGGAGCGATGAAGGTAGAGATCGAGCAGATTGCTCTTCCCCGCATCGCCGTAGCTGATGTTCACGACCCGCAAGACGTCTGCGCGACGGAAGGAGAACGGCCCAAAGAGGATGCGCGCGAGCGGAAGGTGGTGGCGAAGGCGAGCGGCCGCTCCGGGGTCGAGCTCGCTCCGCCACTCCGAACCCAGGCCCCCAGTCAGAGCTTGGTCGAGCGTTTGGCGGGCCTGCAACGCTCGCCACACCACGACGACGAGCCCCGCCGTCGCCAGAACGGCCAGGCTGAACGCGATCCAACCGACGGGCGAGTCGATGTCACGCTGGCCGATTGCCAACAACGTCGAGGCCAGGAGCAAGTAAAAGGCGACGAACGGCAGCTCGTTGACCAGAAAGCCGAGCAGGTAGCTCTTGTTCGACGGGCTCGAACGACGCGGTCGCGGCGGTGCCAGGGCGAAAAACGTGCACCCGGCAATGAGCCCGGTCCAAACCAGATAGCCGATCGGCACGGACGACTAAGAGACGTCCACCCAGGTCAGCTGAGGCAAGGCCGAACGACGGCCTCTCTTATGCATCGTGAGCACCACCTGCCTGCACCTCAGCTTGGAGCATCTGCTGCGACGCGCCGGCGAGTTCAGCGGGCAGACCGAAGCGTGCGAATATCTGCGGCGTCACGAAAGCGGTGTGCTCCTTGATCAAAAACCGTCGAGCGTGAGGATGTCGATCGCCGCTGCGCTGTAATGCCCTGTCTTCGCATCCAGAGCATAGGACGCAATAGCCGGCTGCCCGTTGGCCGCGCACGCGAATGGCGTGCGTCGGCGGGCAGAACTCGGCGCTGTCCTCAGCCACGGACAGGATCGTCTCGCGGCCGCGCCACCAGATCGACCAGGGCGGCATCGAGAAGACGGCGTCCTCTGCCAACAGTGACCGGAGTGCGTCCGTGCCACAGCGCGAGTCCATAGAGCCAGAGTATGAGCCACGCCTGCGTCAATCCGGTCGTCCACCTGGAGCTCGAAACCGGAAACCTGCCACGTCGGACCGTCGGACCCTTCACGGGTCACCGAGCGATACGCGCACTGTTTCGCTCGTTCACCCGTGAGTACATGCACATGCGCCCTACCGGACAGGTACAACCCACTGCGTGGCGCCGCGGTCGGTCAGCCTCACGAGCCCTGAACGCGTCCTCTTCCCCGACGAAGGGATCACGAAGCAGGAACTGTTCGAGTACTACCGCGCGATCGCGCCGGTGCTCGTCCCGCACCTACGCAACCGGCCGTTCACGATGAAGCGCTCGCCGTACGGCGTGGGCGGGGAGGTCTACTTCCAGAAGCAGGCGCCGAAGGGGATGCCCTCCTGGATCCCGACGCGCACCTACCGCACCTACCCGCGCGAGGGCGGCTCGAGACTCGTCGACTTCCCGCTCGTCAACTCGCCGGAGGCGGTGCTCTGGATGGTGCAGATGAACTGCATCGACATGAACGCTTGGTACTCGCGCGTCGACAAGCCGCACCGCCCGGACTTCGTGCTCTTCGACCTCGACCCGCCCGACGGCGGCTTCGCGCTCGCGATCCGCATCGCTCATCTGATCCGCGAGGAGCTCGAGCGGCTCGAGCTCGAGTCCTACGTCAAGACGAGCGGCGCCGACGGGATTCACGTGCTCGTCCCGATTGCGCGCCGAGCGACCTACGAGCGGACCTACGCGTTCGCGGAGCGCGTGGCGCGCGGGCTCGAAGAGCGGCACCCAGGGCTGGTCACGACCGAATGGCTGAAGCGCAAGCGGGAAGGGGTCCTCGTCGATCACCGTCAGAACGCGCGGGGGAAGACGATCGCATCCGTCTACTCGGTGCGGCCCAAGCCAGGCGCGCCGGTCTCGACGCCGCTTCGCTGGGACGAGCTCACCGAGGACGTGACGCCGCGACGCTTCGGGATGCGCGAGGCGCTCGAGCGCGTCGAACTGCACGGCGACCTGTTCGAACCAGTGCTCGCGGGCGGCCAGGCACTCGGACGTGCCCTGAAGAAGCTGCGCTAGTGGGGCACTAATCGGCGAGGAACGAGAGCCCGATCATGGCGAGCTCGTCGGCCGCCGAATAGTTCGTTGCGTGGGCGCCCTCGGGATCGCGTTCAGCCGCTATCCGGAAGGAGGTCGCCCCGCAAGCATGCCCCGAGCGTTGCGGATGGTTCGGGGGAGGAGTGTCCCTAGGGTGTACATCTCGGACCCGACTCGCGGAGTCGGAGGTCGCACCGAAGCGCCCGTGAGCACAGGCTTCATGGAGCGCTGTCAGATCGATGTCAGATCTTGGTTGGGCGGCTGGCGTCGGCTCGTAGCTGTCTCCGCAATCGCTGGAGTTTGACCGCCTCAGGCGACAGTACGCTCGCCACGCCAGGGTCATCGCCTCCTCCGTCACCCATGAGGAGCGCCCGTCGGATGCCGCGCCAGATTTCACGTGACCCAGCAGCGTGATTGTTAGATCGTCTCGGGAGCAGCGCGTTCACCGAGCACCGAGCACCGAGCACCGAGCACCGAGCACCGAGCACCGAGCACCGAGCACCGAACGAGCACCTTGGCTGCTATCGATGGGTTGTCCTCGATGAGTTGCGAGAAGCCCCGCGTGTCGGCCTAAGACGACGCCGCGTCAGACGGCGACCTCTCAGAGGGATCGTTGCCCAACTAAAGAGCCCACTCGGGCGCTGCGCTGTTGCCCCTTGCCGAACCAATCACCTAGCTCTCGAACTTGGGCGAGCCCCGTCTGGCTCTTGTGCGTCAGTTTCTGACAGTCCTTTCCGCCCTGCTAGCGTCTTCCCGCGTGGAGACCCGGCGTGCGCTGCTCTTGATTGCGGACATCGGGGGCTACACGGAGTACATGCAGTCCCACCGCACCATCCTCGCGCACGCAGAGGTAATCACGACGCGCCTGCTCGAGAAGGTGGTCGATGCGGCCCGCGACTTCGACCTGATCGAGATCGAAGGTGACGCGGCTTTCCTCTCGCGCGAGGACGACGCGCTGATCGGCGGCGGGACGGTCGCCGCCGTCACCCAGGCTGCCGTCGCCATGCACCACGCCTTCCACGTCGAGCGGCGGCTGATCGAGCTCAACATGTGCCCCTGCCCCAGTTGCGCGCAGGCGAGTGGCCTGAAACTGAAGTTCGTCGCGCACGTTGGCGAGGTTGCGACCCAAACCATCAAGCGACGGCGGAATCTCGTCGGCATGGACGTGATCTTCGTCCATCGCCTGCTCAAGAACCCTGTGCAGGTGCCCGAGTACGTCCTTCTGTCCGAGGATCTCTACCGAAGCGGCGGCACGTCTCTCCCCGACCACCCGATGCACGAGATCTCGCAGAACCTCGAGGGAATCGGGCCGGTCCGCACCTACTTCGTGGAGGTCGAGGACCTCGCCGGGCCCCTCCCTCCGGTGCCGGACCCCTCCTGGCTCCGGCGCTTCGGCGGGACAGTTGGCATCCTCGGTAGGGGCCTGCCGTACATGCTCCGCCTGCGACGCCCACGACGTACCGCTCCCGCTCAATGATCCCTCCCCCAGCCGAATCCTTGCAGCGTCGGCCAGAGCAGCCTGCCCGCCTCGAGCTCACGCTCCTCGATCCGCAGGTAGCTCGCGAGACTCACCGGCCCGAAGCCGGCCTACCCCGGATGGGGGTATCTCGACAACCTGCCGCCCATATCGTCCGAGCGTGGACTTTGCTGACGCTGTAGCGATCGCTGCGCGAGTTTACGGAGCGAGCCGCGATCGCTCCGGAGTCCTGTTCCTTGCTCACGGCATCAACGTCGTGCAGGAACTCGGTCGCGCCGCGACATCAACCGCGATGAACGCAGCTGTCCTCCATGACGTGCTCGAGGAGACCGAGTGGTCGATCGACGATCTTGCGCGGTGGGGTGTCGAACCGGTCGTCTGCGAGGCGGTGAACGTTCTGACACGCCAAACCGGTGAGACCTACACGGACTATGTTCGGCGCATCTGCGACGCACCAGGAGTTGCTGGCGACACGGCACGACTCGTGAAGGTTGCCGCTCTCACTGTCAGCGCCGACCGGGCAGATTCGGACGCCCTGCGTGAACGTTATGAGCAGAGTCTTCCGCTCGTACGCAGCGCACTCGCGACGGCCGCCGGCTAGACCACGAGCCTAGCTCAGCCCGCCTTAGGCTCCCGCTCCTCGATCCGCAGGTAGCTCGCGAGGTGTGTCCAGGTAATCGCTGTCGCGCGATTCCGGGCCGCTCAGCCTTGTCCTCCCGCTGGCGCCCGGCCGGCATCCTAAGACGCCTTGGCCGGTTTTCGCGACTGCTTGATACTGAGGATCCCCTCGGAAGCGAGCGCGCGGCGGAGCTCCTCGGGCCGACGGGCCGTCGGTCCGCGCTGTCGCTCGTCCACTCGTGTGCGCGTGCGTGCGTGCGGCAGAGTCAACGTGCACCCGTGCGAGAGGACTGCCTGATCGTCGCGTTCAGCCCACTCGGCGATACCAGGAGACGCTAACGACGCTCGACGGCTGATGAAGCGGCGCTAGCTTTCAACGCGATCTGTCTCGTCCTCGGTCACGACGAACACGTCCACCGGGCGCGACTTCCCACGCACCGACACTCCCCCGACGGACTCGAAGTGCGCGACCGCAGCGGCGGCACGCGCCGTTTCGGCGTTAGCGAGTATGTGTTTGTCGAGCTCCTTCGTCATTGCTTGCAATCGAGAAGCGACGTTGACGGCGTCGCCGATCACCGTGTATTCGAGTCTCGTCTCGCTACCGACGTTCCCGGCGACAACGTCCCCGGTCGCGATACCGATACCGATCATGATCTGCGGAAGAAAGGCGTCTTCTTGTTCGCGGTTGAATTCGATCAGGGCTTTCTCCATTCGCAACGCAGCTTGCACGCCGCACGCGGCGTGGTTGGGGTTGGGTTGAGCGGCGTTCCGAAGACCGCCAGCAAGCTGTCCCCTCCGAACTTGTTCACGAAGCCGTGCTCTTCGACGACGATGGTGGACATACGTGCGAAGTACTCGTTGAGGACTTTGAGGAGTCGGGTCGCCGGCAAGGCCTCCGCGATTCCCGTGAAGTTGCGGATGTCTGCGAAGAGCACTGTGCAGGTGACGAGCTGACCGTCGAGCTCGTCGCGTCGCTCTATCGCGGCCTCGGCGAGCTCCGGAGTCACGTACTGTCCGAAGAGGTCACGCACGAGCGCCTCATGCCGCAGGCCCTCGACCATGCGATCGAAGCTCATCGCCAGCTGGCCGATCTCGTCCGAGGACGTCACGTCGGACGAGACGGTGAGGTCGCCTTGCTCGACGCGCCGCATCGAAGCCTGTAGTCGCCGGAGAGGACGCACGAGTGTCCGTGCGACGAGAAGTGCCATGCCGATACTCAGGAGCAAGCTTGCAACCGCGACGACGAGCTCGACGGTGGCAACCGACGCGCCGAAGATCTCCTCGGTCGCGTGGGCCTCCCCCTCGGCACCTTCGTCAGGGGAACCACTGGACTCCCTCCATGACAGATAGCCGAGGATGGTTATCGGCAGGATGCTGACGACGAGGAAGGCGGCGAGGAGCCGTAGTGCGATCCGACTCCTCCGCGGAAAGCGAGGTTCGGCAACAGCCGGCTCGGTTATCTCCATCGCGACAAGCTTTACACGACCTGGAGGAGCCAGCCCTCGGCAAGGAACAACCTGCTATTCGAACGTGCCTTTTTCGCGTACGCGAGATCCGTGCTTCAGAGTTCGGCTGTACCTCGACCAGGGAGCACCCGAGAAGGACGATCACACACGCTGCTCCGGACGCGTAGGCGGCTCACGAGTCGGTGACCAGCCGGCGCCCGGCCACGAGGCCGACCAGACCTGCCGTGCCTGCAACAAACACTCAAGGCTGACACGGCGGCTGACTCAGATTCCCGTATCTCGCCCGTGCCGCCAACCGTGGGCCGGCAGGCATCGGCCACGACGAAGCGCCTCCTTCCCGAAGGCGTCCGCGTGCGCCTGCTGTCTGAACCCGCGACCGACCGTGTGGACGACTTCGGGCGGCTTCTGCGCTACGTCGTCCGAGCTGACGGCGTGAACGTCAACATCCGGCTCGTCGCACTCGGTGCCGCAGCGCCGTACTTCTACGACGGGCGGAGAGGCCGGGACGCGATCCGACTTGAGGGGCTGGCGAAGCGTGCTCGGGCGAAGCGCCTCGGGCTGTGGGGCGCGTGCCCGCGAACGGTGTACGACCCATACAGCGCGGTCGAGACGCGTCGCTAGTTGCCCCCTGGTTCGCTACGCGTCCACGTATGCGAAGAACTCGACGAGATTGTCGTCCGGGTCATAGAAGAAGTAGGCGTCGGCGAGGTCGCCGAACTGATGAGGCCCGAACACCTCGATGCCGTGGCTGCGGACGTGCTCGACTGCGTCCACCAGCTCGTCCGCCGGACCTGGAACGCATAGTGGACTGGCCCCCACCGCTCACCGCCGGGCGCGGCCGGCTGGTTCTCGAACAGCAAGGTCCCCTTGTGGATACCTAACCGCTGACGGCGCTCGGGGTCGCCCGCATAGAACCACGCCCAGTCGGAGGTCTGCTGCGGTTGAAGCTCGAGGCCGACGACGTCCCGGTAGAACGCGGTCGACGCCTCGACATCATCGACGATGAGGATGACCTCTCTGAATCCGCGGCTGAACAGCGGGCGATCGTAACAAGCAGAGTCCCGCGCGAACGCCGTGCGTGGCTTCATGCGTCATTCGGCTCCCGCCTTTCCGGTTGAACTCCGCGAAGTGCTGGAGCCGGGCGAGCCCTCGCTCAAGTACCGCTCGAGCAAATATAGCCCAGATGGGGGTATGGCGACGAGCGGCTACTCGCGGAACGTGCGGGTGTGATCACGAGAAGGAAGTCTTGATGCTCGGGAGCCAGGCATTGACCGCTCTTGCCGCGAAGCCGCTTGAGTCCGAGTTGCCCAAGGTTGCCGGGCTTGCGGCGCTGCTGGCGGCGGGTCTTTCCGCGGTCGGGAGCCTGGTCCAAGGAAGCGGCCTCCGTGAGTACCTCCCCATCCTGGCCCTCATCATCCTGGTGACGCTCGGGGTCTTCGTCTGGGGAGTACCCTCGGCATTGGACCTGGCCGAGCCAGGTCCTAGCAGCGTCGCCCTTGCCCTTTCCGGCCTCGGTGTAGTCACGCTCCTGCTCTTCTGGACAGGACTACCGGTTCTGCTCGCGACGGGCGGGATCGCTCTTGGGCAGACTCAGCTCGATCTTCCGGCGGACGAGCGTCGCGTCGCTTTGGCTGCGATCCGGGTAGGGGCCGCCGCGATCATCCTCTGCCTGCTCCTCTTCGTCGCGGATCTCCTTTAGCCGACAAGGCGGCAACTTTCGCTTACGCGGCCGTTCGTCGGGCCTCCTGGTTCACGCCCGCCTCGAGCTCGCGCTCCGCAAGTCTCGCCGTCACCCTGGCGATGTCCCGCAAGCCCGGCGTGCCCTCGCTGAGGTAGCGCACGAGCCACCTCCTCGCGGCCGGCTCAGCCTTCGGTGAGCCCCGCTCGAAGTACAGATGCACGAGCTGCAGCGCGTCCTCGAGCGGCAGGTTGGGAGCTCGCGGCGCGGTCCTTGAGCTACGCGCCACCTTCGAGCAGTTGCTTGAGCTTCTGCTGGTTCTTCGGCATCTCCGAAGCCGCCTGCCGGCGCACGACGAGCGGCACGAGAAGCTTGCCGATGCCGTGCCCTTCGAATTCGAGCACCATCGTCACGCGCGATGCCTGACCGTCCTGAAGCGACTCGACCGTCCCTCGAACCATCCCGCGCACAGGGCCGTCAACCCCCCGAACGTTCCAGCTCGTAGGCGGACGCACGTCGGTCAGCTCAGCCGTCATAGCCATCTCGCGACGCCCGACCCGTCTTGTCACGACAACCTTGGTTCCCTCGCTGGCCGGCCCACTGCCCTCGCGATCGACGCGGACGACGCTTTCCTGCCACTCAGGAAGATGCGACGGGTCAGTGACGTACGCGAAGACGTCTTCCGGGCGGCGGGCAATCTCGATGCTCTCCGTTATCGGAGCCATCACGCCTCCTTCCGATCAATCTCTGAACGAGGATGATTCCACACCGAGAACGAACCGATGGGCCGACAGGTTGTATCTCCTTCGTTCTTCGGGGACAATGTCGCACTCAGGCGCGGCGCTGGAGGGTTGGCCCGTAAGAGGGGACTCGGGGGGCAAAGCGGCTTTCCCAGGGTTGACGGAGAGGCTGCCGCGCCTCCCCCCGCCCGCTTCCGAGCGGGGGTTGGTGAGCCAGTTCAGCCCACCCGCCTCGAGCTCGCGCTCCTCGATCCGCAGGTTGGCCGCGAGCTCGAGGATCGTCGCCGCGAACCTCCTCGATGAAGCGCTCGGCGTCCTCGCGGCGGATGAAGGTGTCGATGGCGTCGTTAGGCGAGCACGCTACGCTCGTCCGGCGAAGAGCGCCACGGCGCCCACGACCTCGATCTCGACGTCGGTAAGCTCGGACGCAAGCCCCTGCTCGAGTCCTCCCTGATCGTCCTCGATGTTCGAGAAGATCCCCTTCCGGTTGTAAAGGCGCATGAGACGGCGTCCGAGCAGGTTGTGGGCGACGCCGCGGCCTAGAATCGTGCTTCCGAAGAGGACACCGCCCGAGGCGAGGTAGGGACGGAGGTTCGACGCCACAGTCGTGGCCTTCCACTCCAGCTCGCCGGGAAGGCAGTGGAAGAGGAAGTTCGCCCCGATCGAGTCGAAGCGCGAATCGCCGAGGTCGACTGGATCCAACACGTTCGCCTGAACCGTCGCGGGCGCATAGCGGCGGATCCGGTCGGACGCCGCCGACAGTGAGTTCTCGTTCAGGTCGAGCAGGGTGATCTGCGGATTCTCGACCGGCCAGCGGCAATGGTCGAGAAACCACCCTGTGCCGACCCCGACGTCGAGGTGGCGCGCGCCGACGTGACTCTCATATCGCTCGAGCAACTTGGAGCTCCGACATCGCCACACAAAGCGGTTCGAGAACCCGAGGACGAAGAGGTCGTAGACGCGCAGCGTGAACGGCGTGTAGACGCGCTGGCCGGCCTCGACTTCGTCCGCTCGCGGCTCGTCGGCCATTCTCAAACCCTACGCTGGAAGGCGACGCTGTACGGCACCACGGCTGCCTCCTCGCCCCAGTCCATGCCCTAATTCAGTGCCGCGGAAGGCGCTTCCGGCTCAGCGAACGCCGCAAGGCGATTGAAGCCTGCGAACAAGGGCTCCACTACGACAGCGCCGCGCCCCAACATCTGGGCCTTCTCATGCGACTGTTTCAGCACTTTCTCGCTTGGCTCGCCGTAGATGTGGATCGCTGAGAGCGTGACGAGCTCCGCTAGCCGGCGAAAGAGGGGTCCCGCCACCTCCATGTGGTACTCGAATGATGCGGAGTCGGCATGCGCGTGCACGACGGTCATCCTGGTTCCCTCGTCGTTGAAGTAGACGTTGTAGGCGATGATCCGTGGCTCGTTCGCCTCGACGAAGTCGGTCAGCTCTTCCATGCCCGCCTTCAGCTCTTCGAGCGCTCCCTCACGAACGTCCGAAGTGTCGACATACAGAATCAGGTCCGACATGTGCGTCCCCGTGACGTTCTAGCAGGAGCCAGGGAGAATCGGGCCGCGAGTGGGCGATCATTCTCGTACACCCCGCCCGCCTCGAGTCTCACGCCCCTCGAGCCGCAGGTAGGCCGCGAGTGCGGGATCGTCGTCGCAAACCGAACCGCATTTGCGAGCCGAAGACCGATGTGCTCGCGAGCCGCAGCATCAGTCCTCGCGACGACACCCTTGGGCACCCGCCGTGACGACCCGGTGGTGGCTGCAACTGCCCCCATTCCAGCAGTGCGTGTCGATCACTTGCTGAACCGCAGGACCTCGTACTCCGTGTCCGGCGTCGGAGGTGTTCCGAACCGCGCATTGACGGCGTAGAGGTTGTCTCCGAACTCGTCGATTGTGGTCGGAACGCGGAAATTCGGATTGGTCAGGGTAGCGACGAGCACGCCCGCCGACAGATCCGGCGCGAGCGAGACAACTGCCACCTGGTTGAGGAAGTTCTGGACGACGTAGAGCGTCCCGCCGTCGAGGAGAATGCCGTCGCCGTTCGTCACATTAACGTTCGAAAGCTCGATCTGGTTTGCGACTCCCGTCGCCGGGTCGACGGTGTAGAGGGCGCCGAGAGTCGAATTGACGATGACCAGCGTCTTGCCGTTGGATGTCGCGTCGATCCCGTTCGTGTTGAACGCGCCCGGAACGAAGGTGAAGTCTCCTCCGAGCGGAATGACCGTCACGCCCGGAGCGCCTCCCAGCGGCACGCGATAGAGCACAGGCTGGAACGAGTCGGTGAAATAGGCCGCGTCTTTCGTCACGACGACGTCGTTGATGAACGACGGATCGGTCGTGAGCTGGTACGAGGCCACGGGGGCACCAGTTGCGGCGTCGTAGACGTACGCCTGGCCGGTTGCGCCCCCGGCGACGTAGAGGAGGCCGCCGTCGAACTCGAGTCCGACGGAGACTCGTCCTGCCTGCGGCTGGACGAGCACGGCACCGGCACCCGTCCTTAGGTCGCCGCTGTAGACGGCCCCGGTGCCGAGCGAGCCGACGTAGAAAGTACTGCCCTTCCCGATCGCGATTCCCTCCGGCTGGAAGCCGTTGGGGAGCGAGATGACCCCCGGGAACGGAGCCGCCGCCGCGGGCAAAGCCAGCGCGAGGGTCAGGCCGAGCAACAGTGTGAGCAAGCGAAGCGTGCGCATCCGACCTCCTTTTTGGCTTGTGGCTTCAACTTACGTACCCTTGGATCGCGTTTGGCAAACCACCTGAACGCACGAGACCTACGTAACTGAGCTCTCGTACGGCTGAACCGTGAACGTGCTCTCGGTCGAGGCCAGGCGAGGAGGCCTTGTTCGGCCCGCCCGCCTCCAGCTCCCGCTCCTTCCCCCGATCCGCAGGTAGCTCGCAAGCTCAGCCTCGTCGCCTCGCACCTCCTCGACGAAGCGCTCCGCGTCCTGGCGGCGGAAGGCCCGGCGACGAGCGTCATCCCACTCGAGGTCTCAGCGGGTCCGCAACGACTGAATTGCGCCCGCTATCCATTTCCTTTCCACGGGGATCGAGGTGAAGCCTGCGTAGAGCTTCGTCGTGCTGTCCGAGCCGAGCGCCGTGACACCGACCTGGCGGAGACTGCCGCGCCGGTCTCGAACGAGCAGCGGGCCGCCCGAGTCGCCACGGTTGATGGTCGACCTGAAGCTGGTGCCCCTCGTGCAGATGTTGGTGCGGGCGTAGTAGGTCGGTCGAGTCCAGAACACATCCCGGCCGCAGGATGCATCCGCGAGCACGGTCTGACCGGAGGCCTGGAGGTTGGCCGCACTCACCTCGCAGACGGGCGGGGCATTGGTACAGCCCCACCCGGCGGTCACGACGCGGTCTCGAACGCGCGGTTCACCGGCAGCCAGCCGGATCCCAGGGGTGGCCTGCGGGACGGCGAGCCGGACGACCGCGATGTCGTCACGGTTGTCGAAGCGAAGATCGAAGCTCTTGGGGACGCGGTGGCCCAACGTAGAGATCCGTGGCGCGCTCGGCCAGTCCGGGATGTCGGCACCGACAACGGCGACGAGCCCGCCGTCCGGGACGCGGCCGACACAATGCGCCGCGGTCAGCACGATGTCGGCCTCGATGAGCGTGCCACCGCAGCGGTGGCTGTCTGGCATGCTGGACAGGCGCAGCGACACCATGAAGCGGTATGAGCTGATGGGGGCGTCATCGCCCCGGTGGATCGCCCTGGCAGGAGATGCCATCGTCGTCGCGATTGGGAGAGCGACGAGGACGCCGAACAATGCCAACGCAAGTCGATGGCGGCGGACGAGCCGCCGAGCGGTCATAGTGGGCCCCTTCAGAGATCCAGTCGCCGCGTCACATCAGTCGGGCGAAACGATACAGCCCGGGTTCTCTGTCGCGGCGCGGGTGCTCGATGCCGAGGCGTGAGCGGTGCGCGCGACC
The DNA here is from genome assembly GCA_963827525.1 of uncultured Thermoleophilia bacterium. Classification (GTDB taxonomy): domain Bacteria; phylum Actinomycetota; class Thermoleophilia; order Gaiellales; family Gaiellaceae; genus GMQP-bins7. The sequence goes on from CAWHBH010000019.1 coordinate 21,474, forward strand.
CCCACCAGTT